>NZ_JBXSOU010000007.1:0-317996 GCF_057784395.1 Martinezella sp. CNPSo 3957
TTGCGCAGCTTCCGCGCCCGATTGTCGCTTCTGCGCTGGAGGCAGGAACGCTCAAAAGTGTCCTGGAACCTTTCGCTCCCATTACACCGGGGGTTTTCCTCTACTTTCCTCACCGTCGGCAGATGCTGCCGAAACTCCGCGCGTTCATCGATCATGTGAAGAGTGGTAATGCTGTTCGTGAGACGGTCGTAATGTCAGCCAATAGCCGCACTCAGCCGGTGGGCGGGATAGGCGCAGGTGCGCCAGCCGGCACGCCACGAAATGACCGCTAGCTCGGATCGACCGCGCGGGCCGCTCATCTGGCTATAGCTCGCGCCATGGTCGCGACGAAACGCAAAATGGAATGAAATCCCAACACAATGAATAATCAGCCTTGTCCGGCAAACTGTTTGGCAACCCTACACACGTTCGAGAATAGAGCCTCATCGCACGAAGGCATACGACTCATTCGGTTAGATAAATGCCAGAAATGGTCGCTGGTTCACCTCCCTTCAAGAGCTCCGAGCCCCGTCTGGGTCAATCCGTATGTGTTGCGTTGGTCGTCGGTGAACTTGATCTGCTGGCGCCGAGCCCGTAGCTCAATGGTTAGAGCCGTCGGCGTCCAACCCACTGGGTAAGAAGCAACGTCCAGGGACGATGCCCCTAAATTACCGCGAAGTGCAGTGCCCCCGGCGTCATGCCGATAGTCGGCGTGGATTGCTACAAACGTATTAAATCGGGAAATATTGGAAACAATGGAGATACTTAGCGGCGGTTCTGTGTCGTCGCTGAATGTGTAACCGGAGAATCAACATGTCAGAAGAAATCAATCACCAGCGTCGCCAAGTGGTCGGTGCGGCCGCCTTGGCGTTCGCCGCAGTTCAGTTCGGGGTTGTCGGCGCTGCGAAAGCAGAGACTTCGCCATCCACTTCTAGTGCGCCGTCAGTTAAAGCGGGCACGCACACTTCCTTTCAGACCTTGAAGCAAATCAAAGCGGGCCTGCTGGATGTCGGGTATGCTGAAGTTGGCCCGGCAGATGGCCCGGTCGTTTTACTGCTGCATGGCTGGCCATACGACATCTACAGCTATGTTGACGTTGCCCCGCTATTGGCCGACGCCGGCTATCGAGTGATCATTCCGTATCTTCGCGGCTACGGCTCTACCAGATTTCTCGAGAAGTCCACTCCGCGCAATGCACAACAGGCAGCCTTAGCAGTGGATATGATCGATCTCATGGATTCCCTGAAAATCAAGAGAGCCATACTCGGTGGCTTCGACTGGGGTGCCCGGACCGTCAATATTATGGCAGCTCTTTGGCCGGACCGGTGTAAGGGGATGGTCTCAGTCAGCGGCTACCTCATCGGCAGTCAGGCGGCGAACAAGAAGCCGCTTCCGCCGCAGGCGGAGCTTGAATGGTGGTACCAGTACTACTTCGCAACCGAGCGCGGCGTTTTGGGTTACGATCAATATCGTCACGATTTTGCGAAGCTGATTTGGAAGCTGGCATCCCCCAAGTGGGACTTCGACGATGCAACATTCGAACGCAGCGCCAAGGCGCTCGACAATCCGGATCAGGTCGCGATCACAATTTACAATTATCGCTGGCGTTTAGGTCTCGAGGAAAGTGAGAGAAAATACGCCCAGTACGAACGCAAACTTGCCGAGTTTCCGGACATTCACGTACCAACGATCACCATGGAGGGCGACGCAAACGGCGCGCCCCATCCTGAGCCTGCCAGCTATGCGAAGAAGTTTACCGGCAAATACGAGCATCGCAACCTGACAGGTGGGATCGGCCACAATCTTCCTCAGGAAGCGCCGCAGGCGTTTGCACAGGCAATCATTGACGTCGATCACTTCTGATCTGTCTGCGGTTGCCGAGAGGGCATTCTCGCTCGGCAACCAAATTGGTGATCAAAGGTAGCCGGGCGAACAAGGGGGCATCCCTGATGGAACATGTTGACCACATCCTGATTGTCGATGACGATCGCGAGATCCGAGAGCTGGTTTCCGGCTATCTGATCAAAAACGGCTTTCGCATTTCGATGGCGGCGGATGGCAGGCAGATGAGGACTTGCCTCGAAGCGAATGCAATTGATCTGATCCTGCTTGATATAATGATGCCGGGCGATAATGGCTTCGCATTATGTCGGCAGTTGCGAGCGAGCAAGCACAAGGAGATTCCTGTGCTTATGTTGACGGCATGTCGTGATGAGGTCGATCGGGTCGCGGGCCTGGATCTAGGAGCCGACGACTATGTTCTGAAGCCTTTCGCCGCACGGGAGCTTCTCGCCAGGATCAAAGCAGTCCTGAGACGAACCAGATCCTTGCCGCCCAATCTTCAAATTAGCAATGCCGCGCGATTGCTGCGGTTCGGATTGTGGCGTCTTGATACCGTAGGCCGCCACCTGATCGATCAAAAGGGCGCCGCAGTCGCGCTGAGCGGAGCAGAACTGCGGCTTTTGCGGGTCTTCATCGATCGTCCCCAAAGGGTGTTAAGCCGCAATCAGCTTCTCGACCTTACTCGGGGACGACACGCCGAGCTCTTCGACCGATCAATCGATTTGTTAGTCAGCAGATTGCGGCAGAGGCTGGGAGATGACGCTCGTGAGCCAGTCTATATAAAGACCGTGCGCAGCGAAGGGTATGCATTTTCCGTGCCTGTGGAAGTCGCAGAGGCCAGGATCTGATTTTTCTCGCTCCTCCTGCGGCGGTTATAGCTCGTTTTCGATACCGAGGGCGACGCATTTTACTCTAGACCCACATGAAGCTTTCTTCAGACATCGCAGGAGATACGGATCGTCAATCACGCCGAGCTCGACGATTGGTATCTCCTGCGAGCAGGGCTCCGTGTCACTTTATCAGGAGATCAGGCAACCTGATTCAAGAGCGGCTCACCCGTGACGAGCCGGACGATATTGTCAGCAACTCCGGCTGCTATATCACTCATCCCAGCAACGGTGATGCCGGCGACATGGGGAGTAGCAATGACATTGTCCATTTGAAGAAGAGGGTCGCTGGAGTCAAACGGTTCGCGCCAGAAGACATCGAGGCCTACGCCCCCCAGATGGCCATCAGCAAGACACGCATAGAGACCGGCGTAATCTATCAAGCCTCCTCGCGCGATGTTTACCACGAAAGCGCCTCTGGGCAGCGCTCTCAATTCCCTCTCCGTAATCGCGTTGACATTGCTTCGCGACTGTCTCAAGCAAACGACGAGAATTTCCGTTTCGGCCAGGCAGTGCTCGATCTCGCTCACTGCGTAACACTTGTCCAGCCCGTACGCTGCGATCTTTGCTGCTGTGGGCTCCCTGGTGCATCCAATCAGCCGGACCCCAAACGCCTTCAGTCTTTGTGCGAGAGGCAGAGCAACGGCACCCAGGCCATATATGCACGCTGTACGACCCGCCAAGCTCATCCCGACCGGTGTCCCCCAGCAGCCAGTTCTGACGTTGTGCTCGGCAAGCCGCAGGCGTCGCAGCAGTGCCAACATCAACAAAATGGTATGTTCAGCAACAGAATCGGCATTGCCGCCGCTCGCCGCGATATTGGCAACAGCTGTACCCTTCGCTCGCGCATGATCGATGTCTACACCTTCAAGACCTGATCCCCATTGCTGTATAAGCCGCGGCTTTGCGCGATCTATCAATGATGCCGTTATCGGATGCATCATCGGAATCATTACATCGTTGCGCTCGGGCAGATTTGCTTCGACACCGTCCCATACGACGATGTTTCCCTCAAAGCTGTGTGGGAGAGCCTCCCGAAGATAGCCGGCAATGTCCGGAAATGACGTTCCGCATAATACGATGTTCATAGCGTTCCTCATTAATCGTCGGCGGCCCTAAGCGATCGCCGGTTGGTCAGAAAGCGATGACTTCGCATGCTCCCGCCAAACAGTGATTTCAGTGGCGAACTCTGCGTTACATTTGAAAGAGGTACACAAATCTATGGCTTAGCCGGACCGCCGACTAAGTGGCTGTAATAATGAGAGTGAAACGTATCTTGGGGTTTCAAAAACCTGCTGATGATATGAATGTAATGATGCAATCCGCGTAAGGGCATCTAACGAGTCGTGTCGTTTTTGTCGTCAAGCTTGAAGATGATCCACATGCCGAGCGCAATGATAAAAACGCTGCAAACGTTCCAAACAAAAAAAATGGGCAAGCCCGCCAGCCGTTCGTCGCTGTTGCAGATGATATTGCCCCCAAAAACCACCAGAACTAGAGTGATTACGAGAATTATTTTTAGCAATTCTCTTTCCTTCTTGGCACTTTATAACCGTGTCTCATATTCGCTGGCCGCTCTTAGTTGTCGAAGCGGGGCGAGGCGAGTGGCCGCGCCGTCGCGATGCTAACAAGGGCGGCGACCAGTATATTCAGGGTAAGGGCGATAAAGCCCGTGTTAATCTCCTTAATTGCTATCGGCGCATCGGGAAAAAAGCTTGAAATTGTCAGCCCTGTCGTGACCACGATCCCAACGGCTCCAACTCCGACGATAATTCCTGCCGCAGCTCCTTCTTTAGTGAGGGGATTTTTCGAGAGAAGGCTTGCAAAGAGTGCAGGGAAAAGCTGGGTGACGATGCTGTATCCCATGATCAGCACTGAAACGATGCTGTCGCCTCCGATAAGGGTGAAATAGACTGCGACTGTGCTAATCGCCACGACTGAGAGCCTAGCTGCAGTGGTCACCTTCGCTTCGGGAAGCAAGGGCGCAATCCGTCGAAGTATGTTGGCAGAAATCAACGTCGAACCAGCGATAAGAATAGTCGAACCGGGCACTAAGGCAGTGAGGACTCCCGCCGCCCCGATAACGCCCACAAACCAGGGGTCGAAAGTTTTGAGCGAGAGCTTCAGAAGAGCAAGGTCGATCTCGCCACCATGCAAGCCAGGGACTTGGAGAACGGCCGCAAACCCGACCAGCATTGCGAAAAGCATTACAAGTGCATACAGCGGCATGAAAACCGCATTGCGCTTGAACGCCCCCTCGGTTCTGGACGTAAATACGGAGGAAAAGGTATGCGGCCACATGTAGAGGCCAAGTGCCGACAGCGCGACTGTGCTGCAATACCAGATGATTGTCTCGCCGCTATCGGGCAATGATAGAAATCCTGGACGCACGGCTTCGATCTGTTCAAACATCGCTCCAATGCCGCCGTAATAGTGATAAGGGAGATAGATACCCAGGAATGCACAGATGATCCACGTCGTGCTATCCTTGACCCCCGCAGCCCACGCTGACCCCCGCATACCTGATGCGATGACGTAGAGCGTCATTATCGCCGCCCCACCGATAACGGCTAGCCAGTTCGGTATTGTTCCACCTGAGACCGTTTCCGCAATGATGCCGAGGCCTCTAAGTTGCAGGATTAAATAGGGTATCAGAGCGACGAGCCCGACAAAGGTGACAAGCATCCCAAGGCCTGGACTGTTATATTTTCTCTCGAAGAAGTCGGGTTGGGTTACCAGGCGCTCTTTGTTGGCAAAGCTCCATATGGGCGGTAACAGCCAGTAGGACAGGATAAAGCCTAGGCAGGTGTAGGTCAGGATATAGAATACAGTGCCGCCCTTTCCGTAGGCATAACCACTCACGCCAAGAAAAGTGAAAGTCGTATAAATTTCGCCTGCCATCAAGACGAAAACGAGGAGGGCTCCAAACTTCCGCCCACCGAGCGCCCATTGTTCGAAACTGACCTGTGGTCGTTTGCGCTCAAGGATGCCCACAACAAAAATAGCTGCTGTGATTCCCAAAACGAGCAAAAGCGCGAGATTCACGGCTGACCGTCCATCGTCGGCAAGGCAGAATGCGAGCACTGGAACAGGTTGCAGCCCGTTCCCGAGACGCCTGGATCGGTTTTATGTTTTGTCGTCATTGTGGCTTCATTTCGAATTGGCGCATCAAGGTGATTAAAGGGCAGGGTACCTCTTCAAACCGATGCTGACTAGCGTTTGGTCGACGCAATGCTCGTCAATCGTCTTACGATCGTAATAGTCCATCTGTCCCAACCGGCTTGGTTCGGTTTCCTAGAACGGAATAGGAGAAGTGGTTTCTGTAGCAACGGTTTCATAATGCCAATGGGGAGGCTAATTCTTGGCCACCTGATGCTGCTCGGCAAAAATTGCAATTGTAACGCAGCCGCCGCCGATGAAATCTCGTTGAAATCCGGCAGCGCAATAGCCAATAGGTGAAAACTTGAGCCAAGAACGCCGCGCTGCCAGCAGATATATGATAGGTCCTGCCAGTGGTCAGGACCGGGTAGGGGGACAACGTGAAACACATTCTTGTCGTCGATGATGACAGCAAGCTTCGGGGACTTCTCATAGATTACCTCTCCCAGCACGCATTTCGGGTGACGGGGGTGAAAGATAGCCACTCCCTTGCTCAAGTGCTGCAGGCTGAGCAGGTCGACCTGATCCTCGTCGATATGAATCTTGGACACGAAGATGGTTTGGAAATCGTCCGGACGCTATCTGGGAAAACCGATGCTCCAATCATCATCATTAGCGGAGACAGGCTGGAGGAAACCGACAAGGTCGTGGGGCTGGAACTCGGTGCATCGGACTACATAACCAAGCCTTTTGGACTCCGTGAATTTCTCGCTCGAGTTCGAGCCGCGCTGCGAGTCCGGCCGGTTGTTTCGGATCGAAAGGAGCGGAAGATCTATTCCTTTGACAAATGGATTTTAAATGCCAAAAAGCGCGAACTTACCTCCTCCGATCAGCTGGACGTCAAGTTAACTGCCGGCGAATTTAACCTGCTCATTGCCTTCCTTGACGCTCCTCGCCAGATTCTTTCTCGCGAACAGCTGTTGTCTGCAAGCCGCGTTCATGATGAGGAAATCTTTGATCGAAGCATCGACGTGTTGATCTTAAGGCTTCGGCGAAAATTGGAGATTGATCCATCTGCACCGAGACTCATTCGTACCGAGCGTGGCGCGGGCTATATTTTTGATGCCGATGTGTCAGTCGAAACTCGGCGACGTCCGAAATGAGATCGCCTATCCTCGCTGGAGTTCCGAATTGCGGGCCATGGCGAGGGCGCCGTCGCCTGACCGCACCCGATGGATAATGAAGTGTTTTCAGATATATTCGACTGAGGATTTGCGATGAGGGCGATGGCGGGAGAGTGATCACCTTTTAGTTTCTTAAGACGAGCAACCCCACGCTGCGGTCCTTGGAAATTTCAATTCTTGAACCTCCCTAGCGACGATTTCGATGGACAACATTTCTAGAGGCCCTCAGCGACGAGCGACGATTGAACTATGGCGCATTGCAGTGCTGGTGGTCGGGGCGCTCTGCTTCGCGTTGCTTGCAGTCGGGCGAACACCCTCGCGAGATACCCATGAGACAATCTTGACATCTCTGAGGGCAATTGACGTCAATCATGCCTCCCTGCAGCGCGATATTTTACGGGCCCGTGCAGGGCTATTAAGGGATTACGAGCCTATTGAAACGTCGATCGCCAATCTTCACGCGGCGGTCAAACGTCTCCGCACTACCTTTCCCGAGAGCGGGGTAGAGAACGTGGCAGCCTTAAACACGGAGCTCGATACACTTTCTACATCTATCGATCGAGACGACCAGCTCGTTGAGCGCTTTAAGTCAGGCAATCTCCTCCTGCAAAGCGCAATGGTGATTACCACGCGGATATTGAGCGATCTTCATGCGAGCGAAGATCCATCCATCGAAATAGCCCTCAAAAAATCGGCAGATCTCGGAAACCTGATGATGCGTTTCGCAGCTGAGCCGACGGAAAGATTCGCGCGCGCGATTGAGGATATGCTGAGCAGTCTTCTGCGGTCCCCCGCTGCATCAAATCCGGATATCCAGACCTACGTCACCAATGCACGGACGATCTTGCAGACCCTGCCCACCGTAGACGACACAATAGAAGCAATTCAGGCATCCCGAACATCTGATGAAGCTCAGATTTTGCAGATGCAATATCTCGACGCCTTCGGCGTCATCAGTATTCGGTCTGCCTGGACTCGGATCTTGCTCGGGTCGATTTCGGTTTTGCTATGTGCCTACGTCGCAATATTGGTGTATCGTCTCAGGGGGCAGACTCATCGCCTCACGCAGCAGCTCGACCTCGAAAATCTGACCGCCGACATCAAGAAGCGGTTCAGCGAGGAACACGATGCAGTTGTCGATGCTGTATCCTCTTCGCTGAAAATCGTCGCGGAGTTCTTTGATGCCGGCGAATACGTTTTCTATATTGTCGACGGCAAATCCAATACCGTAATGCAAAGGCTGGGCAATACATTATTGGGCGACCGAGATCCACTTCGTGACATATTGCGGGAGCAAATCACGGCTACCACAATGAAAGAACGACTCCATTGGGATCGCTTTTACTATAACAATCTCCAGCGGCTGGCGATGCGATCTTTTCCTGAAGGAGCGATGAGCGCCGGTTCGGTGATAGCCGCCAGCATAGATACTGATCAGATTGCCATACTCTTTCTCGGACATCGTGACGTTCGCAGGAAGCCCGGCAGTGACGAAATCAGACTTCTGGGCCAGGCGGTGATTGCGCTCGCTCAATGCATCCGCACTCACGCCGAACGAAAGGAGAGGCAGCAGCTTGAGGTGCGGCTCGAACATGCGCAACGTCTTGAAGCCGTAGGCACGCTTGCGGGCGGCATCGCTCACGAATTCAACAATGCACTAGGCGCCATTATGGGATATGGCGAGATGGCTCTACAGATCAATCGTGGCTCTACGCGAACTCGCCAATATCTCAAGGAGATCGTGTCCAGCGGCCATCGAGCAAAACACATTATTGATCAGATACTTACCTTCAGCCGCAAGCGTGACAGATTAAACCGCCCTTTCGATGTGGCTGAAGCTATCGAAGATATCGTTCCGTTGATCAAGCTTTCATTGCCCGGCAATGTTACTTTGGCCACATCCGTTGAGCCGTCGATGCAAGCTGTCGTTGGCAATCCGATCGATTTACAGCAGGTTCTGATGAACCTTTGCACAAACGCTGTTCAAGCTGCCGTCGGCCATTGCGACGTGAGTTTTGAAGCTCGTCAGGTGGAAATTGAGAGTAGCCTTTCGCTTTCCCATGGTGAACTTTCCGAAGGTCGGTATGTCTCTTTGAGCGTCATTGATACTGCAGGAGGGATCCCTCCAAGCATTCTACCTCACATCTTTGAGCCATTCTTTACGACGAAATCGAAAAGCGGCGGAACCGGATTGGGATTGGCCGCGGTCCATGGTCACGTTACCGGAATGGGTGGCAAGATTCATGTGGAAAGCGAGATTGGTTTAGGTTCGACGTTTAGAATCTACCTGCCTTGCTCTAGTCATGAGCCTGTGCCGCTGACTTCATTCTTCGACGAAAAGGCGGTGCCGCTGGGAGATGGAGAGCTTGTCGTCTTGGGTCAACGAGACAACAATGTCCGGCTTATGTATGAGGAAAAAATTGCTGCCCTTGGATATGAGCCGGTCGGCCTGCCGAGCCTGGCTGGAGTCAAACGATGGCTCGAATCCCATGAGCGGTTTCCCGATATCATACTACTCGATCTGGATCTATGGCAGTCTCCGCCTGACATCAGAGGATTAGCCGCGTCATTCGCGCCAATCCCGGTGCTCTTTTTGACCGATCCCGAGCGGGATAATATGGACCACCGGACATTTGCTGAGATCCCGTTTCTTCGCAAGCCGCTAAGTTCGAACGGTTTGGCCAACGCGCTATTCCAGTCCATGTCAAGCCGGAGCAAGCAAGACTTGGGTGCTGAATAGGAATTGGGAAGCTGTCTCGCGTTCAGAGCCGAGGGGATGCGAAGTATTTGAGGATTTCCGGAGCCTTTCGGACATAAAAACCGAGCGCGATCGCCAATACACCGACGCATGCGAGATAGCTGACGTGTGAAAGTGGATATAGTGCCAGCAACGCGGTCATTCCTACGGGCGTCAAACCTCCAAAGAACGCGTAGGCAAGGTTATAGGAGAAGGAAACACCCGAGAACCTGATATTCGGCGGAAAGCACGACACCATAACGACCGGGACGCCGGCGCAAACGGACCCGGAGAGACCGACAATCACGCTGAGTGGGTAAAGATACGATAAGCCCAATAAAGAGATGCTGAGATATGCGAGACTTCCAATGCCAAGTCCGATGCCTCCGCAAATGAAGAACTTCGCAGAACCAACACGATCAATCAGGACTCCGCCGAGTAAAACCCCAAGCGCGAGGGATAGGGAGCTTATCAGCGCCGCGATGAGGCCCGGTATCGGTTCGACTTTGTGGGACAGCTGAAGGATCGTCGGCACCATGAGCGTAGACATGACGACACTTGCAGACAGGATCCAAGTGCAGAACATCGATATGACAACGCCTCGGAAATAACTACGTACGACGATTTTCAAAGGCATTTCCGGAACGAGCAGGGTTCTTGCCTTGAGAGCCAGGAATACGGGAGTTTCCGCGAGCTTTCGTCGAAGCTTTACGCCTAAAAGTCCAAAGACGCCCCCGACGACAAACGGGATCCGCCATCCGTAATTAAGCATTGCTGTCGGCCCGAAAAATGACGACATCGCGAGCGTAACGCCCGCGCCGAGCGCGACGCCAACCCCGAATCCCGCGCAGATTACTCCGCATGCCAGTCCTGCCCTTCGGGCGGAGATATGCTCCACCGCAAAAGTCCACGCGCCTGGAATCTCTCCCCCAATAGCTATTCCTTGGGAAATCCTAAGCGCGAGCAGCACCAACGGCGCTGCAATACCAATCGTTCGGTAATCGGGCACGATGCCTACGCACAGGGTCGATCCGGCCATTAAAAGAACCGAGAATGCAAAGACATTCTTCCTCCCGAACAGATCGCCAAAATGCGCAAGGATCACGCCACCCATGGGCCTGAAAATATAACCAGCGGCAAATATTCCGAATGTCTGCACGGTAGTGACCCAGACTGGCATGCCTGCAGGAAAGAAGCGTGAGCCGATAGCATCCGCGAGGAAGACGAAGATTACGAAGTCATAAAATTCCAGTGCTCCTCCAGCAGCGATAAGACAGAGCATTTGAATAGAGCCAGAGGGCTCGCAATGCAGGTCGTTGCCGGCTTCGGGATGTCCGATATTTCGAGATTGTGAGCTCAATTTATTGTGCCATGGAAGACGCGCAAATTCTTCCTGGTCCTAATATTGATGGGCCGTCGATGGAAATGGAATCTGATTACAAATGAAAACTAAAGGCTCGTGTACTTTTTCTCGCGCCCCCGATCTTGGTCCCGATGCGCATTCTCGCGATGCGCAGATTCGGTCACGCACATTCACTGATCGAATTCCGACGGGCCGATGAGCAGGTTCGCTCAACTGCCAGTTCAGCAACTAAGCCGCCGCCTGGTCTGTTTCGCAGATCAAAGCTAGCGCCCAATGTTGCAGCGAGGTTTTGCACTATTGCCAAGCCGAGGCCGGCTCCCGAAATATGGGGCGAACTCTTATAATTCGCACGAACGAAGGGCTTCCTCACCACATCCAGCATTTCCTCTGGGATTCCAGGACCGCGATCCATAACAGAAATCCGGAGCAAATTCTCGCTGATGTATGTGACACAGATCTCGGCAGCATTGGAAAACTTTAGGGAATTGTCGATCAGATTCGATAGTGCGCGCCGCAAGGCGTAGGGTCTGGTGACGAGCGTTCCCGGAACATCGCTGATTACGCTTACGGCGCGCCCGGTATCTTGATAATCCAAAGCCAACGACTCGATAAACGATTTTATGTCGATCAGCTTGGGCTCTTCTTCACTCAGGTGCGCACTCTTTGCATAGGCTATTCCCTGCCGCATAAGCCTCTCGGTTTCATCCAAGTCTCGCAGAAACTTCTCCTTGTCGGGAAAATCGTCAGCGAGTTCCGCGCGCAATCGCATGCGCGTAATCGGGGTTTGCATGTCGTGGGAAAACGCTGACAGCATCTGGATACGCTCTTCGATATGGTGCATCAGGGTACTCCGCATCCCGTTGAAGGCCCTCGCCGCTGTTGCGAACTGCCTTACTCCTGATTCCGGACGTGAGACATCAAGCCGATCCGATTGGAAGCCCTCTACCGGTGCCGCGATATATGCAGGCGGTCTTATCACGCGCTTGAGCGCATACAGATAGCAGACCGAGAGCGCGACCAAGAATACAATATTACCAATGAATATACCTGCCACTGGAACAAACGAGCTTACTACTGCGCTGGAACGATCTGATAACCGCTCGTTCGGACGTGGTTCCGGCCAGAAGATCGGCGCAGTGTCGGAGCGACCGTGCAGCACAACTTCATCTCCAGCGTTGCTTTTTATCTGCTGTACTCTCGGCAGGGCGAAGCGGAAGCTCTCCGCCTGAATTGGGAGAGGTACGATTCCATTAGATGACACTTGGTTCCGACGCACCAAGGCAGGATACTTGTTATCGAAACCCACACCTAATGCGCCGGTCGTGGTCGCCAATGTTATAAGACCCAAGATCAGACATAGATGCAAGAGTTTGGCTAAGTGCCCTTGAGTGGTCTGCATTAGTTCGCGCTTCAAATGACAGTCTGTCGGTTTCTCTGTTTCGACCATCGGCATGGCTTCCCCCATAAGCCTATACAACTGGCACGAATATCTCGATCTGAGCTGACGGATTTGTTTCAGATTATTGCAAATAAGTTTCGTCTGTAGCTGGAGAAGGTGGAATGTCGAGTCTCGACAACAACACAGCGGAAATTGGCACGTTTGGAATTGAAGAGGTGTGTATTTGAAATGATCCAGTCGAGACCTGACGGTCGAAAATTCCCGATCAGTTCAAGCGTGCTCACAAAGTGCTGATTGGGGCCATCCCCAACCGCAGTCCTTTGTTGCTTGAACGATTCCACAAAGGCAGACTCGCTCGCGCCCTCATCTTTGGCGGCGATACAGGCCCAATTGGAACAGTCCAGCTTTGAACTCCTATTCCTGAATGCACCTGCGTGACGACTTTAACCTGTATTTTTGGCACGGTCCGATCGACAATCAATCGCTACACTTTGATACAACAAACCCAGAGATCTGAAACATTCGAAACATGTGCAAGCTTTACTCTTTTCCATCACTTTGGTCGACCGAGAGGGCCGAAGACGCGTTGCAATAGGAGAATCTTCGATGCGGACATCAGTATCCTATACAAGTTCTGGGTTAAGGATTGTCGGACACCTTTATAAACCGCAGGAGCCCAACGGACGCTCCATTGTCATTGGGCATCCTGGTACGTCGATCAAGGAACAGTCACCAGCTCTATACGCACAAAAGCTATCTAACCAAGGTTTCACGGTCTTAACATTTGATGCCGCTTATCAGGGTGAGAGCGAAGGTTCCCCACGTGGTCTTGAGAATCCGGCACAGCGGATCGAAGACTTCAAAGCTTCGATTTCGTTTCTCAGTAATCAAGCAGGGATCGATGAGCATAGGCTCGGTGTTCTCGGCATTTGCGCGTCAGGCGGTTATGTCGTGCCCGCGTCTGCCGGCGATCGCAGGATAAAAGCAGTAGCGACAATCGCCGCGGTTGACGTCGGCCTCCAAGTCCGCGTCGGCCCTGATGGCGCGCAGAACCCAGCTGTTATGGACAATCTTTTGAAAGCAGCCGCGCAGGCACGAACGCGAGCGGCAAGGGGCGAAGAAATGGGTAGCTTCCCGATTTTTCCTGCAAATGAAGAGGAAGCGCGTGCCGCGGGCCTTCATGTCTTCGAAGGTTGGGACTATTACTGCACGGACCGATGCAGCCACCCGCGCTCAGCAAAGTCCCTTACCTGGGATAGCCTCGACAGAATGGCAACGTTTGATGCCTTCCGTTTTATCGATATGATCGCACCAAGACCCCTCTTGATGATAACGGCCGAGAAAGCCGTGACGGCATGGATGACGCGTGAGGCGATCGCGCGAGCAAAAGAACCCAAGGCGCTGTATATCGTCAAAGATGCCACCCACGTGGATCTCTACGATCGGCAAGGAGCGGTGAACGAGGCTGTGGCGCAGTTGATCGCATTTTTCTCCGCGGCTCTATAACCTCGAAATGCACGGAAGGAGCCAGCGACGCTCGCCTTTGACTCTATTCGTCGTCGCAAGCTGTATAAGCGGATCATCGCGGCAGATGTCAGGGCAAGAGATGGCGGCGTTTCTGTCCCGTTTATGACGAAGTAGAAATCCACGGCGCGGTGTTCACCGCGCCGTGGCCCAGCGGGTCAGCGATCGTCGTCGCCTGGACCGATAACGCACGTGGGAACGTAGCAATTTTCGAGATCCGGAACGAGGCGCGGTTCAAGAATCTGGCCCCCGTCGCACTTGGTATCGCTGTTTACGTAACGAACGTAAAGATCGAGATCGGGCTCCTTTTTGTCAGTGTAATGATAAAGATAGGCACCACTAGCTTCGATGTCGTGCTTCAAGCCGTCACAAGTCTGGGCTGCGAACGCTGCAGGAGCCAAAACTCCGCTCATAACCGTCACCAGCGCCAAGCGGGATCCTAGCGATGAGAGGCTAATGGAGCGACTGCTTAAATTGTAGGATGTGGAGTTCATGTGTGCGTATTCCTTTTTGTTAACAAATGGAACTTAGTGTATTTGAGTCAAAGTTTGTATTAAATCATCGTATCGTTGTATATGTACAATAGTATAGTAATATAACGTGTCGCTGCGGGAGTTTCGTTGGTGATTTGTCAAGAGCTGTGATGCGCACTGACTTTTGATCGAGGCCCGTTTTCTAGGAATAGACTACAACGTGAACCCTTGCTGATGTAGATGCAGGCTCATGATCGTCTCGCTCAGCTTGATCACCAACATCAACTTTCGATGGACGGAAGGGTGCTGGCTGTAACGCGCTACACGGTGGAAGAATCAGACCGCACTTTGAGGGATATTGCCTCGGTATTGAAAGAGCCCACCACTATGGCTCGAACAGCGGTCATTGAATACGGTCTACCAACTGCGCTACCCGATCTATCCGTACGTATAGTATCTGACACAGCCTTGCCCTCTTACACTTCAGGAAACGGAAGCAAAGGAGATGGCGATGACGCCTGTTGATCCTATTTATTCTAGCGAGCATCCAGTCGCCATCACAAGAACCGCAGTGCTGATCGTCGATCCCGGTGTCGGTCCCACATCTCCACTTGCCGAGCACCTCGCCGAACGTGGTCTTCATATATGCTTTGCAGATACAATTGATGCGGCGAAGCGACAGCTTTGCCGAACCGTAGTCTCTTTTGCCGTTGTCGAGTTCGTCCTGGACGATGGCGATGGGCTGGATTTTGTAAGGACAATTGCAAAGCGCTATCCGCTCTGCCGTACACTAGTTCACAGCCGGTTTTGTAATCTCGCCAATACTGTAAGTGCGATCAAGGCGGGTGCCACGGATGTCCTACCTAAGCCGGCTGACGTTGGTCTGCTCGTCGGTATTCTATTGAACGAGCATTCTAACCGGCTGATGCTGCCATTATCCCTCCCGGCACCAAACAGCATCCGCCAAATGCATATCAGAGATGTCTATATGTCGTGCGACGCGAATGTGTCGCGCGCGGCACGTCAGTTATCAATGCACCGAAGGACGTTGCAGCGTCTGCTTAAGCGCTGCACCTAACCGTGATAGGATTGCGACCGATGTCAGGTCAAGTGCGCCTGTACACTCAGTCCCGTTAGGCGCCTCTCCCGTCGGAGTGGGAGGTTATCGAGTGATCGGCGTCCCGTGCCGGAGGACGCGCAGATAGCAGTTTCATATCCGGACCATCCCATGCGGTGGTGATGTGCACATAGGTAACCTTGAAGAATTCGCAAATCGCTTCAGCCTAACCGAGGGAATCATCACCAAACTCACGAGTTAGCCTCGATTGATATCGTTGAGACGGAGCGCGGGCCTGATGTTTCGTTATCCCTAGAGCCGAATCCTATGCGCCAGACATGGGGCCGCTCGCGTTGAGGACCGTGCAGGCCGGCACAATACGCTTTATAAGGCCTGCAGTGCCGTGATTCCGGCACGATCAACGGCAGGGATGGCGCTGCCATGGCAACGAGCTGCATCTCGGTCGAGACGGCGGCGAAGAGGCAATCCTCGGGATCCCGATGCCGATCGCGGCCTCTGCCCCAACCACACTCGTTATCGCAAGGCTCAGGCGGGCAGGATTGACCCTGGACTGTCTCGTTCGCGGTAGCGACTATGAAGTCTTTGGATGGGAACCGTGTCTTGATTGCCGTCGTCATAGCTGAATAGTGCGATTGGCGGCAGAGATGGCTGCTGTCGAACGACAGCCGTGCCGAGTGCCTTTTCATACAGCCTAGTGCCGCTGCGTCCAATTCGTTTCATGGCAACGTCTCACTTGATAATCCCGGCTAAAAATAGACGGTGCGAAGTCTGTCGGGCTTGCACGTATAATTCTGCCGGCGCTCGCTGGAGCAAGCGCGTGCCGCTAAACCCCGCCTGGACATCGCAACGCCTCGTGACGTCGCGATGTCGGGATTCAGCGCGGCAGGATACCCGGCTGGTCGGCGGGAAACCTGGCAATGTCGGCAGGGCTGACATTGAGGTGCTGTGCGACAAGGGCCGCGGGCGTGTGCGTCAACCAAGACGACAGGCCGATCTCCTGGTACTCGGCGACTTTGAAAACTGCCACAAACTGCAGCTCCGTATTGCCGGTATTCTCAATGATGTGTCCCTGGCTCTTTTTAACATATCCGATGTCCCCCGGCCGGAAATCGGCGGTCTGACTGCGAGGGCCGGCGTCGAATACCGTCATGCGGCCCTCGCCCTTGATCCAATATTGCCACTCGTCTGCATTGGGATGCCAATGCATTTCACGCACTCCTCCAGGCTTGATCGTCTCTATTGCCGCGGCGATGGTCTTGGATACTTTGAAAGTGCTGCTATCGGCCAGTTGGAGCGTCCCAGAGGCATTCTGTTTGAGTGGAGGCGAGGCCGTCAGTCTGTATGTGAAGGGGTAGGGAGGTAAACCGGCGGATGCCACGGCCTCTTGATCGGCCGCAAGCGGTCCAGGTTCTTTTCCTTGGAAAATCCAGAGGTCCTGCAGCGGGATATTTTTGAAAATTTCTTGAGACACACCGAAATTCTTGCCTAGTAGCTCCGGCGAGGTATGCGCCAGCCAATCGGTCAAAAGCAGCGTGCCATACTCCGACTGATCGCCTTCGTCGAAAACGATGACGAACTCGCAACCGTCAGGACCAAGTCCCTGCAGCGAATGCGGAAAGCCTGCCGGGAAATACCAAAGGTCGCCGGCTTGGACATCCTGCACGTAAGCTCGTCCTTGCGCATCAAGGACCGTGATGCGGCAACGCCCATTGGTCATGATCGCCCATTCTGCGGCGCGGTGCCAATGCATTTCGCGAATTCCGCCAGGCCCGAGGCGCATGTTGACGCCTGATACGGCTTCAGAGATCGCAAAATCCGCTTTGGTAACCTGGCGGGCCCACCCGCCGTTTTGAATGCGCTTTGCAGCGTTGTTGAATGAGCCCCAAAAGAGCTGCATGTCTCCGACGTCCGTGGCGGGCGGACTCTGAAAGGATGGAAACTGCTCATTTATCGCCTGGTTCTTGGGACCAGGATCCGACAACCCCGCAGGATTGGCATTGACGGCTCCCTCGGCGGGCTGATCCGGATTGCCGAAACTGGCAGCATGGGCAATTCCTGTCGCAAGCGCGGTGCCTCCCATAGCCCCTAGGGCAAGTACTGTGCGTCGGGATACTGGATCCATAGGTGTCACTCCTTTGACGTGGACGAATGGGGGATTATTCTGCTGGTGCCTCAGCACCCGAAAAGGGGGCTCGCTTTCGGCTGACGATGCCGTTGAGTTTTTCGAGGTAAAGGTAGACAACGGGGGTCGTGTAGAGGGTCATGATCTGACTAATCACCAAGCCACCGACCAGTGCATAGCCGAGCGGCTGGCGAAGCTCCGAACCCGTACCGTGACCGATCATCAATGGCACTCCGGCAAGCAGGGCTGCGCAAGTGGTCATAATGATTGGGCGGAAGCGAAGCAGGCAAGCCTGCCGGATGGCGGCCTCCGGCGACAGTCCCTCCTGACGCTGCGCCACGATAGCGAAGTCGACAATCATGATGCCGTTCTTCTTCACGATTCCTATCAGGAGAATGACCCCAATCAGTGCGATCACGGTGAAATCAAAACCGAAGAGCCACAGCATCGCCAACGCGCCGAGACCGGCAGAAGGAAGGGTCGAAAGAATTGTCAAAGGGTGGATGTAACTTTCGTAGAGCACGCCAAGGATCAAATAGATCACTGCCAAGGCAGCGAGCACAAGCAGTGGCTCGGTCGCCAATGCGCTTTGGTAGGCCTGGGCGTTGCCTTGAAAGCTGCCAATCAAGGTCGCCGGTTTACCCATCTCTCTTTCCGCTTGAGCAATGGCAGCTACCGCCTGGCTCAGTGCCACACCCTTGTTGAGGTTGAAGGATAGGGTGACGGAAGGAAACTGGCTTTGATGGTTGACGGCAAGAACTGCCGTCGGCTCGGTCGTTTGCGTGACCAATTGATTGAGCGGAACCTGTTCACCTGTCAATGGAGACTTAAGATAGATGCCATTGATCGCGAGCGGCGAATTCTGAAACTGTGGTGCCAGCTCAAGCACGACGTGGTAGCTGTTCAGATCTGTGAAGTACTGCGTGACCTGACGTTGACCAAACGCGTCATAAAGGGTGTTATCGATGATCTGTGGCGAAATGCCGTAGCGTGAGGCTTGGTCGCGGTCGATTTTGAGCGTCACGGTGGCGCCGCCATCCTGCTGGTCAGTTGCCACGTCGGTAAGCTCTGGCAATGTTTTGAACTTCGCCAGCAACTTGCTCGCCCAGTCGTTCAACTCTTGGGCGGTGCCGTCCTGGAGTGTGTATTGAAATTGGGTCGCCGAACTCCTGCCGCCCACATTGATATCCTGCGCCGGCTGCAGGAAAAGCTGGGCTCCCTCCATCTGTGCCAGTCTTGGCCGCAGGCGATCGATGATTTCAGTTGCCGACGCGTCGCGCTTGTCGAGCGGCTTAAGAGTGATGAACATGCGGCCCGTATTTGCCGTCTGGCCTGCGCCACCTCCCACCGCCATGCCAATGGTCGCGACACCTGGATCGCTGGCGATGATTTTGCCCGCCTCGATCTGGCGTCGCTCCATCTCGGCGAACGAAATATCCTGGGAGGCCTCGAGTATGCCCGTTATCAGACCCGTGTCCTGTGTTGGAAAGAATCCCTTCGGAATATCGACGAAGAGCAAACCGGTTACACCTAGCGATGCAAGGAAGGCGAGCATCGTAGCGCGATGATGGCGCAAGGCGATATCGAGCGTGCGTCGATATCCGGCAAGGAGCAAGTCAAAGGCCCGTTCGAACGCCATGTAAAGAGCGCCATGGCGTACGGCACCTTCGGCTCGCAGAAACCGTGCACCCATCATTGGCGTGATGGTCAGCGAAACTAGCCCGGAAATGACGATTGTCAGCGTCACGGTAACGGCGAATTCGCGAAAGAGTTCGCCGACGATGCCCCCCATGAGAAGGAGCGGTATGAAGACAGCTACGAGCGAAACACTGATCGAGATGATGGTGAAGCCGATTTCACTTGCGCCGTCGATTGCGGCCCTCATCGGCGTCTTCCCCATCTCCATGTGACGGTGGATATTCTCGACCATGACGATTGCGTCATCGACGACAAAGCCGGTGGCGATGCTCAGCCCTAAAAGAGAAAGATTGTCGAGGCTAAACCCTACGGCCCACATCAAGGCAAGTGTCGCAAGCAGCGCCAGGGGCAGGGTGACACTCGGGATGACGGTCGCCCACAGATTGCGCAGGAAGAGAAAGATCACCATCACGACCAGCACGACGGTAATGATCAATGTCTTCTCCACATCAAGTACCGAGGCCCGAATTGTTACCGTTCGATCACTCAAGATCGAAAGGTGGATAGCCGCAGGTGCGATTGCTTGTATTTGAGGTAGTGCCGCTTTGATCTGATCGACCGTGTCGATCACATTCGCACCGGGCAGCTTGAAAATCGGAAGCACAATCGCGCGCTTGCCGTTAGCCCAGGCCGCAAGTTGCGTATTCTCGGGGCCATCGACCGCCCGACCAATATCTCGGATACGCACTGGCGCGCCCTTGCGATATGCAACGATTGCATCGTTCCACGGTGCCGCGGCCAAAAGTTGATCATTGTCGTAGATTGTATAAGTCCGCTCCGCCCCCTGCACACTTCCTTTGGGAGTTTCCGTAGTGATGCCCGTAACTGCGCTCCGCACATCCTCAAGAGATAGTCCTAAATCCGCGATTTTACTTGGATCGACTTGTAAGCGCACGGAAGGTTTCTGTTGGCCGAAGATCAAGACCTGAGACACACCGTTGATCTGGCTAATGTGCTGCGCGAGCACACTTTCGGCATAGTCGTCGACCTGAGTGAGCGGCAGAGTGTCGGACGTCAGCGCTAGAACCATGATGGGCGGATCAGCGGGATTGACCTTTCGATAGGTGGGCGGCGAAGGTAAATCCGTCGGAAGCTGCCCGCCGGCCGCGCTGATAGCTGTTTGCACGTCCTGCGCAGCGCCGTCGATGTTGCGTGAGAGGTCGAACTGGAGAGTAATGGAGCTGTTGCCGATCGTGCTTGTAGACGTCATCTGGGTAACGCCTGAGATCTGACCGAACTGCCGTTCAAGGGGTTGCGTGACTGATGAGGCCATTGTTTGCGGATCCGCGCCGGGCAACTGCGTCGTTACCTGGATGGTCGGGAAATCAACTTGCGGCAAGGGTGCAACGGGCAGAAGCGGATAGGTCACGACGCCCATCGCCAACAGTGCTGCCATCAACAATGACGTGGCGATCGGCCGGTGAATGAACCAAGAGGAGATCGACATCGTCCTACTCCTTGACGGCTGGTTGGATGGATACATGCGTTCCGACGTCAAGGCGGTATTGACCAGCTGTCACAACCTGCTCGTTACCTTTTAGTCCACTCGATACGGTCGCGCGTGCGTTCTCAATAGGGCCAACCTTTACTTTACGAACGGCCGCGTTTTCGTTGCTGTCGATGGTGTAGACAAAGAAGCCTTCGGCGCCGCGCTGCAGAGCAGAGGAAGGAACCGTGAGCGCCTGATGCAGCGTCTTCTGCGTCAATCGTAGCAGCACCAATTGCCCAGGCCACAGAGCATCGTCGCGATTTTGAAATGTAGATTTGAGCCGTACCGTGCCGCTGCTTTGATCTATGACGTTATCAACAACCGAGAGAGTGCCTGTCGCAAGCGAGCTGGATTGATCCACGGAAAGTGCAGCGACTTCAACAGGGCCGTTTTTCAGTGCATCGCGGACGGCGCCTAAATCGTCCTCGCGAAGCGTTGATAGGACAGTGATCGGCTGGGTCTGGGTCAGGGTAACAATGGGAGTGGTGTCGGTCGTATGAACCTGATTTCCTGCGTCAACGAGTCTGATGCCAGTGCGGCCATCGATCGGTGACCGGATCTCGGTGTAAGACAGCGAAACATCAGCAGCCTCCTTGGCAGCCTGATCCTGAGCCAATTGAGCCATGAGGCTGGCAACCCGGCTCTGCTGCTGTTCCACAACCTCCTGGGTTGCGATCTGCTTTTGCGCCAGCTGTTGGTCCTTGGAGAGCAAGTACTGCGCATTTGCGAGATCTGCCTGATCCTGTTTAATTTTTGCGGCCGCCTGATCGGACGCAGCCTGATACGGGCGGGGATCGATGACGGCAAGAAGGTCGCCCTTCTTGACAAAATCGCCTTCCTTGAACAGGACGCTCTGGAGTTCGCCATCGACGCGAGTCTTGATATTGACGGTGTAGTTCGCTTGCACCGTTCCGATACCATCGAGATAGACCGGTATCTCTTCCAAGGTCGGCTTTGCGACCTGCACCGGCACTGCCGGGATGTTTCCCGCTGGGGCCGCTGTGGTTGGCTCAATCCCGGCGAGGAGGAGCGCCGCTGCCGATCCGCCGGCGATGGCCAGCACGACGATACCGGCCACAATTGCAGATCGTCGATGCCTGGGAGGAGTAAAAATGGTGCGAATTGTTGTCATGGCAGGCTCCGATAGGAAAGCGCAGGGTCAGCAGCTGAACGATCGGTAGGGGGAATGCAAAGCCAGGTGCTGACTTGCGCCATCGCCCATACGAGCGGGACGGTAGTTCGCAGAATCGGCAGCCGGCTCGCGTAACGCCCTCTGACGTCAATTATGTCGCTGAGATGGATAGCGATTGATTTGATGATGTCGTCCAGTGAGCGGCCCGAGACGACCGACGTAAACTTGAACCTGGACATAATGTCCCCCTGTCAGCGAAATCATGAAGGAAGTGTATGGCTGAAGGGCAGATCTGCGCACCTATACATAAGTCTAACTGCATCTCGCGAATGGTATATGGGTCTTCGTTGCAACGAAGGTGTGCGGTACCGGCATACCGGCTTGGCAATATCTCTTGGATTGAAATCTGGGCCGAAAGGCAGGAAACTCGGTTGTGGGCCGGGAGCTGGGTGGTTAATGTAGTCCGTCAATGCTTTGGCAGAGATGATCGAGCGCCTGAGAGTGTCGGGCCTCTTTGCCTATGTCCCCATCAACTCGCGCGCGGCTTGCGAGCATTTCTTGTTTCAGTCTGTCCCCAATCTACGCATAGGGCCGGTCTGCGATGCGGACGCAACTGCCTTCTCCTGCACCGCTGCCTCGGTCGCCTTGCGCTGAAAATCGGGGTGCAATGGACCGAATGGCGTAGGACCCATAAAAACGACGAGCAGTAGACCGGTAATGGCGAACCAGAACGAGAGCACAAAGCCGTCCGCATAGGCAAGTACGTCGGCCTGTGTGCGGACTTCGGTCGCCACCACTGACAAGGCTTCCATGGTCGCCCGCGCAGATGTTCCAAATAGGGTTTGCAGCCTATTAAGCGTTTCATGGAGGTCTCGCGAAGAAGCCGCGATCGACCCGCCCAGAATGTTGGAGTGAAACTGTTCGCGCTGCCGCAGCCAGGTATCGAAGAGGCCGACTGCCAGTTCCGCGCCCCCGAGCCGTACCACCTGGATATAAGCGGAAGCGGCGGTCGCTCGCTTTGGATCGGTGTTCGCCAGCAGATAAACGACCGTCGAGAAGAACGTGAATGACTGGCCGGCAGTGAGTAGCAAAACGACCGACAGGAAATTCCGAGGCGACCACTCCACGGTCAACCTTGAGCCAGCGAGCGATCCAATCACCATCGCGACTAGACCGATAACGATACCCAGCCTGGCATCCATTCGGCGCTGTAGATAGACAGCCAAGACAATAAACGCGAAAACGGGAAGGACGCCTCCCATAACGTAGAGTTCGACAATGGAAATCGGTCTAAGCCCGACCACGTTCTGCAGGAAGGCGGGAATGATAATCGATTCGCCCGAACTTGAGAGCGTGAAGGCGATGATGACAGCGTAGCCCGTCCCAATGTTCCGCGATAGAATAACGCCGGTGTGAGCCCAGGGAGACTTCACAAGGCACTCATTGATGAAAAATCCGCTGGCCAGAACGGCGCCTCCGATTCCAAGCGACGTGACGATACCCGACTGAAACCAGTTGAGCCGGTTTCCCTGGTCGAGCGCGATGTAGAGCATCGTCATCGATGAGCCGAGAAGCAGCATGCCACCCCAATCGGCGTTTTGAAGCAGAGTGACGTCGATCTCTTCTTTCGGAGCAGCGAGGATGAGCAGCAGTGCGATAAGAGGTGCGACTACAACGTCCTGCCAATACACCCATTGCCAGCCGAGATAATCACCGCAAACACCGACGAGGACGAAGCCGAGATTTTGCGAGAGCGGAACGCGAAGCGCGTAGATGGCAATTCCGACCAACCAGTATTTTTTGTCAAGGTTGCGGAAGATCACCATGATCGTCGCCGGGATGAACACGCCGAGCAATAACGCCCGTATGGCATGAAGGGCAAACAGGATTGTTCCGTCATGCACTATTGGGATGGAATATGAGATGCCGGCATAGACGAGACTTGAGGGGACCATCACGCGGCGGACGCCGAAAACGGTAGCAATCCATGCAACTGCGGATGAAATGAAGATCTGTGGTGCGTTGGCGACCGTGCTAAGCCAGGACCCTTCGTCGACCCCCAAGGAGTAGGCACCGCGAAGGTCCGGCAAGCTGGCCGTAAAAACCCTCGTATCGAAACCGACAACAAAGGACGCAAGCAAAAGGGCAGCAACAACGAGGTAGGGGCGGCTGGCGGTCGTGCCGTTCGTCATCGGCCCCGAGGCAGTCGACGCGGCGCTCATGGCTTAGCATCCGTGTTCATCGATGTGTCGACGTTGACGATGGCCGACATCCCGGGTCGCAGTTGGTCGATGAGCGGCTGGCCCGGATCAAGATCGACCCTGACCGGTATGCGCTGCACAACCTTGGTGTAATTTCCGGTCGCATTGTCCGGCGGAAGCAGTGCAAAGATAGCGCCGCTTGCTGGCGAGAGCCTGGAAATTTTGCCGCGGAGCGTTTGACCTGGAAATGTATCTATGGTGATTTTTGCCGTGCGCCCAGCGGTGATACGGGCCACCTGGGTCTCCTTGAAGTTCGCTGTGACGTAAACGTCTGGAAGCGGTATTTCCGAATTGATGGTCGTGCCAGTTGCAACGAAATCGCCTTTATGGATCAGACTGCGACCAAGGACCCCGTCAAAGGGAGCGAAGATGCTGGCATACCCCTGACGGATCACCGCCGTGTCGAGATTCCCTTGTGCGGCACCAACCTGCGCGCGCAGAAGCGGGCCCTGTCCGTCGAGCACCTTCAACTGGGCTTTCTGCTGATCGATCGCGGCAGCGGTCGATTTCGCGCCGGCCTGAGCCTGGAGATAAGCCAGTTTCGCCTGCTGAAGTTGCTGCTGCGAGGTGGCATCACCTAGACTTGTCTGCCGATGGAACTCAAGTTCCGTCTGCGTCTGCAAGGCAAGCGCCGATGCGTTTTGCGCTGATGCCGCATCGATGACAGCTTTCTGCAATTTGATCTCGTTCTCGAGGTTTGCGAGCGAGGCACTGGCAGACGCCAGGTTTGCCTTGGCGACTTCGACGGCGGCATCATATTCGCGGGGGTCGATTTGCGCTAGTAACTGACCCTTACTTACCCGCTGATAGTCGCCAACGGGAACGCTTAGTACCGTGCCGCTCACTTGCGCGCTCAGGGTGGAAATATCGGCATTGACGACAGCATCGTCAGTTGATTGGCTGGCTGCGTCTGCCACCCAGCGGTTCCAATCTGCCATGGCGACAGCAACACCAACTCCGGCGGCGATCACTGCGAGCAAGGGGATGGTGAGGCGCCTGAGGGTCGTTGCGACAGTTGAAGGCTGTTGGACTGGCTTCTGCATCTCCCCGACCGGTGTGCGACTGGACGGCTGCGACAGTGCAAGACTGGTAATACAGGGCTGATCTGCCATGACGGTCTCACTTCTCCCTGTGGTCTGCAGAAGCCCCAACAGGTACCGGCGGCGGTACGAATGAAAGGTGCCCGCTGCTGTGGAACTGTACCGAGGATCCAAGTGCCATAAAGATCGAGCCTCCAATCAGATTGCCGAGCGTAATCGACACCAGGTTGTGGATCGCGCCGACAGGGGAAACGATTGCCGGGTATTTGCGGGTAAGCGGCGTGCAAAAGGTAAACATCTTAGTGAAGCGTCACCAAGCCAAACAGATTGCCGATTCACGCGCTAAAGCAGACGCGTAGCACGTCCGACAGCCATGCCTGCCCCGTCCGTACCGCGAGCGGAATACACATGGCTGTGCCGGTAAAAAGCTCTGCACCTGCGAACACAACGATCGTCAGGGCTGAAGAAAAGACCACGCCCTGCCATGGCCACTTCAATCAGGAATACAAAGAAGTGCGCCGGCACAATCAGCTGCTTGTGCTCGCCCGACACGGCGAAGTTCATGATGAAATCCCTGCACATTTTGAATTCCTTGCTTCTGACCTCAGGCCAAACTGAGTTTCTGGCTGGCTGCTGGAAAAATGTTAGCCGTAGCGGGTGCTGTATTGAACCGTACGTAGGTATAGGTGAGCTGGAGGAACGTGTAGCGTCTTGACGAATTCGCGTAGGATCCTTGAGTCACGTGCGCACGGCCTACATCGGTAACACCGGCAAGCAAATTTCCTGGTTCGATGATTTAGTTGTTGCTGGCAGCAATGATAACGGGCACGCCCTTGTAGGAAGGGGTTCCGGAGAGACGATCAAAATGGCGCAGGGAGATCACGGCATTCATTTCCGGGTAATAGCCGGCTGCCGATCCCCTCGGGATGTTGTATTCAACCGCCGTGAAGCCGCGGACCACATGTGTTCCCGGTTCGGCGCGAATGAGGCCGTGAACGTCTATTCGGTCGCCGTCCTTGAGACCAAGGCGAACTAGATCGTCCTTGTTCATAAAGATGACGTCGCGCCTGCCAAAGACGCCACGGTAGCGGTCATCGAGGCTGTAAACAGTAGTGTTGTACTGATCGTGGCTGCGGATCGTCGTGAGGATCAGGACATCAGGGTTCTTGACCACCGGATCTTCGTTCAGGCCAGACGCGACAAAAAAGTTTGCCTTGCCGCTTTGAGTGTTCCATCGACGAAAGGAAGCCGCGACGTCGAGGCGAAAGCCGCCGGGCACGCGCACGCGCTTATTGAAGGCGTGGAAGTCCGGGAAGACAATTTCGATCTTTTCCCGAATCCGATCGTAGTCTTCAATCAGCCCGTCCCAATCGATGCCGTAGCGCTCGCCGAGCGTTGCCTTGGCAATACCGGCGATAATTGCGGGTTCGGATTTCAAGGCATCACTCGGCGGCTTGAGGAAGCCGCGCGAGGCATGCACCATCGACATTGAATCCTCTACCGTGACCGCCTGTGGCCCCGAAGCCTGGGTGTCGAGATCGGTCCGGCCGAGACAGGGAAGGATAAGCGATGTCTTCGCCGTGAGGAGATGGGAGCGATTGAGCTTCGTGGCAATATGGACTGCTAGATCGAGCTTGCGCATTCCCTCCCAGGTAGCTTCTGGATCCGACATTGCGACGGCTAGATTGCCGCCAAGGCAGATTAGCGCTTTGGATTCACCGGCGATAATCGCCTCGACTGACTCGATTGCATTGTGGCCCTTCAGCTCAGATGGGCGAAAGCCGAATGCTCGTTCCATTCCATCGAGCAGGGCCTTGTTTGGAACCTCGGTGATTCCCACCGTGCGGTTACCCTGGACGTTGGAATGCCCGCGGATTGGGGCAATACCGGCGCCATGCCGACCGATATTGCCACGTAGCATCAGCAGATTGACAATCTGTTGCACGTTATTGGTGCCAGTTGTGTGTTGGGTGATGCCCATGCCGTAGCATACGATCACATTCCTGGCCGCTATGTAGACATTCGCCGCACTCTCGATCGCATTCTTTGCGAGGCCACTGATGACAACGATCTCGTCCCAGCTCGTCGCGTCCACGTCCGCCCGTACCAACTCGAACCCAATCGTATGTGCGCCGATGAAGGGTCTGTCGAGCACGCCCGGGCCTCCGGCAGCAATTTCGGCCGCATCACGCTCAAACACTGCCTTCATTATACCCTTAAGCGCCGCGAGATCGCCGCCGGTGCGTAGTTGATGATAGGCGAAAGCAATCGGTGTTGCCGAGAGCGTCGCCATCTCAACGGGATCCTGGGGTGCCGCGAAGCGCTCTAATGCGCGCTCCTTTAGCGGATTGAAGACGACGATTGGCACGCCGCGACGTGATGCATTGTGCAATGTCGTCATCATACGTGGATGGTTTGTTCCGGGATTGTGGCCGAAACTGAAGATTGCGTCTGCATGGTCGAAATCTTCAAGGGTGACGGTGCCTTTTCCCACCCCGATCGACATCGGAAGTCCAACGCTCGTGGCCTCGTGACACATGTTTGAGCAATCGGGAAAGTTATTGGTGCCATAGGCGCGGACAAAGAGCTGATAGAGGAAAGCCGCCTCGTTCGAGGCGCGGCCAGATGTGTAGAATTCCGCCTCGTTTGGATCGTTGAGCTTGTTGAGTTCCGCCGCGATCAGTTTAAAGGCATCTCTCCATTCGATAGGTTCGTAGCGATCGGTGTCGCTGTTGTAGTGCAATGGCGACGTCAGCCGGCCCTTGTCTTCCAGCTCGTGATCGGTCAACTTCCAAATCTTGGCAACACTATTGCTTCGAAAAAACTCTGGATCTAAACGCTTTGCTGTCGATTCCCAGGTGATCGCCTTTGCGCCGTTCTCACAAAATTCGAATGATGAAGTGTGCTTGGGATCCGGCCAAGCACAACCGGGGCAATCGAACCCCTCAGGCTGGTTAGCCTTTAGAAGCGTTATGGTACCCTGTGCCACCACCTGTTGATGCGCGAGTGTTTCGGCGACCGCTTTGAGGGCACCCCAGCCGCCGGCGGGATGATCGTATTGTTCAATGCCCTTCGGGCGATGATCTATCATTACGAGGTTCCTTTCGTAAGTTGCCGCAGAAGAGCGGCACGGTCGGTGGCGAAGCTGGTGTCACGCACGCTTTGGGGGTTCCGATCTCTTCTCGGGGTACCATCGGCAAGCCGGCTTGTCGTCCGTGGCGGGCCGCGGTGCGAAGCCATGGTCTCGCATCTCCTGTTTCGCAGCGGTTCTCAAAAAAAGGCCGCCTCCTGGGCGACTGGAGACGGCCTTCATAGATCCTGGGAGGATCGAGAGCTTCGGCGGAGGGGACGACGTCGAAGCCGGTAGCGGGGAAAGCGCTACCCGCCTCATTGAGTGGTTGAGGCGATGAATGGAAAATAGACCCACGCCCCGCGTTATGTAACTACACTTAAGTATGAACTGCTCTAGACGGATGGCTGCGAGCGCCAAATCAGCGGTGCCAGCAGCAATGTGGACATAGGTGTGTTGTTCGCAAAAGGCCTTGATCGGAGATTCTCAGTTATAGCTTATCAGCACCTCATGCCAATTTTGCGGTTACGCTCATGGCGCGCGGTGTCACAAACCTTTGCCGGCCCCTCCAGTGCGCGGGACCAGGACTGTAGCGCTGCCACTTCTAGTGATGATCGCGAGCAAGCGGGCGCTACAATCGATCCAAAATGGTCTTCGTATCGTTGTAGAGCCGGGAGGGCGCGTTCGCACATGCAGGCGCGTCGACTGAGTCCGACGGTGCCGCGGAATGCCAGAACATCATGACGAAGGTATTCGGCAAACCTATGCTGAAGGATAGGTGCCTAAGCTGAATGTATCACTTTGAATTGGGAAGGGAGCGCCGCATGTTCCGTGTGCCGTAATTGTCATAGGAACATTGAAATGCCTGAATTTAAACGCTCGAAACAATCGAAGTACTTCGTCAAGGGTATGGTCACGCTCATCTTTATGCTCGCTCTGACATCCTGTCAAACGAGTGCGATCAGGGTGCGGGACAAGGAAGACCGCTTGGCAGCGGCGGGATTTGCTGTGCGCTCGGCAAATACAAAGAAGCGGGAGCAAATGTTGGCGCGTCTGCCGCCTAACAAGTTCCTCACACGCCTCAATGGAAAAACCGTCAGTTACGTTTACGCCGATCCTGCAAACTGCCACTGCCTATATATTGGCTCCCAAAAGGCCTACGATCGCTATCGAGCTATCCAGCTGCAAGAAAAAATCGCCAATCGGCAATTGCTGGCTGCCCAAACCTATAGCGACACCGCCTGGGATTGGAGTGCATGGGGACCAAATTTTCCGGACTTTTACGTCGGCTCCCGATACGGCTGGTAACTGCAGCAGGCAACCGGTTTCCCTCTCCTCGTGGTTTGTCGGTAGAAATTTATGTCTGGCAGCTCCCAGCTGCCAGCGCCACTTCAGCTGCAAGTGGCGCTCCTCGAACGTCACGCGCTCCCGGACCATCATGAATTAAGCCGAACCATCAAGCTTGCGCCGTCAGCCGGTTCGGTCCTAAAGCCCATGACGCGGTTCGCTCTCAGAACTGAAATCAAGCCACTGGCCAAGGGTTTCGTTGGCAACGATCTGTTGAGCCACTGGGTGAGGGCGGCCGCTGTTCTAAGCAATTGATGCCCGGTCGGCAATCTTCACTTTGGCAGTTGGATTTCAAACAGTGCGCCGCCCTCTGGGTGGTTGCTTGCCTTGAGCGACCCACCTCTTGCCTCGATCATGTGTCTGCAAATCGATAGACCCATACCCATTCCGTTTTTCTTCGTCGTGAAGAAGGGAGAAAATATCTTTTCTTTAGCTTGCGATCCGAGACCGCTGCCAGTGTCTCGGACCGATACAAGTAAAGTTTCCTTATGGTCCTGACTATCCAGAGTGATGGTTATCAGTCTTCGCTTCGGTGAGGCCGCGCTGATTGCTTGAGCCGCGTTAGAGATAAGGTTTATCAGCACCTGTTGCATCTCGATCCTGACGCCTTGAATAGGTGTAAGTTCACCTTTCTGAATAACTTCAACCGCTGTACGCGCACGTTGAAGATCATGCTCCATGAGTGTCAGCGTTTCACCGATAAGAACATTGAGATCAAACTCTTCTATGTCCTTCTGCTCGGTCGAGAGTATGGAGCGTACCGTTTTAATAACTTCATTCGCTCTATTGCTATCGCGAATTATGCGCTCCGCAGAGCGACGCGCGGCATTGAGGTCGGGCGGGTCTTTGTCCAGCCAGCGAAGCAACGTTTGAGAGTTGAGACTGATCGCGCCGAGCGGTTGGTTCAGCTCGTGGGATAACGATGCTGACAGAATACCAACAGTAGCCGCTGTTTGTGCTCCGCTGAGCGCCGCCTGAGTTTCTGCAAGCGCTCTGCGCGCGTCCTCGCGGTGCGTGATGTCGATCATACTGACGACGACGCGATGAAATGCCGATGGATCGTGTGGAAGACCAACATTGAGCAATACAGACCTGATTTCACCGGTGTTGCTGATCACCTCCGTACGGCCTTCAAAATATGTGAGGCCATCCATGATGGCCTGGAGGAGAGCCATAACCACCGGGCTATCGGATGAGATATTTGCTGTCAGTGGGCCTTGCAGCGGGTGCGCTGGTGATGATGAGAAAAGTTCGTTGGCCGCCTCGTTAGAGGAAACGACTTCTACCATCTCTAAGCATTCGGCAAAAAAATCTGGATGAGCTTGCGCATAAGTGCTGATGTTGGTTACACTCCGGGCTTTGAGATCCATCAGATAATTGCGCACTTTCGAATAGTCCTGCTCCAACAGAGCGATACGCGCGCGATGAAAGATTGAACGATAGCGTGCCTCGCTTTCGCGCAAAGCGGCATTCACTCGTAGAAGTTCGGTGCGGGCTTGAGCGTTGCGTAGAAGCAAACCTGTCGTCACAAAAATGGCCGCTAGCGCAACGGAAAGTCTTAAGAGAGCTCCGACATCGAGCGTCGCACCATGATTGATGAAAAGCCCAACCAATGCAAGACAGACGAATGTTGCTGAAAGTACGATAAGCCCGACCCGATCGGCGGTTTGTGCACCGAACATAAGCGCTATAGCGTAGAGCACCGCCACTGCTCCCTCGATCCGGGTGAACACATCAATCACGAAAACTGCGCATCCTATTACCAATGCCAGGAAACAGAAGAATAGGTCATCGTGACGAGCGTCACGTCCGGTAAGACTGAGATCCATACCATTTGTCATCGAGCTAGCTCTCCCTTTCAAGCAACACACTCATCCGAATTTTGACGGGCCTGCACTAATCAAGGATGTTCTCGACCGGAGCAGGGCGCTTGGCTTGGTCGTCATTCTCGCTGGCAGAGGTCCTTCAGCGGGAGGATGTAACCGTCATTGGCAAGGCGGCACTTCCAAAATACCCTGGAAGCAATATACGGCCATCGGTTCGTGCAACTAGACAGAGGTTCTGTATCCAAAACATTTCGGAAAGGAGGAGGTTATGTATCGTATCTTATCCAAAAACATTTTTCTTACATTTCGATACAAATGATCGGAGGCGGACAACTACTATTCCTCCGATCGTCGGCTCGTTTCTGTAGACCTTAGCAAAGCGAGGTGATCGGCCAATGAAGCCGCTCCCAAAGGTGAGAACTCAGACGCTGACGGCCTCCATTAGAGTTGTGCCGCTACCGGCGAAGGCGGAGGTTGAAACCTAAAAATATCTCGGCGAAGGGGGAGCCAAGAAATCCCCTGGCGAGGGATCCGTAATCTGTTTTTGCAATGCTATACAGTGCGATACAAAATTCCGGGTGTTCTGAAATTTGACGGATACATTTCGAGATGACTCTGGCGACCAGATTGGTGATCGCTGCAGGAGCGCACAGAGAAATTTGCTATTCCTCGCGCAATCGCCGTTCCGGCAGCTGATCCTGGTGTTGCTGAATAAATTCCATAAATCGCCTCTCGGGTAGCCTCTATGGTACAAGTGTCAGCTGGTTATTGGGTTTACGGACGCCAAGCCGATCGTGGCAAGAAGAATTTGCACAAAGATTGTGGAGGTCGAAATGGGATCGCTTAGCGTATGGCACTGGCTAATCGTGTTCGCGATTGTCATGCTATTGTTCGGGCGAGGCAAAATCCCCGCTTTGATGGAGGATATCGCCTCCGGCATCAGGAAATTTCGCAGGGAATTTCCAGCAGACGACCTTATCGAGTGTCACAAGGACGATGTAAAGCACGAACAATAACTTCGCTGCCGTTCTTCGGTTTTTTCCTTTGCGAAAACGGGGTCACTGCCCGAATAAGAGCTTCAGTGCCCAGGCATATGTGCATCGGCTACTGGTAGTTAACCGTTGCAATCTAAGTAAATGGGAGTTGCTGGGAACCTGCATCAAATGTCCGGAGCGTAACGGTACAGAGGCAGTCAACGAGGTGCAGTTTAGAAGGCTTTAGATCCCAGCGCTTGCGCGCGGGGCTGGGAAATCCAGCCGACCCGCGCACTTCCCAAGATCAGTTGTGCGTTCGTATTTGACCGGCGAACGACCGCTTAATTAATCTGTGCGAGCGAAATTCTCTCTGCCTCTTTATTGAAATCATGAGCTCGGTTGATCTCTCGGAGGTAGGTGACACTGCCTCGGGTGGCGCGCTTAAGGAGGCGGATCGTTGACGTAGGGCGGTACCCAATCCGCTCAAGGATGTGAAGGCTTGCTTGCGTGGCATGCATGAAAGACCTGCTGAGACCCGTTGCTCGGAATCCTTCATATAAAGCTTTTCGGACGGTGGCCTCTGCGTATCCCCGGCGCCGCATCTCAGGCTCAGTCGCAATCAGTGCGACAACTAACTGTCCGTTCGTCTCGATTGCTGCGGCAGTTGAGACTGGAACGCCGGCTCGCAGCCCGAGATACGCAAACGCGTCCTTGCGCCAGAACCATGACCGGGCAAAACCGTCTCGCCCATGTTCGAGTGATATTTCGTATGCCCGGGAGTTGATATCCGCGAAGGCCAGCAGCTGTTCCTCATTGGTGACACGGGCAAAAGTCAGTTCAGGATGCGAGTGAGCTTCCTGCGGAACGCCTTCCAGAACCATGCCGCAGCCGGTGTCTGCGATCTCCAAGCCGACCTGGCTTGCCAGTGATGGCAGGTGTCTTCGAATGTCGGGTGATAGAAGCTCCTCAAATAGCCAGAAAAACCCGGGCCTCGCACGATGATCCATATATTCGCTCACAGCATGGAGCTGCTTTGCAAGCGACTCCTGGTTCCACAGCGGTTCAAGAAGCGTAATGGCGTTAAAGAACGGAAACTCACTGTCGGCCCATCGCCTGGCCAGGCCGTTCTGGCTCCAGACGGCACCTGCTCCATAGTCGAAGACGATCTTTTCCCATGTATCGGCGAGTTGGGCGATCGATTCACGCAACTCTGCATGGGGACGACTTTCTTCTTTATGCATAAAATCCTCCAATCGCTAAATGGCGTCTCAACAATCGGATGTTCCAGTGCTCTGAGAATTTCGAATCTCCAAAAGTCGGTTTCAGACGAAATTTTGCACCTCGATAGCTCGATCGATGGTCTTTCAATTGCGAGTGCCATTTCTCGCGCATTGCGACATCCGCGATTTCGACGAATCGCGTCTGAATGCGTCTGTTCAGATCAGAAATGGCGGTTTCGGCGAAGTTGAAGTCTAGCGCCCTTGAGACGCCGGTGAGGAATATTCCGGATGCACTACTAAGGCAGATAGAATGCGTGCATCGACTGCTGTGCTCTGGAGGTTAAATATCACGAAGTCATTCGAACAGGTTCGTAATCACGTCGCGCAGTTGCCCGTGATCAATATAGGCTTTGTCGCCCACTGCATTTTGCGTCGGATGTGAAAATTCGACGTTCTCGTAGTTCGGAACATGGAGAGCCTGCTCGACAGTCACAATCCCCAGGGGAATGTATCCGCAAGCCCTCCTAGCAACAATTTCGATCAACGGGAAAACAGTTCGCGTGTTCGTCATTCTCGGGCTCGCTATATTCGGAGTTCGACAAAAGAAAGGATCAGCAAGTTGAATCTCGGCTGCGTAGCTGTGACAATTATGGCGCATATAAATTGACTCGCTGGCAATGCGCGTAAGGAGACCCTGTGAAGCCAGGCACGTGGCTGCCCAGCTGCGCTAGAGTGCGCTGAGTAGTGCACCCTAGCAACTATTCTCACCGAAGATATTAGAGGAACTTCCGATTTTTGGAACAAACATGATATATATGCCAATATATACCAAGGTATTGTAAGAATAACGCAGAAATGGAATAGATCGGCGCGCTGATTATATACGCGCTATGGCGCGCGATTTGTGCCGATCTTTCGATCTGTCTTTGCTCTTCAATTGCCGACCCTGCGAGGTTGGATTGAAGTACGCTCCAAAAGGGTTCAGAGAATGGTTTTTGTGCAACGAAGAATTTGACGGCCGTGCTTTCGAAGCTGCTTAGTGCGTTAGCGCGGCTTCAAGACGAGCAATCAACCGATTGATGTCGACTGGCTTGCCAAGAAAGGCAAAGGCGCCACCTTCCATCGCGATCCTACGCGTCCGCTCGTCCTTGTACGAGGTGACAAAGATTATCGGGGGGCGATCCGAATGCTTGTTCAACTCCTCCTGCAGCTCGATTCCACTAACGCCAGGCATGCTAACGTCGACGAGTATGCAATCAATCGCCGATCGCGGTTGAAAGGCCAAAAATTCTTCTGCTGAGGCGAAGAGATGACATGTGTAGCCGTATGACTTCATAAGGTCATCGATCGCTTCACGGATGGCCTCGTCGTCGTCGACAATAGCTATGGTAGGTGCTGGGGGCAATTGACCGACCCTTTTTACATTTTGCCAAGTTCATTTATGCGCCCCTTATTGCTTCCAGGCTACGATACTAAGATACAGGTGCTCGCACATCCTTGCTGAGCATTTCAAATTTTCTCACAAGCTCGGGGACAGATCGGGCCTCCATCTTGCGCATAACATTCCCACGATGGAGTTTCACGGTTACCTCACTGATGCCGAGCTTGTAAGCGATTTGCTTGTTCATCAGGCCCTGAACCACTGCTTGCATGACTTCACGCTCGCGCGCGGTCAAGTTTCCGGCAAGCGCAGCTAGAGCGACGCTCTCTCCATTCTGGCGTCGGAGAGCGGCGTCGCGATCCATCGCTATCGCGACAGCGTCGAGAATGTCCTGGTCCTTGAATGGCTTGGTCAGAAAGTCGATAGCGCCGGCCTTCATTGCCCGCACGCTCATCGGAACATCACCGTGTCCGGTCACGAATACGATTGGCATCTTACAACCGATGCTATGCAGTTGAGCCTGGAAATCCAATCCGCTGACGCCGGGCAGTCTGACATCGAGAAGTATGCATCCTGGTCGGTCAAAATTAGCAGTCTGCAGAAACGCATGAGCGTTCGTAAATGCTTCCGCTTCGAATTTCATCGATTGGAATAGATCTATGAGCGCCTCTCTGACGGAGATATCGTCGTCGATGATGAGTACCACGGGCTTAGCCGGTTCCCTGTGTTGTTTTCGAATTTCACTCACGTTCCATCTCCAGTGTTATCGGCGGTTCATCTCGAAGTCAGCTCTCGGTAGTTGCCACAAGCTCTTTGCCATTACGTTTCGACTATTCCTTGTTTCAGGATATTCGTGAATGTACTTCCGGTGCACATTCACGCTTCCAGTGCGCTCTGGAAATCGGCGATATACGTTTAGCCGAGTGTGCACGAGTGCATTGCGGATGACTGCAGGACGCGCCAAATGGCGGGGCATGCGCATATTGCGTTGACGAACGCACGCTCGATTTCTATGGCGATCTCCCCCAGAAAAACGTCGACCACTTGCCATTGATAGGTAGCGTGATGTTAGCGCGCGATTTTGAAAGGATGTCTTTTGGTTACAACAGAAACGTTGTCCTGGGGTGAGTTACCGAAATTGGTTGATATCGTTGTTAAGCGCCATACGAAATTGGGAGTTAAGAGGCTCCCTTAACACTGATCAAAATATCCGTGCCGCGCCCTAGGCCTTTTAGTTCCACAATAGAGCCTTGTCGCGCGAAAGGCACACGCTCAGTATGTTAGATAAATCTACTGAAGGGTCGCCGGTTTGAATCCCTTCACATCATACGGATCCGATTTTGTTGGCTGCGGGTCTTCGTTTTTGAATATGGCATCGCAGCCAAGCGCGGGACGACTTTCAGACACTGTGGTCAGTGTCCCCAAGTAGCTGAGCGCCATAAAACTCGAAGACGACGCCAACGCCAGCCTGAGGTTACCTAAAGGTAGGAAGCCGAGATATTTCGACCCGTGGAGAAATCGCCCATCGCATCGAAAAATTGAAGCGCGACAAGTTGCATCTTTCACGACGCACCAAGCAACTTGCGACTATCGAAAGCACAGTTCGGGAACGCTCCACGTACCAGCACCAACAGCTGTCACCCGGCAGTGCCGGGTGACAGATCCTCCGTCCACTGTCGGATGTGCTCTCGCTTCTGAAGCTGCGCAGCTATGTGTCGGGCGGCTTTGAGGCGGGCGGCGATTGGGCGATCAGCTTCGGGCCGCATGAGGGGATCAAGTTCCACGCCGTCGTGACCGGCTCGTGCTGGCTATCGGTCGAAGGCGAGTCCCCCGTTCAGGTCAGCGCCGGCGAATGTTTCCTGCTGCCGCGTGGCCGGCCGTTTCACATCGCCAGTGACCTCTCGGTCGAGCCGGTCCATGTCAGCCAGGTCCTGCCGCCTCGGCCGAACGGTCGCATCCTCACCTACAATGGCGGCGGCGACTATCTCAGCATCGGCGGCTATTTCACGTTGTCGGAGGGGCAGTCGGAGCTGCTTTTGAATGTGCTTCCGCCGCTGCTGCACATTCGAGACCGGCCCGGCAGCGCGACGTTGCGCTGGTGCGTCGAGCGCATGCGGCAGGAGCTTTCGGAGGGACAGCCCGGCGATTTCATCATCGCGCAGCAATTGGCGACCATCGTTCTAGCGCAGGCGCTGCGGCTCTACTTGTCCGATCGAACGACCGAAGAAGCGGGATGGCTTTCGGCGCTGGCCGACAAGCGATTGCGCGCGGCCATCGCGGCGATGCACGGCGCACCTGGCCAGAGATGGACGCTGCAGACCCTCGCCAGAGAGGCGGGTATGTCGCGCACCGCCTTTGCGGTGATCTTCAAGGAAAGGGTCGGCCTGTCGCCAATGGACTATCTGACCCGCTGGCGCATGCTGCAAGCAGCAGACAGGCTGACCTCGACTCGTCAGTCGGTTGGCGAGATTGGGGCGGGGCTCGGCTATGAGTCCGAGAAGTCATTCAGCACGGCGTTCAAGCGGGTGATGAACTGCTCGCCTCGCCAATATGGCCGTCGGGAAGTGGAGGCGGGTGAAAATGGGCTCCGCCTCGCGCCTGGCAGTGAACAGATATCCGCTTCGCTCTTTTAGCGGCAGAGCGGACACGTTCAATATGGTGCCTGTTTGGGCTCGGATAACCAGCGTTCTCGGCCGTGATCGCGCTCGCTCGCGGGGATCGATGCTATGGCTTGGGCCAAGCACGCTGACCAGAGGTCAGTGCCGTTCACGGCGCGGGCATGTCGTGCGTTCGCCCGTACTCTCAAGCTCCGAGCGTAACCGGAGCGCCAGCGTTCGGAGAAACTTTGCGCGCCTCTTCAAGTGCGCCCGCAATCGAGGCGCGACGCACCTCCTCGCTTCGCCCGAGCCCCTCGGCGACAATAAACTCAATATCCGTGATACCCATGAATGTGAATGCGGAGCGGAGCAGCGTTTCGGCATGTTCAAACGACTGATACGACGAACCGTCGCTGTAGACGTTGCCGCGCGCCAGCGCGACGATTACGCGCTTGCCCTGGGCGAGACCGATCGGCCCGTTTTCGCCGCGTGCGAAGGTCTTTCCTCGTACGACGATATGATCGATCCAAGCCTTGAGCTGGCTGGGAACCGAGAAATTGTAGAAGCCGGCCCCGATCACCACAACGTCCGTGTCGAGGAATTGCTGCACGTCAGTGCCGGTGTCGAGCACCTTGAACGCGTCGAGGGTGAGATGCGGGAGCGGTTCGCTGGCAAGGTCGCGATAGGTGACGTCCACCGCGTCATGTGTTTCGATGATCCGCTCGACGATAGCGGCAGAAAGCTTTCGGCTGGCCGAGTTTTCGCCCATGATGCTGGAGTCGAGATGAAGAAGCTTCACTGGATATCTCCGGTCTTGATTTGTGACCAGGACTATCTATGTGACCAAAGGCGCTCCGCCAAGAACGCATATTTTTAGGACCTGGTCAAATGGATATGCCCACCTCGCCGGGCGTCAGCACCCAATGCCACAAAGTCGGCAAGGTGCTCGCCATCGTGGGCGACAAATGGACAGTGATGATCGTCAGGGTGCTGGTCGAGCGGCCACACCGCTTCAACGAGATCAAACGGACGGTCGGGGGCATCTCGCAGCAGATGCTGACGCGCACCCTGAAGGCGCTCGAGCGCGACGGGATGGTGAGCCGGACAGTCTATCCGACAGTGCCCCCGCAAGTCGAATATGCGCTGACGGAACTCGGACAATCGCTGGCCTTGCCAGTTCGCGCGCTGGGTGCGTGGGCGGGAGAGCATCTCGACGAGATCGAGAACAACCGGGCGCATTATGATCAGGACAAACGTGTTTCCACCGATCGAGGTGGATCAAAGTAGGCCCACGTTCTGCGAGAAGGGGTAGCTCGACATCGCTCGCCGGCATGACTTTCGGAGCCACAGGCGTGCCCGCAACGTCGAGCACGATGCGGCACCCCACTCGTCGAAGGCGATATACTTCGCCCATCGCCGCCGTTCCCTCTAGAGTCCACGTCGTCCTGCTGCTGGTGAGCCGCCCGCTCCGTCTGCGGTAGGTGCGTCCTGCTGCCGGAGGCGCCCGTGGTCGGCTGATCGGTCGTCCAACCACATCAATGCAGAGCCTCGTCGCCGCCGCCTTGCGCGGCTGACGATACCGGGACGTTACTCGGTCAATTCGGCTGGTTTCGACTCGATTGCCGCGGGCGCTAAGGTGGCCGAGTCGCCTCGCGGCTCCGGCTGGACATCCGGCCGATCCGTATCCCATGGATCGAGAAAGACTTGCAAGCATTGGAGATAAAGCGGCCCTGCGGAGACAACGGAGGTTCTGCGAAAATCTTGCGGATCCTTACGCTACAGCCGCGCGGTCTAGCGCGCTAGGCTGATTGCCCGAAGAAACCAGCCATGTAAACGAACCGTCCGGAAACATCCGGCCTGACAAAGTTGTATCCGGTCGCTACCTTCATCCCGTCGGGCTGATGCATGGACCAAATCGTCAACAACTCGCCGTGATGGATGAAAATCTTCTCCGTCTCGAAATAGGTGCCTGGCATCTTTTTCTGGAAGTCCTGAATATGAGCAATGAGACCGGTGCGGCGCTCACCTTGACCTCCGGGATTTGTAAAGACGATATCGTCAGCGACGCTTTGCTGGAGCAATCGTTCCCGTTCGTCGGCGTCGATAGCCCCATAGGCCGCAAGATATGCCTTCCAGTTATTTTTCAACGTTTCAGGGCTCACTTTAAGATCCTTCCAAAGTAGCGATAGCCGCCATGACCGTCTGACCACTTGGATGTAGAGCCGATCTTGTGTACTGTCGATAATTGAAGATATATTACTGATTATCGAAAGTCTAAATTGGCGGACGTATTGCTTGACATCATACGAATTCTTCGTCCGCGAGCCGTACTCTTCGCCGGTGTCGACGCGTCGGGAGAATGGGCTCTCGGATTCCGTGAGCGAAACGACCTTCTCTTCTGTTGGGTGGAACAGGGAGAATGCCTCGTTATTCGGCCAGATCATCAACCCCTCCTGCTCAGGCAGGGAGATTTTCTCCTGATCCGGGCGTCGACGCCCTTTAGGCTCGCCTCGAGCAGCTCCGCAATTGCTGTCGATAGCGAGATTGCCGCCATGTCTTCAAAGGGCAAGCGACTTCGGCTGGGCTCCGGCGACGATCGACAGACGACGCTTCATGCTGGAAAATTCATCGTTTCTACAGCAAACCACGGTCTGCTGGAGGAGCTGCTTCCGCAGACTGTGGGAGTCTCGGCTTCGGACCCATCCGTCGGGCGGATCCGAGCCCTACTTGCTATGAACGAAGCGGAAGCCCGCTCGCCTGGACCGGCAAGCGAATTCGTGATCATACGGCTGGTCGAGTTGATCCTTGTCGAAATCCTCCGGAGTGGCTTTGTCAGCATAAATGCGGAAAAGAAAGGGCTCCTGGCTGGACTTGCCGATCGAGACACGGAAAGAGCCATCGTCGCGATGCACCGAGATGTCGCACGCAATTGGACTGTCGCCGAGCTGGCAAAACTCTGCGGCGTGTCACGAGCGGGTTTCGCCGCAAGATTCAGGCGCGTTTTCGGAGTGGGGCCGATCGAGTATTTGCTGCGATGGCGCATCGCATTGGCGAAGGACGAACTCCAGGATGGTACGAAGACGGTTGCGCAGATCGCGTTTTCCGTAGGATTCGGCTCGTCGAGCGCCTTCAGCTCGGCTTTCACAAGGACAGTCGGCTGCTCTCCCACTCAGTTCGCGCGCGCATGCGGGACCGAGGCAACCGAGGCACTACAATCTGATCGCACATTGGTCAGGAAATGAGATAGGACGGCTGCCGGCATTAAGGGTGGCTATGGTCCGAACCTCAGGCGGCTCTGTCTCAAAACCTGCTGAAATCGAGAAGCCACATGGACGAGTAGGCGCTCCCGCCATGCGGGAACATCAGTGGCGCGCAGTCTGGTTGCCGCTGGCGATAACAAGGGTATCTCCAAGGCTCGTAGGGATTTGGAGAGGACCAAAGTGACTATTGATCAGCAATGGCATATCCTGGGAGCCGATGCATTCACGCCCGCTTTTCGATGAGCTCCAACACCGGCGCGCCGATCAAGGGAGCCAGCCGCTGTTGTATCGCTACGATGTTGGCGAGCGGCCGCCACTGGACCGACATGCTGGTGATACGGCCGTCCTCGCCGATCCGCATATCGTCAACGCCCGTCACTTCAATGTCGCCAGCCCGGATGCGCAGCATTACCGCGGCGCGCTTGTCGCCCGCGATGACTTCTTCCGTCGTAAATGAATCGACACCCGAGTGCAGCACACCCAACACCTTAACGACGGCATCGCGGCCAACAAAGGGATCGACGACAAACGGGCTCAGCATCACGATGTCGTCGCTTAGATGCTCGCTGAGTTTGTCTACCTCGCCGGCGTCCATGGCGTTCAGAAATGGCGTTACATGTCGCATATCCATGCCGATTTTCCTTCTGTTGATTTGGATTAAATCGCATGGCGCCTCCCAACCTTGTAGCGCCGGATCAGGCGTGACAGTATTGACACCATGTCAACACCAACAATCAGTACAATTCAGCTGCAATGCTTCGTGCGGATCGTGGACACTGGATCGTTCGCCGAAGCAGGTCGGCAGCTCGGCCTGTCCACATCAGGCATCTCGAAGACGATCGCACGCTTGGAGGAGATGAGAGGAGTGCGACTGCTCAATCGCTCGACGCACTCTCTTTCCTTGACACCGGAAGGTGAGGAATTGATCGGACTCGCCCGCGAAGCGGTTCAAAGCATCGAACAGGTTGATACGGCCTTGACAACGGCGGCACGAGACGGTGCCCAGGGTCGCGTTCGAGTTAGCGCGCCAACCGCTTTTCTCAGCGCCTGTCTTGCTCCCCTCACTTCTGCCTTCAGGCTCGCACATCCCGATATCCTGCTCGACTTGCGCGGCAGCGATCAGATGATCGACTTGGCGGAGGATGGGGTCGACATCGTGTTGCGTGCGGGAACTGTGGACGGCATCCCTGGGCATCTTCAGCGGACGCTGTTCGACTTTGCGTGGGTCGCCTGCGCGTCGCCCGCCTATTTATCCAACCGAGGAGAACCATCGACGCCCGGTGACTTGTCAAATCACGATCTTATCGGTTTCCGCAACCAACGCACCGGGGCTGTGGATGCATGGCGCTTTGGTACTCGTGATGGTGGAGCTTCGGAATTGCGATGGTACCCGAGCCCCGCACTGATCCTTGACGATGCTAACGCCGTTGCCCGGACAGCAATCGCCGGTGCCGGCATAGCGTGGGCGCCCCGCTGGCTGGTCGCGGACGCATTGCGAGCCGGCAGCTTATTCCCCGTGCTTGATGAGTGGCCATGCGAACCGACAACGATGTGGATGATCCGTCGAAACCATGCGCTTAATCCGACGCGAATGGATCGCGTCATGACGTTCTTCAGGAAGAACGTGGCGGCATTCCGCTAACATTCCAGCCCGATCATGTCGTTGAGGAAGGCCAAACCGAAGCCGGAGGCGAGCGCCAGATCTGGACCATCAAATCCAAGGGCCTTACCGAAACTGACCGGCGTTACGAGACGGCTGTTTCGGGCGCCGTCAGTAGTTTCACGAGTCCGAGAGGAATTTTTCGACCTAACCCGGAATGGGATCCGCCGCACCCGCCTCCTTAGCGAAGGCGAGCAGGAGCTCGCTTAGCCGAACCGGCTGTTCCTGCTGGATCCAGTGACCGGCGCCGTCAATCAGCTCGACGCCAGCCATCCTCGTTGCCGCCTTCGTCCTCATAAGATCGAGTGCGCCCGGCGCCGAATAGGTGCCCCAATCGCTCGTCCCGCCAATGAAGAGTGACGGGACATCGATCGTCTTGCCGGAATACAGGCGCAACTCAGCGTTCAGATCGGGATCGGAAAAGACGCGATACGCCTGCAAGGCCCCTTGAAATCCGGTGCGGCCATACTCCTCGGTGTACACTGCAAGTTCCGGCTCGGTGAGCCATTTGCAGGATTGGACCTCGGCAGCGGAAGGTTGGAATGGCGCGACGGTCTCTGGCATCGTCTTGCCGAGATCCATCACGTAATAAGTTGGCATCTGTGCAAGATCTGCCGCGGTTCGCCCCTTCAACGGATACGGCTTGTTTCCCGGCCAGTCGCCGCTCTTGACGTGGAAAAATGCACGAAAAAACGCATGCAAGCCTTGAGGGGGGTGCCACATCTCGTCGTTCGCCCGCCGTGAGCTGAGATATTGTTGATAATGCTCTCTCGGCGGATCGAGCGCCGCCAGCGCCGCTGCCAACTTTTGGCTCTCATTGTTCGGTTGGGCCGACGGTGCTTCGCTGTCCGCAGTGTTGAACGCAAACGCCGGCGGACCAGGGAACGGTGCGCTCATCAGTACCACCGAGGGAAAGACGTCAGGTCGGGCGAGCGCGCAATAGGCGGCCACGGGCGAGCCGAGATCGTGGCCGGCGAGCATTGCCGTGCGCCGATACCCCAACGCCGAAACCAACGCGAGGGCGTCGCGCGTCATGTTCAAGAGGCCGAAGGGTGCTAGCGGCGAGTCATACGCATTCACCCAGCCGGTTGTGTGGCCAAAACCCCGTTGGTCGGGCGCCACAACATGGTATCCAGCGCCAGCCAGGATTGGGATAAGGTGTCGCCAGCCGTAAGCCAGATCCGGAAAGCCGTGGAGAAGCAGCGCGAGCGGCCGGCCGGGGCTTTCGTGACCGGCCTCGAGAATATGGACATCGAGGCCGTTGACCCCATGGATCATGCGCGAGCGGACGCCTTTGGGAAGCGTTCCCCCGCCGTACGGTGATGAGGTCAAATCACTTCCTCCTATGGGGTTTGCGCGAGCCGGGCGAAGTGACGCTGCAGCCACGCTGGCCGCGCCCATCGCCAGGACGGCTCGCCGGGACATCGACGGTTTGAAACGAATGGGATGACTCATGCGCCGGCCTCTTTCTATGGTGATCACCATATTATGGCGATCACCATAGCGGCGTCAAGAGAACCGTGTTATGTTCGTTGCATGCCACGTAAGACCGACGCCCGCGCCAACGCGATTGCCACCGCCCAAAGACTGTTTCGCATCCAAGGCTACACTGCCACTGGATTGACTCAGATCATTGCAGAAAGCGGTACGCCTAAAGGATCGTTCTACTTTCACTTCCCACGCGGCAAGGCACAGCTCGCAGAAGAAGCGATCGATCAGTACGTTGCGAGCCGAATTGCGGTTTTGCGAAACATTTCGGCGAATACGGAGGGCGATGCTCTAAATTTTGTTCGCCAGATTTTCAGCGCATTCGCCGCCGAAATGGTCGCCTCTGATTTCCAATACGGATGCCTGATGCAAAATCTGGCGAATGAGCTGCCCGCACTCGACGCCGAGTTGACCAAACGGGTAGCGCGCGGATTTGTTGATTCGACCGAGATTATTGCGGAGCATTTCAGAGGATGCGGTTTCGCTCCTGCGCGCGCATCCTCTACCGCGGCCGCACTGGCAGCCGCCCTCGAAGGTGCGCGAACGATTGCCCGCCTGGAACGCACGCAGGCTGTATTCGAGGCGCTGGCGGATGTTAGTGTCCAGAGGTGCTTACCACCAAAATGACGGGAACGTTCGCCGGAACGGTGTTCCAGACATGTCATGGTGCGCGCATGTCTAAACGAACTCATCAGACCACGCGGCGCGGGGACGCCCTTTCCAAAGCACGGATTGTTGAGGCGGCAATCGAGATTATCGATACGCGCGGGGAGGCTGCTCTGACTTTTCGGGCGCTTGCGACACAGCTGGCGACGGGCAGCGGGGCGATCTACTGGCATATCGCCGACAGGAACGACCTCCTTGCCACCGCCACAGGAGATGTTCTCGCCCGCGCTCTGGCGAAAATGGCCAAGGAAGAGGAGCCAAGGACCGCGATCCGCGCCATCGCGCTTGCGGTATTCGATGCGATTGACGCCCACCCCTGGGCCGGCGCTCACCTTTCCCGCGAACCGTGGCATTCCGCGGTTGGAGAGATCTTCGAACGCATCGGCGGATGGCTCCAGCCGCTTGGCGTTCCTACGGATGCACAATTCGACTGCGCCTCAGCGTTGACGAACTACATCCTCGGTGTGGCCGGTCAGAATGCAGCCAATGCTCGCACGCTTCCGAGCGGAACGGATCGCAAGGCGTGGCTGGAGGCCGTGGCAACGCGCTGGATTCAGGATGATCGAGAATTGCGTCCATTTCTTCGGCGGGTGGCGGCGCAGCTCAGCGAGCATGACGATCGCCAACAGTTCGCTGCCGGCGTGGACTTCATCCTGGAGGGCGCCTGCGTCAAGCGAAACGCTTGAGCAGGGCGCTTAGCGTCGTGGCGGCCCGAGCCGATTCTGTCGCAAATTTCCGCCCCGGCTTTACAACCTGATTGCTCATGACATAGATCCGCGGTGAAGAATCGCAGGTGAGTTGAGTTTCCGCCATGGTCGATTTCAAAGACAGTCACTATCCAAAAGATGTGATTTTATACGCGGTGTTTTTCTACGTCCGATATGCGGTCTCCTATCGCGATCTGGAAGAGATTATGGCCGAGCGCGGTGTGGCTGTTGACCATGTGACGCTGAATAGATGGGTCGTGAAATATTCACCGCTCATTGCCTGTAAGGCGCATCGCCGTAAGTCGGCGACCAGCCGCTCCTGGCGAATGGACGAGACCTATATCCACGTTAAAGGCAAGTGGACCTATTTCGTGCCGTCGATAAATTCGGCAAAACCCTTGATTTCATGCTGTCCGAGCACTGTGACGAGGCTGCGGCCAGCGCCTTCTTCGCCCACTCGATCACGAACAATGGCTGGCCTGAAAAGGTCGTCATCGACAAGAGCGGAGCGAACCTCGCAGGGCTGCGGAATATCAACTTCGTCCTGCTTTGCAGGGATGGTTCTGGCTGATCGAGGCCCTGCAGGTCAAATACCTCAACAACATGATTGAGCAGGACCATCGTTTCATAAAGAGACTGACCCGGCCGATGAAGGGATTCAAATCCTTTCAGTCGGCATCAGCTACCCTGAATGGCATCGAAGTGGCCCACATGATCCGAAAACAACAATTTCCAGCGAATGGCCAATCGGCTTTTCAACAATTCGCTGCACTTGCTGCTTAACTGCCTCCAGCAATAGCCGTCTCTGCGGCCTTCCTAAAAGTTTGCGACAGAACCGATCGCGGAACCGGCCGGAAGCCGCTTGCCGACTACGTGCCGAATAAAACGGTCACCCGGCTTGACGAGGTTTGCCGATTGCTTTCCGCTGCGGGCTGGATGGAATAGGCGATTGTTCTGACGGAGATATATTCATGGCGCATGAACTTAAACGCGGCGAGGCCGCACCGGCCATCCTGCGAAACACCGATCTCGACGGGGAGGTGATTTGGCAGGCGCGCATCGATCTTGCCGCCTGTCTGCGAGCTGCGGCACGATATGGCCTCGAAGAGGGCATCTGCAACCATTTTTCGGCACTTGTGCCGGGACATGCCGATCTCTTCCTGGTCAACCGGCTCGGCTGGGCTTTCGAGGAGGCGACGGCGTCCAGCCTCCTGATCTGTGATTTCGACGGCAATGTGCTGTCCGGCGACGGCGAGCCAGAGGCGACGGCCTTCTACATCCATGCCCGCCTGCATAAGATGGCGCCGCACATCGGTGCGGCATTCCATACCCATATGCCGAATGCGACTGCGCTCAGCATGGTTGAAGGGGAGCCGCTCATCTGGGCCGGGCAGACCGCGTTGAAATTTTATGGCCGCACGGTCGCCGACGAGGACTATAACGGTCTCGCGCTCGACGAAAGTGAGGGGGATCGTCTGGCGCGTGTGCTTGGCGACAAGGCTATTCTCTTCATGAAAAATCATGGCGTCATGGTCTGCGCGCCGAACATCGCGGAAGCCTGGGACGATCTCTATTATCTTGAGCGCGCGGCAGAAGTGCAGTTAAAGGCGATGAGCACGGGGCGGCGGCTTCTCCCGGTCGATCCCGACATCGCGGAAGCGACCGCCAGACAGATGCGGGAGGGTGATCCCGAGAGCGCACGGCTGCATCTGGAAAGCATCAAGCGCCGGCTCGACGTCCAGGCGCCCGACTATCGGCTGTGACTGCTCGGTGCGATAAAGATGGAGCGGCGGCGGTATGTAGCACGCCGCTGTTCATGGATTTTGTCTCATGTTCCGATTTGAGGTTCATTGTCGGGAGGGCTCAGCCCTGCGTCTGGATTTCTCGCCAGATCGCGTCGAGGAAGCTTTGCGTCTTCGCGGTCGCCTCAAGCCATTTCTCCCGTCCGGCGGCGTTGCCGTTGCGGATCAGATCGGCGAAATTCTCGATCATTAGGCCATGCTGCGATCGTTCGCTCGGCGTTTCGACGAAGGCGAAATCTTTCCTCGTGGCCATGCCGGAACGATGGACGAAACCCGTCGGAATGTCGGGATTGTCGAAGCCGAAGCCGCTGCGCCAGTCGAGAACGAAGTCGTCCTGCGTCAGGATGCCGGAGGTTCCGGCGACGGTCAGGTCCATCACTGCGGCGCCTGCGGTATAGCCGACATCGAAGGTAGCGGTCTTGCCGGCGTCGAATTTCAGCACGCCGGTCGCGCGGATGACCGCATTCGACTGCAGATCGCGCTCGCCAAAGACCTTGATATCCTCGAGGGTGTCCGGTGCGAGATATTCGACGACGGCCCGCATCGAGTACCAGGCCATGTCGCCAACCGCGCCCATCGGCTCGTCGGTCAGGTCGAAGCGGATGTTCTCCCGGTCTGAGAAGGGGAAATAGAACATGGTGTGCAGCGAGCGCGCGGAGCCGATCAGTTCGCCAAGACGCTGACGCATCGCGGACGTGCGCGGATGATGGACAAAGTGGGTCGCGTCCATCAGCACGAGGCCCTTCTCGCGGGCGAGAGCCGACAGGCGCTTGAAAGAGTCCGCGGAATGCAGCGGTTTTTCGATGAGAACGTGCTTGCGGGCGGCCAGTGCGCGGCTTGCGACGTATTCCTTCGCTGAGGTGGGGGTCGCGACATAGACGGCATCGACATCGCCGCGTGCGATCAATTGATCGGCGCCCTCGATGGCGATGGTGCCCGGATAATGAGCGACGAAGTCCTCCGCCTTCGCAAGCGTCCGGCTCGAAACGGCGGCAAACCGTGCGTTGCCGGACAACTGGATTTCCGGGGCGAGGATGGTCGCGATGAAACCTGTGCCGATGATTCCGATGTTCACCTTAGTCATTGTTATGTCCCTTCTCAGGCGATCTGTTCGAGGGGATGGATCTCGATGCTAGCGATCGTTCCTGGCGGCAGTTGCGCATTGAAGACGCGGATGGCTTCGCCGGACATGTGCTGTTCCCATACCTGACGGGACGCCCATTCCTCGATGAAGACGTAAACACCCTTCTGGTTGAGGTTGCGATGGAGATGATAGGAGAGGCATCCCTCCTCAGCTCGTGTCGAGACGGACAGTTCCGCCGCATATGTCTCGAATGCGCCTTCCTTGCCGGGCGTTATCACGACGCGCGCCATGACTTTGATGCTGCTGGTCATTTTTTGTCCTGTCGAACCGGTTTCAGCTCGCGATATGGAGCGCCGGTCAAGCTGTGTGCTGAGGTGAATGACGCCGGGACGCCGCTCCGGATTGGGAGCGGTGCCGGCTGATCGTCCGGCTGGGTTATTTCAGCCGCTTGAGCAGTTCGGCGGCCACGGCCGGGGCGGAAGCGGGGTTCTGGCCGGTAATCAATTCGCGATCGGTCACGATGTGTGAGGTGAAAGGCGTCTGGTTGCTGATGAAGTCACCCCCGGCCGCTTCCAGGGCCGTCTGCGGGTAGAATTTCATTTCGCCGCCATTCAGCAGGCCCTTGGCGAGACCCTCTTCCTCATTGCTGATGACGGTCATTTTATAGCCTGCGTAAATCCAGCCGTCGGCTTTCGCCGAACCGCTTGTCTCAAGCTTCGTGGTGAAGCCCTCGGCGTCTGGAAGGGCCGAGAGCAGGGCGATCGGGCCGTGACAGGCGAGCGCGGTTGTCTTGCCCTTGATATGGAAGGCGGTCAGAAGCTTGCCCAGTTCCGGGCTGACCAGAAGATCCTGCATCGGGGCATGACCGCCCGGCACATAGATGGCATCAAAATGGTCGTAGCCGATCTGCTCGACGCGGGCGAGGCTGATGACCGGCGACTTCTCTGACGATGTCAGGTTGAGCTTTTCGAGCAGCGCACTGCTTTCTTCCATAGCGGCAACGTCGTCACCGAAATGCATCTTGTCCACCGAGGATTTGTCGAGGGTAGGGGCGCTACCCTTCGGCGTGGCGAAGGTAACGTCGTGACCTGCATCCAGCAGTGCCTTTACCGGCTGTATCAGTTCGTTGAGATAAAAGCCGGTCTGGAAAACCTTGCCGTCCTTCAGGTCGAGGTGATCGGAATCCGAGAGAACGATCAGGACATTGGCTGCCTGTGCGCTGAATGCGCTTGTTCCAAGAGCAAGGGCGAGGGCGAAAGTGCGGATGGGTTTCATGTTCTTTCTCCAGACATAGGCACTCCCTGCCCCGCATGGGCGGGGAGCGCTGATGTGTTGTTGGTGGTGGTGTGGTGACGCCGTTCAGGCGGTCAGGAGGTCGCGCAAGGATTCGCCGACGCCGGTCGCCGATTGTGGGTTCTGACCCGTGACCAGCCTTCCGTCGACAACAACCTTCGCCGTCCAGTCGGCGGCCGGATGATGATGTGCGCCGCGCGCGGTGAGCGTGCTAGCGAGCAAGAAGGGAACGGTCTTGTCCAGCTTGACAGCCCGTTCCTCGTCATCGGTGAAGGCAGCGACATTTTTGCCGGCGACAAGATTGGCACCATTGCTGAGCGTGACATTGACCAGCGCGGCCGGGCCGTGACAGACGGCGGCGACAACGCCGCCCGCTTCGTAAATGCTGCGGGTAATGTCGTTGACCGCCGGGCTTGTCGGGAAGTCCCACATCGCACCGTGCCCGCCGGCGAAAAAGAGCGCCGCGTAATTTTTCGGGTCGACTTCGGCGAGGCGCGACGTGTTGCGAATAGCATTACGGAAGCCTTCGCTATTCCAGTAGCGCGCATTGGTCGGGTCATTGAGATCGAGGCCATCGACCGGCGGTTCTCCCCCCTCAATTGAGGCGAATTCGACAGGGATACCAGCGGCATCGAGGACGGCAAGGGGATGTGTGACTTCGCCGAGGTAGAAGCCGGTGGGTTCACCCGTCTCGCCCTTGGTGCCGTGGCTGGTGAGGACGAAGAGAACCGGTTTGATAGGCTGAGTTGCGCTTGACATGAATTGCTCCTGAAATCTGAGACTGGATCGCATTTGATGAGGTAAATGTATTGAAGCCTGCCGAGTGGATAAATGAGCCTTCGGGGAATTCATTTGTTCTCAAAGGGACGAAATCTCTTTGTTGACGCGATGATCGGGGATAAGACTTGCCCAAGGGAAGCTGACTTATTCGCAAGGGGCCAAAATGGGGCGGCGGTTTGATCATCTCGGCGACGTGGAGGCATTCATCATCGTTGCCGAAAAAGGTTCGATGACGGAGGCAGCCGTTGGGCTTGCGACGACAGCATCGGTCCTCAGCAGGGCGATCACCCGTCTGGAGGCCCGGCTTGGCGCACAGCTGATGCGGCGATCCACACGGCGTCTGAGTTTGACGGATGAGGGCCGGGCCTATCTCGAGCAGGCACGTGCGGCGTTTTCGGTGATCGACGATGCGGAACGGGCAATTCAGGGGCCGACGGGAGCCTCATTGACGGGCCATGTCCGCATCAGCGTACCGACGACCTATGGCCATTACCGGCTGCCTGCCATGCTGGACCTCTTCATGCAGGCCTATCCTGAAGTCCAGATCGAATTGAGCATCACCAATCGCAATGTCGATCTGGTGGCGGAAGGTTACGATCTGGCGATCCGCCTCGGCCCCTTGCCCGATAGCGGACTGGTGGCGCGCAAACTGGAGGACGCGCCGTTGCGCCTTGTCGCCGCCCCGCATTATCTCGAACGGGCGGGCATGCCCCTGCATGTCGAAGACCTGGCTAAACACCAGTGTCTGCCTTTCGTGATGCCGAGCACGGGGCGCTGCGCGCCGTGGCTGTTTCGTGTCGAGGGGCGCGATCTGGACTGGACGCCAACCGGCCGCATTCGTGTGTTTGACGATGTGCTGGGTGTCGTGTCCTTGGCCGAAAGCGGCCTCGGCATCTGCCAGACCTATGATTTCATCGTTCGCGACCGCGTCAAAGAAGGGCGTCTTGTCGAGGTGCTGGACCATGCGCAGGGCCGCTCCCGGCCTTTTTCGCTGATCTTCGCCCCGCACCGGCGTCTGTCGGCCGCGACACGCACGCTCATCGACTTTTTCGTGGAGAGATAATCGCGAGCGGGCTGTGCGGCCGCTTTCAGAATTCGATGACTTGCCGAACGGCGCTGCCGTCGTGCAGGCGGTCGAACCCTTCATTGATGTCTTCGAGCTTCAGCCTCCCGCTCAGCAGGCGGTTCACCGGCAACCGGCCATCGCGATAGAGGGCGATGAAGCGCGGAATATCCCGTAGAGGCACGCAGGTGCCGATATAGCTGCCCTTGAGCGTCCGCTCCTCACCGACCAGCTGGACGACATTGACCGGCAGAGCCGCGCCTGACGGCGGAAGACCAGCGGTAACGGTGGTGCCGCCACGCCGGGTCATCTTGAAGGCGTTTTCGAGGGCGCGAATGGAACCGGCCATCTCGAAGGCATAATCGGCACCGCCGGAGGTGATTTCGCGAACCTGCTCCACGGCATCCTCATCGCGTCCGTTCACGACCGCGGTCGCGCCAAGTTCGCCGGCAAGCGCAAGCTTTTCCTCGGAAAGATCGACGGCGACGATCTTGCTGGCGCCCGCCGCCCGGGCTCCGAGAACCGCGGCAAGGCCAACACCGCCAAGCCCGATGACGACGGCGATCGAGCCGGCCCTGACCCTGGCCGTATTCACCACGGCGCCGACGCCCGTCAGAACCGCGCAGCCGAAAAGTGCTGCCTCGACAAAGGGCAGATCCCGTTCGATCTTGACCAGTGAATTGCGCGACACGACGGCATATTCGGCGAAGGCCGACACGCCGAGGTGATGATGGACGGCCTGGCCATGATAATTCAGGCGGGTGGCGCCACCCAGCAGCCTGCCTGCGGCATTGGCGGCGGCGCCCGGTTCGCACAAGGCGGGCCTGCCTTCCGCGCAGGGCATGCAATGGCCGCAACTCGGCATGAAGACCATGACCACATGATCGCCGCGCTGAAGATCGCGCACGCCTTCGCCCAGCGCCTCGACGACGCCTGCCGCTTCATGCCCGAGCGCCATCGGCATCGGGCGGGGCCTGTCACCGTTGATGACGGAAAGATCGGAATGGCACAGGCCTGCGGCGCGGATGCGGACGAGGACTTCGCCCGGGCCGGGCGGAGCAAGCTCGATTTCTTCGATCGCAAGCGGTTTGCTGGTGGCGTAAGGGCGAGACATATTCATCTCTCGCAATATCGCGGCTTTGACCTGCATTCTTTCTCCCTCCACGTAAAGTCGTTCATCGATGCCATCTTTCCACGTCATTGATGGCACGCGCAATTCCATCAACCGCTATGCCCGGTCCCTGCCGACATGTTCGGCGAGGAAGTCTATGAATGCGCGGATGCGGGTCGCAAGGTGCTCATGTCCGGCGAAGACGGCATGGATTTCTTCTATATCTTCGGGATTGTAGTCCTCCAGCACCGGCACGAGCATCCCGGCATCGATATCGGGCTGGACATGGAACTGGCCGACGCGGCCGAGACCACTACCGGCAAGACAGAGCCGGCGCATGATCATGCCGCTGTTGACGGAGCTGTTGCCGGATACCGGCAGCCGATAGATTTCCGTCGATCCCGGATTGCGGAACGGCCATTCATTGAGGCTGCGACGGAAATTGAAACTGAAGCAATTATGGGCTGAAAGATCGGCCGGTGTCTTCGGCATGCCATGCCGTTCGAGGTAAGCCGGTGAGGCGATGATGACCCGCCGGCTGTCGAGAAGTTTCCTGGCTTTCAGGGACGAGTCGTCCATGGCCCCGGAGCGGATGGCGATATCCGTCCGTTCCTCGATCAAGCCAATGATGCCATCCGTCAGCGAGATATCGAGCCGGACTTCGGGATAGAGTTCCAGAAAGGCCGGTACGAGCGGGAGGAGAAACCGTTCACCAAAGCCAACGGAAGCATTCACCCGCAACAATCCCCTCGGCATCAGTTTTGCGCCCGCCGCTACGATCTGCTCTGTCTCGGCGATATCGGCCAGAATTCTCCGGGCGCGTGCCAGATAGACCTCTCCCTCCGGCGTCAGCGTCATCATACGGGTGGAACGGACGAGCAGGCGGGTTCCGAGCCGGTCCTCGATGCGGGTGACAAGCTTGCTGACGGCTGACGGCGAGAGCTTCAGGCGCCGTCCCGCTGCCGAAAAACTCTGCAATTCCGCAGCGCTTACAAACACTTCCATTTCGCCGGTGCGATTGTCCATGTGCCCTCTTTGTGAATTCAATTCAAAGTTATTTATCAAATAGTGCCGATTATCACACAAGTCCTCTTCGACCATATTGCGTCAGAGCAATTCCAACCGACAGCGACGCTGTCCCCGCAACCCTCACCCGGGCGGTGAGCGGAGAGGAACCTGTCATGCCCTTAGCCATATTCGCCTTGACGATCGCTGCCTACGCGATCGGAACAACGGAATTTGTCATTGTCGGCCTGCTGCCGACTGTCGCGAACGACCTCCACATCACCTTGCCGCTTGCCGGCCTCATCGTCAGCGTCTACGCGCTCGGCGTCACCTTCGGTGCGCCGATCCTGACGGCACTTACCGGCAAGATTGAAAGAAAGCCGCTGCTGCTTGGCCTGATGGCCCTGTTCATCGTCGGTAACACCGTCGCGGCCCTGTCGCCAAGCTATGAGATTCTGCTCGTCGCCCGTGTCCTTGCCGCCTTCGCTCACGGCGTCTTCTTCTCGGTGGGCTCCACCATCGCCGCCGATCTCGTGCCGGAAAACCGCCGCGCCTCCGCCATCGCCATGATGTTCATGGGGTTGACCGTCGCCATCGTCACCGGCGTTCCGATCGGCACCTATATCGGCCAGGTCTTCGGCTGGCGCGCGACCTTCTGGGCCGTTGCCGCCCTCGGCGTCGTCGCCTTCGCCGGTATCGCCGCGCTGTTGCCAAACACGCTGAAGAAGGCACCTCCGGCAAGCATTCTCGATCAGGTCCGCGTGCTCGGCTCCGGCCGCCTGCTGATCGTCTTCGCCATGACCGCACTCGGCTACGGTGGCACCTTCGTAGCCTTCACTTTCCTGGCGCCGATCCTTCAGGATGTCACCGGCTTCTCCGAATCCAGCGTCAGCCTGATCCTTGTGCTCTACGGCATCGCCATTGCAGCCGGTAATATCGGCGGCGGCAAGATCGCCAACCACAACCCGGTCAAGGCACTGATCGGCCTCTTCCTGGCGCAAGCCATCGTGTTGCTCGTCTTTTCCTTCACGGCCGTCTCGCCGGTCTTGACCCTCATCACGCTGGTGGCGCTCGGCTTCCTGTCCTTTGCCAATGTCCCGGGCCTGCAGCTTTATGTCGTGCAGCTCGCCAAGGAACACCGTCCGGGTGCCGTCGATGTCGCCTCGGCACTGAACATCGCCGCCTTCAACCTCGGCATCGCCATCGGCGCATGGCTTGGCGGTCTGGTCGTTGAATCGCCGCTGGGCCTCGTATCGACCCCGTGGGTCGGCGCCATCCTCGTCGCCGTCGCCCTGCTGCTGACCATCTGGAGCGGCGCACTTGACCGCCGCGCGGCCCCGGTGCTGAAGGCCGCCTGATGCCTGAAGGCCCGGCGCATAGGCGCCGGGCCGACTCGACCCGATTTATTCCGGAGAATTTTAATGTCCCCTTCAAACACAGGCCGTTCTTCCGCGCTTGAGCTCATTCGCAAACCCGCAGGTGGCTTGACGCTCGGCATCGAACTGCCGCTCGACGATGACTGGTCGCCGGAGCGGGAAGAGCAGCGCGCCCGGGAAGGCCGTCCCTTCGGCGTTCCCGATCTCACCCGCTATCCCGATCTCATCCGCCAGGTCGACCGTTCCGGTTTTGCCGCCGTGTGGATGCGTGACGTGCCGGTTTTCGATCCAAATAATTTCGGCGATGCCGGCTCGGTCTACGATCCCTTCGTCAATCTCGGTTACCTCGCCGGCATCACCCAAAACGTGGCGCTGGGTACGGCCGCCGTCGTCCTGCCGCTGCGTCACCCGATGATGGTCGCCAAGGCCGCCGCCTCCGTCGACAGGCTGTCGGGAGGTCGCCTCATCCTCGGCGTCGCCTCCGGCGACCGGCCGGTGGAATATCCGCTGCTCGGTCTCGATTTCGAGGGTCGCGGCGAAGCGTTTCGTGGCGCCGTTTCCTATCTGCGCGATGCCTGGAAGACCGGCGGTCTGCCGATCGGCGACGGCCGGATCGAACCGAGCCTCGACCTGCTGCCAAAGCCGCAGCAACCCCAGATCCCGATGATTATCGCCGGGCAGGGCCAACAGTCACCGGACTGGATCGCCGCCAATATGGAAGGACGGTTCGTCTATCCGAACGGGCTGGAGCGGCTTGCCGCCCAAGCCCGCGATTGGACCGCTGCCCGTAAAGGTCTCGGCCTGCCGCGCGGCGCTTTTGTCAGCGCCTTCCATCTCGATCTCGCCAACGATCCGAACGAACGGCCGACACCGCGCCGTTTCGGCGCGCGGCTCGGGCGCAATGCCTTCGTCGATCATCTCAATGCGCTGGAAGACGCCGGCGTCGATCATCTCGCACTGTTGCTGCGGCCGTCACGGCGGCCGCTCGATGAGGTGATCGACGAATTGTCGCGCGATGTCCTGCCTGTCCTCAACCGCCAACCCTCCCCGGCGAAGACCGCTGCGGAATAATCAAGGAGCAAATCCATGCACACTGTAACCGCCAACGGCGCCACCATTCCGGCCCTCGGCTTCGGCACGTTCCGCATGCCTGGTCCCGATGTTCTCAGGATCGTTCCGCATGCGCTGAAGGCCGGTTTCCGCCATGTGGATACCGCGCAGATTTACGGCAATGAAGCGGAAGTCGGCGAAGCCATCGCCAATTCCGGCGTCGCCCGTGGTGATATCTTCCTGACCACCAAGGTCTGATGCGCCATCGACCTTTTCCAGATTCCAGATATTTCGTTGGACGGTCTATTAGTTGTAATGGTGATGTCACGTTGCTGGTGGCTTAACGGTTGATGGCTGAGCGGTCGGGGATGAATTTATCGATCGTCAGCTACAAGAACCATCGCTTTCCACCGCAGATCATTGTCCATGCGGTCTGGCTTTAGTTTAGGTTCCCTTTGAGCCTGCGGCTGGTCGAGGAAATGCTTTTGGAGCGCGGCGGGGGCGCCAATACATCGCCGCGAGCGGCTTCACGACTTTTTTAGCGCCCCATCTTCTAAGAAAAAGCCATTCTCGGATGATATTGCTGCAGATGAGTAGACCACGAGGCGGCCACTGAATGTCGGCTGAAAGGCCTATGCCATGTGCCTTTCGTACCCCTCTCTCGGCCCCGACCATTGCCGTTTCGGCAAGGAGAGAGCCGAAAATCGGCGCTTCTTAAGAACGCTTCACTTTGTCATAGTTTGCTAAAGGCGTCATTCAGAGCGCCGTGAGGTGAAGGTCATGGCTTACGTAATTACCGAACCCTGCATTGATATGAAAGATGGGGCCTGTACGGTCGCTTGTCCGGTCGACTGCATCTACGAGGGCGGTAGGATGTTCTACATTCAGCCGGAGGAATGCATCAATTGCGGGCTCTGCCTTTCTGTTTGCCCGGTCGACGCCATCTTGTGGGACGAGGAAATGCCGACGGAACGGCTGTTCCTGCGCGATGTCAATCGCGATTTTTTTGCCGATAGCGTCACCGGGTGGGGCGCTCCCGGTGGTTGGGACAAGAGCCGCGTCACCAGCCTCGATCATCCTTTCGTGGCAGACTATCGCAGCCAGTCCGAAAAACGAATCTGACAAAATGGGAGGACCCTTCTCGTGACACAGAACCGGATTGCCGGCGTGATCGCCGCTGTACCCACGCCTTTCGACGATCAGGGCAACATCGATGGTGCCGCCTTCATCGAACATGGCCGCTGGTGCCTTAACAATGGCTGCGATTTCCTGAACGTGCTGGGCACGACGGGCGAGGCCAATTCCCTTTCTGCCACCCAGCGCAGCACCCTCATGACGACCGCAGCGCGGGAGTTGGATGGCAGCAGGCTGATGGTCGGGACCGGCACGCCGGATCTGGAAACGACGGTTGCGTTGACGCGCCGCGCATTCGATCTCGGCTTTGCGGCGGTGCTCGTGCTGCCGCCCTATTACTACAAGCCGGTCGAAGAAGACGGCTTGTTTGCCTGGTTTGCCGAGCTTGTGAGAATGACGGCGGAAACGCCGATCGCGATCTACCTCTATAACTTCCCGCAATTGACCGGCATCGAGTTTTCGCCCGCCTTGTCGGCGCGGCTTTCGCAGGCTTTTCCAAAGCGCATTCTTGAGGCGAAAGATAGTTCCGGAAATCTCGCCTATGCGCGCGAGCTTGCCAAGATCGCCGGCTTTGGCGTTTTCCCGAGCAGCGAGGCGGTACTTGCCGATGCCGGTCGTGATGGCTATGCCGGTTGCATCTCGGCGACCGTCAATATTGACCCTCGCTCGTCGCAGCGGCTGTGGTGCGACCAGGAGAATGCCAAGCTGCTGGAACAGGTGCGAGGTCTGCGGCAGACGATCGCCGCCCATCCCCTCATTCCGGCCGTCAAGCATCTCGTTGGCAAGCGCACCGGAAATGCTGTCTGGAACAGGGTGCTGCCGCCGCAATTGCCGATCAGCCACGAGAAGAGGCTCGAAGGCCTCGATGCAATACGGATCGGTGCGCTGGTCGACGCATGATCTCCGCCTGGCCCGGTATCACGAGATTCCGGGCCAGGTTGCATAATAGGCGCGAGTCGCTTCGGATAAAGCTCGGACAAGAGGACGCTGCTCTTCAAGCCTTGGCAGGTCAGCTCTTGCCTGTGCCCCAAGTTCGGACAGGGCTGCGTCGAAGTCGATGCCTGTCAATTCTCCCCGGCGCATCACATCCCGGCCCGCGACGATGAGCCCCTTGGCGTACTTGGCGCTCATGCGCGTCAACAGGATTTCCGCTTCGTCGATATCGTCGAACAGGGCGTCGGCAATCAGGGCCTGATAGTCGACGATGGTGAAGTCTTCGGCTTGGTTGGCATTGATCACTTGGCCGCCCACTCGGATGGCGGCATCGAACACATTCTGCGCCGTCAATCGTCGTGTCAGGCCGCGACCGCCCTGCAGGAGATAGAGAAGCCGCATCTCGCGCCAGAGATCCTGATCGTCGTCCAATCCGGTACCATCAAGGCCGATCGCAAAGGGTGGGCCACCGATCTCTAGCGCGGAGGCGATCGGAGTGATGCCCGAGCGAAGGCGCAGATTGGCTGAGGGATTGCTAACAAGCTGCACCCCGCGCTCGGCAAGCAGTTCAAGCTCGTCTGGACGCAATTGGACGCCATGGGCAATGGCGAGCCGCGGCGACAGGAAGCCTATGCTGTCGAGATAGGTGACGACGCCCTCGGGAAAGCGGCGGTCGAGCCAGACGCGTTGGCGCGGACTTTCGAGCAGATGCATGTGGATGCGTCGATTATGATGCGCGGAAGCCTCCGCAATCGCCTCCAGAAGCGCGTTCGAGCACCATTGTGGTCCGATAGGCCCATACTGCACATCGACCAGGGGGCTGGTGTTGGCCGCAGCGACCGCCTCGACGGCTGCAAGTTGGGTGGAGATCGAAACGTAGGCCGGAATGGTCGGCTCCAACACCTCCCAGTCACTTGCCGGCAGAAAGGATTTGAGCCGTTGCGGCCCGCCATCATAGGCCCAGGCATCATGGTCGAGCAGCGGGCAGGAAAGCGCAAGTCGAATGCCGATATCGCCCGCGGCCCGCATGACCGCGCTTGCCTCATCGACCAGACGATCGACATTGAGCGAGTTATGGCAGTGCATCGTCGCCCCGACGCCGGTTTTGGCCAGCCGGCCGAAGGCGATAAGCGCCTCGAGATAGGGATCCGTTCGCGGCCGCAGCCTCAAGCCCGGTATCCACATCTCAAGCGCGTCGTCGACCGCGCCAAAATCAAGGGTACGGATGCCGTAGCCATGATCGTGGGCATTGACAGGTGTCGGCATGATCAGATCGCCAGCCAGTACCGCCGTTGCACCAAATTGCGATGGCAGGTCTGTCAATCTATCGAAGTGTATGGCCGGGCCATGACCAGGGCATTTTAGCAGGCGGATCTTTTTCATGCTTTTCTCATCTGCTGACGATGGCTCTCAAATCCTCGCCGAACCTGCGCAGCTCAGTATTAAGCAGCTCGATGACTGCCTGGCTGGCATGGGTTAGATGCCGATCGCGCGGCACGAAAATAGCGATATCGACAGTGCTGAGTTTGAAGTCCCGAATCGGAATGGCAACGATTTCGCCCGTCTGGATTTCCGGCCAGAGTCCAACCGGGGTAAAAAAACCAATCCCATCACCCGACATGATGAGTGGTTTGAGGAGGATTGGATTGTTGGATGCGACCAAGGTTCGCCCCACGCGATTGAGTCCTGCAAGTTCGACTGCTATCGCCGAACTGACGACTTCGCTGTCGAGCGCCAGAAGCAGCTTATATTGAGCGCATTCTGGCAACGTCACCGATTTAGCCCGCGCCAGTGGATGCGATGAAGCGACCATGGCCATGAAGGCTGTGCGGATGGAGCCCACAAGCTTCAGATCATGTGGGGTCGCGAGGTCAAAGCTAATGCCGATATCAATGTCGCCAGCCGCCATGAAATGAAAAATATTGTTATAGGCTCCCGCTCGGACGCGAAAGTCGACCGCAGGATGCAGCCTATGAAACCTCTTGATGAAATCAGGAAGAAACGTAACGAGCAGGCTGTCGAGGGCGGCGATATGGACACGGCCCGTATTCTTTCCCTGAAGGTCACCGAGATTGGACTTCATTACTTCGAAGTCCTGCAGCGTCTCCTTGGCATGGCGCAGCACGATTTCGCCGGCAGATGTCAGCCGCAAACCGTCGGAAAAGCGCTCGAACAATGGTGTCCCAAGCTCGTCTTCCAGCTTCTTGATCTGGCGGCTGACGGCGGAGGTTGCCACATGCAGCTCTTCGGATGCCTTGCGGATGGATCCCGAGCGTGCGACCTCGGTGAAATATTTCAGGATGCTGGCATGCATGAAAAGCCCTCGGCGATCTCGAAGCTATAGCATGCCTATCTGCCGCGCCAAACGGGCGCACGCTTCTCGCGGAAGGCCGTAACCCCCTCTATGGCATCGTCGCTTTTCAACGCCTTGATGAGGGCCGGCGTCCGTAGCGCCTGCGCCTCGGCCGGGCTCAAATGCGCGGTGCGATTGACCGTCTGCTTGATCGCCCGCAGCGACAGCGGCGCGCAGGCGACGATGTCGGCGACCCAGCGATCGACAGCCGCATCGAGTTCGCCAGCCGACACTACTTCGTTGACGACACCAAAGCTTGCCATCTCGTGGGAGCTGAACTGCCGCCCCGTCAGCATCACGGCCATGGCGCGGTTGAACGGGATCTTGCGTTGCAGGAGCACCATGCCGCCATCGAGCGGCATGCGGCCGACGCGCGCTTCCGGCAGGCCGAAGCGTGCTGTTTCCACCGCAATGACGATATCGCAGCCGAGCACCATTTCGAAACCGCCGCCAAGCGCATAGCCGTTGACGCGGGCGATGACGGGCACGTCGAGCGAGCGGCGGAAGGCGAGGCCGCCAAAGCCGCTTTCCCGCCCGACGGTCCAATAATCGACGCCGGAACTGCCGCTTCCGCCCTTCAGATCCGCGCCTGTGCAAAAAGCCTTTTCGCCGGAGCCGGTCAAGACGACGCAGCTGATATCGTCGCGCCTCTCGATCTCCGTCCAGATCGCCTCAAGTTCGGCTTCTGTCTCGGCATCGACGGCGTTCATCCGGTCGGGCCGATCCAGCGTGACGCGGGCGACGCGGTCTTCTACGGTGAAGGTAACGCTCATGCGGCGTCTCCCTGCACCTCGGAAAGCGAGGCCAGAATTTCCTCATTGTGCTGACCGAGCTGCGGCGGCGCGATCCGAACAGTCACCTGAGCAGCCGACATGTCGATCGGCGAACCGATCAGGCGAATCGGACCGGCCGCGGTTTCGCCGGCCTCGAGGATCATCTTGTTGATGATCGTCTGCTCGTCCTTCAGCGCCTCGGGGAGCGAACGCACCGGCGCGCAGAGGATGTCGACGCCTTCCAGCCGTGCGATCCAGTGCGCCGTGCTGTTTTTGGCGAAGTTGTCGCGGAAGATCGCCTGCAATTCCGGTCGCCGTGCCATTTGCGCATCGAAATCCTTGTAGTGCGGATATTGCGAGAGGTCCTCGATCTCAAGCGCCTCGCAGATATCGCGCAAGGGGTTCTGCTTGAAAGCGCCGACCATGACGATTGCACTGTCCGTCGTTTCGAAGACGCCCGTCAGCGGGAAAGCACCCCAGTTCAGGTCCTTCTGCCGCATTAGATGCGTCGTACCCTCCTGCATCTGCATAGCGATCATGGAGTTGTAGAGGCTGACGGCCACCTGCTGTCCCACACCCGTCTTGTCGCGCTGCAGAAGGGCAAGCAGGATGCCCTGAACGAGGTGCATGCCGGCCGAATAATCGGCAAGCGGCGTGGCATAGATCGAGGTCGGGTGGCTGTTGTCCGACTTGCGGCGCATGACACCGGAGACGGCCTGCGCCAGCACGTCCTGGCCACCCTTGTGCTGATAGGGGCCGGTCAGTCCGAAGCCGGTGCCAACGGCATAGATCAGGCGGGGATTGATCTTTTTCAGGTCTTCGTAGCCGAAGCCCATGCGTTCCATCACGCCGGGCCGGAAATTGTTGACGACGACATCCGCCGTTTCGAGCAGCGCCTGGGCGGTCTTGCGCGCGCCGGCATCCTTCAGATCGAGCGCGAGGCTCTTCTTGTTGCGGTTCAAGGAGCAGAAAACCGGGTTGTTGAGCCCGTCCGGATCGGAGCCCAGCGACCAACGGGAGAGATCGCCGATCTTCACCTTTTCGATCTTGATGACTTCGGCGCCATAATCGGCCAGGACCTGCGTGCAGGAAGGGCCGAGCATGACCTGCGTGAAATCGATCACACGGATTCCGTCGAGTGGCAAGGTCGTCATTCTGCAGCCTCCAAATATGTCGCGTTCTCCGAGGGGATGTCGCCGGGATCGGCGCCCTGAGCCCGCATCTGTTTCTGAATTGCCCTGATATCGGCCTTGCGAACGGTCGTGCCGGCATTGAGGGCAACCGTTGCGGCGACGCCGGCCGCTTCGCCCATCGCCATGCACGGCGGGATCTCGCGGCTGGATTTCTGCGCCTGCGGCGTTGCCGAATAATGCCGGCCGGCGACGATCAGCTGGTCGATCTCCTTCGGCAGCATCGAGCGGTAGGGCGTGTAGTAATCGCGGCCGCGGCAGACCGTGTCGGCAAAATGCCGGCGGGTCATGACGTCGTCCTTCGTCACGACATAATCTCCCTGCAGCAGCCGTGTCTGACGCACGCCGGTCTGCGGTGCGAAGTCGACGACATAGGCATTCTCGAAGCCGGGCATCTTTTCCCGCGCGAAATCGAGCAACTTTGCGATTCTTGAGCGGCCTTCCATCTCCGCCTTGGTCAGATCATCGACCTTCAGACCACTCAGCGTTGGCATATGCGGGCAGTTCAGCCAGACGACGCCGGGAAGCGGTGTCTTCAGCCACCAGAAGGACCAGCAGCCACCGATCAGCCGCTTGGCTTCATGATCGAGCGCCTTGAAGGCTTGCGGTTCCTGCTGTTCGAAACGCTCCGCCGCTTCCGTATCGACGCCGCCCCAGCGCGAGACCGTCGTCAGGATGAAGTTAGATTCGACATGGGACGCCCCCGCGCTTGCGGCGACATCGAGATCGCCCGTCGTATCGATGATGACATCGCCGAGGATCGCCTGCATGCCTTCCTTGGTCTGGCAGATCACGCCCTTGATTGCGCCATCCTCGACGATCGCCGAGGAGAACCAGCTATGGGTCCTGAGTTTGATCCTCGCTTCGGCGATCATGTCATAGGCGGCGCGCTTGAAGGCGTCGGGATCGAAGGCGGCCGAAAAGCAGATCGGATGCGGCATCGACTGGGTGTGGAAGTCGAAGAGGCCCCAGCGCGCCCAGCGCTGCCAGGCCTCCGGCGTATCGCGGAATTCGATCAGGCGATCGCGATCGGTCGGGGTAACGCACAGTCCCCAGCGCTTCATGCGCTCGATCATCTCCATGCAGATGCCGCGCACGGTGATTTCGAGCTCGTTGATCATGTCGTCGAGCACGAGCACCATGCCGCCGGCGGCAAGACCGCCGACATAGGGATAGCGTTCGAGAAGCGTGACGTTGGCGCCGTTGCGTGCGGCCGAGACAGCTGCGGCAATGCCTGCCGGGCCGCCGCCGACCACGACCACATCGGAGCGATCGACGACACGGATATCCCGTGCAGGCTGGTGAATAACCTGTTCCATTGGTGTTCCCTCGATGTTTCTAAGCTTTAGTGCTGTCCGGCCGGCTTCCAGCGGATCATCTTCGCCTCGGCGACCGAGACGATGAAGAAGAGGATCACGGCCAGCAGCGCGGCAATGACGACCGTCGCGTAAAGCAGCGGCGAGCGGAAATTATAGGTCGCCTCGATAATGAGGGCGCCGAGCCCGAAGCTGGAGCCGATCCATTCCGCCACGATCGCGCCCATAACGCTGCTCGTTGCGGCGATCTTCAGCGCGGCGAACACGAATGGCAGTGAGCTGGGGAGACGAACCTTCCAGAGGATCTCTGAATTGCTGGCAGAAAGCACCCGCATCAGGTCGAGCATTGCGGGGCTCGCGGAGCGTAACCCCTGGACCATGTTGACCAACGTCGGGAAGAAGCAGATCAGGCCGGCGATGATGATCTTCGGGGCAACGCCGTTACCGAAGATCAGGACGAGGATCGGCGCCAGCGCGATGATCGGGATCGCCTTGACGAAGACGGCGATCGGATAGAAGGCCTTCTCGGCCGTCGTGCTGTGGACGAACCAGATCGCCAGCAAGATGGCGACGAGATTGCCGAAGACGAAACCGAGAACGGCCTCGAGCACGGTCGGCAGGAAGTTTCTCGTCAGCGTCGCGGCATTGTCGCGAAAGGCGTAGAGAACATCGAGCGGGCTCGGCGCCATGAAGGTCGGGATCTTGAAGATCCATATGACCGCCTGCCAAACCACGATGCAGCCAAGTGCCGCAAGGATCGCCGGCATGTGCGAGGAGAGAACGCCCACAGTTGCGTCGAGGATAGCGACTTTGCGCGGCGTCTTCGCGATACGGCCGAAGTCAGAGTGCACGGCGTTGCTCATATGCATTCCTCCAGCAGTGCGCGCAGATGCGCGGTCACTTTGATGAAGTCGACCGTGTCGCGCATCGCAAGGGCGCGGGGAAAGGGAAGATCGACCTTCATGAACTCCTTCACCCGGCCGGGATGTGCCTGCAGCATCAGCACGTGCTGACCGAGGAAAACCGCCTCCGGGATGGAGTGGGTGACGAAAACGATGGTCGTGCCGGTTTCGCGCCAGATGCGAAGCAGTTCCTCATTGAGCTTGTCCCGGGTGATTTCGTCCAGAGCGCCGAAAGGCTCATCCATTAAAAGAATACGCGGCTTGGTTATCAGGGCGCGGGCGATGGCGACGCGCTGGCGCATGCCGCCCGACAATTCGTGCGGCAGGGCATTTTCGCGTCCCTTGAGGCCGACGAGGGCGAGCAGCTCCATGGGATCGGCGTAGGAGCTTTTATCGTGCCTGCCGACTTCCAGCGGCAGGCGAACATTGTCGATGACGCTGCGCCACGGCAGCAGCGTCGCTTCCTGGAAGACGAAGGCAAAATCGCGACCCTGACGTGCCTCTCGTGGTGGCCGGCCGAACACCGAAACCGAACCGTCGCTGATGTCAACGAGATCGGCAATACAGCGCAGCAAGGTCGACTTGCCGCAGCCGGATGGCCCGAGCATGGTGACGAACGACCCCTCCGGAATATCGACGGACACCTTGGAGAGAGCGGTGAACTCGTTGCCCTTGTCGCCGAAGCGAATGTCGAGATCCCGAATGGAAACCGCGAGCCTTGTCGTTTTGGCTGCTGGTAGCGGATGTGGTTGCTTGATGGTGGCGGCGCTCATCATGACATTCACCCGATCTGCTTGCGGATATCGGTCGTCGCGTCGAGGATCGCCATGGTGGCGACGTCGTCGACGGTCGGTATGGCGCCGGCAAACTGCTTGAGATCGGCATAGGCCTTGATCTGGGCGGCCCAATTGTCCTTGTTCATGGCACCCCAGCCGGTCTGCTTGGTGCTGTCGCCGAAGGAGAAATCGATGACCGGGTGGACGGCCTCGAGCTCGCTGGCCTTGTCGAGGTTGGGATAGGCATCGACCAGCATGTCGACCGCTTCTTCCGGATGGTCGCGCACATAACCCCAACCCTTGGCGGCGGCCGTGGTGAAGCGCACCAGCACGTCGGAATGTTTGTCGAGCTGTTCATCGGTCGTATAATAGACGTTGGCGTAGAGCTGCAGACCGGCATCCCACAACATCATGTCGACGCGGTCGTCTCCGAGCACCTTCAGCGCATTCGTGTTCGTCACCCAACCGGTGACGGCATCGGCCTGCCCGGTCATCAGCTGGTTCATGTCGGAGCCCATGTTGACCATCTTCACCTTGTCCTCCGGAATGCCGTTCTGGGCGAGGAGGGCGCGCAGCAGGATGAAGGCTGTCGGCTGGGTGGCAATCGTCTTGCCGATCATGTCCTTCGGTTCGCGGATCGGTGCCTTCTTCAGCGAGAAATAGGTAAAGGGGTGCTTGCGATAACCAGCCAGAAACGCCTTGACCGGCATGCCGGCCGAGCGCGCGAGCATGACCGACGGGCTGGAGGAAATCTGCCCGATGGTGGATTGTCCGGCCGCAACGCCGGCAACGCCATCGACATTCGGACCGCCCGGCACAATGGTGAGGTTGATGCCCTGTTCGGTAAAGAAGCCCTTCTTTTGCGCAGCAACTTCGCCGATCAGGCCGTTGGAGGCGAGCCACCCGAGCTGCATGCGGACCTCCGCGACATCGGCCGCTTTGCCAGCCCGGATGCCGATGAAAGTCTGCGTCGCGGCGACGCCCCCGACCAAAGCAGCATTGGACAGGAAACGACGGCGATTCATCATGAATTGAGACATGCTGATAGTTCCCCTGTTGATTGGGCGATCGGACTTTTCGTCTCGTTATCCACCAATGGCAGGGATGATGGGGGAATTCAGTGTTCTAATAAAGAACAATTATGCGCACTATTGATTGCCAAAAAGGCAACGGCGCCTAGGCTCGTCGCAGTCGACGCGGGGGGATATCTACCGGTCATGGGCGCACGGCGGAGATGCCGTATCAATCAGCACTGAACATTGACCCCACCGGATGCGGACGAAAACTTCGACTAAAGCGGTGAAGGTTAAATATGGTGCCGAGAGTTCTGATTCCCATAAGAGCTAAAATGGACATTATCTTCTAACGACGCGATGTCGTGCTGTACGATGGCGTAATATGGCTGGAGGTAGGGTATCGCCGTCTTCAGCTTTTCGATACGCTCATCGATCGGCGACAGAGTCTTGTTGTATTTAGCCACAAGGAAGGCTTTGTGAACTTCTAGGCTGTCTGGATGAACATCTTCAACGACCGTGAATACCGGCGATGGAGCGGTTCGTCCTTTGACAACAATCCGATCCAGCTCGACAATGGTGTAGATCCCGCTCACAAGGCGCGCCGTTTCCTCTCCGAGCAAAAGGGCAATGCCGTAGTTCTTAGATTCGCCTTCCAGGCGGGATGCCAGATTGACGGCGTCACCGAGGCAGGAATAATCGAAACGCCGGGTTGAACCCATGTTACCGACGACGCAGTCGCCGGTATTGATGCCGACGCCCATTTTCAGCATGTGGAACGGCGCACCACTTACCTTTGACTCCGCTTCAAGTTGCTTATTGAGCACTGCTATTGCAGCCTGCATGGCGATCGCCGCCTTGACCGCATGAAGTGCGTGCCCGGGGTCGTCGAGCGGAGCGTTCCAAAAAGCCATGATGCAGTCGCCCATGTATTTGTCGATCGTTCCACCGTGATCCATGACGATGTCTGACAGGGGCGTCAGCAGCCGATTGATGAGACCGGTAAGTTTCTCCGGATCGTCCTTCATGGTTTCCGCGATCGCAGTAAAGCCGCGCACATCGGAAAAAAGCACCGAGAGCGTGCGCCTCTCGCCGCCGAGCTTCAGTTGCGAGGGGTCGTCCGACAGCTTCTTGACCAGGTCGGGCGAAATATAGTGCGAGAAAGCCCTGGTAATCCGCTGCTTGTTTCTGCGCTCTTCCGCAAAATCAAGCGCGGCTTGACCAAACGCTACCGTGGCATAAGCAACGGTTGGCCCCAGCGGCGAAACGAAGAAGTGACCGAATCGGACACCGGCATAGCAAAGAGCGCCAAAAACGAAGAATGCGACGATCGCTGCGGCAAGAGTAAGCCAGCCGGTCGCCCTCCAAACCGTTGCGGCGGCCAGCAAGGCTGCCAGCAGAATGAAGCCGGCGAAAGGCGCAGGACCTGTCTGAGCGATCGCGAGCTTCCGGCGGAGATTGTCATAGATTGTCGCCTGGATTTCAACGCCGGCGGTGAGTTTACCTGTATGCATCGTATAGGGTGTCGCGAAAGCGTCGGCGCCACCCTTATCGATTTCAGGCGCGTTCTGAAGGCTGAGGCCGATCAGCACGACGCGATCCTTGAAGATACCCGCGGGGAGGAAGTTTTCTGGATCTAGCGCCTGGTAATAGGAGACCGTCGGATAGCTGCGTGCCGCTCCAAACGATTGGATCATCGCGTTTTGTGGAATTGGTGCCGCATCATCGCCGGTTGCACGCAGGAGGGTGATGGCAAAGCCATCCTCGTAGAGCGGAATGGTGCGAAAGACGCCATCGCCTCCGAGCTCGATCGACGCAATGCCTGTCCGAGCACCGGCTGCCGTCAACTGTGGAAGCGGCGTTGCTCGCACGAGCTGATCGGCCTGCGGCGTCCGGATCAGCGTTTCATCGCCTGCAAGCACGACGTCCGGACCGACAGCGGCAGTGATCTCCGCGTCCTGTTCGGCCGTCGAGGGCTCCGCCATGATGATATCGAGGCCAATAGCCTTTGCGCCGGCCGCACGCAATCGCCGGATCAACTCGGCATGCAGGCGGCGCGGCCATGGCCATTGCGCATTGATGGCTGCAAGCGATGGTTCGTCGATTGCTACAATTACCGGTCCGCCTTCCGGCGACTGCGGGTCATCGACCGTCGATAGATAATCGAAGGACTTGAGTTCCAGCAGCGGCCAGGCCGGCAGGCGCGAAAGCAGCGAGATTCCGATCAGTGTCGCGAGAACCAGCATAAGCAGCCGGAGACCACGGCTGCCCAATAGCCAGGCAGAAGCGCGTGAAGACGGGCCGAATGTGGAACCTGCTTTCATCAGAACCGCACTTTGAGTGTGCCCTTTACGGCACGGCCCCAGCCCGCGACACCTGGTGATATTTCGAAACCTTTGTCGAGCAGGTTGAAGGCCGCGACCTCGAGCGCAAAGCGCTTGTCGAGTGGCTCCCAAATGAGATTGGCGTCGAGTGTCCAATAGTCATCGAGACGGACGCTGCCCAGAAATGGATCGATGCCTTGACGCTCACCGGTATAGTTCGCTGCCACGGTGATCTTTACGTTGGCCTCGTTTACCCATGTAAGGGCGAGCTGGCCTGAGTTGTTCGGCACATAAGGCAGAGATCTCCCGAATGTCGGGCTTGTCGGATCATTGTCCCTTGAATCCGCATAGGCCGCAGTTGCCGAAATTCCGAAGCCGTTGCCAAGGGCAATGTTTGTTGTCGCGCTGACCCGATCAATGCGGCCATCGTCGATACTGGTGCCAAATGTAAACGGAAAAATAAACGGTGCGCTTGCCGGATACGCCAAATTCAGATCGCGAATTTCCTGGTGCTGATAATCGAGACTCGTGAACAAATAATCCGTCCACTGAGCATCCCATTGCAGGGCAATCGTATCGGTATAGCCATTGGCACCGAGAAGCGGCTGAAGCGGTTGCAGGCCGAGGACGCCAATCGGCGAGAGCGTCGGCGAACCGAAGTCGAAGCTCTCGCGCATGAACGCCGCCCTTAGCCATTGACCCTCCGCCGGCGCCCAGGCTCCCCCGAGGCGGGGTTCCAGGCGTTTGACGTCTGTCGTTTTGCCGTCCATAAGCGTGCCAAAAAGAGCGTATTCCGCTTTGACCTGTGGGTTGATCTCGTGGATGAGATCGATATAGGCGCGTCCTATGTCGATCCTTTCATCAACGGGAGCCGATATCGCTGTACCCGAAATTTCATCCGAAGCTTTGAGTTCGATGAACCCGCCTTCCAAACCATAGCGCCATGTCAGATCGCCATCGCCGTAGAGGTGGTTGACGGCGGCCACGTAGTTCCTTTGCGAAGCCTTCGCGGTTCGGTCCAATATCGGCGGCGGGCCGAACATCTGGGTCAGGTTCTGATCCGTATCTGTGTAGAAGACTGCCGCATTCATGACATCGCGGTAGCCGAACGTATGGCTCCAGCCGAGGCCGGCAGCCGTCGTCTTATTATCCGCATCGCCATTTTGCTCGAACGGTGCCAGCGGAAATGCCAAATCGCGATCGACTTTGCTGTCGGAGCGATTTGCATAGAGAACGACGCGGTCATCGGGGTTGGGGGTGGCGGTTAGATATCCGTTGCCAGACAGAGTTCGAATATCGCCGCTGAATGTATTAGGCCCAAATAGGCCTTCGGCGAACGATTGATCCTGGCCTGCCGTGGGGATCTGATCCCAAGTGATGTTCGCAAAGCCGCTGATCGGGAAGGGCTCATTGGCGAAGCTTTGAATTTCAGCTTCGCCAATGAGCTTGTTATTGCCTGCCGAATGCATCATGCCCGCACCGAGCGAGCCTTCCAGAAACGGACGCCGCAGGAGGTTGGCCGAGCGCGATCGGCCCGAAAGCATATGCGGGTCCAGCAGCAGTCCCTAGAGCAGCGCCGAGAAGCTGTTCGGACCGAGCTTGAAGGGATCGATCTCCTCATCGAAGATCTCCGCATTGGCGAAGGGCCTGATATTGCCTCGGATCGATTGGTCGACGTAGCCGCTGCCCACGAATGGATCGAAAACCGCATCGCCATAATATCGACCCCAAGCATTGAGTCCCTGCAAGCGGAATGCATTGTTGAGCGTCGAGCCGGCATCTTGATTGGCCCCGAGCGAGCCATAGTGGCCGCCACGAGCTTTCGAACGCCTCAGGAATTCTTGAGCATTTCGGATCGCGCCATCCGCATCATAGTCATCGATGGCCAAGGCCGTCCGAAAAGATGAGATGGCGGGATCGTTCTTGTCGAGCCGATCGGCGTTGTCGAGAGCCTGGTTTGACGGATCCCGCTCACCCTTTTCGTAATGTCCAGCGGCGAGCATCAACTGCGCTTGCGAATAGCCTGGGTTGGCAGTCGAGGCGGCCAGCAGATCGTCGATCGCTTTATCCATCTCACCCGTCTGCAGATAATAACGCCCGCGTGCCAGCAGGGCGACGTCGAATGCGGGGTCGGCGGCCAACGCCAGGTCGATCTCGCGTTTGGCTTCTTTCATGCGCGATTGATCGAGATAGAAAACGGCAAGGTTTGCGTGGCTGATCGGGTCGTCGGGATCGAGTTCTATCGCTGTCTTGAAGGCTGCTTCGGATTCTCGGCTGGCCCCGCGGGCATCCTGCAGCAAACCGAGATCGTTCCGGATCATCGAGGAACCTGGGGCGATCTTGAGCGCGTTGTTGAGGTCTTCAAGCGCGCCATCGAGGTCACCTTCGAAATCTGTGCGCATGCGAGCGCGTGCCTGCAGTCCGTCGGGATCCATCGGATCGATCGAAAGCGATCGTTCGATCGCCTCGCGCAGCTGGGCCTGATCATTGATTAATATTGCAAGCTGTGCGCGCGCGGCTGGTAGCCGCGAATCCGTCGGATAACGTGCCTCCGCCTCCTTAATCGTTTTGATCGCGGTTGGAATGTCTTCGAGAAAGCCGGCCGTATAGGCCTTCATCATGGCGGCATAAGGACCATTAATGTTGGCAGGTGGTTTTTCCGCGTGGTTGGGGTCGCGCAACGAGCGCGCGTAATAACCGCCATAGGCGGCGATGCTGCGGCGCTGTGGATCGAGCGCGGGTTCCGCCCGCGAAAATAATCTTGCGGCTTCGTCGTAGCGCTTTTCGGCACCGGCGATCAGTGCTTCGATCAGATCGGCGCGCGCACGCTCGGTGGCGGAGAGCTTGAGCGTGCGGGCCTTTGCAAGCGATTCCAGCGCCTTCCGCCGCCCATCGAGCGACATTTGCGCTTCGGCGAGTGTCACCCATTCCTCCGCGTTTCTGACACCCGGCGCCTTCGCCTCGATGCCGTCGCGCTTAGAACGCATCTCGCGGATCGGTAAGGGCGAGGCAGGCATGAAGGTGAAGCCGCTGCGCAATGTCAGATAGAAGAGCATCTGCTCGCGGTCATCGGGGGTTACGATCACGAGCTTACGCGGCGCCTGCCCGATTCTGGCAACGGCAGCCTCGCCTTGCGCGACCTCGACGCTGCCATGCTCATTCTTGAACTCCACACGACCTTCCAGCACGATCAGCGACGTCTGATCGCCCTTGACCGTCAGCGTCCAGTCTGTACCTCGAATAGCGGCCGCGGCAGCCGGCGTTTCCACCGTCAGACCCTGGCCGCCGCGCTGGGCCCGAGCCCACATTGTGCCGGATTGCAGGTTAAGGATCGTGTCGCCGGTGGCACCCATCTGCTTAACCTGCAGTGCCGAGTTTCGGCCGAGACGGACCTGGGTGTGGTCGGCGAAAAGGATCGCCAGCTGGCCGCTGGCATTAGTGCGCAGCAGGTCGCCACCAAGCAGATCCTGGTAGAGCGCGACATTCTGCCAGTTGGACAGGTCGACGAAGCGGACTTCCTCGCCCATCTTGTGATCGATCACTGAACCGGCAGCTTGTGCCGTCCGCCGAACAGGCTCCGCCGTCGCTGCTTGCGTCAAACACAAGGCAACCAACGCGATCGCTGTGCCCCCACACGCGTATCTCATGAGTCTACCCCCGCACTCTACAAGGATTTGTCTGTCTATGGGTGAAAAGTCAAGTGTGGTGAGCGAGGTTTTTCTTTGTCAGTAAAGTGTAACTCCGCGAAACACTTCCAAGCTTGAGTGAATTGTTACACGAATAATCTGGCCTTCTTAGTATTTTATATTGGTTCAATGGTTTTGAAGGAAGAGCGTCATCGGCATATCCATTTCGTTATTCATCAAGTCCTATGCAAATGGTCATTCTGTACGGGCGCAACACGCCGAGCAGTTAAATATCTTGTGGCTTGTCTTTCAACATCAGCTCAATACCAGCAATTCCACGAGGTTGACGGTTCGAATCTGATCAAACGCAAAGAGCTACTCTGCTCCCGCTGTCGGAAGCTCGTTGGCTGGCGAACGGTGGTTGGCGGGGAGGCACGCGGAATACACAGCCGGCGTGGGCAGTTTCGATATCGTCGTGGCAGATGTTGAACGGCTAATTGGACAGTCGCCGCGCTCGTTTTCGCAACGTTCTGCTGAAAAGCTGACAAAGGCCGCGAACAATCAAGACCACTCTGACAAGGGGAGGGCGAGTGCATGGTCCCCAGGACCGCGTCATTTTCCCGCGCGCTGCCATAGTGGCAATCTGCTGCGCCTCCCTGCGTAAACAGTCGGGAAGATTCGGCGGCTCAGGCGGCACGCAGTGGCTCCCCATCGAAGCCGCAATAACTAATGGCATCGCAGACGTCACGCTTGTCGGTATAGGCTTGGGACCTGATGATGGTGTAGCCTTCGGCGTTGAAGATAGGAGCTTACTCGAGGAATTGCACATGACTGACGAGGAGACAGTCATAATTGGTGCAGGCCCGGCCGGATTGGCATGCGCCGCGGCTCTTCGTGCGAGGGGCTGCCGTTCCATCATCCTTGAAGCGACAAGCAAAATTGGCGCGTCGTGGCGGCGGCACTACGATCGTCTTCACCTCCATACCGACAAACGTCACTCAGCGCTTCCGGGAAGACCGATGGCCGCTGGCTTCCCGAGATATCCGTCGCGACTGCAGGTCATCGACTACCTCGAAAGCTATGCGCGGGAAAACAACCTTCGAATTCTCACCGACAAGACTGTCGTGCGCGTAGCCAAAAAGACGGATTGGATTGTCGAGACCACCGACGGCAATGTATTCGAGGCGAGAGCCGTCGTAATCGCGACCGGTCTCTCGAGGACTCCCGTCAGACCGCATTGGGCCGGTCAGAACAATTTTCCAGGAAATATCATTCACTCTTCCGAATACCGGAATGCTTCTGCCCTCGACGTAGGTCGAATCCTGGTCGTCGGCTTCGGAAACTCGGCAGGAGAGATTGCACTGGAATGTGCCGAAGCGGGTCTTGATGTTGCCATGTCGGTCCGACGTCCGGTCAATGTCGTACCGAGAGAGATTTTTGGCCTGCCAAGTGCGACGATCGCCATCGCTCAACAACACTTTCCGCACAGAATGGTCGACGCGGTAAACGCGCCTATGCTGCATTTACGCTACCCCGATATCGAGGAACTCGGTCTCAAGCGCTCCCGGCAAGGTCCTCTGACCACGATGATAGAGCAAGGCCGGACTCCCCTGATCGACATCGGTACCATCGCGAAAATCAGGGATGGTCGGATCAAGGTGTACCCCGGTATCGAAATGTCGGACGGTGCGAGCGTGTTCTTCGTCAATGATCGATCCGCTGACTTCGATGCGATTGTGCTGGCGACCGGCTATAGGCCATCTCTCGAAACATTTCTACCGGATTTGGCGGACCGGTTTTCGAATGCCGGGAAGCCGGCAAGGGACGAGCTTCAGCCGGGAAATGACGGTCTATACTTCTGCGGCTTCAATCCAGCCACCACCGGCCTGCTTCGCCAGATTGGCATCGAGGCATTGCAAATCGCAAGGTCGATCGCGGCAACGGTCCACGCGTAAGGTGTTTCATCTGGGTGGAGTTAAAGTGGCGCAAACTAATAAGTTGTCGCCGCTCCGCGGTCCCGGCCGGGACACCCCAAAAACAACATTTAAATGCTTGGCAATGCCCTTTTGATCGCTTCCCAAAAATGACGACAGCACCGGTTAGGATGTGAAGAGGTCTTGGAAGATACCCGGCCATTAGGCGAGTAGGGCGGAACATTATTCCGCTTTGCCAGTTGACCATAAGGGCAATTAAGGAGGATACGCAAATGCGAAAGATAATTGTTGCCTGGGCGGCCATCGTCATCGGCGCTGGTTTGCCTGCGGCTGCGGTTGCAGAAGAGGTCATCGTCGACGGGCCTTCCTATGATCAAGGCTATCGTCATCATCGCCATCACCATCCATATGTTGCGTTAACCGACCGGGGCATTGCCATTGGATCAGATCGCGATCGTGATCGTGACCGTTACGATCGCTATAATGATCGCGGCGGATGCATGACAAGGACCGTCACTCGCACCGATGAAAACGGTGATCAGATCACGAAAACCATCCGGCGCTGCGATTAGCAGCGCCGACACGCTCCCACTCGCATCTATCCTTATCCCGTCCGCGAGTGAGACGGTCGTTGATTAGACTTCCGACTGAACCTCTTAGTTGCACAATGGGCTGGCGAAATTCTTTCGCCGCGATCCAGACGGCAATCAAACCATTTGAAACAGTCCCTCAACTTGATGGGAGAGTACTGTGCCAAAGACTGCAAGAATTCCTGACGTTGCCCCGCATGACGATCACGTCGTGACCGCGAAAGAAGCGCTCGAGGTTTCCTTTCTTAAACTGGAGCAGGAGGTGGAGGTTCGCCTGGTCGCCGCGGCTCTGCGTGCGGGTTGGTCAGCGGATGAGGCGTTGGATGCCATCGATCAGCTCCGGACCGAAGGCGGTGGACGGCGGACGAATTGAGGTGCCTGCCTGCAGGGCTCGCTTCCAGCGGCAGTCAGGATCCCCAGGTCTTGCCTCCGGATGCCTTTCAATAATTTTTTCCCGCGCTAGGGATAGCCATGAATGTTGATCTGCGCCCGAAGAAGCCTGGAAAGAGGCAATCGAACCACATCCGTCGATTTCAGGAGATGGGCCGCGTGAGGTCAGGTATTGCAGCTTTCGGAGCAACGCCGCCGGTTCGATGGAGAAGCGGCGGGCGATAAGTTGAATATCCGGGGCGCTGATCAGCGTCTTCTCAAGGCGAAGCAATTTGGATCTGAAGAAGAGCTGCTACTGGCTGCTCGCAGCGTCACGTCCAAGCAGAGACTTGTACGCCCTAAAGTTCTGCTCCTGAAACTCTTCAATCTCCGTCCAAATGCGCTCGCGGTCCGTCACGGCTATTTCCGCCGCCTGCGGCGGTCGTCGGCGCCAGTCGGCCAAGCAGTGGCTGCTGCAGGGCGGAGCCGAGCGACCACGTCAGGCCGGCCGCGTAGAGGATCAGTGCGGTCCAGACAGCATAGCCTTGTTCAACGGAAGAAGCCTCTGAAGACAGGGCTGGCGGCACGATGACGAAACCCAGCCCGATGATGGCCGCAAACAATCCCAGGATCAGCGCCCGCGATGGCAGTGTCCTGTTCATGATGCTCGCCGCAACCGTTCCGTTTCCAACGCTCAACGTCAACAAGAAACACAGCTATAGGATTCGAGGAATGGCCGCTGCCCGATACGAGTATCTTATAACAGCAGGATTCTTGTATCAGAAGGATGGGCCTCTGCCTTTCCTCACCGAAGGCTGCATCGAGATCGACAACAATACTGTTGAGAGAACCATCCGGCCAATAGCGTGGAACTGCAAGAATGCTCTGTTCACCGGACTTGATGCCGGAGAAGAGAACTGGGCGACTATCGCGTCGCTCATCGAAACCTGTAAGCTCAATGCTATCGATCCGTTTTCGTATTTGAGTAGCACGCCGACCGCCATCATCAACCGGCACAAACAGAGCGGGATTGAAGAGCTTCTACTATGGAATTAATGGCGACGGACTAACGACTGAAGTCGGCAGTCGGCCCAAAGCGGACGATGGCCCTGATGTAGTGCAGAAATCTTGCGTGCGTGAGGTACGCCTATGTCACCGATATCGTTTACGGTCGGCGCGGCCAATTATTGACGTCTGGCACGACATCTCAGATGCCGGCATACCATTCGTAGCCACGATCTTCCCAGAACCCGCCGTTACCACCCCAGAGATCATCGAACCGGTCACGGATTTCGATGCGCATGACGTATTTGGCGTGTTTGTAGCCAAGATGACGCTCGACGCGCAGGCGCAAGGGAGCGCCGTGTTCGACTTCCAGATCCTTGCCGTTGAGCGAATAGGCGAGGATTGTCTGCGGATGAAAGGCGTCGATTAGGTCAATACTCTCATAATAGCGGCCGCTGCCATCGAGCGTCTGTTCCAGTTCATCTGCACAATAGAAGACGGCGTAGCGAGCGCCTGGCTTCAAACCGGCAGTCTGCAGGATCAACCCGAGAGGAACGCCCTGCCATTTACCGATGGCGCTCCAGCCTTCGACGCAGTCGTGGCGGGTGATCTGGGTGCGAGAAGGCAGCTTCTTCAGATCGGCCAACGAAAATTCCATCGGCCTGTTGACCATGCCGTCGATCTTGAGCCGCCAGTCGGCAAATTGGGTTTCGACCATCCGAACATATTCGGCGCTGTTTGGCTGAATTGATCCATTCGGATGAAAGCTCGGCGAAATGTCCGCGTCGGTATATTCTCGAGCAAGCGTCTGCGACGAAACGATAAGCCGCTGTGTGCCCATGGTCAGCCGCTCCGCCAGCGCAAGCACCTGCTGCACATGTTGGTTCTGAGAAATGTCATCGCATCCGGTCAGGCCCACGGCGCCCAGACTGGCGGCCGAGCCGATGAGAAAACGGCGGCGGGTAAAGATGGAGCTCATCGGTCGGTCTCCTGGTTGATGATAGTGTAGCGGCCGGTCACCATCGAACGTATGTTGTTCCAAAGGCCGGAGAGAATGACCATCGCGATATGCACGATGACGAAGGCCACCAGGCTCCAGGCGGTGATGAAATGAATGGAGCGGGCCGATTGGCGACCACCGAAAACATCGAGCAGGAAGGGGTAACCGGCATCTATCGCGGGTGACATGGTCAATCCCGAACCGATCATCAGCGGTAGCAGGATGAAGATAACGACAAGATAGGTCAGCTTCTGCAACGCATTGTAGTGCCGCGCCTTTTCGCCCTTCGGGAAGCGCAACCGGGCATGATCTTTGATTTCATGCCAGATGTTTCCGGGTGCGATATCTCGAGCCGTCGGCGCGAGATCGCGGCGGAAATGACCGCCGATCAGGCCGTAGGCCATGTAAACGAGCCCATTGATGACAAACAGCCAAGCGAAGAAGAAATGCCAACGCCGGCCAGCCGCAAGATCCTGGTAGCTGGGTATCGTCGCCCAGGCCGGGAATGCGCGCGGCATCATTTCGCCGTCGGCCGTGGAAGCACCGAGTATGCCGGTGGTGGTCATCGAGAGGCGGCCGATGCGCACTATTCCGGTGATGTTATCGCCATCCTGATTGCTGGCGATTTCGAACCACGATGGATCTTCAACCGCTCCGTAATTTCCCCAATGTAATTGGGGATCGGCATTGAAGATCTGCAGGCCACTCATCAGCAGCAAGGTCAGACACAGCACATTGATCCAGTGCGTTATCCGCGTAAGAGCCGAATGACGGTGAATGAAGATCTTGGCCGGGGGAGATGGCGGCGCGGTGCCGATCTGCTCGATGCTTGCCATGAATAATTCTCCTGACGTGCCGCCGGAGGGCGGTGTCCGAAATCATATGCTGCGACGCTATCGCCGCTCATTGAGCTGCCCGGATGCGATCGGCAACCGGGCAGTCCCGTGATGTCGGCATGGATGCGTCACATTGGCGGGATGACGCCATTTATGCCGACCACGACACGGTCGGATTCAACCGTGTTGTCTCCAGCGGTCGTGCCGTTGATAATGACCCCTGCGCCGGGTTTGATGTCGTCCTTCGTCGCGTTGCCAAAGGTGACGACCGGCGTGCCCGGCGGGATCGAGATCTTCTTCTCGCCGCCCTTGTAGGTGAGCGACAGGGTGGGGCCGTTGACCGAGGTGACGGCACTGGCAACAGTCGCATTCGTCATCGAGCTCTTCGGCTTCAGATCCCAGCCGTAGTCACCCTCGCCGGTGCCTTTCATCGCGGCCGGGAAGATCAGTACCTCGAGCGCCCCGTTGATGCCGCTGTCGGTCGGAACGGACGCAATGCCGACGAAATCGCCAGGCTTGATGTCTTTCACGGAGGCGTTGACGATGCCGTTGACGGCCCAGCCGGATTTCAGCTTGATCGTCACGTCCTTGCCTTCGCGCGATTTGACCATCAGCGTATCGCCGCTGAGGCTTTCCACGACGCCGCGAACGCGTGCCTTGTCGGCAGCCTGTGCGGATAGTGTGGTCACGGCTCCCAGCGCCAGCACCATACCCATGATCTTCAACTTCGTGAGCGACATACTGCTCTCCATATCTTGCATCTTTTCGATATGATGCCCATCCGGCTATCTGGAGCAGGTAGGGCGATCGCTTTGGAAACTGGGCAAGGTGCTTATCGCATCCTGTCGGCAACAGCAGATTGTCCCTCAATTCCGCTCCCTCATTCGGAGCCCGTGCGAATGCGTTACAGCGATCACGCCGTTGTGATCACAAGCCAGGCGACAAAAAATCGGGTTCAGGATGTAACAAGTAGCGCTCGTCAACGAATGACTGTCGGTGGATGACGAAATCGGTGTCGGAACAGGTCCTGAAAGGCTTGATGCTTCTATCGCTTGACGGCGATGAAGCTGCATACAGACGCTTGCTCGTTATTTTGCGAGATCTGCTTTTGACCTTTTATCGGCGCAGGCTTGGGTCTAATGCCGACCGCGACGCTGAGGATCTGGTCCAGGAGGTGCTTTTGGCGGTGCATAGCCGGCGCATTACCTATGATCGGGAACGGCCGTTTACCGCGTGGTTTTTCCAAATCGCGAAATACAAGTTGATTGATCATTTCAGGGCAAATGGCAGCAAAAGGGGCGTCGAAATAGCATTGGGAGACGAGATCGCGGCTGAATTTCGAGAGGAGGCGCTGTTTGCTCACCTCGACATTGACCGTCTTCTCGATCAATTGCCTGCCAAACAGAGGGAGCTTGTGCGGCAGGTAAAGATTGCCGGAAAGAGCACCGCTGAAGCCGCGATCGAGAGCGGGCAGTCTGAAGCAATGGTCCGTGTCAGCATTCATCGAGGGATGCGCGCGATTGGACGCAAGCTGGGTTTTGCCAATGACGAAAAATGATGAATTCATCGAGGCTCTGGTAAGCGATCTCACCCCGGTTCGCCGTCATGCGCTGCGAATGCGGCTTGCGCTTACAATTATTGTCGGCGTGATCGGCGCGGCTGTTGCGCTGCTGATATCGCTCAGCTTTCGCCCGCATCTGCACCACGTGACGGTGGCGGCGTTTTGGGTGAAGTTTTTATATACTGCTGTGTTGATGAGCGCGACGATCGTGGCCCTTGACCGGGTTGCGCGCCCAGGCGAGGCGATCAGTAGTATGGTTCGGGTTCTGGTCGTGGCATTCAGCATCGTCGTGCTTTTGGCCGTCGCTCAACTCACGTTGTCGCCGGTTTCATCCTATCCGGGTTTGATCATCGGATATTCGGCGTCCTTTTGCCCGTTCCTGATCGTGGCTTTCGGCATTCCTGCTTTCTGTGCCAACATGTGGTTTCTCAGGCGCGCAGCCCCCACGCGCCCGGCACTTGCCGGTTTCGTTGCAGGCGCTTGCGCGGGGGGCGTCGGCGGCTGGGTCTATTCCTGGGCCTGTGTCGAAAACGGTATCCCATTCATCGCGATATGGTACACGCTTGGCATCTTGCTGAGCGGGCTGGTCGGAAGCCTGGTCGGCAAATTCAGTCTGCGTTGGTAGCTTCGTTTTGACCTGCCGAGGCGCAGGCATGCAGCCGATCTGTAGCCTTTCCCGTTTTTTTGATGGTGGTAGTCATCGTGAGGATGATCGGCGGGAGACGATCGGGCATTTTCGCGGTATGACTGGTAATCATTGATCCTACCAATCACACACCGAGGTCCCTTCACATGGCTTTGAACGTGCTTTTCATTGGCGGTACCGGCCAAATCTCATACCCCTGCGTCGAGCGTGCTGTTGGCGAGGGACATCGCGTCAGTGTCTACAATCGCGGCCTGAGGGGAGACCCGTTGTCTGCGGGTGTGACTTCGATCACCGGCGAACTCGGATCGGCTGCCTATGCCGATCTCGCCAGGGCCAACTATGACGTCATATGCCAGTTCATCGCGTTCACGCCGGATCAGATTGCGCGAGACATCGAGGTGTTTGCGGGCAACTGCGGCCAGTATATCTTCATCTCTTCGGCTTCGGTCTACGAGAAGCCGGCGCACCACTATGTAATCACCGAAAAAACGCCGGCCATCAACCCCTACTGGCCCTACAGCCAGGCCAAGATCGCCTGCGAGGAGCTGCTGATCGCGTCAAAGGGTTTGGCCTGGACGATCGTCCGTCCCAGTCACACCGTGCGCACCGGCCTGCCGATCATGATGGGTGACAGCGACATAATGGCGAGGCGCATGCTGGATGGCGAGCCCACGATCGTCGCGGGTGATGGTCATACACCGTGGACACTGACGCGCTCGGTCGATTTCGCAGTGCCTTTCGTCGGGCTTTTCGGCAAGCAGGCAGCTCTGACTGAAATCTTCCACATCACCTCCGATCGCGCCCATATATGGGATGATATTCAGAAGGCGATCGCCAGATTGCTGGGTGTCGAGGCGAAAATCGTTCACGTGCCAACGGATACGCTCATCAAGTATAATCCGGATTGGGTGGGGCCCTTGGTCGGCGACAAGGCCTGGACCGCGATCTTCGACAATTCGAAGGTCAAGCGCGTTGCCGGTGACTTCACCTGCGCCGAGAACCTGGACGAAATCCTGGCCGAACCGATCATGCATTTGAAGCATCGCCTCTCCAAAAACCGTCCCCCAAGGGGTGACCTCGATGCTCTGATCGATAGGATTTGCGCAGCGCAAAACGCTTTGGGATAGGACAGACATCGCTGACGAGCCCGCCCGCAATCAAATTACCTATACCGGATTTTGTCATGCAATTGCATGGCATTGGCTATGAGGGGCGTTTCCGAAATCCCCCGCGCCTCCTGCCGCCGATGCGTCGCATCGCGCTTTGTCCAACGCGACCGTCGCTTGATCTGGACAGTCCGCTCGCGCGCTGCCGCCTTTGCGGCACGACAACAGAGGCCTCGACCGATGCCATCTGCCAGTCCGGCAACACTATCCACGGCAACCCTCGCCTTAACTATCCAGGGCAGGGCAGATCTCCCGTTGATACGATCCCCGCCGGCTTTAGCGCTGCAACACTGAAGAATCACACTTTCGAGATCGGATGGCGTTCTCCGGCTCTGACGGCACCCTTCAATCGATTTCCCGATGGCGCCAATGGGCAGACATATCGTGAAGAATACGCGCATGAAGGAAAGTAGGAGAAGTTGAAATCAAGGACCAACGTACCGTCTGCGCCGGCAACGCCCAGATCCGCTCCTTTGATAGTGTCGAGAAGATATCGCCCGCCGCCATATGTTTCGGTCCCGGACGTCGCGTCGACAAAGGGCAGGAATACGCCACCGCCGTACCCCTCGATCCAGTAAAGCGTCAGTTCGCCACCCAATTTGGTCTCAAGACCTGCGGTACGGGCGAACGAATGCATCGATAGGTCGCCATCCGCTCCAGTTGCAACGGTCATCTGTTCCGGCGTGACCGGCTCAAGCCGTACGGTGAAGCGCAACGAAGGATCATAAGGAAATGTTGTCGGCCCTTCGAACACCTGCCGCTCTGCTGCCTCGATCGGCGACTGAGGATGATCGCGAAACAGGGATGCGCGTGTGTCGCACCAGAGGTGCCAGGCAGCAACGACGTCCGAACTGGAGCGTATCATGTAATAAAGGTCAGCGATCCTGCGCCGCCATTCCCAAAGTTGTTCGTCTTCTGTCATGTAATATCCTCACTTTTCGTAAAATTTACGAGCCACGATTCTTGAGGTCCAATAACAAAGTCGGCAAGAGCTCGGAGACGGTCGGACGGATGGGCAAGGCCCAGCGAAACGTGTCGATCGTCTGGCAGGCATGCATCATATCGAGGACACCGTGGATGGCTTCGTCCACACCGGTGCCGAGGATTGCTGCGCCCAAAATCTGCCGAGTGTCAGCGGAACCCATTCCTTTCGAGAATCTCACATCAACAGCCTCGTCTCAAATTAAGTGCCGTGCTATCTTATTGAAAATGTTAAAGTGAGAGCCTCGCGGTTAACTGCAAGACGACACCTTCTTGGCTTCCCGCCGAACGACGTAGTCGGCATTCGCGGTCGACCGCGAAAGATCGACTACCGACATCAGCGCGTCGGTGGTCCGCGACATACGTCAATGGACAAATGCCTGCATCATCGCCTTCAGGATCAGCACGGCCGAGGCCGCGCCCGGATCCATGTGCCCGAGCGATCGTTCGCCGAGCTTTGCGGCGCGTCCGCGCGTGGCGACCATCGAGCGGGTCGCATAGGCGCCTGCCTCCCCCGCAGCCACGGCATCGGCCCATATGTCTGAAATGCTTCGGCCCTGCTGTTGGGCTGTAGTGGCGGCTTCCGCTGCAGGGATCCAGACATCGAGCATGGTCTTGTCGCCGCGTTGCCCGCGGCCGCGCTTTCGTATGCCGCTCGCTATAGCGTCGATCATGGCGACCTGCCCGGTTGCGTCAAGGCAAGGCTCGGCCTCCAGCGCGGCGGCAGCGCTTTGGAAGGCGGTTGCGTAGAGCGGTCCAGTCGATGCTCCGACCGCATCGAGAAAGGCGGACGCGGCCAATCTCATGACCTCTGCAGCGGAGAGATTGTCGAGGTCCGCCCTTCCGAGTTCGTTGACCACAGCCGCGAAGCCCAGCGACATTGTGATCCCGTGATCGGCATCGCCGATCGCGCCATCGAGTTCTGTCAGGTGGTCCCGTTCTCCGGCAATGGCGGAGGATATCCGATTGAACATCAAATGGAGCGTCCGCGCCGCGTTTCCCCGCATATGGTCTCCTCCCATTTCCCCACCTCAATCCTGCGATCTCAGCCGCTCGATCTTATCCTTAAGTGATTGTCAGAACGGACGTCTCGCAAGGATGGTGCAAGAGTTCGGTCAATTCGCTATCAAGCGCCAGGATCGAGATGGATGCGCCAACCATGTCCAGCGAGGTGCAATAGTGGCCAACCCAGTTCGCCTCGATCACGATGCCCTTGGCGCTCAATCTCTGCTCGACACGTCGGAAAAGGATGTAGAGTTCCATCAGCGGTGTGGCTCCGAACGAATTCACGAGGACGGCGACGCGGCCGCCTTCGCCGACCTTCATCTCCAGGAAGATGCGGTCCATCACCCGGTCCACGATGTCGTCGGCCATCATCATCCGTTCCCGGATGACGCCGGGTTCGCCGTGAATGCCCATGCCGAACTCGATATCGTCGGGGCCGATTTCGAAGTTGGGGCGCCGCGTCTGCGGCATTGAGCCCGGCTCGAGTGCCACACCCACGGTATAGGTCCGCTCGTTCGCCTTGCGGGCGGCTGCTTCACACTGGTCCAGCGACAGCCCCCGATCGCAGGCCGCGCCGGCGATCTTGAAGACGAAGAAGTTGCCTGCGACGCCGCGCCGTCCGTCGCGATCCTCGGGCGGCGACGAGGCGATATCATCGGTGGTGAGGATCGTGCGCACGGGTATGCCCTGCTCCTCCGCCATTTCCGCCGCCATCTCGAAATTCATGACGTCGCCGGCATAATTGCCATAGATGAAGAGCACGCCGGCCCCGCTGGAGGCGGCCTGCGCACATTTCAGGATCGGTGCGGGCGGTGGCGAGGAAAAGACATTGCCGATCGCAACCGCATCGACGAGCCCCTTGCCGACATAGCCGAGGAAGCAGGGTTCATGGCCGCTGCCGCCGCCGACGACCAGACCCACCTTGCCCGGCCTCGGCCCGACCTTGGCCCTCAGCGCGCGGTTCGTTCGATCGATCGGCGCCAGATATTTCCGATGCGCCCGAACGACGCCGTCGAGCATCTCTTCCACCGCATGGTCGGGGTCGTTCAAGAACTTCTTGATATAGGTACGGGCAGCGCTGTGCGGTTGGGCCACGTTGCCCTCGTCCCGCAGCCGCTGCGGCGGCCGCTGGTTGACCTCGATGACGCCATCGGCGTTCAAGATACCGCGCCCGGTCGCCGCGTCCGTGATCAGCACGCTGACATAGCCGCCGCGAAGGGCGGCAAGGATCGCCGGCACCTTGTCGAAGCCGCCAGCCGCGGCGATCCGCACATCGACATTCTTCAGCATCTCCAACGAAATGCCGATGGTCCGGTCTTCGAGCGGGCCGACGATCGGACGGCCCTGCCCATCGATGAAGCGGCCGGAGATGACGCCGACAGCGCCCTTCGCCAGATATTCCTGCAGGGTGACGGATTCGAAGAAGCCGCTGGTGTGAATGGTCGAATTCGGGCGCAGGGAGGCAATGCCGAAGATCGCCTTGTTCGCGCCGACGAGCTGCTGAAATTGATCGCTGATCAGGGGCTCTTGTAGCAAGGCATCGCGCACAGCGCTCGTCGAGACGATGGCCGGCGCGGATATGCCGATCAGCCTGCCGTTGACGGCCTCTGCGACCGCGGCGGCGCACAGTTCCGGCGTATAGGCGAAAGTCGCCCGCGTTCCGCCGGTAGCCTGAACGACGGTGACGTCCTGCAGGTCGCGGACGGAAGCGCGTTCGCCGATCGCAAGCACGGTCCGCCCCCAGGATACCGCGATCGTGTCGCCCGATTTGATCAGCCGCTGCAGTGCCTGCGCGCCTGCGACGCCGATCCGGTCGATGAGCGGGCGCGCCGTGTCGTCGCTCGGTACGACAAGACAGTCGTCCAGGCCGAAATGGCGCTTGAGTTCCTGCGCGACGGTCAGGGAGGCGAGGCGGGCGGGCTCGATGGCGATGTTGACGATGCCGCGCGCTCTGGCATCGGCTAGATAGGTATTCACTGTGGCGCGCGAGATGCCCATTACATCGGCGATATCGCCTTGGGTCATGTCCTCTTCATAATAGAGCCAGCAAGCCCAGACATAGGGGTCATCGCCATAACGAAGTGGCATGCGGTCAGGCGTCGGCGCCGCCTCCGTCTTTGCTGCCCCGCTCTTGCGAGCCTGTTGTGACTTTGTCGCCATGCGTCTGAACCGAACTCCCGCTCAAAGGATCGCGAAGATGCAGTCAATGCCGCTGCATTGCAACGCCATTTTCGGTCGCGGTCCGGTGCGATCCGCTTTCCCTCCGGCGGATCGTATCATCCCGAGGATCGTTCGACAGGCGTCAGGCCTCAGCTTTCCTGGAGCCGGGCGGTGACGCCGAGCGCGAGTTCCTTGAGGATCAGCGCGCAGGAGGTTGCTCCGGCGTCGAGAATGCCGAGTGAACGCTCGCCGAGACGGCTGGCACGCCCGATCTTCGCCACGAGATTGATGGTGGAGTCACGACCTTTTTCCGCTGCCTCGATCAGCGCGGCCAATGCATAGGAAAAGGACTTTCCGGCGCCGTTGGCGGCATTGAAGGCTTCAATCGCCGGAACCAGCGTGTCGAGCAGCGTTTTGTCGCCGACCTTGGCGGAGCCGATCGACTGGATGCCTTCGAGGCCGGCATGCAACATCTGGCTGAAGCTAGCCGCGTTGATATCGGTCTTGCCTTCTAGCCTTTCGGCGAATTCGGTGAACATGACGCCGTAGAGTGGACCCATCGAGCCGCCGATTTCGGTCATCAGCAGCGTGCCGAGCGTGTCGAATGCCTCGCTGAGCGAAGCGTCCTTGCCCGTTAGCCGCTCCACGGCCATGCCGAAGCCCTTGGCCATGTTGACGCCGTGGTCGCCGTCGCCGATCTTGCCGTCGATCTCGCTCAGATAGGCGCGGTTTTCGATGATGCGGTCTGCGATCGAAAGGACGATGGCGCCTGCGGAAGAATTCTTGAATGTCTGCATAGCCATCAATCCTCAGAGCAACATGGTGCAGGACGCTTCGAGATCGAGAAGCGGCTTGAGCTCGTCATCGAGAGCGAGAACGGTCAGCGTCGCGCCGACCATTTCCAGCGAGGTGAAGTAGTTGCCGATATAGGTCTTGTGGATCTTGAGACCGCGGCCGGTGATCTCGGATTCGATGGTGTCGTTCAGGATATAGAGTTCGTTGAGCGGTGTGGCGCCGAGACCGGAAACGAGGACGGCGACCTCCGTGCCGGCGGGCAGATCATGATCGTCGAGCACGATCCGGCACATGTCCTTGGCGATCTCTTCGGCCGTCTTCAGCGGCTCGACGCGAACGCCCGGCTCGCCGTGGTGGCCGATGCCGACCTCCATCGTGCCCGGTTCGATCTGGAAGTTCGGATGACCGACGGCCGGAAGCGTGCATGGGCCGAGGCCGACACCGATCGAGCGGCAATTGTCGATCGCCTTCTGCGCCACGGTCTGCACCTCCTGCAGCGTGCCGCCGAGTGTCGCCCTTGCGCTGCCGATCTTCCACATGAAGATTTCACCCGCGACACCGCGGCGCTTTTCGCGCTCGCTTGCCGGCGCCGAGCAGACATCGTCATTGGCAACGACGGTCAAGACCTCGATGCCTTCCTTGGCGGCAAGCTTGGTCGCCATTTTGACGTTCATGTTGTCGCCGGCATAATTGCCATAGAGGCAGACGACGCCCGCGCCGCCATTGGCTTCCTTCATAGCGTCGAAGAAGCTTTTCGCGGTCGGCGAGGAAAAGAGTTCGCCGACGGCGACGGCATCCAGCATGTTCTTCCCGGTATAACCGATGAAGGCAGGCTCGTGGCCGGAGCCGCCGCCGGTGACGATACCGACCTTGCCGCTGACGGGCGCATGCTTGGCAACGATGACGCGCGGGTTTTGGGCAAGGCGTACGATATCCGAATGGGCTTTGACGAAGCCTTTGACTGTATCCTCGACGACGAGATCGGGATTGTTGACGAACCGCTGCATGAGGTCTCCTGGAAATGGCCGAGCGCTTGAGCTCACAGAATGGTGTAGCCGCCGTCGATCAGCAGATCGGCGCCGTTGATCATGTTCGCGCCGGCCGAAGCGAAAAAAACGGCGGCGGCAGCGATTTCTTCCGGATAGGCGAAACGGCCGGTGGGAATGCGCTTCTTGGCGGCTTCGCCCTTCTCTCCGGCCCAGGCCTTCTTGCCGAGCTCCGTCAGCACGACGGTCGGTGAGATAGTGTTGACGCAGATACCATGCTTGCCCCACTCGGCGGCAAAGGTCTTCGACATGCCGATGACGCCGAACTTGGAGGCGCAATAGGCGACATGCTCCTCGATGGCGACCGTACCGGCCTGCGAGGCCAGATTGATGATCTTGCCGCCCTTGCCGGCGGCGATCATGGTGCGGCCCACCGCCTGGGTGACGAGGAAGCTGCCCTTGAGATTGATATTGATCGTCTTGTCCCAGTAGTCGAGCGACAGATCCTCAGCCGGGGCGAGGAAGACGACGCCGGCGCTGTTGACCGCGATATCGATGCCGCCGAAAGCCGCGACGACGTCAGCGACCGCCTGAGTGACCGATGCCGGCTGCGACACATCGCAGACGAAAGACTTGGCGCCATTGCCGAGCGCTTTGGCCTTGGATTCGGCGATCTCAGCATTGATGTCGAGCACGGCAACCGTGGCGCCCTTTGCGGTCAGCGCATCGCTGATGGCCGAGCCGATGCCGGAGGCGGCGCCCGTTACCAGCGCGATCTTGCCGGTGAGCGGAAAGTTGAGGTCGATCGTGGGAGCGGTATCGGTCATGGTTTCAAGCCTTAATGTTCGAGGTCGGGGCGGCGATCCGCCGCCCCGCATTTTCATCGTCTTACTTGCGGGATTCCAGCAGCTTATCGGCATTGTCCTTGGTGACGGGGGTCCACGGAACGAGATAGGTCTTGTCGGTACCTTCGCCCCACTTCATGTCCGGATACTGCTTCCATATCTGCGACTGCGGCTGGTAGTCCTTGTCGACGGCCTTGATGGCGATATCGAGCGCGCCCTGGGCCTGCGCGTTGGCATCCTGCAGGATCGACGCCATCTCGCCGCGCTTGACGGCATTGATCGCATCGGTCACGCCGTCGACGCCGGCGATGGCGAAGTCGCTGACCTTCAGGTTGGCGGCCTTGATCGCTTCGATCGCGCCGAGCGCCATTTCGTCGTTCTGGCCGATGACGCCGTTGATCTGGCCCGGGTGGGCCGTCAGCCAGTTTTCCATCAACGTCTGGGCTTCGGCACGCGACCAGTTCGCCGTCTGCATTTCAAGCACCTTCACATCCGGGCAAGCCTTGAGTGCCTTCTGGTTACCTTCTAGGCGCTGAATCTGGCCGGATTGGCCGATTGGGCCTTCGAGGATGACGACGTTGCCCTTGCAGCCCATCTTGTCGAGGACCGACTTGGCTTCCAGTTCGCCGGCTTCGACGTCGTTGGAGCCGACATAGGACGTCAGCAGGTCGGAGTTGACACGAGCGTTCGAGCCGACAACCGGAATGCCGGCATCATGCGCGGCCTGGACAGCAGCGGCGCCGGCCTCGACGTCCATCGGGACAAAGATGATGGCGTCAAACTTCTGGGTGATCATGGTGTTGAACTGTTCCTGCTGGACGAGCGCGTCGTAGCGGCCGTCGAAGACAGTCAGGTCCACCATGCCGCTCTTGACGGCCGGATGCTGCTTCAGCGCGGCCGACCAGATCTGCATGAATTCGGCATTCAGGCCATAGGTAGTGGCGCCGATTTTCAGCTTCTTGTCCGCTGCAAGCGCGGGGGAAGCTGCGATGACGGCGGTCGCTAGAAGCCCAAGCAATAATTTCTTCATTTCGTTCTCCTCCATAGAAATGTTCGGCCGTCGCATCGACGCGCCGTAGGCGCTCGGATCATGATTGCAATCCGAATTGGTTGGGTCACTGCCCCTGATTTCGCTTCTGATCCAGCATGACGGCGCCGACGATGAGCGCGCCCTTAATGACCTGCTGGTAGTAGGATTCGATGCCCATGAGATCGAGGCCGTTGTTCATGACGCCGATGATCAGCGCACCGATCAAGGTGCCAGTCACCCGGCCAACGCCGCCCGAAAGGCTCGTGCCGCCGATGACGACCGCGGCGATGGCATCAAGCTCGTAGGCAATGCCGGCCTGCGGCAGCGCAGAGCCGGTGCGGGCCGAGAGCATCATGCCCGCAAGACCGGCGAGAACGCCCGAGATGCAATAGACGAGGAAGCGGATACGGGTGACGTCGATGCCCGAGGTCTTGGCCGCATGCGGGTTTCCACCGACGGCGTAGATATAGCGACCGAAGCGCGTTCGGTTCAAAATCCACCAGGAAATGATAAAGACGATGGCGAGCAGAACGACCGGCATCGGCACACTGCCGATATTGCCCGTTCCAAGCCAGCGAAATGCGGGCGTCAGGGCGGGAACCGGCTTGCCGCCGCCATAAATCAGCGTCAGGCCGCGAGCAGCCGAGAGCATGCCGAGCGTCGCGACGAAGGCGGGGACGGCGAAGCGCGATACGATGAAGCCGACGACGGCGCCGCAGGCAAGACCGACCAGGAGACCTACGATGATGCCGAGGGCGGCCGGATAGGGAGCGCCGTGGAAACCAGCGGTCGCCGAGGTCGTCACCAGGCTGGCGCTGACGATGCCGGCCAGCGCCACGACGGAGCCGACCGAAAGATCGATGCCGCGCGTCAGGATGACGAAGGTCATGCCGATCGCCAGCACGCCGTTGATCGAGGTCTGTAGAAGCACGTTCGAAATATTGCCGGCCGTCAGGAAGTATTCGTTGGAAAACGACAGGATGACAGACAGGATCAGGAACGCGAAAAAGATGCCGTATTCCTGAACAAGCAGCCTGCGGCGATCCGAATTGAGAAAGCCGGTCGCCGGCTTATTTTCTGTAAGGGACACTGTTCTGAACCTCTTCCCAGGCGATCGATGATGTTTTGGGGGCGCAGTCGGCCTTGTCAGGTCGACAGGTGCACGAGCACCTGTGCATCGGTGTCGGCGCGGGCGTGGATACCGGCGGATTTACCGTTGCGCATGACGAGAATGCGGTCGGACATGCCGAGCACTTCGTCGATTTCCGACGAAATCATTACGACCGTACCGCCCGCGGCGGCGAACTCGCACATGACACGATAGATCTCCCGCTTGGCGCCGACATCGACGCCGCGCGTCGGCTCATCCAGCAGCAGGATCTTCGGATTTCGCAGGAACCACTTTCCGAGAACAACCTTCTGCTGGTTCCCACCCGACAGGCCCGAGACGAGCATGGTGTCCTGCGCGGCCTTTATGGCGAAGCGCGACGTCATCTCCTGGCTCGCGGCCTTTTCGTGGCGGCGGCGCATGACAAAGTTCGGGCTGAGCTCGGGGAGGCTTGCAAGCGCGATGTTTCCGCGCACGCTGTCGCTAAGATTGAGGCCGGTCACCTTTCGGTCTTCGGTTACGAACGCGATGCCGTGCTTCATCGCGTCGGCCGGCTTGGAGATGGTGATCGGCTCGCCGTGCAGCTTGATCTCGCCCTTCTCGATCTTGTCGAGACCGAAGATGCAGTTGAAGATTTCGGTACGGCCCGAGCCCATCAGCCCGTAGATGCCGAAAATCTCACCCTGCTTGACCTCGAAGGAGATGTCCTCGACCTTGCCGGGCGCTGTCAGATTGGTCACTTCGAGGCCGACGACGTCGGTCGGAACATTGGTTTTGACATATTCCTCGCCGAGCTCGCGGCCGACGATCATCTTGATCAGGCTCGGGCGATCGACGTCGGCCAGATTGCCGCTGCCGATATAGCTGCCATCACGGAAGACGGTGTAGGAATCGGCGATCTGGAAGATTTCTGACAGGCGATGCGAGACGTAGACGACGCCCTTGCCGGTCGCCTTCAGCCGCTCGATCGTCTTGAAGAGCTGCTGCGCCTCTTTCTCGCCGATCGCCGATGTCGGCTCGTCCATGAAGATAACTTCAGCGTCATGGCTGAGCGCCTTGGCGATCTCGACGAGCTGCATCTGCGCCACGGAGAGATGCATCATGTATTGATTGGCGCGGATCTTGAATTCCAACTGATCCAGCAGGCGCTGGGCATTCTGGTTCATCGTCTTGAAGTCGATGCCGCCGAAGCGCGTCGACGGCTCGCGGCCAAGGTAGATGTTCTCGGCGACCGTCATATGCGGGATCGGGCTCAGTTCCTGCTCGATGATCGCGATTCCCGATGCCAGCGCATCGGCGGGGCTCGAGAAATCGACTTCCTGTCCGCGCCGGCGGATGGATCCCGCGTCGCGCTTGTGGATGCCCATCAAGATTTTCAGGAACGTGGACTTTCCGGCGCCGTTGCCGCCGCAGAGAGCGTGCACCGAACCGGCGCGAAGCCGAAAGCAGCCTTCTCGGAGCGCGGCCACGCCGCCAAAGGACTTCTTCAGCCCTTGCACCTCAAGCAACTCATCCATTTGCAATCCTCCCGCAACCGGCCCGCCGTTTCTCCAGCCGACGAACCGATTATGCCGAGCCTCATCCGAGCTCGTTTTTACAGTTGTCAGATAATGTCCGACAAATGTCAAGTCTATGACTGCGATCTGCTGTTGCCGGGCACACGGCGAGTGTTTTGGTGCGGCACAGAAAGTTGCAAGTCGAGAAAGGAAACTGTTCTTGGTTGCCGCAAAGGAATGCCCCGCGCGACAGCGGTGCGTACGACCGCCTCCACAATTTATTACTGAGGTCGAGAAGTTCGGCAGCCTGGACAACGCTCAGGCGTTCGTCATGGATCTTCTAGATGACTTCGAGGCGATGCAACTCTTTCGGCGACATGGTGATCAAACCAAACATGACGACTCCGACCGCTCATGGTCTAGACCAGGCTGAAGGTCGTCATCCTTGCTCCCAAGGTTGGCATTGACCGGAACATCGAGAGGCGAGACTGTTGCATTTCTATCCGGCCACCACCGTCGCAGCCATATTCAGCTTTGACAGCATGTAGCCGCAAAGTTGAAATGTCCTGATGGGAGGCCCCTCCGCTTGGCGATCGCTCGCTGCAGCTCGCCCCAGCCGCAGTCTTGCCGTTGCGGCTGGAAAACCGGTCGAGATGCAGTCAGATGATGCAGACGATTTCTATGCCGGCATATCCCAAGGATTCACGAGCGCGATACCCATGCCCTCGAAATTCTTGATATTGCGCGTGACCAGCGTCATCCGACGGGTGAAGGCTGTCGCCGCAATATAGGCGTCATTGATCGGCTTGGGATTTGGCACGTGCCATTTCGCCGCCTGAGCAGCCGCCGCCTCGTCCAGAGGCAGGATGCGGCCGGAAAACGCCGTGAGAACGGTATTTTCCAGCCAGTTGCGCAGCACCTTTCCGGCGGCGGCATCGTTATGCTCCACCAACCGAACGCCAATCTCCAGTTCGTGCAGGACAACGGAGGAAATGAAGGTCTCGGCCGGATCGACGGTTTCGTTCCAGACCATGACGTTGGGATCAGCCTTGCCGCTCGCGACCTTGCGCAGCTCGGACACGACATTAGTATCGAGCAACAGCATCAGGCCAGATCAACCGGCTGGGCACGTTCCGTGCGCTGCGGGAGCGGCAAGTCAACGTCTTCCGCCCCCGGCGCTGCCAACATGTCGCCAAGCGTTAGCATTTTGCCTGTAAGCCGCTTGTACTCATCGAACGACAAAAGGACATGCGCAGGCCGGCCCCTGTCCGTGATAATGACAGGCCCGTCCTTGGTGGCGCGCTTTGCGCGCCCAAGGTCCTGATTAAGTTCTCGTCCTGAAAGCGTGGTGACGGTCATGGCGCACCTCCGAGGATTGTGGTTACGTAACCACGTTTAACCCGCATAGACCGGAATTGCAAGATGCAGCGGCTCGCCGGGTAGCGTTCGCACGCGGACTTGGACCCGTCGATGGCGCCAGCGCGACGTGAAACGAGCACGGCGCGATCCGGAGAAGAGACTATCCCTTTATTCCGGCTGAAAGCATGATGGCGCGCGTGATTTGCTTCTGGAAGACAAGGTAGAGAATGGCGACAGGAAGACCGGCGAGGACCGCGGCGGCCATGTCCTTGGCGAAACGTACGCCGAAAACATCCTTAACCTGAGTAATCCCGACGGGAATGGTGATCGTGCTGTCCGACGTCGCGACCAGGAATGGCCACAGGAAATTGTTCCAAGCCGCGATGAATGTGGTTATGCCGAGCGCGGTAATAACGCCCCTGTTCATCGGCACATAGATTTTCCAGAGCGTTCTCAAGTGCCCGGCATTGTCGAGCATCGCCGCCTCGCGGAACTCCTTCGGAATCTGGTCGAAGAATTGCTTGAGGATGATGATGACCGATGGCACCACGAGCTGCGGCAGCACGATGCCGCCCCAGCTGTTGATGAGCCCGAACGTGTTCATCAGCACGAAATGGTTGATGACGAGCGCCTCCGCCGGCACCATTACCGAGGCAATCAGCGCCCCATAGATCACGCGGCGGCCGGGAAACTGGATTTGGCTGAGCGCATAGGCGCAGCCGACGCTCATCGCAAGCACCAGCGCCGCGATGATCGCGGAGGTGCCGACAGAATTTATATACCATTGCACTATGCTCGATCGCTCGATCACATAGCGATACGGCTCAAGCGTCGGTGCCTTCGGGAAAAGCCCGGGCGAGCGGCTTACCACCTCGGTGTCCGATTTGATCGACGTCATGACCGCCCAGTAGAGCGGAAAGAACCAGATGAGAGCGCCGAACGCCGTAAGGGCGGTCAACGCGCGCCCGCTCCAGCCTCGGGAGGCGACATGGCTCTTTGCCGCGGTCAATTCCGTTTGCGTGCCTGTGGTGAGAACGCTCATTTTTTGCCTCGCGCCCGCAGGAACTGATATTGGAGGACCGACGCTATGAGAATGATGATGAACAGGATGGTCGCCACGGCCGCACCTTCGCCACCTTTGTTCTGCTTGAAGGCCAGATCGTAGATGACGGTCATGACCACCGTTTGCGCATCCGCCGGTGTATGGGCGAAATAGCCGAGGAGATAGGGCTGCGCGAAAATCTTGAACTGCGCAATCAGCTGCAGCGTCAACACCAGGGCCGTGACCGGCCAGATCAGCGGCCAGGTTATTCTCGAAAACACCCGCCAGCGGTTGGCATTGTCGAGCGCCGCTGCCTCGTACACGTCAGGTGAGATGCTGCGCAGCGCCGCAAGGAACAGCAGAATGTTGAAGCCGATGGTCCACCAGATCGTGACCACTGCAACTGACGGCATGAAATAGGTTGGCGAACGCAACACCGGAAGTGGCCGCCCGTCGGTAAACAGCCCAATGACAGTCTGGATGACGCCGTATTGCATGTTTGCGATCCAGGTCCAGATCTGGGTCACCACCGACACCGGCAGGATTGAGGGCAGGAAAAAGCAGGCGAGAACCAGCATCTGTATGCGTCCGCTCAGGCGATTGATGCCCATGGCGATGAACAGCGCAAGAAACGTGCCGGGGACGACGGTCAGGACGATGAAATAGAGCGTATTCAGAAGCGCCTTCTGAAATTGGGGGGAGGAGAGCTGGCGCGCATAATTATCGAGACCAACCCATTCGCCGGGTCCGATCAGCGGCGCATTGGTCAAGCTCATCGCAACCATCCGCCATGTCGGGTAGACGAAGATCACCAGAAAGGCGATAACCACCGGTGCGACCAGCAGTGCTGCAATCACATTATCCTGCTTGCTGTCGCTGACTGCGGCCATCCGTCACCTCGCTCGCTAATGCAGCCCCGGGACAGAGAGGAGCCCCGGAGCTGTTGAAGAAAACCTCACTGAGAGTTCATATGATCGCGAAACTTCTCGAGCGTTTCCTTCACATCGCCTTCGCCGTTCAGCGGCCCCGACGCCATGTTCTGCCAATCGTCGTCGAATTTCGATGCCGCACCCGTAAGCGGCGTCTTCGGCATGTAGAAGGCGTTGAGCGCCATGGCGGCATAGTCCGCCTGCGGCTTGAGCGCCTTGTAGGCGGCCGAAGTGCTGACCGGCAGATAGGCCGGGATATGACCGGCGGCCGCCCATTCCAGCGAGTTTACATTCATCCAGCGGATGACTTCGAGAACCGCGGCGCGTTTTTCCGAGGTCATGGTCTTGCCGACATTGTTGGGGATCACGAAGGAATGAGAGTCAGACCAGTTGGCGGGTTTGCCCATCCAGGCCGGGATGTTGACCATGCCGTAATCGAAACCGTTGCCCTTGGCGACTTCCGTTTCCATGGTCGGCAGTTCCCAATTGCCGTTGAGGAAGAAGGCGGATTGTCCGGCAAGAAAAGTGGGGGTAATGGTCTCGGTGTCGATATAGGGTTGCGCCCAGCCTTGCTTCACCCAGTCGGCAACTTCGTTGTAAGCTTTTTCCATCTTGTCGAAATTGTCGCCCTGCAGGAACTTGCCGTCGGTGGTCAGTTGGCCACCCTCCTGGCCGAACAGGGTATAGATATCGCGCAGATCGCCGTTAGACGAGGAGATGACGACGCCGTTCTTGCCTGCGTCCTTCGCTTTGGCCAGAACCGCACGCCAGCCTTCCAGCGTGTCGATGCCGGTCGGCTTGCCGTCGTTGCCCAGCGCACCCAGCTCCTTCAGTATGGTCTTGTTGTAGTAGAGCACTTCTCCGTGCACATCGAAGGGGACGGCATAGCGGACGTTATCGACCGTCGAGGCGGCGATTGCATTTGGTGGATAGTTGCCGTCCTTCAGCCCGACGGCATCGAGTTCCTTCGGATCGATCGGCGAGATGGTCTTGGCCGTGACCGCGCCTGCCAGGCGTGACAGGTGGTAGGTCGCGATGTCCGGCCCCTGGCCGACGGCGGCGGATGTCTGCAGCTTGGTGTAGTAGGGGATACCCCATTCGAGCGTCGTGCCCGTGATCTGGATCTTGTCCTTGTGCTCATCGTTGAAGCGCTGGATCAGCGCTTTCATTCGTACGCCATCACCTCCGGACAGAAAGTCCCACCAGACGACATTTTCGACTGCGAATGCCGGAAAGGCTGCCATCAGGGCTAACGCCGCGATCGATGTTCTCAACAGGTTGCGCATTTTCACTCCTCCAGGTGATCGGTTTCCTCCCGGGCCGCCCGCAACGAGGTGGCCTTCATGCAGTGCTCCGCCGCTAGTGAGCCGCGTGATATCCCTTGCCTCTCTCATCGAACAACATCGCCTGCGACCCATCGGCATCAAAAGCGATTTCGTCGCCCCCGCGCGCCCTCGTGATTGGCGCATCGACGCCTATGATCTCAGTCCCATCGGCAAGCCTGGCGTGAACGAGTGAGCGGTCTCCCATCTGCTCGACATTGACAACCATGCCTCTGACCGTGCCCTGCGCTGAGACATTCAAATTCTCAGGTCGCAGCCCGAGCGCAAGACCGTCTTGCGGCAAGCTGTCGAAGGCCACTGCGGTTTCAAGTTTTACTCCGCCGATGATCGTCGCAATCGTGTCCTTGGAGCCGCGTTCGATATGCACGACAGGCAGAAAATTCATTGCCGGCGAGCCGACGAATTGCGCGACATAACGGCTGCTCGGCCGAGCGTAGATATCCATGGGCGTGCCGACCTGCTCGATCTTGCCTTTGTTCAGAAGGACGATCCGGGTAGCCAGCGTCATCGCCTCGACCTGATCATGCGTGACGAACACCATCGTCGCACCAAGGCGTTCGTGAAGCTGCGACAGTTCAAGGCGCGTCCGCGTCCGCAGGCCCGCATCGAGATTCGACAAGGGCTCGTCGAACAGGAAGACTTTCGGCTCGCGTACGATCGCCCGACCGATCGCCACACGCTGGCGCTGGCCGCCGGAGAGCTGCGCCGGTTTGCGCTCCAGAAGATGATCCATCTCCAACATTTTGGCTGCGGTAGAGATTCGCGCCGCGATCTCAGCCTTCGGCGTGCCGACATTGACGAGGCCAAAGGCCAGATTTTCACGCACGCTCATATGGGGATAGAGGGCATAGGACTGGAAAACCATGGACACGTCGCGCTGGCCGGGCGCCAGCTGATCTACCCGGCGACCGCCGATCCAGATCTCACCACCGGAAACCGTTTCCAGCCCGGCGATCATCCGAAGCAGCGTCGATTTGCCCGAGCCTGACGCGCCAAGAAAGACGACGAATTCGCCACTCTCTATGCTGAGCGAGATATGGTCGAGCACGTCAACGGCTCCAAAGCTTTTGGAGACACCACGGATACTGACGCCTGAATCTGTCCTTACCACTCAAACTCCTCCCGGTCCCGCGCGGCTGTTCAGGTCCTGCAACCGTCTAGGCGGCAGCCGTTTCGATGATGCAGTCAAGCAATGTTGCCGCAACTGGATCGAGTCCCGCGGGCTCGCGCATCAGGCCGAAGGTCGTCGCCACGATATGGCCGGCACCGAGCTGCCGCTCGGCGATGGTCGCACACGGCTTATGGACCCAACCGACCATCGTGCCGGCATGGACCAATCCGTCGAAATGAATGGGACGAAAGCCGGTAATGACGCGATTTGGATTGACGCCGATAAACGAAAGATCGGTCAGGGGGCCGCCCGGTAGACGTTCGAACGCTCCGGAGCGCTTCACCCAGCTGAAGCCGGTAACCCAGTTGCCTTTCCAGATCGTGCCGTTACGCTCCGTGACGCGCATCTGCGGCATTGGTTGCCCACGGTCGCCGCCGGTAGGATAAATCCAGTTCGGCTGGTCGCTGCGCAGATTGCCAAAGGGCAGGGGCGCCGTATCGGCCAACGACACATAGCGAGCGCCGCGCTCCAGAGCATCGATATCGGCCTGGCCGAGCGAGGACGCGACACAAACGACGGCTTTCTCAGCGCCGACTACGTCATAGCCGAGCGCTGTCAGGTAGCGCACGATGTCCGGTTCTACCGAGGAGACGGCAAGTGCGGGTTTGCGGCGTGCCGCATAGACACTCACATCGAGGCTATTGCGGGCAATTTCGCGGCCGCCAGCAGTCAGCGTGAACTGAACGCTCACCCGTTTGCCGGCCATTTCCTCGGTAAATGTCAGGGCAAGCGCCGACAGCTGAGATACCGAGGTCGCCTCCAGCGGCTGGACTGCAATTTTGCCGCCTAAGGAGCCATCGATGCTCCAGGTCAATTCGGCCGACGTCGGTATCGCCTGGCCGCCGGTTGAAATTTCGAGCTCGACGTTGGCTGTATCACCGGCCCAGACCGCATAGCGCTGCATGCGCGGTACAATGACCACATCGCAATTTATCTCATGGAAGCGGTTGTGATAGGCGCGCGTGTTGCGCTCCATATCCATGAGGCCATTGGCTTCCCAATGCAGGTCCGTCAGCTCTGTGATGACGTAACCCTGGATGGAGGCATGACGGCGCATTTCTTCGATTTCGAATTTAAGCGCGTTGAATTGATGCCACTGCGCATCTTCGATGAAAGAGTTGAAGGATGGAAAGACCTTATCGAACTGATAGGTCCGAAAGCGCTGCTGGACGCCGTGCGGGTAAGTTGCACCCTCGCTGTCCCACTCCAGGCCATTGATGAACCAGAAAGGCTCCTTGCCGTCCTGCAGCAGTTTCTCGGGGTGGGGGAGGCCCCAGACGCCGAACTCCGAAACGACAAGCGGTTCGTCGCCGCGTCGTTTCGCATCGCCGTTCGGTGAATAAGACCAGTCGGGACGCTTGGCGAAGCCCGAAACCCACTCGGCCCATTCACGCGCCATTTCCGGCACCGAGGCATAATAATGAAAGTCGTCGATATCGGAGACGACATGAAAATTGGGAATGCAGGCTGAGTTGTCCACGACCAATCGGGCAGGATCCTTCGCCTTCAGCCAATGGTAGGCTTTGTCGAGCCATGCGCGCTGATCTGCGCTTTCGACAAGCCGTGTTCCCCAGTCTTCGTTGATGATAGTCCATATGACGATGGACGGATGATTGCCGTCGCGTCGAAGAATCCCTTCCATCGTGTCGAGCAGACGCTTGGCCGATTTCTCCGTAAAGGTCTGAATGTTGGGGATTTCTGTCCAAACGAGCAGGCCGAAGCGATCCGCCACATCATAGTAGCGAGGATCCGGCACCTTGATATGGCAGCGCAGGAGGTTGAGGCCAAGCTCCTTCGATTTGCGCGCTTGATCCTCGAGGAATTCCAGCGACGGCGGCGTATAGATGCCCGCGGGATAATAGTCCTGATCTAGCGCACCTCTCATGTAGAACGGCTGTCCGTTCAGGAAGAACTTTCCTTCCTTGGCCTCAAAGGTGCGGAAGCCGAAAGTCTGTTCCACCGCGTCTGTGATGACGCTGTCCTCGGTCAACTCCAGGACGGCACGATAGAGAGCGGGGTCGTCGAGAGACCAGGGCTCGACTGTATCGACCTTTAAGGCAGTCGACGCTGCTTCCGCGTTCTCAAGCGCGAGCTCTGTCGATGCCGCTACCGCACCATTCCGATCAAGAATCCTGACATTCAAGGTGCCGCTGAAGGCAGCAGCCAGTTCGACATCGACGGCAACCGCACCGGTGGCTAGATCGGCGTGAATGGCTTGATGCGCAATATGCGCCTCGTTGCGGCATTCGAGCCAAACCGATTGCCAGATGCCACCGAGCATGCCGTACCAGCTCTGCTTGCCATGCGGAATTTCGTCGAACGGAAAATCCGGGAATGCCTGGGCATCGGCACTGGGCAGCGTCACCTTCACATCAAGCCCCAGCTCGCCGGCTAGCAGATCGGCGGGTATGACGAATTCGAACGGAAGATAGCCGCCTTCGTGAGAGCCGAGGTGGTGGCCGTTCACGGACACTTCGGCAAAATAGTTCACTGCCCCGAAATGGACGATCACCTGACGATGAAGCCACTCCTGTGGGACGTTGAGCCTACGCGAATAAACCGCCATGCCCGCGGCATTGCGCATATCAGGAAAATGCGCCTGCCAGGGGGCCGGCACCGCAATGGTCGTCGGCTGCTGTCCGTCCAGCTGGAAATCCCAGGCTCCGTCGAGAGACAGGCGTGCGCGGGACCCGGATTGAGTGTCGGCGAAACGGCGGGAGGCGATAGTCATGGGCCGCAAGCTTTTCAGTTGGAATTAGTCACAAAATAAGTTACAGACAAGTTTCGTAACTTAAAAATATAACTTCCGCAAGACGCGCCGCTTCACATTTTCCATCAGATTTTCTAACGTGCGTGGCAGTTGACCGAGAAAGAATCCGCTTGAACGATAAGACAAAGAAACGCCCGACAATGTCCGACATCGCCTCCAAAGTCGGTGTTTCGCATGCGACGGTTTCGCTGGTGTTGAATGAGGCGCCGGGCAAACGGGTGTCGGAAAGTGTGCGCTCGCGCGTGCTGGCGGTGGCCGAAGAGCTTGGTTATCAGAAGACCGAGCCTGCCAATGATCCGATCGGCGGGATCATCGTTCTCCTGATCGACGATCTCACGGCGTCGCAACATGCCGCACCCTTGATAGAAGGCGTTCGCGTTGCGGCGGAAGAGCAGGGCCTGGCAGCCCTCACCGTCGTCACCGGCGGGCAGGTGGAGTTTGCAGAATCCATCCTTGATTATCTCGGCCGGCGCCAGATCGTCGGGGTGGTCTATGCGACGCTTATCACCCAGCTGGTGCCGGTGCTGCCCTCGAAGCTCGGTAACTATCCGACCGTGCTTTTGAACTGCCATCAGCAGCGGGCGGAGTTTTCCTCCATCATTCCGGGCGATTATTCTGGCGGGTTTTCCGCAACTGAGGCGTTGATCAAGGCTGGGCATCGGCGTATTGCCATGATCGACGCAGGCAGGCAGCGATTGGAAGCGGCGCGGGATCGTTTGAGTGGTTACCGGCAGGCCCTGACCACCTACGATATCGCCGTCGATCCGGAGTTGGTGCTTTCCGAAGCCTGGTCGCTCGATCTCGGGCGCGACAAGATGCTGCAACTGCTCGACCTGCCATCGCCTCCGACGGCAGTCTTCTGCTTTTCAGACCGGGTGGCGATGGGCGCCTATGATGCGATTAGGATGCGTGGTCTGAAAATTCCTGACGACATTTCCGTCGTCGGTTTCGATGATGAAAGCTTCGCTCGAAAAATTCTGCCACCCCTTACCACACTAAAATTGCCGCACGAGGACATGGGCCGGTGGGCGGTAGCGGAGCTTCTCGAAAAAGTGGCAAAACCCAAGAAGCCGCCGGTGCGGCTGAAGATGGAATGTCAGTTGATCCGGCGTGGTTCAATTGCTCCACCACGTTAAGAGGCGTGTGGACAGATCGCGATCTGCTGGCCGCAAGGTCTGTCATCGTCGTCTCGCGGTGCGAGCCGCGATTGAAGCCCGAGCTTCCGCCCAGTGCCTCGTTTGCTTAATCCATCAGATGCGGGAAATCCGCACTTCACGCAGGGCAGAGGTCCAGATAATTCATTGAGAGGTCAATGGACACCAAGGGGCGCTATCCATTAGCTTTGTGTAATGTTGTAAAATAACAGATAATCCATATCATGGAACTGTTCTACCTCTGATAGCGCTGCATCGTAATCAATTTCACCAAATTCAGGTTGAGTTTTGCGAGTGAATCTTCAGACGTCTTTAAGTTCAAACGTGGGCGGGACTTCGCCGCATGGCTTGGGCGCATGCCAGCATTCGATTGCGGCGCCCGATGATTGACTTGGAGCGGCCGATGGCGATTTCGATCAGAGACCGCTTGCCATAGATGGAGTCTGGCCTGAAGTTCCATGGCATAAGCGCCTCGTGCTTGAACATCGGCCGGCGTTGAGCGACGCGGGTCAAGAGCTGGGCGCGCCAGTCGAGTGGATCAACGTTGTTCATTTTGCCCGTTTACTCGTCCGTTTGAATAACGCCAATCGCCGGGTGTGCATCCGAAACGCAACTTGAATGCCCGATGAAGATGGGCAGGATCGCCAAAACCATGCGTCAAGGCTATTGCAGCTATAGTCTGATGGGATCGGCCCGGCGCTCGTAGAGCGGAGGCCACTGCCTCCAAACGCCTCCCAAGCAGATACGAGCCGAACGACTGTCCCGATCCCTCGAACAGTTTGTGAAGGTAGCGGACCGATATGTTCTGAGCGCCCGCGACGTCTTGAGCCGTCAAACCTCCCTCTCTGAAATGGTCGCAAATATAGGACTTGGCGGTGAGCAGCAGGGCGTCGGCTCGACAAGCCCGCGCGTCAAGCACAGGACGCGCATCGGCACTGGCGGCCATCGCAACGAGGTCCAGCAACATCTCGAATAATCGCGCCCGTTGCTCTTCAGCCAGATAATCGACGTCACGCGCCAACGTCGCGCACGCCTCACGAATTAGCGCGCCAAAGACCGGATTTGCGGACAACACCAACGGCCGTATCGGGAACGCGCGCGGCAGCCGTTCCCGAAGGTCGTCGAAGGGTAGCATGAACGACGAAACGGCGAGGTCCGGTGCATGCCGATGTTCCAGTGCAAAAGGCTTCGTACTGTCGAAGAGGCCAACATCACCCGGGACAATGACGATTTCCTCGCCGGACTGGCGGACTCGGCATTCGCCGCGTGTCTTGTAATTCAGATAAAAGCATTCGCTTGGCGATCTTGCGATCTCCGCCTTGGTCCGCAACACGAGATGGGAGGTGGCGACGACTCGGTTCAAGCGTCCGTAGCCGATCGGAACTGTCTCGACGGAGCCGGAAAATAACCAGTTTTCGTCTTGCTCTGGTTCGGGGATCAGATCCATGAAGGAGCGACAGATCCCGTCACGATAGTATTCGAAGCCGCGAAACGCATCGACGTCGGCACTGCTCCAGATCATTCTGTCCTGATGCATATGTGTCATTCAGCTCAGCTCCCACCGAACGTCTGGCGCAATCGAGAACGAATTCACTTTATGGCAACGAACGTTCCTTCCAAGTCATTTACGCAAGTCTTGTGCCATTTTACGTTCAGGTCTTCGCCAATAGCGCAAGAAACTCAAAAGAACCGCCTCGAAACAGTATTCAACTGTCGAATTCGAAGGAAGAAAAGATGGCCAAGTCAACTATCGTGTTAATCCATGGCTCCTGGCATTGGGGCGGATGCTTCCAAAAGGTCGCCGACAGGCTCGCAGTTTCCGGTTATCCGACGTTGACGCCGGATCTGACGTCGCATGGCTACAGTGAAGCAGCCTGGACAGACGTCGATTCGATGGAAACCTACACCATGCCAGTGCGGAAACTTCTGGCAGACATGGATGAACCGGTCGTTCTCGTCGGGCATTCCATGGGAGGCGTTTCGCTGACCTATCTGGCCGAGACAATGCCGGAAAAGATCCGGAGTCTGGTCTACCTGACCGCTTTCATGACCCCGCCCGACAAAACCGCCAACGATTATCTGTTTTCATACTCAAAGGATCCTTTGGCCTCGGCACTGTTCCAAGTCGTTGCGCCAGTCGATGGCGGCGGCCTGGCGCTCGATGTCGAGAAGCCGGAGCTGGTTCGCGAAGCTTTTTACGGCGATTGTTCCGAGGTGGATCTTCGCGTGGCCAAACGCAACGCCGTTCCCATCAACAGTACAATTCCCAATGTCTATACGCCCCGTTCCATCACCGGCATCGAACGGCACTACATCACATGCTCAAACGATCGCGCCATCCCGCTGTCGGTTCAATGGCAGATGATCCAAGACGTTCCTGGCTGCACCGTGCATGCAATCGGAACGAGTCATTCACCATTTTTCAGCGCTCCAGACCAGTTGGCAACCGTGCTGCGCACGATTGCCGGAGGTGACTGATCAAACGCGCACCAGGAGTGTTCAGTCTCACTAGAGCGGTTCACCGAATGATCTTCGTGAGCGAGTGGTTGCTGCGGTTGTGAGTGGACAGAGCTGCCGGGTGGTGGCAGAGCGGTTCGACATAGCTGTGTTGTCCGTGGTGAAGTGGTCGCAGCGCCATCGGGCCACCGGCAGTGTGTCGCCCGGCAAGACGGGCGGCCATCGTCGGCGGGTGCTGGAGCCGCACCGTGCTTTCCTCGGCGCCTTGCGCTGTGACCGGCTGACCGCGCCCTGCGTCTTCGATGGCCCCATCAATGGCGAATGTTTCGGCGCCTATGTCCGTCAGCAGTTGATCCAGACCCTCAAGCCTGGCGATTCGTCATCCTCGACAATCTCGGCTCACACAAGGCCGAGGCCATTCGCGATGCCATCAGGGCCGTGGGCGCCAGACTGTGGTTCCTGCCGAAATATTCCCCCGACCTCCATCCGATCGAGCAGGCCTTCGCCGAGATCAAGCACCGGATGCGCCAGCCTCAAAAGCGAACCCTTGAAGACGCTGGGCGTCATCTCGGACACCTCGCCGACACCATCAAGCCAGACGAATGCGCCAACTACTTCTCAAACGCAGGATATGCCTCCCTCAAAACTTGAAACGCTCCAATGCCCTGCCGATCCCACGCCCCTGGTAGGGTTGGTCAATGGCGAGGCGACCAAGCACAGCGACCTGAACGGTTCGGCTCGCAAGCACCGTGGCGGATGTTGCGCACGCCAGCGGACACGTCCGGCATGTGGTCGGTCTCTCAAGCAGGCAAAGCTCGACCTCGCAGCCTAACCCTCGGCTTTTCCCGCTCCCCCACAATCCGCGCCGTTGCTAATTTACAACATATGATTGAATAATTAATTCCGGATGTAGCAGTCCCTGTGTTTTTCGACAATTGAAAATTGCCTTTAAATTCGCTTCCGCTACTACTCTGATTGAGTTGAGGGGCGTCAGCCACAATGCGGACGGGCAAGCACAAGAGCAACTCCCGCTTTTCGTAGCGGAGTGTGCTCGGTCTTCGGGTTGGGCAAATGACAAGCAACGTACAGCTGGCTACCGGACCTATCGGAAGAGAAACCAGGTCCGGGGACGATACTTGCATCCCACAAAATGATCTGGTCAAGATCCGGCGGCGTAGCATCATGCGGAAGGCCGATCAGGTCTTTGAAGTAACCGCAAGGTCAATGGCTGCGGCCATGCGCGCTTATACGCTGCTGCTCAAGCTGGCGCTGCTCGTTACTCTATTCTGCGCCGGCTTGTCATTGGTGACGCCTAGCGCGGCTTACGCCGCCTGCACTGTCTTCAACTTCCCCGATTCACATACGACGCCGTCGACAAGTCCGATGGCATCTGGCGGATCGCTTAGTGTCGTGATCGGCACCGAATGTAATGGCGCCGGTCTTAATCCTATCAACGACCCGGGCGTAACCTCTCCCCAGCATGGTTCTATAAGCAGCTACAACTCCGGTGCCGGAAAGTTCACCTACACAAACAACGGCGATGGAGCCACTAGCGATAGCTTCACCCTGGTAGATGCGGGCGGGAGCCCTTTCACCGTCAATATTGCCATTGCGCCGGCTGTACCGGCACCCGTGACCGGGCCGGTCAGCGCGACGGTGAGCCACGGCAGCAGTTCCAATCCGATTACACTGAATCTCTCCGGGGGAACGGCGTCATCTGTGGCTATCGGGACCCAAGCGTCTCACGGAACGGCGACGGCCAGCGGTACGTCCATCACCTATACGCCGAATGCAAGCTATGCCGGTCCGGATAGTTTTACCTATACCGCGACCAATGCCGGCGGCACGTCCGCGCCGGCGACCGTGACGATAACCGTCAATCCACCGACGATCTCGCTCAGCCCGTCGACACTAGCCTCCGGCGCTATCGCCACAGCCTATAGCCAGGCCGTCAGTGCCACCGGCGGCACCACTCCCTACACCTATGTGATCGCCGCCGGCTCCCTTCCGGGCGGTTTGAGCCTGTCGGCAACAACCGGCGCGATTTCCGGCACGCCGACGGGGGCTGGCACTTACAATTTTACCATCACCGCAACCGACAGCTCGACGGGTACTGGGCCATTCACCGATTCACAAGCCTACAGCATAACCATTGCTGCACCGACGATCTCGGTAGCCCCATCCTCTTTGTCTGCGGGGACGGTCGGAACCGCTTACAGCCAAACCATGACGGCATCGGGTGGCACCAGCTCCTATAGCTTTGCAGTCACCGCAGGCGCTCTTCCTGCCGGTTTGACGCTCTCTTCGGGAGGCGTGCTCGCCGGCACGCCGACAGAAGGAGGCACGTTCAACGTCACCATTACGGCAACGGATAGTTCGACGGGTACTGCGGCGCCATTCACCGGCTCCAGAGCTTATACGCTGACCGTGGCCGCGCCGACGATCACGGTTACGCCGGCCACACTTCCGTCGGCGACCGTGGCTGCGGCCTACAGTCAAACCATTAGCGCATCGGGAGGCATCAGTTCTTATAGTTTTGCGGTCACCGCGGGCGCTCTTCCCGCTGGGCTCACCTTATCTTCAGCCGGCACCCTGATCGGCACGCCGACGGCAGGAGGCTTGTTCAACTTCACCGTCACCGCGACAGACAGCTCGGGCGGAACAGGACCGTTCACCGGTTCTAGGGCTTACAGTTTGAGCGTATCAGCGCCGACGATCGTAATCAGCCCCCCTTCTTTGTCATCCGCGACAGCGGAGACGGCCTATAGCCAGCTGGTTACGGCCACGGGTGGTACTGGATCCTATACTTATAGCTTGGGGACCGGCAGCACCCTTCCTGCCGGCATGACGTTTTCCTCGACCGGCCTGCTTTCCGGGACGCCGACTGACGCGGGAACCTTCAACTTCACCGTCACAGCAACCGACAGTTCCACCGGCACCGGCCCCTTTACAGGCTCGCGCGCCTATACGTTCGTTGTTGCTGCCCCGACAATTACAATCACGCCGGCAACGTTGCCGGCCGGCACGGCCGGAACTGCTTACAGCCAGACGCTCACGGCCGCGGGCGGCAGCGGCTCCTACACCTTTAGCCTGACTGGCGGCCTTCCGCCGGGTGTAGCGCTGTCCTCGAGCGGCGTGCTTTCGGGGATACCGACGACCGCGGGCACATTCAATTTCACCATTACCGCGACGGACAGCCATTCATTTACGGGCTCGCAGGCCTATAGCATCACCATCGGCGCGCCGACGATCACGATCACGCCGACAACGCTGCCGGCCGGTACAGCCGGAACCGCCTATAGCCAGACCCTCACCGCCTCCGGCGGCACTGGCGGCTACACCTATAGCCTGGCGGCCGGCAGCAACCTTCCACCGGGCGTGGCGTTGTCCTCAGGCGGCTTGCTTTCGGGAGTACCGACCACGGGCGGCACTTTCAACTTCACCATCACGGCGACGGACAGTCTCTCATTTACCGGCTCACAGGCCTATAGCGTTACCATCGGTACGCCGACGATTACCATCAACCCGGCAACCCTGCCGGCCGGCACGGCCGGAACTGCCTATAGCCAGACCCTCACGGCCTCGGGCGGCACTACCCCCTACACCTATAGCCTGGCGGCCGGCAGCAACCTTCCACCGGGCGTGGCGCTGTCCTCAGGCGGCGGTCTCTCCGGAATACCGACGACGGGCGGGACCTTCAATTTGACTGTCACCGCTACGGACAGCCACGCCTTTACAGGTTCGCAGGCCTATAGCATCACCATCGGAGTACCGACGATTACAATCACACCGGCAACCTTGCCAGCCGGCACCGCCGGCACCGCCTATAACCAGAGCTTCACCGCCTCGGGCGGCACTGGGGGCTATAGCTATAGCCTGTTGTCCGGTAGCCTTCCGCCGGGCGTGGCACTGTCCTCGGCCGGTGTCCTCTCCGGCACGCCGACGACAGGCGGGACCTTCAATTTCACCATCAAGGCAACCGACAGCCTCACATTTTCCGGCTCCCAGGCCTATAGCGTCACCATCGGCGCACCGACGATCACGATCGCGCCGACAACACTGCCGACTGCTACCGTTGCCACTGCCTACAGCCAGACGGTTACGGCTTCAGGCGGCACAAGTCCCTACACCTACAGCCTGTCGGCCGGCGCCCTTCCGGCGGGCCTGGCGTTTTCTTCAGCCGGCGTGCTCTCCGGCACGCCGACGGCATCCGGCACGTTCAACTTCACGGTCACGGCCACGGACAGCTCGGACAGCTCGGGCGGCTCGGGACCGTTCACGGGGGCACGCGCCTACAGCCTGGCGGTCAGCGTTCAGGCGCCGATCGCAGGCAACGTTGCAGCAACCGTTGCCGCCAATTCGTCGAACAATCCGATCACGCTCAACATCACCGGCGGCGTGGCGACCTCGGTCGCGATCGCGACTGCAACCAGCCATGGGACAGCGAGCGCATCTGGAACGTCCATCACCTATACGCCGGCATCAGGTTATAGCGGCTTGGATAGCTTCACTTACACGGCAACCAACGGCTCCGGCACCTCTGCGCCGGCAACGGTGAGCATGACGATCACCGCACCGATGCTTTCGTTCTCGCCGGTAAGCGGTACCCTGCCGGCTGGCGTTGTCGGCACCGCTTACAGCCAGACGGTCACCGCTTCAGGCGGGACCAGCCCCTACGGCTACAGCGTCACTGGTACACTGCCGGCCGGACTGACGCTCAACCACGCGACGGGCGCGATCACCGGCACGCCGACGACCTCGGGCAATTACAGCTTCTCCGTCACCGCCACCGACGCCAACGGCGCCACGACATCAGCCGCCTATACGCTCGCGATTGCACCGCCGCCGACCACCTTCGTCTTCTCGCCGGCCGGCGGCGCACTGACCGATGCCATGGCGGGCGAGGCCTATAGCCAGCCGATTTCGGCAACCGGCGGAAGCGGCGCGAAGATCTACAGTCTTGCCTCCGGCAGCCTGCCGAACGGCCTAGTGCTCAATATCTCGACCGGCCAGTTAACCGGTCCGCTGGCAACCGGCACACAGGGTGATTACAGCTTCACCATCCAGGTTCGCGATGGCAATGGCGCAACCGGAACAGCCTCCTATACGCTGAAGGTGAGGACCCAGTCCATCACCGTTCTCGACATGGTCGTCAACGTGCCGGCGGGATCGACTCCTCCCGACGTCTATCTCAATCGCGGCGCGACCGGCGGCCCGTTTACCTCGGGGGTGCTGGCATTTGTGGAGCCTGCCAATGCCGGCACTGCGACGATCATCCAGGGGCAGCTGGCGCAGGCGGGTCCAGCCACGTCCCCGGTCGGCTGGTATCTGCACTATACGCTGAATCCGGCCTATTCCGGCCAGATCCGCGTCGGCTACAAGCTTGTCAGCGCGCTCGGGACCTCCAATACAGCCACGGTCACCTATAATGTCAGCTACGACGCCGGCAAGGTGGCCGAGGATATCGACAATCTCGTGCACGACTTCGTGCGGTCCAGGCAGAACATGATCGCCAACACGATCGAGGTGCCGGGGCTTCTCCAGCGTAGGCAGATGGAGAAGGCGACCGATCCGATCACCGCGCGCATGATGCCGTCGCAGGAGGGTATGACGCTCGGCTTCTCCACCAGCCTGTCGCAGATGCGGGCGGCCGGCGGCGATGCAGATGCCGCTTCCGCGCCCTTCAACATCTGGATCGGCGGCGCTTTTCTCGCCCATGACGACAAGAACAAGAACGACAGTACCAGTAAGTGGGGCAGCTTTGCCATGATCAACATGGGGGCGGATTATCTGATCTCCGAGCGTGCGCTGATCGGCCTGTCCCTCCATTATGACCGCATGACGGATCCGACCGATGAAGACGCCGAGTTGACGGGTAACGGTTGGCTCGCTGGTCCCTACGCTTCACTGGAGGTCGGCAAGGGCGTGTTCTGGAACGGCAGTCTGCGCTACGGCGGATCCAGCAACACGATCGATACCCAGTTTTGGGACGGCAATTTCACGACGACACGCTGGATGGCCGATACCTCCATCGAGGGTCAGTGGAACCTCGACGAGGACACGACGATTTCGCCGAAACTGCGGGCGATCTACTTCTCGGAAAAGGTCGACGATTATACCGTCAAGAATAGCTCCGGCGATGCCATCACCATTGACGGCTTCAACGAGGACCAGTTCCGGGTCAGCCTGGGCGCCGAGATCGCCCGGTCCTTCGTGCTGGAGAACGACACCAAGCTGACACCGAAGCTCGGCCTTACCGGCGGCTTCTCCGGCCTTGACGGCGCCGGCGCCTTCGGTGCCGTTACCGCCGGGTTGCAACTGCAGACCACCAACTTCTGGATGCTCGACACAAGCCTGCTCTTCAACATCGAGGGCGACGGACAGAAATCCGTGGGCGCCAAGGTCGCAGCAGCCAAGAAGTTTTAGGTGATGTCTCGAGTTCCGTCGGCGCCGGTCAATTTTTGCGGATCCAGCTCGGTAGATAGCGCGATAGCGCGGCTTCACGTCGCCCGATCGCGGTTGGTTACGCTTTCGAGCCTAGCCCAACATAAGCGAAAGCCCGGTTTTGCGAACCTTCTGCTTTAACGGCGAACAACCAGCCTTTATTATACTTAAATTTCAACGACTATTTCACCATTCGACATTTCTGCATGTCCGTAGCTGGCACACAACTTCGAGTATTAAAAAATTGAAAAATTCATCAAACTTTTATACCTGAGATAGTCAAATTTATCCTTGCGTTTACCGCGGTGATTGAATGATGATAACATTCAATTATCGAATATGCAGGGGTTTGGTATGTCGGAATTCTTTCTCGGCCAGATCATGCTTACGGGATTTGCGTTCGCGCCAAGAGGCTTTGCCCTGTGCGACGGCCAACTCCTCGATATCGCCCAGAACCAGGCCCTGTTCAAGTTGCTGGGCACGACTTACGGCGGCGATGGAAAGACGACGTTCGCCCTGCCCAATCTGCAGAGCCGCACGCCGGTCGGATTTGGGTCGTCCTACGATTCCGCATGGCAGCCGACACCTTATGCGATTGGCGCAACCGGCGGTGTTGAAAGCGTGACTTTGCTGGAACAGCAACTACCTCAGCACATTCATCCGGCGACAGGAACGACCAGCAGCGGCACCGCGCGCAACCCGAGCAATGCGCTTTATGGAACCAACAGCGCCAATATCTACGGCCCATCCAGTGGCGACCAGGTCACGTTGTCAAGCCAGACAGTGACAGCGGCGGGCAATGGCCAGCCCCATGACAATATGCAGCCTTACGACGTGATAAATTATTGCATTGCGCTGTCGGGCGTCTTTCCGTCCAACAGCTGATCGCCTCTTGTCCACTCACTGCTCGGAGGATCAACGATGAGCACTCCCTTTGTCGGAGAAATCCGGCTATTCGGTTTTTCCAGAGTGCCAAGCGGGTGGTTGCCCTGCGACAATTCTCTGCAGCCCATTTCCTATTATGTGGAGTTGTTCGAGCTTATCGGAACATCGTATGGCGGCGATGGGCTAACCACGTTTGCGACCCCAAACCTTTCCGGGCGAGTGCCGATGCATCAAGGCACCGGACCAGGCCTGTCGACCTATGTGATCGGTCAATCCAGCGGCAGCGAGAACATCACGCTTCTGCCCACGCAAATGCCGTCGCACACGCATCCGTATCTTGTCACCACCGGCACCGCCGACACCACATCGATAAGTTCGTTGGTCGAGCTCGCCGCGCTGAGCGGAGATACCATGTACGCGACGGATATAAGCGGGGCTACTCCGCTCACGACATCACAGACGGCAACGCAGGCAGCCGGGTCGACGATCATGCATGACAATACGATGCCGACGCTGACGGTACAGTATTGCATCGCATGGGCCGGTATCTTTCCCACATCGAGATGAACCGCGCTCAGCCATCAAGGACATTGCTATGACACAACCTTTCGTCGGCGAGATCCAACTTTTCGGTTTCGACTTTGCGCCTTCCGGCTGGGCATCATGCAACGGCTCACTGCTCTTGATCCAGCAGAACAGCCAACTTTTTTCCCTGATCGGCACCCAATATGGTGGTGCCGGCGACACCTCGTTCCGGCTGCCCAACTTTGCCAACCGCGCGGGCTGCAACCAAGGTCAAGGCTTGGGCCTGACGCCACGCACCGCCGGCGATAGTTTTGGCAGCAACGATATTACACTGACGCAGGCGGAGATGCCGGCACACACGCATTCCCTGACCCTCTATAACCAAGGCGATACCACCAAGCGCGCCGCATCGCCCAGTGAGGGGAACGCGCTCAGCCTGCCGGAATTAAGCAGCCCGTTTCTCCCCAACGCCCAGGCGAACACGCAGTTTGCATCGAACGTCATCGGAACTGCAGGCGAAAATCAGCCCCATGAAAACCGTCAGCCTTATCTTGCGGTCAACTTCTGCATCGCGCTGAGCGGCACCTATCCAACCTTCGATTGATGGCCGGCACAGTGATAGGTTCGCTACCGGAGTTTCCGGGACAAACAGATCATTATCGGCTCTGCGTTCCAGGCTGCATGTTCCGTCCTGCAAGGCTGGACGATCTTCCATTTCTGCGTGAGCTCTACTGTTCGTTCCGGGAGGATGAACTGGCTCGAATCCTCTGGTCGCAAAACGACAAGCGGGCATTCCTGGACCAGCAGTTTGATCTTCAGCATCGCTATTACATTGCCGCGTTCCCGCAAACTGAGTTCCTGATCATTGAGAAGGACGGCATCTCCGTCGGCCGCCTTTACATCAATCTTAGCGCGGACATCTGGCACATTATCGATATCGGCCTTATGCCCGAATGGCGCGGCCAGGGATTGGGTTGCGCGACAATGAAAGCCGTTCAAGATGCAGCGATGACAAGAGAAAGTCTGGGCATCATCCTGCATGTCGATCGAAATAACAGGCGCGCCTACGACCTCTATCAGGCCCTTGGCTTCACGGACACCGAAACCACCGATACCCATATCGGCATGGAGTGGCGTCCGCATCAGCTTCCGTCGAAATCAACGGCGGAAGCGTCAGGCGTCAATTGAAGATGGCCTGGTAGATAATCCCGTCCTTGTCTCTGGCGACCGGAACCAGGAAGATGTCGAGAATCCCAAGCGTGGCGTTGTTCAGCCTGTAAATCTGCTGTGGCAACAGCACCTTCGACACGCTGCGGAACAACAATGAAAACGGCGCTCTCATCAATCCCTTAAGGCCCCGTTCGGGCAACGGTCGAGCCTCGGTCAGCGTCAAAACGAGAGACCCTGCTCCAATATCGATTTTGAATCCCTCGCCGACACAGCGGGCGAAATGATCCATCGTAACAATCCTCATCCCAACCTCGACTGCTTGTTTGCACCTTGCTTGCAGAGGCCAATGTTTCACGCATTTAACTCAAGTCTATCAAGAGATTGAGGAGAAGCAAGCAGTCGCCGACCCTGACCTGCCTCTGAATTTTCATCCAGCGGCGATTAGACCGCATGTTCGCGTTGATCTGCTCCCAAACGTTGGGCCACCGGAGACTAGAGTTTCCGGCCCGTTTCAGGAAGGCGGGCGGGTTGCGCTTCCCGAATTTACCAATGAGATCGGCACCTTGTTGCCGATCGCACCATGAGGTCTTTCCTCATTGTAGTATCTACGCCAATCCTCCATCTTTTCGCGGGCATCCGCATACGCAATTGCTGCGCAATAGCGCGGGGTTAGGAACCAGTGCTGGTTCAGGCGCTCCGTCCGGAAGCGGCCGTTGAATGCGTCAATGAACGCGTTATCGGTTGGCTTGCCTGGTCGTAAGAAGTCCAGGGTTACGCCCTTGGCATAGGCCCACAGGTCGAGATCGCGGGACACGAACTCCGTTCCCTGACCAATGGTAGAACACAAAAATGGCCCGATAGAAGATCGGGCCGAGCTTTGTGGGGAAGGCTAAGTGATATGGGTGAAAATCACCTGCGCAATAAACTGTGTCGCCTAACTAACGTTCCGATTACCTCAAAGAAATTGCCCTGCCGGGTGGGGCCAGGCAGGGCGGCTACGCAGCAGTATTTGCGCGAGTGGGATGTGAACTGGAGTTCAGCAACCTGCGCGCCTCAATCTATCATTGTGTGACAGTTTTGTGAATGCCACCATTCGCATCTGGGAATGGACACCCGGAACCAGAGTTACGCTCCCGCACCGACTATTCGCAAACGGTTTCACGCACGACGACCCGATGATGATGGCGGTAGCCATAGCGCCTCTCCGTCCAGCACCGGCGATGATACCTATAGCGCGGAGCGTCATAGTATCTATCATCTGTGTAGGCCGGCCGATCGCGATAATAGCGTGGCGGTGCATCATAATCGTAGCGAGGTCCAACTCCGTATTCAAAGTAGACCTGAGAGAATGCCGGCGATGCAGTCAAGGTCGCGGCGAGCGCCAGTGCTGCGATTACAATTCTTTTCATGTCTTTCCATTCCAATTTAGGGCGGCGGCGCGCTAACCTGCGCCTTAGGGCCTAGTATGCCATGAGCGCTGCTCGTGGATACGGACCAAAGTCCCGGCCAAGCAAGGACTTAGGCCCCAGAGCTCATGAAAGCTCGGTTGTTGGCGCAGGAATGGATGGACTCCGGCTTCTCAAAGCGTAAGATGAGGTATCGCCGCCAAGCGAATAAGTAGGCGGTGGCGACTGAGGGCCTATACGTGCTCCCGCCTGCAAGACCGAGGAAGCGGCATTATGCCCTTTCGGAAATACGCATCTATTCCAGATGATCCCAATTTCCGCGAAGCGTTATTGCTGTGGGCTCGCAAGCTTGTCAGGTCCGAGATGGTCGCAAAACGTGTGGCTCGGCGGACGATCGATGTGTTGTGCGACGATCCCAGCCTCCTCGACGGACGCGACATAAACGAAGCGATTTTCAAGCTTTTGCGCCGGCATGCATTCGATGAGAACGAATTTTCGCCTGAGCAAGGCCTTCAGGTGATGGCTTCGTCCGTACCCGAGAAAGAGCCGATGTAGTGAAATAGACCCGCCTCGGGGTCCGAGGCAAGGCTGTGGGGCTAAGCAATCAACCTCGAATGCGAACAGCTGGTTGGGCAGATCCGTTCGCATAGCCAGCTGGCAGCGACTTTTCGAAACTCTGCCTAAACGCCTTCAATCCGATTTATGCCAAGCCGGTCCTCGGACATCCTTACCAAGTCTGGCGGCCATACCAATCGTCAACGTCGGATTTGGCGCGATCCTTCGCGAGGCCATACCGCTCCTGGATTTTACCTTTGTAGCTGATCCCGCTTTCCCGCGATTTGATCGAGATCGCCGTCGGTAAGCTTACCCCATTGTTCTTTGACCTTGCCCTTAAACTGCTTCCAGTTGCTTTCGACGCGATTCCAATCCATGAGTGGCGGCATGGGTCGTCGGCTGTTCAGGCGAGCATGCGTATTTTGGGCTCGCGATCCCAATATCGCTTGGAAGCGGCCTCTATGAAGGAGCCGAGATCTACGACGCCGGCATCCGGTTGAATACCCGCTTTGTCGAGCAGCGCCTTGGCGGCTGCGTCATGACCGATGGCTTTCAAGTGTCCGAATGCATCCATGACCCACTGAACCGCCGCTCCCTCGTTCATCAAAGACGTTGCTCCCTCGTTTGAAAGAATGACGGCGATCGCGTCGAAAAGCTGCGAAGGCGAACCAAGGAGCTGTCCGTCGGCACGGATCGTATTTCCGTCGGAAAGCTTGGTCTCCCCGACCTTGGGTGCGACGATAAAGGGCCTCGCCTTGGCGTTGTTCAGAGCGCCGATGAGATCGGAGATCGCCTTGGCGTTGCTTCCGCCGGCGATCAATATGCCGATCTGCCGTCCTTCCAGCGTCTCCTTCATGTTTTTCTGAATGGAAAGAGCGGCGGACGCATCGAGCTCGATCGGTTCGCGCGCCGGCGAGTTCCTGGTCGGGTTGACAAGTCCCAGCCCGGCGGCAACGCGATTGGCGAGACCTGCATCGACGTTCAAGAGATTGCCGACCATGCGCGGAGGCACATGCGGCAGTTGCACTTTTGATAGTTCGAAGACGAAGGCGGAAGCAATGTGGGCCTGTTCCGACGGCGTCTGGGATTTCCAGAAGAGACGCGCCTGGCTGTAGTGGTCGGCAAAAAGTTCGGCACGCGCACGCCGCTTGTCGCCTTGTTCACCAGGAGCCGACGCATGCTCATAGGTGTGGAAGCCGGTTACGGGGCATTCGCGGGGGCCTCCAGCTTCGCTATTCTCACTCAAACTGTTCGGCTCGTAATTGGCGCGGCCCTTCGGAATCTCCATTTGCATTTGCCCGTCGCGCTGGAAATTCATGACGGGACATTTCGGCGCGTTGATTGGCAATTGATGGAAATTGGCGGTCCCGAGACGGGATTTCTGCGTGTCGAGATAGCTGAACAGACGACCCTGGAGCAGGGGATCGTTGGTGAAATCGACACCCGGTACGATGTTGGCCGGGCAGAACGCCACCTGTTCGGTTTCGGCAAAGAAATTGTCCGGGTTGCGATCGAGAACGAGGCGTCCGACGATCTTCAGCGGCAGGACTTCTTCCGGGATGATCTTGGTGGGGTCGAGGATGTCGTAGGGGAGGCTCTCCGCTAGAGCCTCGCCGAACAGCTGCAATCCCAACTCCCATTCCGGAAAGTGCCCGGCGGCGATCGCTTCGAAAAGATCGCGGCGATGATAGTCGTTATCGGCCGCCTGCAGTTTCAATGCCTCATCCCAGACCAGCGATTGCACGCCAAGCTTCGGTCTCCAGTGAAACTTCACGAATGTCGATTTGCCCGCATCGTTGACGAGGCGGAAAGTGTGAACGCCGAACCCTTGCATCATGCGGAAGGATCGGGGAATGGCGCGATCCGACATTGCCCACATCAGCATATGTGTGGATTCCGGCATGAGCGACGCCCAGTCCCAGAAGGTGTCATGGGCGGTGGCGGCCTGCGGATAGCCTCGGTCAGCTTCCATTTTAACGGCATGAACGAGGTCTGGAAACTTCATCGCGTCCTGGATGAAGAATACAGGGATGTTGTTGCCGACCAGGTCCCAATTGCCTTGCTTGGTATAGAACTTCACTGCAAAGCCGCGAACATCGCGCGGTGTGTCCACCGAGCCGGCGCCGCCGGCGACGGTTGAGAAGCGGACGAAAACCGGCGTCTTCTCGCCTTTGCGCTGAAAAAGATCGGCGCTCGTGATGTCCGAAAGCGGCTCATAAAGCTCAAAGAAGCCGTGCGCAGCCGATCCGCGGGCATGTACGATCCTTTCGGGAATACGCTCGTGGTCGAAATGGAAGATCTTTTCACGCAGGACAAAGTCTTCTAGCAGGGTCGGGCCCCGGACACCGGATTTGAGGCTGTTCTGATTGTCGGAAACCCGAATGCCCTGGTTGGTCGTCAGATGATCGGCGCCCCCATGAGGGCCGCTTTCGGGGATGTGCTGGTGTGTCTCGCCGCCTTCGCCGCGGGAAGTTTCGAAGGGTGTGTCTGTTGCCATGATATCCTCCTTCTGCCGTCAGAACTGCTGACCGAACCTCTTTCGATCGGCAATGTTCCGTTTGCTTAGAGATTGGTATCCGACGACCTCAAAGCTCGATCAGTGCGATGCCGAGATCCTTCCGATGGCGACGATGCAGCGCTACCGGCGTTTTGATGATGGTCGCTTCCAAGGTCGGATGCACGACACCTTCGAGGAAGTGACCGCCGCGCGTCGAGCCATCCCTGAGGCCCAAGACGGCATGAAGGTGGAGGTTCGCCTTGCCGTCGTCGCCCGTCGCAATATCACCGATCAGGCTCAGCACCTCGCACTGTTCGGCAACGGGAATCTTGCGATAGCTGCGGTCGGCGAAATCGAACCAGCCGACGGTCGCACGTTCAAAGGCGCCGATTGCGGTGATCGAAGCTGCGGTCAAACCCTGTTCGGTTGCGAATGCGGCAAGCGTCGCGAATGCTTTCTCATTCGCGTCGAGAACGACGACATAGGTCTTCTGCCCGTTCTGAAGATCGATTTTCTCGTGACGCATGGCATCGCCTCCATGTTGCCCGTCGTGATCGATGCATGCCAAGACTGCCTCTGCCGTTGGCGGCAGCCTCGGCACGGTCACTCTGCCGACCTTTGACTTGACGCATCGCTTCCTCTGCTGAATTCGGCGATCCGAAATCCTTGGAACGTCGAAGGGTCAGAACCACCCGGAGCCTCGCAGGTTCCATTGGCGTGAGGAGTCTTCGTCGTGCAGGAAACCTGAGGGTCGGATGAGGGTTGCGAGGGCAAACGATCCGGGCGAAAGGACCTGAGAAGGAAAAGGCGCATAGCTGCTCGTTGCGATGCGCGGCCCGGCGCTCTTCTCTCTGCTAATGGTGCTTGAAATACTGCACTTCGCGCTCGTGCTTTTCTGCCGCCTCACGGGTTTTGAAAGTCCCGAGGTTTTTACGCTTGTGCGTCTTGGGGTCGAGCTTGCGCGAGTAAAGGCGATATTCGCCTGACTTCAATTTGCGGATCATGGCAGCGTCTCCTTTCCTATGAATATAACCTCAAGGAGTGATTTCGGTTCCCGGCGCGATCGGGCTGATCCCCGGTGGGGCATCTCGGCCATGGCAGGGATATGTCGATAAAGGGATTGGCTGTCCTTATTTGTCCGCCAAATTCATACTCTAGTGAAATTCCGGAAACATGCGGCCCTGGCATGGTTGGCACATAGACAGCAACGAAGGGCTTGATGATGAAAAAGCTTGCGCCCATCACGTTCGGTACGGTGGTTTTCGCAACGGCGTCGTTTGCTCAAGCCTCGTCGGCGCGATGATCGACGAAGGTCTGCCGGAGGAGGAGGCGAATTTATATGGCGAGGGAATTCGCCGCGGCGGGTCCTGGTCGCCGCCCGCGTGCGATCTGGTATGCGCCTTCCTACCGTTATGGCTGCAATTTAGTGGGTGGAAACTTTCTCGTTGGCAAGAAGAATAACGTAGTCTTCTGAAGCGTCGGCCAAAGCTAGAGCAATTTCTTCCACCAAAAATCCTTCCTGTTGTAAATTATCGATCAACTCGGTCATAGCGATTTCGACACGAGCACGCGTAGCGCGCCGCGGAACTGCGGATGTGACATTGTTATTGCTATCTACACTCATTTTTAGATCCCTATTGAAAGACATGAGCGTCAAGAACACTACGCATATGTTGCTAATTATGCAAGTATAGACCGAATAATTGAAAAAAATATGACAACTATCTGTTGTATTATTTAGCGATTTAATGTTCCGGTGTGAAGATATACTTGTGAATCGCTGCGAAACTGGCGCGGGGCAGTTCAAGGGCGGCGGCACGATAGAGTTTATTGTACGCTATCGCACAGACCGACCCGGAGTGAGACGGCCACTTATGCACGTTGGCTCCAAGTATATGATAAGCTTGCAGGTTCTTATGTTTATTACGTTGGTGGTTAAGTTTCGTTTTGCTCCCTGCGGGTAACAAATATTTAGGACTATAAACCCACTCTACCGAGCGGCTTAATGGCCACGCTTAATACTTCGCGGCGAAATATGGCAGCTTAAGCGAGAGGCTCGCAGGCTTTCGGGTGCAATGGCTTGGAGGAGAGCATGCACGCTTTTTTGCAAAGTAAGGCTGGAAAGCAGCTCGCGGCTCTGGTGTGCGGTGCGGCCGTATTTTGGATTATCGGCTATGTTTGGCGTTCCTCCATATTTCATGGTTTGAGAAACATATCGGATAGGGCTGTCGACCTTGCCTTCTTGAACCTGATCGTCGTCGGGGCTGTGAGTTCGATCTATTCACTGTTGCGAATTCTTGATCTGCGCAGGGAGATGCAGAGACAAGAGGAGCTTGCGAGGCGAGCACATTGGATTGCAACGCATGACCATCTCACTCGCCTGCCCAACCGATATGCGCTCGAGAAATTCGAGGTTGGAAAATCCATCGATGCAGATGAGGACGGTCCTTCCACCGCAACCGTCTTCTCCCTCGATCTCGATGGTTTCAAGAAAGTCAACGATTTGGTCGGCCATCAAGGTGGCGATCGGCTTCTGCAGGAGGTTTCAAAGCGCCTGTCTCAATTGGCCGATCCTGCGAGTGTCTTTCGTCTGGGTGGTGATGAGTTTCTGGTTATTGCCAAGGGATTGGCGGCTCAGAAGGACGAAAACTTCGCAAAGTTGCTAATCCAGGCCATCAGCCAACCAATACAGGTCGGCACAATATCGTGCCAGGTGGGTGCGAGTGTCGGCTATGCCAGGTGGCCGGAACAAGGCATCGCTTTGGAGGACGTCTGCCATCGCTCCGACATCGCACTCTATCAGGCTAAGGGAATCGGCGCGAGCAGCGCATTGCAATTTTCGGAAGAGATGCAACGCAAAGTGACCGACCGTGCCAAGCTGGAAGGTGAGCTTCGCAAAGCAATCGCTGAATGTCGGATCCGGTCATTTTATCAGCCCCTTATTGACCTCCGCACAGGGGAAGTTTGTGGCTTCGAAGCTCTCGCCAGATGGACTTTAGACGATGGCGAACAGATATCGCCGCAGCACTTCATTCCCATCGCCGAGAACACCGGCATGATGACTGAGTTGTTTCAGCAGCTATTGCGAATGGCATGCGAGGATGCGAAGCTGTGGCCGGAGCACATATCACTCTCCTTCAACGTCTCAGCAATTCAGATGGACGACCGGTTGCTAGCAACGCGGATTCTCAAGATTTTGAGCAGTGTTGGTTTCGCCCCTGCCAGACTGGAAGTCGAGATCACCGAGAATGCTTTGATCCGCGATCCCAATCTTGCTGCATCGGTCATCGATGATCTTCATCACGCCGGCATTCAGATTGCGCTCGACGACTTCGGCACCGGCTACTCAAGTCTGGCGCAATTGGCTCGATATCGCTTTGACAAGATCAAAATCGACAAGAGTTTTGTGGATCCTGCTCGCATTTCTGACGAACGCCACGAAAAGATCCTGCAGGCGCTCCTCCGGATGAGCCGAGGGCTCGATGTAAAAACCACGGTCGAAGGCATCGAGAACCACACGCAGCTCGCCTATTTCTTGCGTGAGGGCTGCGATATCGGCCAAGGATATCTTTTTGGAAAAGCGATGCCCGCCTCTGACGTGATCCCTTATTTGCGCAATCGTAAGTCCGTGCTTAAACCCCAGGCGTTCCAAGTCTCCTAGAACTGGCAAAATCAGCAACTGGGGGCTGGGCATTTCTCTTGCTCGTAAAGAGGAGGAGGGTACCGCCGCCGCGTGATGAATGATGGGCCCGTGGACGCTGCACCACCCGGATCATCCAGCATCCTCAATTCGAGGTGCCAGACACCTGACACCTCAGCTGTCGCTAGACTGGGTTCTTGGAAATGCACAGGATTTCTAATCGACTGTCGCAATCCGCATCTCGGCTGCCGACGAACGCCGATAGCTGCTCGTCGGCAGCTATCGGCTCTTCGGCAGGAGAACCGAAAGGAAGGCGGGGATCCCTTCCGGTTATAGAACCCCGCGCCTTTGAGAAAGTTCCTGATGACAGTGGAATAGAGGTGTGCTCGTCCCTTTGGCGCTCGTATGTCCCGCCGGAACTTTAGCGTCGACCCTGGAAACAGGTCATTCACGAACGGGTCGCGGGCTCTTTGCACGAGTGGTTTTCTTCTCTTTTCGGTCATGCGGTCCCGAACCATTGCTTTTCAGGTCCTCTGACTTGTTAGCATCTTGCTCGGTTCGCTAAGGTCCAGACCCTCCGGTCGTCCCTCTTCCTTCCAGATCTGTATGCACGCTCACGACGCTTGTCCGGGTTTTTGTCTTCGTGATTGGCCACGGAAGTTCCTCCTGGTTTTTATCGGAAAGTCATTCGTCAATTCGCTAAATGACGGAGGCCGACGTTTCGCAGCCATCAGCAAATCGAGCTCGATACTCTATAGCGCCAGGGGCTCGCAATATAGCGCCAGATGCTCGCAATCTTTGTCAGTTCGGACCTGCCGACGTGAAGATTATCGAGCTCGTTCCTTGCCTCAAAGGAAGTCGATGCGCCAATCGGGGAGGTGCATCCACGGCGCGGCCAGATGCTTATGCTTGAAAAAATCGTATTGCGACACATTTTTAGACAATAGAGCAGTGCTCGTGGTCCAGCTGGAGGAAGGATTGGCAATCCTCATGTCTCCCTCATAGCCTGATGGCTATGCGCTGTTCCGGTGTTCAAACCCCAACCCGCTTCCCACCCAAGCTGGTCGGCGTTCGGCAAGCAGCTTTCGAGATTAGGCTGCTGGCGATGGAGGAGCGTGGATATGCCGCAAGATGCAAATGAGCCTGAAGGTTCGCCCTTCACCGCGTACGAACGGGGGAAGGTGTCCTCGGATTCGGTGATGAACAACACGCTGGGGGAACACTTCGGTATCTTGGGTCTTTCTGCCGAAGCGTGGCTTGCCGCCATTGTCGAAAACTCTGACGACGCGATTGTAAGCAAGACCGTCAGTGGCATCATCACGAGCTGGAACAGAAGCGCGGAGCGACTTTTCGGATTTTCAGCCGCCGAGGCGGTGGGGCGTCACATCAGTATCATTATTCCAGACGACCGCCTGCATGAAGAAGAAACCATTATTGATCACATTCGAAACGGCAGGCGGATCGAACATTTCGAGACGATAAGGCAGCATAAGGACGGAACGCTGCTCGATATTTCGCTGACGATTTCACCCGTCCGGGACAAGAATGGCGTAATTGTCGGAGCTTCGAAGATCGCCCGCGATATTTCGGAGCGAAAGCGGATGGCGGAGCGACAGCGGCTCATGCTGCGGGAAATGCATCATCGCATCAAAAATTTGTTCGCCATCGTCAGCGCATTGATTTCCGTCAGCGAAAGGTCCGCGGAAGCGCCCGGTTCATCTTTCGCCAACGATCTGCGCGCGCGGGTCGCAGCATTGGCCGCCGCCCAGAATTTTGTCCTAAAGGAATCCGAGGGCGGCTCCGATGGACATGCTTCAACAAGTCTTTTCGGTCTCATTGACGCAATCTTGTCGGCTCACCAGGACAAGAATGGCGCCCGCATCGTCGTTAGCGGAGAGGACGTTAGCGTGAACAATGCCGTGCTGACGTCGCTAGCTCTGCTTTTGCACGAATTCGCAACGAACGCGATCAAATATGGCTCTCTTTCGGTAAACGGCGGTCGGGTCGAAATCGAGGTCTCTCGTAATAACGGACTCGCGCTGACGTGGACAGAAGTCGATGGGCCTCCCGCACGGATTTCCGAAGGAGCCGCCGGCTTCGGATCAGAGCTCGAACGCATGACAATCGCCTCTTTGAGGGGATCGATCCATCGAGATTGGCGTCCTGATGGGGTGCGTATCCTCGTTGAAATCCCTGATCAGCTTCCGCGGCGTTAGGTGCATACGCTGATTGAGCTGGAAAATTTGAAGCGCGATGCCTCCACTGGCGGCCAGATTAACCTGAGATCATGAAAGGCAACTCGCCCGAGTCGGTCCTGATAACATTCTCATCGCGATTGCTGATCTAGCTTTGGCAATCCCGACATCAGCCGGTACGCTCGAAGATGTCGACGTTGGTCTGCACAGAATGAGCCCATCCCAGCTTCTCAATTCGGCCTGAATGGCCCGCTTTGGTGCTGGTCACGACGTGCCAGACCGTCCGCAGCTTGTTTTCACGCAACATTCCGGTGAATGAGCAGATCGAAGTTAGGCCTTGTTCGCTCGTTCCGAAGGCAAAATTAACGCAGTCGTCGAACCAAACACCGGTGGCTTGGAGTTTGTGGCCGTAAAATGCGCTATCGGGAAGGGCGGTTTTGAATGTGCCTTTGATCGATCCGTCGCGATCATCGATGATCGTCAGCGTTGATCCATACTGATTACGCCAAGTGCCTGTCCAACTCATTTCTGAGATCTCCCTATCTAGCTGATAAGGAAAACTCGCCTCTCGCTCTAATGTTTCAGCAGACCGGTGCAGCCAGATCTGTCGCCAGGTTGCCGGGCCTCATCAGCATGAATGTATCTTGATTTATTTTCAAATATCAATGCCAAGATTGCGACGTCGCTCAAGGGTGCGGTGCTCTTCCTCGGATTCCCTCTCAAATAATCGATCTAATCTCGCAAGGCATCGCCGGGCCAATAACCATTGCTTCGGAATCGTTGTGAACATTGGTATAGTTAAGTGGTTTAACTCCACGATCGGATGCCCTGTTCGCTGGCATATTTCGGGCCTTCTTGGGGGATTATCCGCCAAGCGACTGTACCGGGATCCTCAGACCGATGCGCAAGCCGTCCGATCTCCAATCTCGGGTGATCGAGCCCTTGAGAGCGTCCAATGCGAGTTGCTCCAATCGAGAGCCGAAACCCGCCGCTCCGCTTGGCGCCTCAATCGAGGGGCCGCCGACCTCGGCCCAATGCAACTCAACTCCATCCTGGTCTCGAACTTCGACGTCGATATGGCCACCCGATGCCGACAGCGCGCCATATTTGATCGAATTGGTAACCAGCTCATGAAGGAGCAACGCGATCGATGTAAGCGCAATAGCGCCGACCGCAATGTCATTGCCTTGGACGGCGATGCGCTCACCCTTCTGATCCTGGTGGGCTGCGGAAATCGCTTGAATGAGGGCAAAAAGGCTCGCGGAGCCGCTGGATTGGGAGTTTCCGCCGGTGTGACCCAAAACGAGATTGTGTGCGGCAGAAAGGGCCCGGATGCGCGCGCGCAAGTCGTCGGCAAGGCCGCGGGCGCTTGTGGTTGTTCGTTCGCTCACCGAGACAAGCGAATTCATCACGGCAAACAGGTTCTTCACCCGATGACTCATCTCTTGCAGCAGAAGATCTTGCCTCTCGATCAACCGCTTCCGCTCGGAAATGTCGCGTACGATCTTGGAAGCGCCGACGATCTCGCCATCCTTGTCCGTGACGGGGGAAACCGTCAGCGAAATATCGACCAGCGTCCCATCTTTGCGACATCTCACCGTCTCATAATGCTCAATCCGCCGGCCTGCCCGAATGGAGGCGATTATGGTTGCTTCCTCATCCAAAAGATTGGGCGGCACGATAATGGTGATGGGCTGTCCGATTGCTTCGGCGGCTGAGAAACCGAATAGTCGCTCTGCGCTTTTGTTCCAGCTCGTGATGATGCCGTTGACGGATTTGCTGATAATGGCATCTTCTGAACTTTCGACGATTGCAGCAAGCCAGGCGTCAGCCGATAAGGAGCGGGCGGCCGAATGGGCATCATTGCGTTCGTGTGACACTTGTTTCTCCTGTCTCTTACGCTGTCACAGATTGCGAGAATCAATTCGTCGTGTCGTCTCTTGGAGGCGCGATAGACTGCCTCTCAGCTGCCCGGATCGATCCGAGTAACCGCATTTAAATTATGCCCTGTATAATGGATGCCAAGCCGAGAAGTTTCAAAGTTGATGATGTCTCTAGCGGCATCAGCAGGGGTCTCCTGTTCAAAGTGGCGACTATTCGCCCGGAAAGTTCAATCGCGCTGGGGGCTTTGGGAACATTTCTATTGGCGAGATGTTGGAACGACCTAAATGCGCTGCCGCTTGCCGGACTTCCTGATGAAAGTGGACAGCTGCCGATCCGGCGCTATTTACCCTCCGGCCGGATCAGCGATCCGACAAACCGCACAATGATCTTGACGAGGCATTCATGCGAATCCTGGTTGTCGAAGACGAAGTTCTGATTGCCCTTGATGTGGAATCCGTGCTGCGCTCTGCCGGCTATGACGTTGCAGGGCCAGTCGGCAATAGCGAGGATGCTTCCGAGCTGGGAATTGGCGCCGATATCGCCCTCGTCGATGTTCATCTCAGTGATGGTCAGACGGGTCCCTCATTGGCTGGGTACCTCAGCCAAGCGCATGGTGTTACCGTCATATTCGCAACCGCCAATCCGGAAATCGTCGCCGCGGATCCTCACGCTATCGGGGCTCTGGTTAAGCCCGTCTTCGCCACCGATCTACTCAGCACCATAGAGTATGCCGTTGCGCTCCGCAGGGGCGAACCCGCTTCGGCCCCCCCCTGCCTGAAACGCCTTCAGGCGTAGTCTTCGGGCCGCCGTCGCCGCCCCGTAAATTTTCGAAAATGTGTCCCACTGCTTGATCCGACCCTGATGCGGACAAGGAGAAGCGCTCCGCAATCGCCAACGCCGATTTCGGACTTGTTCATGCAGGCCAAGATGTTCTGGTCCCACCGGCTGATGATCACGAAACCGATCGACGGTAAGCCCGCCACCGCTGCCAACGGGGGACGATCGGTATCGCCGCCACAAGCCCCGGCCATGTTCTGGCGTGACATGCCGCCGGTGTCGCACATGGTGGCGCGGCAATTGAGAGCCCACCTACGGAGCGCCCAAATGGAGCATTCGTCGCATATCTTCGCGATCCTGACGGAAACAAGCTGACGGCGAGGTCTCAGCCGACGAAATGAAAGGGCGTTTCCAGCGTCCCACCGTTGGAACCTCAGACCACCGGGAGGGGTTTAAGCGGTATGAATTTCGGAGGTCGAAGATGGGGCCTGCAAGATATTGCGCCGTGCGCGACACCGCTTGGTCTTGGTCCGTCCTTGACGCAAGCACAGGCCGGGTTGCGGCTTACAACAACGTTATTCTTGCCGGTCTCAGCGAACGTCTCGCCGAGGATATGGCAAAGCTGCTCAACGTGGAGTACTCGGCTGCCGACACGGAAATCTTCTCATCATCAAGATCACGCAAGATATAGGCATGGGCATGAGGCCTGCACTGCTCAGTCCCTGAGATGATTAGCAGCGCTCATGCCAAGCTCGAAGAGCTTTTTCTCATCGTGGACACCCTGCTGATAAAGCTTGATGACAAAGGCGGCAATGTCCTCAGCCTTTTCGGCTTCGCGATTAATGCTCAGTTCGGCAAGGATGGCGTCAAATACGTGTTGACAGGTACCGAGCGCCTCGGAATCCAGGGACATATCTCTGGTGCGAGAGTATCTATTGACCACCCTTCGCCATCTCCTGAGCATGGATTGGGATTTCACCTAGAAACTAAAACTTTCCTTGTGGCTTTTCAATAATCGAGATTAGGAGCGCTTCCGATTGTCAGGAGCGTCAAAAGCCCTGGGGCCGGCACGCTGGTCGGCTTGTCTTGGCTCATCTCGAACAGCGTATGCGGCGTTTCACTCCACTATTCCTGATTGACGAGGACGTACTTCACCACAATAAGGTCGCGCCGAGAAATTTGGTAAGAACGAGCGAAGCTGCAACAGGAGTATCAGAGTGACCGACCCGACCGTATCAGACGCAATCAACCGCATTTACGAATCCCTCCAGGCGGACAATGCCGACATCGACTTGCATATCGCGACCCTCAAGACAGCCTTGGCGCGGGCGGGTTTGAAGGAAGCCGTATTCGACCCGGCTAAACTGGTGCAGAACAATCGTTCAGGCAGAAAACTCATGCAGGCCTACTTTCGTCAACGCGGGGTAACGGTGAAATTCGCTAGCTCGTGACGCGGGGCCGATCTCGGCGATCATGTTCGCATTTCTGCTTCGTGGCCTGGACGCGACTATGCTGATCTTCGTGAGCATCGTTCCGAAGAATTGGCCCAACCGTCGGATGCGCCCGTTATTCTGCTAACCGGAATAGGACTTTTCTCATCTAAGCTGTGCGGGCCAAATCATTTTGGCAAAGTCACGCCTGAAATCTCCTCGCAGATCGCGATGAGGCGGTCTTGAAGCGCTGGATCATGAGCCTGCGGGTTCGCGGTCCGACGCTTCAGATGATAGAAGTATTCTCCCGTGACGTCCGCTTTTGGATCGTCGCCGGCAGCCAACCAGGCTTGTGTCAGATGGGCCTGTGCCATGTCGTCAGGCGCGCCAGGGCCGCCCATCTTGGTCGGAACCCATCCGGGCTCCAGCGAATTCGAAAACACGTCCCTCCAGCGCCGCGCGATCGCGAAGGCGAGCATTGCATCGTGCAGCTTGCTTTCGGCATAGGCCTCTGATCCGTTCCACCGGCGCTTTTTCCAGAGAATATCATTGAGATTGGCATCTGCATGATGGTGCATGCCGGAAGACAGGTAGACCAGTCGCTTCGGGGGTTCGATGAGTGCGGTCAGGATGTAGGCCGACAATGTGTTTATGGTGAAGACATGCGGCAGCCCATCGGAGGTGAGGCGATGAGCTTCGCGATAGCCGACGGCCGCATTATGGATCACTGCGTCGAACCGCCCGAGCCTGTTGACCTCGGCGGCGACATTTTTTGCGCCGACGATGGTCTCGAGATCGCCGATCACGACGGCCTCCGCCTTCGGGAGAGCGCGGCGGGCATCGCTGGCGCGGGCGGGATTGCGCGCATGAAGTACGACCTGATGGCCTTGTTCGGTTAGGCGTTCAGCCGCCATAAGGCCAAGACCGGTGGACGAGCCGGAAATGAAGATGCGGGACATGGAAATCTCCTTCGGGAGCCGGCGAACAATTCTCACAGGCAATGTGGAACAACGGTCAGGATTGTGAAGAGCGGGCGGTCTGGACAAGCGCAGCGCCGGCAAGAGCGCAGACCGCACCGAACAGGTAGACAGCTGCATATCCGAACTGTCCGGCGATGATGCCAGCGACCGGGCCGGAAATACCATAGGCGATATCGAGAAAAGCGACGAAGGCGCCCATGGCGCTGCCGCGATTAGCGGGAGGTACTCGCTTCAGCGCTTCGACGCCGAGAGCGGGAAAAATCAGTGCACAACCGAGACCGGTGACCAGGGCGCCGGCAAGCGCCATCCATTCATTGGGTGCCACCCAGATGAGCGCCTGGCCAGCTGCCTCTATCACCGAGGACCAGAACGCGATGCGATAGCCGCTCGTTCTGTCGGGCAGCGAGCCGAAGACGACGCGCACGAAGATGAAGCCGATGCCGAAGGCCGTCATCACCAAACCGGCATTCTTCCAATGGTGGGCTACAAAGTAGAGCGATGCAAAGGCGGTAAGAGCCGACAGTCCCGCTCCTTGCAGCATCAGGCCGGCCCCTTCGCGCCAGATTTGGCCGATGACCCTGTAGAAGGGCAGACGCGGGCCTACCGGGCTCGTACGAGAGGCCGACCGAAATGCGATAGCGATTGCGAGAAGCGGAGCAAGGATGCAGGCGATCATCGCGGTCTCCAGGCCGTAAGACTGATAAAGAGCCATGCCGACCGGCGCGCCGATGGCCAGTGCCGCGAACATGGCAATGCCGGTCCACGACATCGACATGCCTGCGCGCTGTGGTCCGACCGAGGCAATCGACCAGGAGACGCAACCAGTAACGAACAGGCTCTCTCCAAGTCCGGCAATCAACCGGCCGACAACAAGAATTGCAAGGCTGACATCTGGCGAGAAGATGGGCATGGCCGCCGCCAGATAGAAGAAGCCTGCGGTCATACTGATCGCGGCACCTTGCAGAGCGGAACGCTTGCCGCCCTTGAGATCGGTCACGCGTCCGGCATAGCCACGACTGAGCACGGTGGCGAGGAATTGGATGCCAATTGCCATGCCGACGACCAGATTGTTGAAGCCGAGCTTGTCGTGGATGAAGAGCGGGATGATCGGAAGCGGAAGTCCAACCGCGAGATAGCCACAAAAAAGTGCGGCGATGATCCCCGGAGCAGGACGCGAAAGATATGTGGGAGCGGCATTCGCTTTGGCCGCATCATTGATGAGAGATGCTGACATGACAGCCTCCATTCTGAAAGTCTGTGAGGTGGGAGTGCCGCCTAAAGGCGGCGGCACCGATTCAGGCCGCTTCTTCGGGGGCGGGTGCGCCGAACCGGCTCAGGCGATAACCGCTCTTTTCCAGCAGGTAATCGCGCGACGCGGTGATCTCAGCTGACAGCTTGATGAGATCGGTGCCGACCAGCTTTCCGCCACGTTTGCGGATCTCGCCGGCGACCATGACCGTATCGACATCCGAGCGCTCGACGGCCTGGACGATCGTGCCGACCGCGTTGTTGACCGGCGTGACCGCGACACCGTTGGCGCGCACCATGATGATATCGGCCTGCTTGCCGGGCGTCAGCGAACCGACCTCGCTCTCAAGTCCCGCAGCGCGAGCACCGTTCACCGTTGCCGCTTCAAGGACGCGCTCGATGGTGATCGGAGCGGGCACATTTTCTTCGCCCCGGAATTTGCGGTAACGCATGGCCGAGCGCTGCTGCAAAAATAGCGCGTGCATCTCGCCGAACATGTCGCTGCCGAAGGCAGTGTCGAGATCGATGCCAACAGCCGGCGTCAGACCATGGTCGATGGCTTGCTGATAGGCGAAACTCTCGTCATCGAAACCGAAAAGCGCATCGGAACGCGGGTTGACAGTGATGTTTACGCCGGCATTGGCAAAGAGGCGCCAAGTCTCCTGCGGAATGCGGGTGCAATGATTGAAGATGTTGTGCGGACCGAGCACGCCCTTTTCGGCAAATTCCGGGCCAAGCTTGGCAAGATCGCCGATGAACTCGGTCAGAATACGCATATCCAAGCTGCGGGCGACCTTCCACCAATCGAGATTAAGCTGGCCGAACAGGCCGACACGCACAAGGCCATCGCCCTGGTTCCAGTTCTCCGCCAGTCGCTTCAGATCGCCCGGCAGGTGGGCAGCAGAGGCCTTCTTGTCCATGGCAGCGCCGACCATATGCAGGGCGCGGATACCGCTGTCATCAAGTGCATCGAGCGCGGCGTCCGTATGTTCCGGGCTGCGGGAGGAATGACAAGCATCGATGACGGTCGTAATGCCGGCGTCAAGGCAGGCGAGCGCCGTAAGCCGGGTGCTGAGATACATGTCAAGCGGGCGATAATGGGAGCCGAGCGTTTCGGCGACCACATCGATATAGGCAAATAGGTCGTGCACATTAGGCATCATGCGGCGCATGGCGCCCAGCCACATGTGATGATGGGCGTCGATCAGACCCGGCATGACGATGGCGTCGGAGGCGTCGATGACAATTGCATCGGCAACGGCGAGGTTCGGTCCGATGGCCGCTATTCTGCCGTCTTCCACGAGCAGGTCGCCGCTGGCAAGATTGCCGACCGTTCTGTCCATCGTCAGGATGGTGCCGCCTTTGAAGAGCGTGCGGGGATGGTTGAGATTGCTCACGACTGGTCCTTTCAGGTTTAAAGCACGGGACCGTTATCGCTCCGGAATGATCTTGAATTAAGTGCGCTTATGTCAGATGATTCCTGATCAAAAGTCAGGGATTGGCACATGTCTTTCGATGGACGGATTCTTTCGGGGGTGAGCGTGCTTGCGGCCGTCGTTGAAGGCGGGAGCTTCGTCAAAGGCGCTGAACTGATAGGCATCACAGATTCCGGTGTAAGTCGGGCCATTGGTCGTCTCGAGACGCGCCTCGGTGTACGCCTGCTCGATCGAACGACGCGCTCGGTGACGCTAACCGACGAGGGGCGGCGGTTTTATGAAGAGGTGAAGCCGCACCTGACTGCGATCGAAGACGCTGCCGCGGTCGTGTCCGGCGCGGCATCCGCGGTGCGCGGCCGCTTGAGAGTGGATATCGATCCATTCTTTCTGCCGCTCGTGCTCGCAGGCCGGCTTGGTGGATTCTGCGAACGCTATCCGGATCTATCGATCGAGTTCGTGACTAGCGAGCATGTCGGAAATCTTGTTGCAGAGGGGATTGATCTCGCAATCCGGTTCGGCCAACCGCGCTTTGCCAGTCTGGTTGCGCGAAAGCTGATAGAAGCACCAATTCTCACCGTGGCCTCACCTCGCTATCTCGAGCGTCATGGCCGTCCGGCGCATCCTCGCGACCTCTCGGCTCATCGCTGTCTGCAATTTATCGATCCCTATACCGGGAAGCCATTCGAATGGGAGTTCATCCGGGACGGCGAGACCATCGATGTTCCGACGAGCGGACCGTTGACGTTCACTGACCCGAAGACAATGCTCGACGAATGCCTCGCCGGCACCGGCATCGCTCAGGTGATCGGCTGGGGAGTTGGGCAGGCATTGGCGAGAGGATCGCTGATCGACCTCTTTCCCGACTGGCATGGTGAACGCTTCCCGCTCTTTGCTTTCCATCCGTCGCGCAAGCACCCGCCAGCAAAGGTGCGGGCATTTGTCGATTTCTGCGCCGATATTACTACTGAACTCGAGCGTTAGATTGATAATGACCTAGTTTGCCAACTGATCGTCAAAATGTCGCTGTTGCGCAAAAGTCGCTTCCTCGCGCGCATCCTCGCTCCATGATCAAGCAACTATGTCAGCGGGCACGAGTTCCTATCCCTCCTGGGATGCCGACCGGATTTCGGTCGCCGCGCCTGCCAGCTGAGCTGAAGCGGGTGGCATAAGTTTGTCCTTCGTTCGCCCTTAGCTTACGAGTTCGCGCTCCTCTTATTCCACCCTCTTGTCACGGCTTCACGAAACGATGTGCAAAACGATCGGTCTTGCCCTTGATCGAAGGATCGAACACCTTGATCGAGTGCGGATCGTTCCTGTTCGCAAGCGCGGTGCTTTCCGCATCCAATGCGAAACCGGCAGCCTCCACCTCTTCGCGCACGGAGACAGGGTCGATGCGATGCAATGACTGGGCGTCGCTTAAGCCTCGTCCGCATTCGATACAGCGAGATGCTCGAAGCCCGCATCCTTCACGACATCTTCGAAATTTATTTTTATAAGGAATTCATCCTCAGCGATAAGAACCAGCAACTCACGCCCATCTCCGCCGATGACTTTCTCAGATTTCTCGGCGAAATTATCGACCGTGGGCGAGTCCTGCACATGCAGGCAGGAGCCCCCGGCCCTCAGCCACCAGCGCCTACGGATTCGTCTGCTGGCGGATGAGAAAAAGCTGGCGCATTGCCACCATGTGTCCATCGTCGCGCCTTCGCTGGGCGTGAGGAATTGGTCCGGGCAAGTAAGAAGCGGGCCGTTCCTAATAAGTCTTATGCCATCAGCTCATTGATCGTTGGTGTAGCGAGCGATCGTCTGGTACCGGGTGGCCGTGCGCGCTGCGACACAACCAATACAGGCAATACGCATTCAACAAAAACTAAGCGTTGACCCTTCGCTCTTAAGCCCGTATAGATGCGATATCGATCTTTTGCTTGGCGAGCTTTGTCTACCGCACGATTGACACCGTGCTCTAAGCGAACTTTTCTTTCAAAAATAGTCGGTCTTTACCTGCGTGGCATCCGCTCCGCAGTTCACCACTCTATGCTTTGAAAGGGTTCATCATGACCACTGGCACAGTAAAATGGTTCAATTCCACCAAGGGCTTCGGCTTCATTCAGCCTGACAACGGCGGCGCTGACACCTTCGTTCACATCTCGGCAGTCGAGCGCGCCGGAATGCGCGAACTCGTCGAAGGCCAGAAGATCGGCTTCGAACTTGAGCGCGACATGAAGTCGGGCAAGATGTCGGCCACCAATCTTCAGGCTGCTTAAGTGATATCGGCTTCCCTTTGACCACGGATGTACTGGCATTGCCGGAAGCACGCTATCATCTGAGGCCAGGCAGTTCGCCTGGCCTTTTTCATTTCGGCCCATCGCCGACATCGGGGAACCCAATGACAGAGACATATAGTAAATCTCGCCAGCAGGCCGAGATGGCCTTCAGCACTATCCAGACAGAGTTCTTTGCCAAGAACAATGCGATGGAGGAGCTCGAGTCGGCTGCGCAAGCACGCAATGCCAAGACTTTGCGGCTTCGAGAAGCGCACCTCGCGAAAGAACAAGCCGAGCGGACGTCGGCAACATCCACCCTGGTCGCCAAATAAGCGAAGGCAGGTTGGTCATCACCGCCTGCTACCATTAGGATACAGATTTGACATACCACAGAAACAACGAACTCGCCGACCGACGGTCAGCTGCCGCCGGCGCCAAAGCATCCCTTCTTCAAACTTACCGGGCCGCGAAAACGGCGACCGAACCTTCTCGACTTGCCAGGCAGGCCGAGCGGCTCTTGATTGTAGAAGCTCGCGAAGCCCGCCGTATTGAACGGGACCGTCTAAAGCTTGTGGAGCGCAGCCGGCTAGAGGCCGAGGCAGCAAACGAGCAGGCGGTCGCCGAGGCCGCTCGCAAGGCCGAGCGAGACAGACGCTATGCCAATCGCAAGGCCAGGCAAGCATAGGCCGCCAGGCGCTTCCGTCCGACCAACAGCCCTTAGACTGAGGCATCCGCGTCGAAATCACTCATGCTTTAGGAGCGACCGTGACCACTGATACAAAAGAGCTGCAGGCGATCAACACGGCCTGGCAAATCGCGATCCAGGAGATCCTGCGCATGGTCATCCGTGACATGTATCGCACCGAGGGTGAAGCAGCGTTCAACACGCACATCAAGCGCATCGAAGAAGCGGCCGTCGATAGTATCTACACGGATCTAAGACTTCGCGGCACTGACGAATGGACGGAAGTACTGGTCAAGGAACGAGCCAGCAACTTCGTGACGACCCTTCTGACCTCCTTCACCTACGACCGGGCCTGATCGGGCGGCACCAAGAGCTTCGGCCCTTTTTTGATATTCAAGGAGAAAAAATCATGCCGACAGACCAAAGGAGATCGCTTCTTTCTCCTAAAGAGAAAGTCGAGGCCAATTCACGAGCCATCGTGGCATCACTGACACCGTCTCAGGTGCAAGCCCTGAAGCTCGCGGGAAATGGCGACCTGCATTCTGCGGATGGAAGGTCTTGGACTCATCTTAATGCCGTCGTTACCTACGCAAGGTCGGATCGATTCAAAGAGCATCCGATCAAGGTGAAGTCGGCCACGACGACAACGGTTGAGCGACTTACCGAATTGGAGCTGCTTAGGAACCTCGATGGGACGGACGGGGAGGCACATTCGCCGCGCGCGATCACCATGGCGGGAAAGCTTTGGCTTCTCAAGCACAAGTGACTCAGGTAAATTCGCCCTGCGACCTGACGGCAAGCGTAGCATCTACCGCTGCGATTGATTGCCAAACCTGCGGAGCATGCTGCTCTTTTTCATCCGAATGGCCAAGGTTCACGACGGAAGCTGACGATGACCTGGCTTTGATACCCCGTCACTATGTTGAAGCTGATCAGCGCGTCATGCGTTGCGAGGGCTCGCGATGTTCCGCACTGTCGGGTGAGGTCGGGATCAACACGTCCTGTCTAGTGTACGAGGTGCGGCCAGACGTTTGTCGAGCTTGTGTTCCCGGTGACGAAGCATGCACGATAGCGCGCGCCAAAGTCCGTCTCTAGCGTATGATGGTAGAGCGAAGTGGTGCGTGTTATTCGTGACGGAGCCGGCTCAGGCTCGCTTAGCCGCCGCCAAGTGCGACGGGGGTGGCCTCTCTCATTGAAAATCAGTAGGCTACGGGCCTTTCCAGGCTCCTGTAGATCCACTCAGAAGGCCTGACTTCAGCAGCCGAAAAGTTAGGACGCTGCCTTTTTCATTTGTTTCATTTGCTTCGCCGGGAAAGCGGGTAATCTGGCGCGTCGTAGAGCGCCCGGATTTGATTGTGGTCGAAACGCGCCTCATTTACTTCCAATAGAGATCCTCGCTGCTGCGCGCCAGGCATGTCCTCGACCGCGAAGCGGAGCGCTTCGGCTGCCGTTTCGAAACGCCTGTAACGAAGTCCGCTGCGTCCGCGTGTCGCTTTGCCCGCATAAAGCCCCGCTCCGTCCGTGTAATCGAAACTGATCACGTCGTTGTCCTCCGCGTTCGGTAAGGGGGCTGACCTTCTACTCGCGCAGCGTCTCTGATGCCGCGCTCGGTCTCTCTGAGCTCGCGTCTGCGGCGCTGCATCCTCTCTCGAAGGTTCATTAGCTTTTCGGCATTTGATCCTGCTTCGGCGCGGGGCACGCGAAAGAGCTTTTCCGCGGATTGTCTGGGGGGATGATTTATCATTGGTTCCTCGAATAGTGGGTGCGACGGCGCGCCCATCCGCATTCATGTCGGCTTGATGGTGCGCCTGCGTGCTATTTCTTGTTCGGATTTCCCGGGTTGCCGCTTGCAAACTTAACCTGTGCGCCAGATGAGGCTGGTGCCACTTCTGGTGTTTTATCTTTCTTGAGCTTGCGGATCTCTCGGTTGCTGCGCATTTGGCCTTTAGCCATCATTTTCTCCTCGGGCGCTCGAATAAGTATCGGCGCTGCTTAATTGCTTAAATTTGGATTGGCATTTCTTCTGATACCGCTTAACTCACGCGGGAGGAGATAACGTCCTGCCGGGCCGTTGGCGTGCAGATTTTCCAAACGGTGCCGAAATTGGGAAACACCGTCATGCTCGCTAAAGGCAGCCTTCGCTCGGCGCCTCGGCCGACGGCGGTTTCCAGGAGCATGCAAAGATCCGCATGATCACGATATCCGAACGCACTCGTTCGAACCAGGTTTCGTGAAACGCATGCGGAATATTGGTTGGAAGACATCGCGTCCTCCTTTTGTTTGGGCAAGGCCGCCCACCGGGACGGCGATTCCTATGACACGGCTGTTCACGTCTAGGACGCGCCTGTCTCGCCGTTTGGGCAGGCCATGATCATTTCCCGACTGTTGCAAACGGAACTTCCCGGATGCAAGGCAGCTAGGCCTGATATACGCGCGGTCGGAACACGAACTGAGATATGTTCCTGGCCCGATGCGTACAGATATGCTTTGTCAAAGCAGATATTGTGGGATGCGACACCGCGAGCTTCCAGCACTAAGGCGGAACCCCGTATCTTGCAGTTCGATGTTATCGCGTTATCGCATTACAAGATCTCGAAAACGATCCTGTCATCGGAGCTATGGCAAATACCATTCCAAGCTCAATTCCCAGAAAAACAAAAGGCCGGGCATGGACCCGACCTCTCACAGTCATCCGGTTCAGCTGCCAGTACATCCGTGGTCAGCGGAGCGAATGACAAATTCATGCTGCCTGAAGGTTGTCAGCGGAACTCTTGCCGGACTTTCGGTCCTGCACGATGTCGTAGCTGATCTTCTGGCCGTCCGAAAGCGAGCGCATTCCCGCGCGCTCGACAGCAGAGATATGGACAAACACGTCCGTGCTGCCGTTATCAGGCTGAATGAAGCCGAAGCCCTTGACGGAATTAAACCACTTCACAGTACCAGTATTCATAACGATTTCCTTTCATGGCAATCGCTGTTGGTCCCGCGGTGCTTTGCGGGATGGGATCGATTTTTTGAGAGGAAATCCAACGGGAGCATAAGCTCTGGAACGACATCACAAGCAATGGTCGATGTCCTACATATACGCTCAATTTTTGATTTTACAATGGATAACGCGGAAATCGACGCTGTGCACCCAAGCCACGTGCTATTTTCCCCAGACCAGAAATGGCCGCCGCTCTGGCGGCGGCGCACCCAACCACTGCCAACAAGGCATTTCAGAAAGTCCTTGGTATGCCCCCATGAATATTTAATTCGATATCGGATAGCCCAAGCGATGAAGTTGCTTGCTGACACCGACGATCCAGTATGGAAGATCGCTTTTGATTGCGGTTTCGGCTCCAGCAGTCGATTTTACAAGCTGTTCAAGGATCGAACAGGCGACACGCCTCTGGTCTTTCGTAAATTGATCAGCAACAAGACTTCTTAAAGCCATGATCACTACCAGGGGCGGTATCCTTAATGGGATCATTCGGTGTTGACGAAGATTGGCTGCCGCTGTCCGGAATATTTACTCCCGCTATATTACGCCATTGGATCAAAATCTCTATGGGACGATCATCGGGCTTGCAGTTGAAAAGCTGAGTGCAGAACATCTCTGCTTCCATGTTTACCCTCGCCACGCGGCGTAAATTCTTTATATCGCCAGCTACTATGTAGGACCGTGATTGTGCTCGATTGTAAGGCCAGCCGCTTTCAACGAGGTATGACGTGCTGGTGGCGGTTAAAACTCTTCCCAGCTATCGTCGCTAACGGCCAATGCGGTAGAACCTTGCGTCTGGAGCTGCGGCCGCATACGCCGGCCAGCGGCTTGAAGGGAAGGATGGGCCGGACGATTGAGTGGCTTGGCCGGTTGGGCTGTTCGCGCGCCCTCGCCATATTTGAATTGCCCGAGCAGCTGGAACAATGCGGCTGCCTCGCGTGCGAGACTATGGCTGGCCGCCGTCTGCTCCTCTACCATCGCCGCATTTTTCTGTGTGCTTTGATCGACCGTATCGACTGCCTGATTGATCTCGCCGAGAGCGGTCGACTGTTCTCTCGCCGCCTCGACGATCGCCACGACGTTGGTGTCGATCTCCTGGACTTGGGCGGCGATTTCCTGCAGAGCCCCGCCGGCATTGGTCACCAGGGCGACACCATTGGCGACCTGGGCGCCAGATGCGGTGATCAAGGTCTTGATCTCTTTTGCCGCCTTTGCCGATCGTTGAGCGAGTTCGCGGACTTCTTGTGCCACAACGGCAAAGCCTTTGCCTGCATCTCCGGCTCTCGCAGCTTCGACTCCCGCATTCAGCGCCAAAAGGTTCGTCTGAAAGGCAATCTCATCGCTAACGCCGATGATGCTGGAGATCTCGCGCGAAGAGGCCTCGATCTGATCCATGGCACCAATGGCATTGCGCACGACGCCGCCTGAATGCTCGGCATGGGCTCTTGCTCGCGCAACGAGTCTTCCTGCTTCTTCAGCCCTTTGGCTGGAATTCTTCACGGTCGTGGTGATCTCCTCGAGGGCGGCAGCGGTCTCCTCAATCGAGGCTGCCTGCTGCTCGGTCCGCTTGGCAAGATCATCTGCAGCAACCCGCACCTCATTCGATCCAGAGGCAATCGCATGGGCGTTTTCTGCGACCGTTGCCATTGCTTGCTTCAGCTTGTCGGAGGCGCTGTTGAAATCGGTTCGCAACCGCTCAAGCGAAGGAATGAAAGCCTTCTCGATTTCTTGCGACAGATCTCCCTCGGCGAGATTGGTCAAACACTCGTTGCGATGCCGTTTCGATCGGTTGCGAGGACTGCGAGCTCCCTTCCAAACCCACTTGCATCACCGGCAGTTCTAGGATCTGCTAGCGTGGAGTTTTCCGACATTTGAGCGGAACTTCTTCGTTAACGTCTCGAGGCAATTCAATGCGTGTCGTGTTTCGGTGTGATCCTGCGCTTGTCGACCATCTGCCTCGTCCCGCTCCAGCTCGCAGCATTCTGCCGGACTGGCTCCGCGCCATGCCCGCGAAGGCGCATTCCGAGATTCACGGTCGGGAAATTCGAACCGTAAAGCAGTGCCCTCCCTTTGTTGATGCCATGTCCCACGGTTTTATGATTCTGCTCCCGTGCGATGTCACCGTTCGAAGCGGTGTCTTCACGTGGGATTGGGGCATCCCAGAGCCCTCGACCGAAGGACATCCGCGATCACCGCTCAGTTTTCATGTTGCTGAGCAGCTTGCTGGCGCACCGTTTTCCAACGGGCTGGCGGCTGTGAAATTCAACAGCTTTTGGACGATCGAACTGGAGGAGGGCTGGTCACTTTTTGCCATGCACCCGGTCAATCGCAACGAGCTTCCCTTCCGCTTGTTGACGGGTGTCGTAGATTCTGATCGCTTTTATGATGCGGGAATCAACTTCCCGGCAATCTGGACCGATCCTCATTTTTCAGGCGTGCTGCCAAAGGGCACCCCGATTGCACAGTGCTTTCCGGTCCCGCGCGCAGCTCCCGATCTGATCTTTGAAGGTTTCGACGGGACGTACAAGAGCGCCTATGAGAAAACCGTCGCAGAGGTTCTCGCCAATCCCGGAGTCTATCGGAAGCGCTTCCGCGTAAAGCGCCCGCGCGTAGCGCCAGAATCGGCTTGAATGTGAGCTGCACCTAGGATTGAAGCGTTCGCTTCAACGCTTCTCGGTCCAGCCATAGCTGGCCTCGCGGTGCCGAAGTTAGCGACATGGCGATTGCGCCCAATGTATCGGGCCTCAGGCTGTAGGCCGTCCGATAAGCCGCGATCGCATCGTCCATATCGCCCATGTCCTGCAACACGATGCCTAGATTGACGGCTGCCTCGGCGTCGTCAGGTCGCTGTTCCAGCGCTTTGCGATAAGCTTCGGCCGCACCAGCCAAGTCGTGCAAATCCTGCCGAACCAAGCCCAGGTCAAACCACATCGAGGGAGACCTGTCGATTGCTGCTACACCTTCCAGGACCGCAGCCGCGTCATCGGGCGATCCGTCTTCAAAAAGTATCCGACCGAGGCGCGCGGCAGCCTCCCGCGAAGCGGGGTTGGCACGGTTCAATGCCTTCCAAGCGCCGGCTGCCCGGTTCCGATCTCCTGCGGCATCGAAGGTCCGAGCTTGCTCAAGAAGGATTTCGACATTCGCAGATAATGTGGCGGCGCGGCCAAGGTGAAATATAGCTCGGTTGAAATCTCCCAACGATCGCGCGATGCGCCCAGCAAGCAGTTGGCCGGGGGCGTTATCAGGCATGCCCGCCAAACTGATTTCAATGTGGATGTTTGCCTTTGCAGCATCGCCCTTGGCGAACAAAATCGCCGCGAAAAGGTGGTTAAGGGTCGGGTTGCTCCGATCCTTCTGCAAGCCTGTCTCACATAAGGATATCGCTTGGCTGAAACGACCGGCATTGAAATCAGCCACGATTTGCCGGACCTGACTTTCGACCGCCGCAATACTCATGCCCCGCTTGCCTTTATCCGCTGCCGCTGGGAAAAGCGGCCGATATCGCAGTCATAAGTGCAGACTAAGCGACGCGCCACACAAATTCTTCAACTCGCCGATTAGATCTGCTGCGAGCGCGGTTCTACGGCCTATTGGCGGCCCCACTCCTGTTTTCGAAGGGCATTGCCTATGCAAACACCACCCTTGGGAAACTGCCCGTGATCCACCCCTCGCTGCTACTTTCCCAATCGCAAACTGAAATTGAAATCTTTGGCAGAAAATCCGGTTGATTTTGACCCCTAAGTCCAATGGACCCGGGGTATTTCGCGGTTTGGAATCGGGGATTAAAAGCGACAATGTAGGAACACTGGATAGCCACGACTGATCGTTGAGAATCTGCTAGTGGTCGTAAGATCAGGAAGGGAGCAGGTGGCCGATGATGTGGCCATTACCTGCCCGTGAAACATCTAGGACGAGATGCGCACCATTGCGACGATCGGGCTGCTGCTTGCCCTGAGTGCTCCCGCACAGGCACGCTCTCGTCTTGTTATCGCCTCTTCGAGCCTTCTAGGAAAAGCTGTGCGCAGGTTCGCGCGCGCGCGACGATCTCGTCGTCGGCGATTTCTTCCGCTTGGCCAAGCATGACGGCGCGTTGAGGTTCCATCACCATCATTCCCCGGAGCATTCCGATCGCGGTATGGACATCCTGAACCTCGATCTCTTGCGAGGCGATCCGTGTCTGTAGCCAATCTTCCATTGCCTTGCTGGTCTTTTGGATTGCCTGCGCAAAAAAAGCCGTTGCGATCTCGGGAAAACGTTCGGATTCGCTGAGGACAAGCCTTGTTATGATGATTGTTTCGTTGGAAAGCGTCAGTCTGCCATAGGCGATTAGCAGTTTTTCGAGGCTTTCCCGAAGGGGCAAGTGCGCGAGCTGCTCAAAATCCGAGGCAAGCATGTAGTCGTTGATCGTCTTTGAAATGACGTCGGAAAACAGATCGGCCTTCGCCGGGAACAGGCGATATAGCGTCTTTGTTGAAACGCCTGCCGTCTGAGCGATGATGCTGATGTTCGCCGGCGCATAGCCTGCTTTCATAAATTGCTGGTTTGCGGCATCGAGGATCAAGTCTCTCGTTTCCTCGTCTGATCTAACCTGCGGCCTGCCGCGGCATCGCTTTTCCTGCTGGTTGCGCTCACTCATCCTGAAGTCCTCGTGTCTCTCCTTCATGGTACGATCATTTTAGAAAATAACAAGTTTCCTAAAGTGAAAACTGGATCGAAGCGTGCCGCACGCTCTTTCGTCCCAAACATCCGGCAATAGCGCCCGAGGTCCGCGCCTCCAGGAAAAAGATCGAACATCCGCTAATCGCAAATTTAGGAAACCTTCCGTTTTCTAAAATATTGACATTGTCCGCGGCTGGCTTATATAGGAAAACAATAAGTTTCCTAAATAGAACTTATACCCCAATTTCAAGGCCGCGGCCGAGACGACAGCGACCTTTCACAAGGAGAAGGACGATGTCTGTTCAAACGTTGCATGCCGTGAACGAAAACGCTGCCGAAAGTCGATCTGTTGCCGATCCGACCGCGGAGCAAGTCCCAGCAACTCTCGATGCCGGAAAGGCGCCGCGGGTTGCTGAGGCAGATGCTAACGCTGGCGCGCAGACGCGCGGACGGCGGCTGTCTGGACGATCGCTGTTGTTCGGCGCAGCTGCCGTCGGGATCGCCGCCGCCGGGGCCTATTTTGGGCACAATTATTGGACAAACGGTCGCTTCGAAATTTCGACGGATGACGCCTATGTCAAGGCGGACAGTACGACCGTCGCGCCTAAGGTTTCCGGCTATCTGTCGGAAGTTCTCGTCAGCGACAATGAAGCCGTCAAGGCTGGTCAACCACTTGCCCGTATTGATGATCGGGATTTCCGCACGGCGCTCGATCAGGCGACGGCAGATGTCGCCGCTGCAGAGGCGACAGTCAACGCCAAGCAGGCATCGCTCGACATCCAGCAGTCCACCATCGCTGCCGCCCGGGCAACGCTCGATGTCGACAAGGCCAACGAAACCTTCGCCGAACAGAATAACAAGCGTTACACCAATCTGGCCACCAGTGGCTATGCACCGGTTCAAACGGCCCAGCAGACCGCTTCCGCGATTGCTGCAGCCCAGGCGACGATTGTGCGGGACACCGCGGCGCTCGATGCGGCTAGAAAGCAGGTCGATCTCTTGAATGCCGAGTTCGCTCAGGCCAGGGCGACGTTGGCGCATGACCAGGCGGTCGCGCATCAGGCCGAGCTCAACCTCTCCTATGCGACTATTGTCGCGCCCGTAGACGGAACCGTCGGCAACAGGACGTTGCGCGTTGGGCAATATGTCCAGGCCGGAACCCAGCTGATGTCGGTCGTTCCGACGACGGCCTACATTATCGCTAACTATAAGGAAACGCAGCTCACTGATGTCCATGCCGGTCAACCGGTCGACATCGATGTCGATATGTTTCCCGGCCGCACATATCGCGGTCGCGTCGACAGCATCGCCCCGGCAAGTGGTCAGGAATTCGCACTTCTACCGCCCGACAACGCCACCGGCAATTTCACGAAGGTCGTTCAACGTATCCCGGTCAAGATCGTCCTCGACGGAAGCACGGCTGACACAGCTGACCTGCGTCCCGGAATGTCCGTCCAGCCCAGCATCGACACCAAGACCGATGCCATCAGCCACTAGGTGCGAATGCAGGAGATCGTGTCATGTCCACCATCACGACAACAGCCGGCCACGCTCAGCAATCGCGCGCCAGCACCAAGGAATGGATCGCCGTTCTCGCCGGAATGATCGGCGCCTTCATGGCGATCCTGAATATTCAGATCACCAATGCCTCCCTTCTCGATATTGAGGGTGGCATAGGCACAGGCGTCGACAACGGCGCCTGGATTTCGACATCCTATCTCATTGGCGAGATCGTCGTCATTCCTTTGACGGCCTACTTCAGCAACGTCTTTTCCTTCCGTCGCTATATTCTCGTCAACTCCGTTCTCTTTCCCCTCTTTTCCATGGCCTGCGCCTTCGCGCATGATCTCGGAACGATGATCCTGCTTCGCGGGCTGCAAGGTTTTGCCGGTGGCGTCCTGATCCCGATGGCCTTCACCATGGTTCTGACCAAGCTGCCGAAAAATCAGCAGCCGCTGGGTCTTGCCATCTTTGCTCTTTCGGTCACCTTTGCCCCGGCGATCGGACCGACGATTGGCGGCTATCTGACCGAAAATTACGGCTGGCAGACCATCTTCTTCATCAACACCATCCCAAGCATGATCATGGCGATCGCTCTCGCCCTGACGCTCGAAAAGCAACCAATGCAACTCAGCCTCCTGAAGGAAGGAGACTGGGCGGGCATCGTGACGATGGCGGTTGGCCTTTCGGCTTTGCAGACCGTGCTGGAAGAAGGCAACAAGGAGGATTGGTTCTCCTCCCCCTTCATCGTCAAGCTCAGCATTGTCGCCTTTGTTTTTCTGGCAGCCTTTATCTTTATCGAGCTCAAGGTGAAGAAGCCGCTCGTGAAGCTCCGGCTGCTGACGCAGCGCAATTTTGGCATCGGCGTGCTCGTCAACGTCCTGGTCGGCGTCGCACTCTTCGGCACTGTCTACATCCTCCCGCAATATCTTGGACAAGTGCAGCGCTACAACGCCGAGCAGATCGGTAATGTGCTTGCCTGGACCGGTTTACCGCAACTCTTGCTCATCCCGCTGGTGCCAGTCCTGATGAAGCGCTTCGATGCCCGCTATATCGGCTTTCTCGGTATCTCGATCTTCGCCATCAGTTGCTTCATGAATGTCATGCTTTCGGCCGACAATGCCGGTGACCAGTTCTGGGTACCCAATATCGTGCGCGCCATCGGCCAGGCTCTCGTCTTGACACCGATTACCGCCATTACGACGGCCGGTATCGCTGCCGCGGACGCTGCCGCCGCCTCGGGCCTCACCAACATGCTGCGCAACCTTGGGGGCGCTGTCGGAACGGCCTCTCTTGGCACGATCCTGACCAAGCGCGAGCAATTTCACTCCAACATCATCGGTCAGTCGGTCACTCTTGCTCGCGATGAAGTTCGTGATCGCATTACGACCTTGACCGGCTACTTCATCCAGCACGGTGTTGCCGATCCCACTGTTGCGACCCACAAGGCGGTCATTGCACTTGGCCAGATCGTCCGACGGCAGGCTCTCATTCTCGGCTTCGGTGATACTTTCGCCGTGATCGGCATCGTTCTTTCCGCCGCAGCGGTCGCGCTGCTCTTTACGCGCAAACCGCAAGGCGGCGGTGGTGCAGGCGCTCATTGATCGCGCGCGTCCATCTGGTCGCCACGCTATCCCCTTCAATACGCTCACCGATCCCCTATCCGTGAGCGTTTCCGGCTCTTTCATCCAATAGATCTCGTTCCGCTTGCCGGCAGAGCTGCGCCCCGACTTCGTCGTGCCATCCGACCAACGTGCGGGAGAGCCGGCCGGTGCGGGATGACGTTTTGAGAGGCTGACTATCGTTTTCGATAACTCCCGCCTGTGCAGCGACCATCCTAGATTCGCATCTGTGGCCGGACGCGAGTGAGCGTCCTCCAGAGCGATTAGGAGTAACGACAATGACGAATACCAAGGGAACTGCCGTCGTCACGGGCGCGTCGACCGGCATTGGAGCTGTTTATGCAGAGCGCCTTGCGACGCGCGGCTATGATCTCGTTCTGGTCGCACGAAGTGCGGATAAGCTCGGCCAGGTTGCTGATCGAATTCGCGGCAGGACAGGCCGACAGGTGGATATCCTTCCCGCCGATCTTGCCGATACCGCAGACCTCGCGAATGTCGAGGATTTCTTGAAGACGACGCCGGATATTACCTTGCTGGTCAACAATGCCGGTCTTGGCGGCGCCTTGCGGCTTGTCGAGTCCGATATCGAACAGATGACCGCGATGATCTCGCTTAATGTGACGGCGTTGACGCGATTGACTTACGCGATCGTGCCGGAATTCATCGCGCGAGGATCAGGCACGATCATCAACATCGCGTCGATCGTCGCAGTCAATCCCGAACTGCTCAACGGCGTCTATGGCGGCACGAAAGCGTTTGTTGTCGCCTTCAGCCAAAATCTCCGGCACGAGCTGCAAGGGACAGGTGTTCATGTTCAGGTGGTCCTTCCAGGCGCGACCGCCACCGACTTCTGGGCGATCGCCGGCCGTCCGGTCGAATTGCTTCCAAGTGCGATCGTCATGAGCGGTGAGGATCTGGTCGATGCGGCACTCGTCGGGCTTGATCGCGGCGAGTTTGCAACCATCCCCTCGCTTCAGGAGGGCGAGCTGTTCGATGCTTACGAGGCGGCGCGCCAAGCCATGGCCGGCAAGCTGTCCACCTCCAAGCCGGCAGCCCGCTATCGTGTCTCAACCCCATAGTTGATGGCGTGGCGAAAAGCGCGGAAGGGGCGTCGACGCATCAAGGCGCCGTGAAGTTGGCAAATCTGCCTGCAATGATCGAAGCTCCAGAAATGGGGTCTTCTGTCCCTCCTGCCCCGAAGGGGTTATTGTAAGCGAGTGGGGCTTCATGGGGGATAGCATGGACCGTCTTGATGCGATGCAAGTGCTGCTGGCAGTCGTTGACGCCGGCAGCCTTTCTGCGGGAAGCCGAAAGCTCAACGCACCGCTGCCAAGCGTGAGCCGTAAGGTAGCGGAGCTTGAGCGCTTTCTCGGTACGAACTTGTTGATCCGCACCAGCCGGAATATTCAGTTGACCGATGCGGGCCGTGACTATGTGGAGGCGGCCCGGCAGATCGTGGCCCAGATCAAGGAAGCCGAGCTTCGAGCCTCGGGCGAATATGAGGTTCCGAGAGGCGAGCTTGCGATCACGATGCCGTTGCTCTTCGGCCAGCAACAGGTAATGCCGCTCGCGCTCGATTTTCTTTGCGAGCACCCTGAAATCACACTGAATGTCCTGTCCGTCGATCGTGTAGTTCATCTCGTGGATGAGCATGTCGATATCGGTGTCCGCCTGGGCCGCCTCGTCGATAGTTCGCTCTATGCGGTCAAGGTAGGTGACTTTCGTCTCGTGACCTATGCCAGCCCCTCCTACCTCGCTCGCAAAGGTCTACCCAGAAAGCCCGAAGATCTCGCCAGTCACGACGCTGCCGTGTTTGGTGCAATCGAGACAGCATCGTGGATCTATGATCTTGACGGGCGAAAGGTCCAGGCAGCGCCGAATATCCGAATCCGTGCCAATACCAGTACGGCTGCCATCGAGGCTGCTGTGCGTGGTATTGGTATTGCGCGGGCGCCGAGCTATCAAGCACTGGACGAACTACGAACCGGCGCATTGGTTCGCATCCTGGACGATCACGACAACAAGACCTTTCCGGTGCATCTGGTCTATGCGCGCCAAGGTCTGCTCCCATTGAAGGTGCGGGCCTTTCTGGACTGGATGGTACCCCGCATGCGTGAGGCGTTGCGGCAGCTCGAGGATATCAAGCCGGTGGGGAGAGAGTGAATTCCTGTCGTCCATATGCGCTGCTGCATGGCACGACCGTGCAGAGCCATCGTCGCCGCACGTGAGGCGAAGCAGACAAGCCTGCGATCGCAATGACCGCAGGCCTGACATTGTACTATGGTCCGGATTTGTAGCTGGTATCAGCGCAGCGATCGGAAGGCAGCGCGCATTTCGCTCGTGAACGCGGCCGGTTGTTCCCAGGCGGCGAAGTGGCCGCCCTTGTCGGGGCGATTGTAGTGGATGAGGTTCGGATAGGCGCGTTCGGCCCAGCTTCTAGGCGCTGGATAGAGTTCATCTGGGAAGACGCTCACCGCGACCGGCAGCGTGACGCCTTTGGGCGCGAAGAAGGCGAGCTTGCTTTCCCAGTAGAGGCGTGCCGATGAAATGGCAGTTCCGGTCAACCAATAGAGCGACACATTGTCGATCAGGTCTTCCTTCGAAAGTCCCTCCTGGCCGCCGTCGAAGACGCGAGTGATCAATTCCATGCTGCGCGCATCATGGTCGAACATCCATGAGGCAAGCCCGATCGGCGAATCGGCGAGTGCGTAGAGCGTCTGCGGACGCTTCGCCATCTCGATGGCATAGCCCAGGCCATTCTTGTAGAAATAGTCGAGCTGGTTATAGGCCTGGAGCTCTTCCGGAGACAGATCAGCCGGCGCACCTGCGCCTGCAGCGAGTGCCTTGGCAATATCGTCCGGCACCGTTGCCGGCATGTTCGTGTGGATGGCGATCAGGCCGGAAGGCCTGAGCAGTGCCAGTTGTTCGGTAACCGCATTGCCCCAATCACCGCCTTGAGCAACGTAACGCGTATAGCCGAGGCGCTCCATCAGGAGGGACCATGCCTTGGCGATGCGGATTGGATCCCAGCCAAGTTCGGTCGGTTTGCCCGAAAAGCCGTGTCCCGGCAAAGAGGGGATCACCACGTCGAAGGCGTCGGCTCCGGTGCCGCCATGGCGGGTAGGATCGGCCAGTGGGTCGATGACCTTGAGCTGTTCGAAAATCGACCCTGGCCAACCATGCGTGATGATCATCGGCAATGCGTTCGGGTGCTTCGATCTCACATGGATGAAGTGGATGTCGACACCATCGATCTCGGTGATGAAATTGGGCAGCTTGTTCAGAGAGTCTTCGGCCTTGCGCCAATCGTATTCATTCGCCCAATAATCGGCGACTGCTTTCATGGTCGCAAGCTTTAGACCTTGCGACGTATCGTCGACCGTCTCGCGGTCGGGCCAGCGCATTGCCTTTACGCGTTGCTTCATATCCGCAAGCGTAGCCTCGGATATGGCGACTTTAAACGGGCGCACCGCCGAATTGTCCGGGGCGATAGTGCTTGTTGCCGACGCAATACGAGGAAGGCTAAGGGCGGCAGCGCCGATCAGCGACGCGGCAACGAACTTGCGTCGGCCGACCTCTGTGCTGATGATTGACATCTTATTTCTCCTTTCAGGCGACCGTGACATGGGCATCAATGCCGCCCCGTGTCATTTTCGAGTAAGGGCAGATCGCATCAGCCGAGCTGACGAGTGATTGAGCCACGTCCGGATGGAGGCCGGGCAGGCTTACGTTGAGCCTTGCGACGAGATGGAAGCCTTCTCTGTCATCGAGGTTCAAATCGACTTCGGCGTCTACTGCTGTGCCATCCGGCAGTTCAATGCCAGCCTGGCTGGCAGCGCGCGCCAATGCCCCCTCGAAGCAGGCCGACCAACCGGCTGCGAAAAGTTGCTCGGGATTGGTGCCGGGGCGTTTGGTACCCGGGGTTGCGAGTTCGACCTCGAGTTGGCCATCCGAGCTTCGGGCTGCCCCGTCGCGGCCGCCGATTGTGTGAACGTAAGCAGTGTAAAGGGTCTTGCTGGTCATCGTTTCAATCCTCACTTGAGTTGCCGTGTTCCGGCCGACATCGACGCGCTTTTGTATGCACAGGGCTACATCGGACCTCGTGGTGATATCGGCCTGCTTCAATGCGATAAGCCTCTCAACTCGGATTTGACCGGCGGGCATCGCATCGATGTCAATCTAAGCGCTCCCAAATGCTGTAATCAGACCACAAGACTGGGAGGTTACATCTCATTTTCAGAGAGGATATTGATCTCGAATGAGGGCGGTTCGAAATAAATTGTCATGCGGCAAGCATAACAGTTGCGATTGACGCTAACCGTGCAGAGGCAGGCTGTTGGCCGTTGCGGGACCGTTTATTTCATCTTGGGCCAGGTAGGCATTGCTCTCATCTGCTGGCGGAGATCGGGTTCATTCGAAATTCGCAGCCATCGGCTTACGGCGTTCGATCTCAAAGCACGTCGTGGACGCTAAATGAGGAGAGCGATGTTCCACGCGGAATGCAATGCCACGGCAATGACCCCGCGAGGATCAGCACGGTGGCGAATACCAGGAAGCGGATGGGAGCAATTCTGTTACCAATGGTCATTGTGGCAAGGCCCGATCAAACCCAAGAAGGTTCGGCGTCTTTGTCGGTGGTTTTCGTGAGGGGCGGCATAGAAGCGGTCGACAGACAATTAGCTTTTAGATCCACGTGGCGGGCCGCCACGAGACACTGCGACTTTTGCCGGCCTGAGGGGACGGGTTCCTATGGTGTAGCCAGGCTCGGCCACCATCGTGACTGTGCCGTGGGGAATGCTCGGATCTTCCGTTTCGAACATTGCTTCATGAAAATTCGGATCAAATGCCTCGCCGGCGGGATTGAGCTTAGCAACGCCGTGCTTTTCCAGCGTGCGCAACAGCTCCTTTTCGGTAAGTTCAACGCCTTCTATCAGCGTCCGTACAGGCCCATTACCGTGACCAATTTCCTCTGGAATGCTGCTGATTGCGCGCGCGAGGTTATCGGCCACCCTTGTGATGTCGCGGGCGAATTGGGTGACAGCATATTGCCGCGCATCGTTTACATCGCGTTCGGCACGTCGGCGCACATTTTCCGTCTCCGCCAAAGCACGAAGAAGGCGATCTTGAAGGCTTTTGTTATCTGCCTCCAGACGTTCCAGTTTTTCGGACATGGCCATTCCGAGGGGCGGTTCGTCGGTAGCAGCAGCCTCCTGGCTGTTGTTTCCTTCGACAGGGTTGTTCGGCGAATGCGGGTCTTTCGAGGCATTTGCCGATTTTTCGTGAGGTTGCCGTTTCTCGTTGCTCATCTCGATGTCCTGTCACGATTTGTCACTGGAGGCTGAGAACGAAACACGCGCCTCGAATGTAAGGTTAAGAGAACTCACGGTACTGTTCCGAGCTGACAGGCAAAGCCGATCAGTGTCATGCCCTGGAACATCAGGTCGATCGCCAAAAGTAGGCCAAGGAGCCAGATGCTGTTGACGGGCCACCCGACTAGGAAAATCAATCCTGCAAGAGCAGTCACCGCACCGGATGCGATGATCCACGCCCAGCCTTTTGTCCACCTCGCGCGAATGCCAATAAGCAGTCGGAGCGCGCCAGACGATAAAGTGAGCACAGCAAGCAGCAACGTGAGGATCACGGAGGCGAGCGCAGGATTGGCGAAGGCGGTTGCACCGGCTATTGCATAGAATAAGCCGCTGACGAGCCAGAGGGAAAATCCGCCCCACGTCCTGACGCGCAACGCATGCAGGATTTGCAGCGCCCCGGCCACGGTCATCAGGACGCCAACATAGAAGACGGCGGCGATCGTCGCATAGAAAAGGTCGCCCGCAGCAACGGCGCCGAGGGCAATAAAGACGACACCGAGGACGAGAAACCATCCCCACTTCTTGTGCGCATTGGCAAATGCCTCCCGCCGAACGGGAATCACGCTGATGGACGTCATGTGCAGCCTCCTTTGCCCGAATGGACCGCAAGGATTTCAAATCTGCTTTCAGATCGGCGATTTCGCCGTTCCAAGCCCATATAGCTGATCGATGCAATGAACGTGCCACTTGAAATGACTTGTGAAAACAGTATGTTGCGTTGGCGGCAAAGGGGAGAATGGACATATTGTCCGAACCCTTCGGGACAAGATGTCGGATAAGCAAGTTGGGAAAAGAGATCAGATTCCCGGTGATGATCGGCGGATAAGGCCAATCGAGGCATCCCACCATTATGGCAGTGTAGCTGGAAACAGATAGTCGCCGAACCGTTTCCTGCGAGCTCTTTCGAATTGCTCAAGCGTCTGCGGTTTGACAAATAAAGCAACGACCTCGGGATGTGCTAAGCGGACCTTTTCCTCGATCGAAGCTACGCATTCCTCAATCTGCTCGGTGAATAAAGTAGGATCGAATTCAATACTCAGTGCCACCATCGCCTGATCGGGAGCGAGCTGGGCCGTCAGTGCGCTGTTTGCGTGCACAACGCCACGTTGTTCCTGTGCAATATTGCAAATGGCCTCGACCAGCGCCGGGGTTGCCCGTTCTCCTATGAGCAGGCTTTTGCTCTCGATCGCCAAAAGAATCGCCGTTATCGCGAGAACGATGCCGATCAGAATAGATGCTACTCCGTCCAGTACCGGCATTTGAAGCTTTTCGGCGGCGGCAATCCCGATCACGGCGATTGCAATGCCGATCAGAGCAGCGCTGTCTTCAAACAGCACCATGAATGCAGGCGGATCCTTGCTTTGGCGGAATGCTTTCCAGAAGCCGAGGTTGCCGCGTGCCTTTGCGAAGGCCCGCCAGCCGACAACCCAGGACGCGCTCTCGAACATAAAAGAAAGAGCCAGAACGATGTAGCTGATCTGTGCATATTCAATTGGTTGCGGATCCAACACATGCCGTATGCCTTGGTAGATCGAAACGCCTGCGCCTAACGCAAACAGCAGCAGTGCGACAATGAAACTCCAGAAATAGAGCTCACGGCCGAAGCCGAGGGGATGGACGAGGTCTGGCCTTCGAACGGCACGATGATATCCATAGAGAATAAGCCCTTCGTTTCCGCAATCGACGACTGAGTGCACAGCCTCGCTGAACATCGCGGCGCTACCGGTCGCTACGGCAGCAACGAGCTTCGTTATTGCGACTGCGATGTTGCCTGCCAATGCGGCATATACGGCTGTTCGGGCGGTATGTCGCCCCTGCACGCGCGGATCGGAAATCGCTGCGGACACCGCCGTCTCCTATGAAAAAGTTGACGCCAGCAAAATCACATTAACCGATCGAATGGCATTAATCCATGTCACGGAATGCATGTCCGGCTGCGGCTACCCCTTCGATGACACTCGGCGGCAGAAGATCCGCCGCGTCGGTGCCGTCAAAAATCCACTCCTTTGGATCGGCAAAGTCTGGAAGATTTGCTCCGGCGCGCACGTAGAGGCCGATGGCAGGCTTTTTTTCGTTGATGTAAAGATCGTATTCTTGCATGGGGAATCTCCTCTGCAACCCAACTCAGAACTCACGCAAATCTGCTCCCGGCCTAAATCTTGCCAATGGTAAAGAGTAGTGTCGGCCAAGTAGATTGTGCAACGAGACTGAAGCAACGGTCGTGCCAGTTCTAAAAGGTCAGCATAACCAATCGGCTATGACTACAAGAGCTTTGACTCCCGACATTATGTCGGTTGGGTTTTGGACAAAATGTCCACGCCGGCGTGCATGTTTGTAAGATTGTTCTCGTTTATCCGGAGTGTTGGATTGGAAGCTGGTCTCTTTTCCAATTCAATGCACGCGATGGGGTCGTGACAATTGCAAGGTGCCGGTGTGGTGACGGACATTTTGTCCGATCGGTGCGAGACATCCTGTCTGAGAAGTTCGTCAAATTTCCTATAAGTAATTGATATTTATGAATATCGAAAACTGGCACGACGGTTGCACCTGCCTTTCGGCAGTACCAGTTCGTTGCCCGATGTCATAGCGGCGGCAGTGTCTCTTCCGGACGGTCGCCGTTGCTCCTTGAGGAATGGTGGCATGGGCGAGCTGGCACAGGGGTGATCCCGGACGGATGCTGTGCGGGGCGCGAACATCAAATCCGCGAAGGAAACAGAGGAGTAATACGGTGAGTAAAGTTATCGGAATCGATCTGGGTACGACCAACTCCTGCGTTGCTGTGATGGACGGCAAGAACACGCGAATTATCGAGAACTCGGAAGGTGCGCGAACGACGCCCTCGATCGTTGCCTTCACTAGCGATGGCGAACGCCTGGTGGGCCAGCCTGCGCGCAGACAAGCGGTCACCAACCCTACAAACACGATTTTTGCCGTGAAGCGTCTCATCGGCCGTCGTTACGATGACCCGACGGTCGAAAAGGATAAGGGCCTCGTTCCTTATAAGATCGTCAAGGCGGGCAATGGCGACGCATGGGTCGAGGCGGAAGGCAAGACCTACTCACCGTCCCAGATTTCCGCCTTCATCCTGCAGAAAATGAAGGAGACCGCCGAAGCAAATCTCGGCGAGAAGGTGACACAGGCGGTCATCACGGTTCCTGCCTATTTCAACGATGCGCAACGGCAGGCCACCAAGGATGCGGGCAAGATCGCGGGGCTTGAGGTCCTGCGTATCATCAACGAGCCGACAGCCGCAGCGCTGGCATATGGGCTTGAGAAGAAGAAGCAAGCGAAGATTGCTGTCTATGACCTTGGCGGCGGCACCTTCGACATTTCGATCCTCGACATCGGAGATGGCGTCTTCGAGGTGAAGTCGACGAATGGCGACACGTTCCTCGGCGGCGAAGATTTCGATATGCGTCTTGTCGAATACCTCTGCTCGGAGTTCAAGAAAGAGCAGGGCATCGACCTGAAGACCGACAAGCTCGCGCTGCAGCGTCTGAAAGAAGCTGCCGAGAAGGCGAAGATCGAGCTTTCGACAACGACACAGACCGAAATCAATCTGCCTTTTATCACTGCCGATGCCACTGGACCCAAGCATCTGCAGGTCAAAATTACGCGCGCCAAGTTCGAGTCCCTGGTTGAAGATCTCGTGCAGCGGACAATCGAACCCTGCCTCAGCGCTCTGAAAGACGCCGGTCTGACGGCGAAGGAAGTGAGCGAGGTCGTGCTGGTCGGCGGCATGACCAGAATGCCGAAAATCCAGGAGGTCGTCGAAAAGATCTTCGGCAAGGAGCCTCATAAGGGCGTGAACCCTGATGAGGTGGTCGCCGTCGGTGCCGCGATTCAGGCGGGTGTGTTGCAGGGTGACGTCAAGGACGTCCTGCTTCTCGACGTCACGCCACTGTCGCTGGGGCTGGAAACCTTGGGCGGCGTCTTTACGCGTCTCATCGAGCGCAACACGACCGTCCCCGCGCGCAAGAGCCAGATATTCTCCACCGCTGAGGACAACCAGAACGCGGTGACAATCCGCGTCTTTCAGGGTGAGCGAGAATTGGCGGCAGACAACAAACTCCTCGGCCAGTTCGATCTGATGGGAATCCCGCCGGCACCGCGTGGCACTCCTCAGATCGAGGTCACCTTCGATATCGATGCCAACGGTATCGTCAACGTCTCAGCCAAGGATAAGGGGACCGGCAAGGAACAGAATATCCAGATCCAAGCCTCCGGCGGTCTTTCCGAAGCCGATATCGAGAGGATGGTCAAGGATGCCGAAACCCATGCCACCGAGGACAAGAAGCGCAGGGAAACCATCGAGGCCAAAAATGCCGGCGATGCTCTTATTCACGAAACGGAGAAAACTTTGGCCGAGCACGGCGCAAAGATTGCGGATGCCGATCGCCGGACGATCGAAGATGCCGTGTCGAATCTCCGTGAAGCATTGAAAGGCAATGACGGCGACGCGATCACAGCCAAGGTCAATGCGCTTCAGCAGGCCAGCATGAAGCTAGCCGAGGCGGTTTATTCGCAACCTCAGCAGTCTGACACAGCATCACCGGCTTCGGGAAATGATGATGTCGTCGATGCTGAATTCACCGAGCTCGACGACGATCAGAAGAAAGCGAATTGAGATCGATGGGGCGGAGCTTGGCAATCCGTCCCCCGATCGCCCCATGCATGATCACGGCAAAAGTCCAGCCATAGGGTGCTGCGTCCGGCTGGACTTGCCGTACTTTTCCTGCGGGGATCAATGGCCGCCCCTTCTTTATTCGTTGTCCCGCGTCGCGGAAAGGGCTCAGACGCTCGAGACGCCTCCCGCTCGATAATTGCTCAACTCAATCATATCCGGAGTAAGACGTGAAAAATCCTTATGAGGTTCTTGGGGTCAGTCCCACCGCCTCCGCATCGGATATTCAGTCCGCATATCGCAAGCTTGCAAAAAAGCTGCATCCTGACCTGAACCCCGGCGATAAATCTGCGGAAGACAAGTTCAAGGAGGTTGCCGCCGCTTATGACCTGGTCGGTGATGCGGACAAGCGAAAGCGCTTCGATGCTGGTGAGATCGATGAGAGCGGTGCGGAACGGCCGCAACATCATTATTACAGGGATTTCGCGCATTCCGACGATGGTCACCCCTATATGGATACATCCGGCTTTGCGGACTTCATGGAGTCCGACGATGCTTTCGCGGACCTGCTGAGGCGCAGTCAACGCAGCCGGGCAAACCGCCGCGGCGAAGATCTGCATTACACGCTCCCCATATCGTTCGTTGAATCGATAACCGGCGCCAGCAAGCGCCTAACGCTGCCGGGCGGGGGCACCCTTGATGTCACCATCCCGGCTGGCCTCGTCGACGGCAAGATCCTTCGCCTCAAGGGCAAAGGTGCTCCCGGTGCGGGGAAGGGCGGGCCTGGCGACGCCCTCATTCAGGTCGAAGTTCTACCCGATCCCCGCTTCGAGCGCGATGGGGACAACATATCGATAGAATTGCCGATTTCGCTCAACGAGGCCGTGCTCGGCGGGAAGATACGCGTGCCGACACCAACCGGCGACGTGTCCATGTCGATCCCAAAAGGATCGAACACGGGGACAACGCTGCGCCTTCGCGGCAAGGGTGCTCCGCAGTGGGGAGGAGGACATGGCGATGAATTCGTCAAGCTCAAGATTGTCCTGCCCAAGCACACTGATCCAGAGCTTGAGACCTTCGTGTCGAACTGGACGGCCGGAAGAGACTTCAACCCACGCGAGGACAGGTCATGATCATCACTAAGACGGAGCTTCTCACACAGTCGGGTCTCAAGGTGAAAACACTGGAACTATGGATCGAGCAGGAATGGGTCATTCCGCAGGATACACCGTCGGGGCCGGGTTTCTCGGATGCCGATATCGCCCGGGTCCATCTCATTCGCGACCTGACGGAAAAGGTCGGCGCGAACGATGCTGGGGTCGACGTCATCCTACATCTGCTCGACCAGCTACACGGCATGCGGCGTGCTTTTGAACAGTTGCAATCTAATCTGAAGGATACACTACCCTGAGGTGTGGATTGAAACAGTTGACAGCCCCTCCAGAGCGAGATGCTTTAGTGGCATGGCAATGCGCAATCGTCGATACAATAGCATCCAGGAGTGACGGTGATGTCTGAGCAAGAGTCCAACGATATATCGGAACGCGTCAAGAATCCCGAATTCGGACCGTGGCTCGCTCAAGCTTCGATCCTCGTCGTCGACGACGAACCGGGCATGAGAAATTTCCTGCTCAAGACCCTTGGTCCTCGCTGCAAGATTATTGAAGAGGCTGCGAATGCGGCCGAGGCGTCCCGCAAGCTCGATCAGCAGCATTTCGATGTCGTGATCCTCGACAACATTATGCCGAATATGAACGGCCTCGACTGGCTGGCCGAACAGCGCGCCGCTGGTTTCTTCGCGGATGTCATCCTCATGACTGCTTATGCCGATCTCGACACGGCTATAAATGCGGTGCGCGTCGGCGTGGTCGATTTCGTTCTGAAACCTTTCAGATCGAACCAATTGTTAAATTCGATTGCCCGTTGCCTCGATCGCAGCCGGTTGCAGCGCGAGAATGACGTCTTGCGGCATCAGTTGAAGTTCTCGGCCCACCAAGTCTATCTCCGAAACAATATCGTCGGGCAATCGCCTGCCATCGAGAAAGTACGGGCCATGATTGCCCGTGTTGCTCCGATATCGACGTCTGTCCTGCTGACTGGACCTTCCGGGACCGGCAAGGAAGTGGCTGCCCGTTCGATACATTCTCTTTCAGATCGTGCCGACAAGCTGTTCGTACCGATCAATTGCGGGGCCATTCCAGCCGACATGATCGAGAGCGAACTGTTCGGCCATTTGAAGGGGGCGTTTACAGGTGCCAATCGTACGCGTGAGGGGCTGTTCCTGCATGCACAAGGAGGCACGATCTTCCTCGATGAAATCGCCGAGATGCCATACTTGCTCCAGAGCAAACTACTGCGGGTATTGGAAGATCGGCGCGTTCGGCCGATTGGCTCGGAGCGCGAGCTTCCGTTCGACGCCAGGTTTATCTTCGCAACGAATGCCGATTTGGAGAGCCGGGTTGCAGCAGGGACCTTCCGAGCGGACCTTTATTTCCGCATCAACGTCGTCCAGATTCAACTGCCGCCGTTGAAGGACCGCGGCAATGACGTTTTGGAACTGGCAGGGCTGTTCATGCGCGAAGTCGCACAGCAGGTCGGTATGCCGGCAGTGGAGATCGATGAACATGTTCGATCCTATCTTTTGAGATATGATTGGCCGGGCAACATAAGAGAGCTACGGAATTTCATCGAAAGGGCTGTTATCCTCGGGAGCTTTCCCGAGGAGGCGGAAAGGTCTCCTTTGGTCCCTGCACGAGCCGGTGGGCAAAGCTTGGCGGAAATTGAAAAGCGTCATATTCTGGCTGTGCTGCGAGAGGTTGGCGGCGATCGTGAGGAGGCCGCTCGACGGCTCGGGATTTCTCGCAAGACGATCGATCGGAAATGTGTAAGCTGGAATGGGTGAGGGAACGAGCGAGATTTCAAACCGCAAGGCATCGGTCCGTTATCGCCTTCTGGCAATCGCCCTCGTCCCGATGCTTGTCATCCTGCCCATATTGCTGGGCATTACGATCTATCGCTGGAACGAACGGTTCGATGCGCTCGCAATATCCAAGGTCAACGATGACCTGACGATCGCCCATTTCTACATCGACAGAATGCTGGCGGTGACTGAAGAGCGTCTTGCCGCAGTCAGCCAATCTGCACGCTTTCGGGATCTCACCGCAGGTGGACATATCTCTACTGGTGATCTCAATGCCTTCCTGAATGAGACAGCCAATGATCGCGGCTTGGATTTCCTTTATCTTATCGATGGCTCGGGCAATGTCGTCGCCAGTAGCCGTCCACTCGCCAATGCCTTGCCACGCTGGGACTGGCCCGTCGTCAAGGCAGCTCTTGATGGCAAGTCATCAGCCGGGTTCGATGTCTTCGACCAGAATGAACTCTCCGCGCTGACACCAGAGCTTGCCGAGCGGGCGCGGATCGCGCTTGTGCAACCGGGTTCCGATTCCGCTATTCAACAGGAAAGCCGGGGTCTTATTCTTCATTCCGCCACTGAGGCGACCGGGGCGAATGGGAAGCGTGGCGCATTGGTTGCCGGCGTGCTTCTGAACAAGAACACCTCGTTTATCGATACCATCAACAGACTGATTTACAACGAAGCCAGCCTGCCCGTGGACAGCCGCGGGACCGCGACCGTCTTCCTTTCGGATGTCCGGATCAGCACCAATGTGGATCTTTTCGAAGGACGACGCGCGATCGGAACCCGCGTTTCGCCGGAGGTAGGCGAAGCGGTCCTCAAATATGGGAAGACCTGGAGAGAGCAGGCCTTCGTCGTCAATGACTGGTATATCTCGGCCTATCAACCGTTGCTGGATACTTACAATCGGCGCGTCGGGATGCTCTATGTCGGTTTCCTGCAGAAGCCATTTACCGATGCGAAAAGAGAAACGCTGATCGCGATCGTCATCGCCTTCGGCGTGGCGGTCGCCGCGACCGTACCCTTGTTCCTTGTCTGGACGACCAACATCTTCCGACCGCTGGAGCGCATGACCCGGACGATCAGCGCGGTCGAAACCGGCGACCTTACCGCGCGAACTGGCCTGCCGAAAATGAAAGACGAAATCGGTCAGGTCGCATCGGAACTGGACCGGTTGCTCGATCAGGTTCAGGAGCGTGATGCGGAATTGCGGCTATGGAATACGGAACTCAATCAGCGTGTCGAGGAGAGGGCCCGCGCGCTGCAGATGGCGAACGAGCAGCTCGAGACGACAACAAAGCAGCTGATCATGTCGGAAAAGCTCGCCGCGATCGGTGAAATTACGGCCGGCGTCGCTCATGAGATCAACAATCCCATTGCCGTGATCCAGGGCAATCTCGAAGTCATTCAGAGTATCGTCGGAGACGAGGCTGACAAAGCCAGAGGCGAGTTCAAGCTGATCGACCAGCAACTTATGCGCATCAGCGAGATGGTCACCAATCTCCTCAAATTTTCGAAGCCTCAGGAATATGCTGGGGTTCTGGAGCGATACAATCCCGCCGAAGTCATCACCGACACCCTACCGCTCGTACGGCACCTTCTGAAGAAAACCACCATCGTGATAGAGCGAGAGGACGGCGCATCCCGGCTCATTGCAATGCCCCGCAGCGAACTTCAGCAAGTCATGATCAATCTGATCGTCAATGCGTTCCATGCCATGCCTCAAGGAGGCAAGCTTATTCTTCGCACCGTCGATTCCGATGTGGATCGCGCGCCGGGTATAGCGGTCGAAGTCTCGGACACCGGCAGTGGCATGGAACCGGATGTCGTCAACAGAATTTTCGACGCGTTTTTTACGACCAAGCGCCGTGAAGGCACAGGTTTGGGCCTTTCCATCTGCCAGATGCTTGTGACGCGCCAGGGCGGCACGATTGCAGTCACCAGCAAACCCGGCGAGGGAACGACCTTTACGGTCTGGCTTCCGGAAGCCGCTTAACACAGTCCCGCTGGGGACAAATAGTCCCCTATCGGACGACAGTTTGTCCGCAACCGGTGCCGCTTGTCGCTGTGACCCATTGAAAAGACTTGGAAACCACAAGTGGCACGATTGTTGCGGCGTCGTTTCGCGAGCCGCCAATCCAGCCGTGTGACGGACGGCGATCGGGCGGAGTGGCATTCAACCCAAACCGAACCCTGGAGGTCCGCAATGACCGCCGTATCGACCGAACAGCTTTCGAAAGACATGCAAGCCTCGGCACAAAAGCTCGAAGAGGCCGGGCTAATCCCGCAATCGCAGGACCAGCCGCTGAACGCCAATGATCTGTTCTTTTATTTGACGCAGACATCCATGCCGATGGTCGACCTTCTGCAGCAGCACGGTCTTTTTCTCGATGATCGGGGATTGAATTACGATCTCACGCAATTCGACGCGATCAGCCTGATCGCCAACAAGGTGATCGCAGAACGACAGGCGGGCTATTTGGAGGGCGTCTGGAAGCAGCTTGATCTCTCAACCGACGAGGATATGGATTCAAACGGGACCTATATCCTCACGGCTCTTGCGGCGCTTGAAATCCTGTATGGCCCCCAACCGGTCTAGGCAACAGACCGCAACGAAAGACAATTTGTCCTGCCCAAGCCGACACATTGTCTTCGCCAGGGTTGTCTCAGGCGATCAAGCTTTTGATTTTAAACATTTTTAGCATCTGGCACGATGGTTGCTCCAGTGTTCCATGCCTGAAGAAGAATGGTTTGGAACGAGGGAGAGAGTTGTGTCCGATCTGATCGTTATCGTTTACCCGACCGAAGACAAAGCCGAAGCCATAAGGCAGAAGCTCGTGAACCTTCAGAAGGAATATTTGATCGAGCTTTCCGACGCCGTGATCGCCGTCAAACAGGACAATGGCAGGGTCAAGCTCATTCAATTGATGAACACGACGGCAGTCGGCGCCATTTCCGGCGGCTTCTGGGGGCTGTTGATCGGGTCCATTTTTCTCATGCCGCTCCTTGGCGCGTCGATCGGCGCCGCGTCCGGCGCACTTGGCGGCGCATTGACCGATTACGGCATCAATGACGGCTTCATGAGGGAGCTTGCAACAAATCTGAAGCCGGAGAACGCCGCGCTGTTCCTGCTGATCCGCAAGATGACCGCCGACAAGGTTCTCGACGAACTTAAGGGCACCGGTGGAACCGTCCTTAGAACATCGCTGGATCACACGAAGGAACAGGCGCTGCGCGACGCGCTGGCGGCATCCCCCGGCTTTGGGCAGCCGGCGCCCGCCGAGACTTCTTCGCACAACTGATGCTGACTTGTTTCAGCCGTCCAATCACCGTTGCAGAAGGTGGCCAAAATGAACGTCGAAAAATTCACGGACCGCGCGAAGGGCTTCATACAGTCGGCTCAATCGCTCGCCATGCGGGACGGAAACCCGCAATTTAACAGCCTGCACCTTCTGAAAGTATTGCTTGATGATAATGAGGGTCTCGTCTCCGGCCTTATCGATCGTTCCGGCGGCAACTCCCGCACCGTTCTCGGCGCGACCGAGGATGCGCTTGCAAAATTGCCGAAGGTCTCGGGCTCTGGGGCAGGCCAGGTCTATATGGCTTCCGAACTTGCCCGCATATTCGACGCTGCGGAAAAGATCGCCGAAAAAGCCGGCGATAGCTTCGTGACCGTGGAGCGTCTGTTCCAGTCATTGGTCGAGGAGCGCAACAGTGATGCGGGCAAGGTGCTGTCCGATACCGGGGTGAATCTTCAGGCGATCACGGCGGCGATCAGCGCGCTGCGCAAGGGACGAACCGCCGACAATGCCTCGGCAGAGAACGCTTACGACGCGTTGAAAAAATACGCCCGCGACCTAACCAAGGCTGCTCGGGACGGAAAACTGGATCCCGTGATCGGTCGCGACGAGGAGATCCGGCGCACGGTCCAGGTTTTGTCGCGCCGGACCAAAAACAATCCTGTCCTGATCGGCGAGCCGGGTGTCGGCAAGACTGCGATCGTCGAGGGGCTGGCGCTTCGTATCGTCAATGGCGACGTGCCCGAAAGCCTGCATAACAAGAAGCTTCTGGCGCTCGACCTCGGCGCTCTGATTGCTGGGGCGAAGTACAGGGGTGAGTTCGAGGAGCGGCTGAAGGCCGTACTGCAGGAGGTGACGTCTGCGGAAGGCGGCATCATCCTGTTCATCGATGAAATGCATACTCTGATCGGTGCGGGTAAGACAGATGGCGCCATGGACGCGTCCAATCTGCTGAAGCCGGCGCTGGCACGTGGTGAATTGCACTGCGTCGGTGCGACCACGCTCGATGAATACCGCAAGCATGTCGAGAAGGACCCTGCGCTGGCGCGGCGCTTTCAGCCGGTCTTCGTGCCGGAGCCGAGCGTGGAGGATACGATCTCGATCCTGCGCGGCCTGAAGGAGAAATACGAGCTGCATCATGGCGTGCGGATTTCGGATGCAGCGCTAGTGGCGGCGGCCACCCTGTCCAATCGCTACATCACGGATCGCTTCCTGCCCGACAAGGCGATCGATCTCGTCGACGAAGCCGCAGCGCGCCTGAAGATGCAGGTCGATTCGAAGCCGGAAGAGCTGGATACGATCGACCGCGATGTCATTCGTCTGAAGATCGAGCAGGAAGCGCTGAAAAAGGAGAATGACAAAGGATCGAAGGCCCGGCTTCAGGCTTTGGAAAAGGAACTGGCCGACCTGGAAAAGCGATCGGCCGACCTGACATCCAGGTGGCAGGCGGAAAAGGGCAAGCTTTCCGATGCGCAGAAGATCAAGAGCGAGCTTGAGCAATATCGCACCGAGCTTGCGAATGCCCAGCGCAAAGGCGAGTTCCAGCGCGCGGGCGAGCTTTCCTACAGCACTATCCCGGAACTGGAAAAGAAGCTTGCCGCGATCGAGGCAAGCGAAACCTCCTCGATCAGCGAGACGGTGACTGCCGACAACATCGCCCAAGTCGTATCGCGGTGGACCGGCGTGCCGGTCACCAAGATGCTGGAGGGTGAAAAGGACAAGCTGCTTCACATGGAGGAAAAGCTCGGCGAGCGGGTCGTCGGCCAGGCGCAGGCCGTGCGCGCGGTATCGACCGCCGTGCGCCGTGCCCGTGCCGGCCTGCAAGATCCCAATCGTCCGATCGGCTCCTTCATGTTCCTAGGGCCGACCGGCGTCGGCAAGACCGAACTTGCCAAGGCTCTTGCGGAATTCCTCTTCGATGACGAAACCGCGATGGTTCGCATCGATATGTCCGAATTCATGGAGAAGCACTCGGTTTCGCGGCTGATCGGCGCGCCTCCCGGTTATGTCGGCTATGACGAAGGCGGCGCATTGACCGAAGCCGTTCGCCGCCGACCTTACCAGGTCGTTCTCTTCGACGAAATCGAGAAGGCGCATCCGGATGTTTTCAACGTCCTGCTGCAGGTGCTTGACGATGGGCGGCTGACCGACGGCCAGGGCCGGACGGTCGATTTCCGCAACACGCTGATCATCATGACGTCGAATATCGGCGCCGAATATCTGGTCAACCAGCCGGAGGGTGAAAAGACGAGCGTGGTGCGCGAAGAGGTCATGGCGATGGTTCGCGTCCATTTCCGTCCGGAATTCCTCAATCGCATCGATGCGATCATCCTGTTTCATCGTCTCCAGAAGACCGAGATGGGCCGTATCGTCGATATTCAGTTCGCACGCCTCAAGAAGCTTCTCAGCGATCGAAAAATCAGCCTGTCGCTCGACACGAAGGCGCTGAACTGGCTTGCCGAAAAGGGGTGGGACCCGGCCTTTGGCGCGCGCCCGCTGAAACGGGCCATTCAGCGTTACGTTCAGGACCCGCTCGCCGAACTGCTTCTGGGCGGAGAGGTTCACGATGACTCGACCGTAAAGCTCTCGGTCGGAAAAGACGGGCTCACCTTCAACGGCAAGGCCGTCAAGATACTGGACGACGAAGACGAATAGGCGCGGCGGTCGACCGCGTAGCCCACCCCTTGCCAACCAAATCGCTGATCCCAGCATTCGCCTTGGGGTCCCAGTTCAGCAGCAAAGGAGAAGAAACATGACGGACCATAAGATCAAAGAGGGCATGGAAGTGATCGGTGCCGATGGCGTCCACGTCGGAACTGTCGACCGCGTCGAAGGCAATCGCATCAAGCTCATCAAGAGCGACAGCGGCGACGCCTTTCACAAGGGCCGCATCATCATTATATCGAACTCGGTTTCGTTGCCGGTGTCGAAGGCGACAAGGTTCGCCTTTCCGCCAATGCCGATATCGCTGTCACGCTCGAAGAGGAGCGATCAGGCCGTCCCGTGCCGGAGGATGAGTGATCGCGGCTTTTAATCGATTGCCTCGTGGCGGCTGCCCCGGGGCGATCGATCTCAATGAGGCACGCTTGAAATATTGCAGGACTATTTTGGTGGGTAGCCCATTCGTGAGGACTATCTCATTGTCGAGGGCGTGGCCTTGCCGGCACAGGCGCGCGCTCCTACAAATTGAGGTAGAAATCCCAAGACCAAAAACTGTGTGCGGCAATATCATTCCTCACCCGCATGCCAGGCGCGACATTTGAAAGATTTAACGGACGGATTATGGCGGCAGACGAAACAAAACCAACCCCACAGCCTGTTGTTGCTCGCCTCACGCGCGCGGCGATTTTTCTGGTTCTGACCATCAATCCCGGCCCGGACAACGAAAGAGCAGTGCGATCGCTGTGCGCCGATCTTGGCGGACTGCTTCGCGCGGTTGGGTTCCGCGATCTGGAGGGCAGGTTGTCCTGTGTCATGGGTTTCGGGTCCGAAGCATGGGACCGCCTGTTTCATGGACCGAGGCCGAAAGATCTGCATCCTTTCAAGGAAATTCAGGGTGTACACCATGCTGTTTCCACGCCGGGCGACGTCCTCTTTCACATTCGTGCGGCCCGCATGGATCTTTGTTTCGAGCTCGCGATGGAGATCATGTCGCGGCTTGGAGATGCGGTGGCAACCGCAGATCAAGTCCAGGGCTTCAACTATTTCGACGATCGCGATCTCATCGGTTTCGTCGACGGGACGGAAAACCCGGTCGATCAGGCAGCGATCGACGCGGCGATCATCGCCGACGAAGACCCGGCCTTTGCCGGCGGCAGCTATGTGATCGTCCAGAAATACCTGCACGACCTGAACAAATGGAATGCGATACCTGTCGAAGTGCAGGAGGGTATCGTTGGCCGCAAGAAATTCTCCAACGTCGAGCTCGATGACAGCGTCAAACCGAGCTACGCGCATAATGCGCTGACGACGATCGTCGAGAACGGCGAGGAGCTCGATATCGTCAGGGATAATATGCCCTTTGGCGATGTCGGGAAGGGCGAATTCGGGACCTATTTCATCGGCTACGCCCGATCCCCGGCGCGTATGGAACAGATGCTAGTCAATATGTTCGTCGGTCGACCACCGGGAAACTACGATCGCCTGCTTGACGTCAGCCAGGCGATTACCGGCAGCCTCTTCTTCGTTCCGTCGGCAACCTTTCTTGACAATGTCGAGCCCGACGCAGCCCCTGCACCGGTTGCCGAAGCTGAATCTGCCTCCACAGATCAATCGGACAATACGAACTCCGCTCCCCGGAATGAAAACACGGACGGCTCCCTCGGGATCGGTTCCTTAAAGAAAGAGGTTTGACATGGACAATCTTCACAGGAAACTCGCTCCGATCTCGAACAAGGCCTGGGAGCAGATCGAGGAAGAGGCGAGAAGGACGCTCAAGCGTCACCTGGCCGCACGGCGTGTGGTGGATGTCGACGGGCCGAAGGGCGCCGAATTTTCCGCCGCAGGCACGGGGCACCTTAAACAGGTCGATAGCCTAGGCGAGGGTGTCCAGGCTTCCCTGCGCGAAGTCAAGGCGGTTGTCGAACTTCGCGTTCCTTTCGAACTTTCGCGGTCCGCGATCGACGATGTTGAGCGCGGATCGGAGGATTCCGACTGGTCGCCGGTCAAAGAAGCCGCCCGCAAGCTGGCCTTCAGCGAAGACCGCGCCGTCTTCGAAGGCTTTGCTGCGGCCGGGATCCAGGGAATTCGCGAGGCCAGCAGCAATTCCGCCCTGAACCTTCCTTCGAGCCTCAAGAACTATCCCGATGTCGTTGCGAAGGCTGTCAGCCAGTTGCGTCTCGCCGGGGTCCAGGGTCCTTATGCCCTGGTTCTTGGTGAAGAAGAATATACCGCGGCAAGCGGCGGCAGCGACGAAGGCTATCCGGTGTTCCATCATATCGAAAAGGTTGTCGATGGTGGGATCATCTGGGCGCCCGCAATCAAGGGCGGCTTCGTTTTGACGACCAGGGGCGGGGACTTCGAGCTCGATCTCGGCCAGGACATCTCCATCGGCTATCTCAGCCATTCGGCGACGACAGTCGAACTCTACTTCCAGGAAAGCTTTACTTTCCGGATGCTGACCGCCGAAGCGGCGATTGCTTTACTGCCTGCGCAAGCTCAGATCGATAAGAGCGTGTAGGTTACTGGTAAGGGTGGATGTGACCATGGACAGCGGCTTGCCTCATCTCGGGTTTTGCGGGGCAAGCTATCCGTGCTCAATGGATTTTCGCGAGACAGAAAACGGTGCCCGACGCTCAAGCCGGATATACCGGCCGCCGCCGCTACCCCAAGCCATGCAGGGTGGCATGCATCCGCAGTCTTCAAATCGTCAGAGAAGGATCGATTCCACCGGCACAGGCATTTCCGGGAGATCTTCCTCTCCCAAAGCCTCTCTCAAGGTAATTTCGATCGACTTGGCGATCGCAGCAATCGGCAGGTCATTGGGCATGGTTCCGAATGGCATCTCCAGCTCGTCCCCAAGCGCATCCAGCCCGAAAAACGTGTAGGCGATAATGCCGGCGGCCAGCGGTGTAATTGGTCCCAGCATATTGGCGAGACCGAAGGGCAGGAGGAAGCAGAAGAGGTAAGCGGTTCTGTGAAGCAGAAGCGTGTAACCGAACGGAACCGGCGTGTTGCGCAGACGCTCGCAGCCGGCGATACCTTCGTTCATTCCCGAGATCGTGCGGTCGAGGATGCTGAACTCGATGTCAGTGACGTAGCCTTTGGCTGAAAGACCGGCGAGACAATCGCCCATCAATTGCAGGATATAGTTGGGCGCATTGGATGCTCTAAGAAGCCTAGCTCTTTCTTCATTCGAGAGCAGGGTTTCAACGTTGTCGCCTAGCCGATCTCCATAACGCAGGTGGCGCACAAGATCCTCGACAAGGACGATGTTCAGCCGGATCAGCCTTTCGCGCTCTTTGGCTGCCTGATCGCCACTCGGCAGCAAGATGATAGTCTGACGCGCCAGATCACGGCTGTGGGCAAGAAGATGGCCCCAGAGCCTTCGCCCCTCCCACCAGCGATCGTAGCAGGCGTTGTTGCGAAAGCCGAGAAAAATGGAAAGCGTCAGACCGATCAGATAAAACGGCGCCCCGTCGACCAGCGGAACGAGCGTAGGGTGTCGCGTGTGCGCCCAGACGACAATAGCCGACATGAACATGACGATGAGGACGCGGGGATAGATGCGTCTGATCACCGATCCTCGAATCTCGAAGAAGAGACGGAGCAGGTTCGGAGTTTCCCGGACGATCATGTTTCACCTGATTGCTGTGGCATTGCGTTTCGCGGCGATGAGGAATGACGTCACGGTAGCAAGGGTGAGCGAAACTGCTTCATCTGGCCTCTCACGCCAGGTTCGCTTCGCAAGAAGCGTACCATTTCGCGCAGACAGCATTGTCAAAGGCTTAGCAGGGCGAACCCACCGCAAAATGGACAAATTGTCCCTGGGAGTGAGACAAATTGTCCATGGAAAACAAGGAGATAACGTGTTCTACTGGCTATAGTGATACAGCGGCGGAGTGTGGGCTATGAGTGACAAGAAAGCAGAGTATAAAACCTATCACCATCCGGCGGGTGGATGGGGTGCCGCGGCTGCGACAGCGAAGGTGCTGCTGGAGCAAAGTGTCGTGACCAAAGGGTCGCGAGCGCTCCTTGCCATGAACCAGCCTGGTGGTTTCAAATGTCCAAGCTGCGCCTTCCCGGATGCCGACTGCAAGAAGACGCTCGAATTCTGCGAAAACGGCGCCAAGGCTCTGGCGCATGAAGCGACCAAATTCCGGGTCACGCGGGACTTTTTCGCCAAGCACACCGTCTCCGAGCTCATGGAACAGTCGGACTACTGGCTCGAGATGCAGGGCCGTTTGACGGAGCCGATGCGCTACGACGCAGCGACAGACAAATATGTGCCCTGCGACTGGGACACCGCCTTTGCAACGATTGGCAAGCATCTGAGATCGCTCGAGAGCCCGCATCAGGCCGAATTTTATACCTCCGGGCGCACGCCGAACGAAGCAGCTTTCCTCTACGCCATCTTTATCCGGGCGTTCGGCACCAATAATTTCCCTGACTGTTCCAACATGTGCCATGAGCCCACCAGCCGCGGTCTTCCGCCTGCGATCGGCGTCGGGAAGGGCACGGTGATCCTTGAGGATTTCGAACATGCCGAGGCGATCTTCGTCATCGGCCAGAACACCGGCACGAACTCGCCGCGCATGATGACGAATCTGGTCGAGGCACGAAAGCGCGGCGTTCCGATCGTCGCCGTCAATCCCATGCCGGAACGTGCGCTGATACGCTTCACCGAACCTCAGGACATGATCCAGATGGCAACCTTCGGCTCCACGCCGATCGCCAGCGAATTCGTCCACATGAAGATCGGCGGCGACCTCGCTTTCCTCAAAGGCATCATGCGCGTGATGTTCGAGCGCGAGGCCAAGGGCGAAACGATCCTCGACCATGACTTCATCGCCAAGCACACGGTTGGTCTCGACGCCATTCGCGACGAGGTGATGACCCATGATTGGCCCGAACTCGTCGCGGCGTCGGGGTTGGATGAAGACCAGATCCGCCGTTGCGCCGAAATCTATATCCGTTCGCGGGCAACGATGATCTGCTACGGCATGGGGCTCACCCAGCATCAGGACGGGTCGCGTCTGTTGCAACAGGTCGCAAATCTGTTGCTGCTGAAGGGCAATTTCGGGAAGCCGGGAGCGGGGATTTCACCGATCCGCGGACACTCGAATGTCCAGGGCGATCGCACCGTCGGGATCGATGAGAAGCCGACGCAGGACTATCTCGACAAAGTCCGAGACGTTTTCGGCTTCGAACCGCCCCGCGAGCACGGCCATCATACGGTCGAAACCATGGAGGCAATGGAGAATGGGACCGCCAAAGTCTTCATCGGCATGGGTGGGAACTTCGTTCGCGCAATCCCTGACACAGAGCGATCCTACGCGGCAATGCGTAATCTGGCGCTGACCGTCGGCATCACCACCAAGCTCAATCGCGGCCACATCGTCCATGGGAAGGAAGCGCTCATATTGCCGGTCATCGCCAGATCCGAGTGGATCCGTACGTCGGCCGGCGAACAGTTCGTAACAATCGAGGACTCCATGTCGAACGTCACGGCCTCGCGTGGCGTGCTGACTCCGGCCAGCGAGCATCTGAAGCCGGAGGTGGAGATTGTCTGCCGCATGGCCATGGCGACTCTTCCCGACAGCAAGATCCCGTGGGCGAGCTATATCGAGGACTATAACCTGATCCGTGACAAGATCGCGGCCGTCTATCCCGAAATCTATACCGACTTCAATGAGAAGATCAAAAATCCCAAGGGCTTCCACCTGGACGTTCCGCCGCGCCGGCTTGTCTGGCCGACACCGAACGGCAAGGCGAATTTTCTTCTGCTGCCTGGCCTGGAAGTGAATGCACCGGTCGCGGACCCGGCTATGCTGAGGCTTGCGACTGTGCGCTCGCACGACCAGTTCAACACGACCATCTACAGCTACAATGATCGCTATCGCGGCGTCTATAATGATCGTATGGTCCTGTTCATGAACGAGGACGATCGGAAGCAACGCAACCTCGAAGCGGGCGCACGCGTCTCTTTGGAGACGATCACCGAAGACGGCGTGCAGCGTCGGGTCGATGGTCTCACGGTGCTGGACTACCCGATGCCGCGGGGTTCGGTTGCCGGCTATTACCCGGAGCTCAATCCGCTTCTTCCGCTCGAATATTACGATAAGATCAGCGGCACTCCGGCAGCAAAGTCCATCCCTGTCAGGGTACTGGCGGCATAAGAAAGAAAGCGCCAGCAACAGTCACTTTCGAACCGATCTTAGCCAGGGAGACGGACGTTGTTTGAGAACCTAGACGCGGTCATTTTAGCGAGAGCCCAGTTCGCATTCACTGTCTCGTTCCATTTCATGTTTCCGGCCTTTTCGATCGGGCTTGCGAGTTTCCTCATGGTGCTCGAGGCGCTCTGGCTGAAAACGGGAGACGGCGTCTACGCCAATCTCTATCGCTACTGGCTGAAAATCTTCGCTGTTGTCTTCGGCATGGGCGTCGTCTCCGGCGTGGTCATGTCCTACCAGTTTGGCACGAACTGGTCCGTATTCTCTCAAAAGGCGGGGCCTATCATTGGCCCGCTGATGGCCTACGAAGTGCTCACGGCATTCTTCCTCGAGGCCGGATTTCTGGGAGTGATGCTCTTTGGAATAAACAAGGTCGGCAAAGGGTTACACTTCTTTGCCACGTGCATGGTGGCGCTCGGCACGCTCATTTCGGCAACGTGGATCCTCTCGGCCAACAGTTGGATGCACACGCCGACCGGCTTTGAGATCAATGCGAACGGACAGTTCGTGCCGGCGGGTTCCTGGCTGGCGATCATATTTAATCCCAGTTTCCCCTATCGCCTCGTGCATACGGTGCTGGCAGCCTACCTGACCACGGCCTTTGTCGTTGGCGGTGTCGGAGCATGGCATCTGCTCAAGGACCATTCCAATCGCGGGGCCGGGAAGATGTTCTCGATGGCGATGTGGATGGCCGCGGTCGTCACGCCGATCCAGATTTTCGCCGGCGACGCACACGGTCTCAACACGCTGGAACATCAGCCGACTAAGATCCTCGCAATGGAAGGCCACTATGAAGCACATGCCGAGGGCGCTCCGCTGATCCTCTTCGGTCTGCCGAGCAACGAGGAAGCGCGGGTACGCTACGAGATTGCCATCCCGCATCTCGGATCGCTGATCCTCAAACATGATCCTTTCGCGCCGATGCAGGGACTGAACGACTTTCCGCGTGATCAGTGGCCACCGGCTCCTATCATCTTCTGGTCGTTCCGCATCATGGTGGCGCTCGGATTTGCGATGCTCGGCATCGGCCTGTGGAGCCTTCTCGCCCGCTACAGACGGAAGCTCTACGAATGGGCGTGGCTGCATCGGGCGGCCGTGTGCATGGGGCCTGCGGGATTTGTCGCCGTGATCGCGGGATGGGTCACGACCGAGGTCGGTCGTCAACCGTTCACGGTTTACGGACTACTGCGAACGGCCGAGTCCCATTCGCCGCTTGCCGCCCCCGCCGTTGCAGTCTCGCTTCTGGCCTTTGTGATCGTTTATTTTTTCGCCTTCGGATCGGGCATCTTCTATCTGCTGCGGCTGATGTCCAAGCCGCCGGAACCGCATGAAAGCGAGCCGCCCCAGGTGCCGCAGCGCGCAGCGGGCATCACACCCGCCCCAAGTCTCGGCGCCGCGCTGCCTTTGGAGGATTGATCATGACCGAATATTTGGATCTCACCATCGTCTGGGCCATGATCATCGGTTTCGCGGTCTTTGCCTATGTCGTCATGGATGGTTTCGATCTTGGGATCGGCATATTGTTCCCGACATTTGCGGTGGGCGATGAGCGCGATCAGGCGATGAACTCGATCGCGCCCGTCTGGGACGGCAATGAGACATGGCTTGTGCTTGGGGGTGGTGCGCTCTTTGCGGCCTTCCCGCTCGCCTATGCGATCATTCTGCCGGCCACCTATCCGCTTGTCATCGCCATGTTGCTGGGATTGGTATTTCGTGGTGTGGCGTTCGAGTTTCGCTGGCGTCATCCCCGGCATAGAGCATTCTGGGATGCTGCCTTTTCCCTCGGGTCCCTGGTCGCTGCGTTTTCGCAGGGCATCATGTTGGGCGCGATTCTGCAGGGGCTCCATGTCGAAAATCAGGCTTATGCCGGCGGGTGGCTCGACTGGCTGAGCCCTTTCAGTCTCCTCACGGGTGTCGCGCTGGTGATCGGATATGCCCTGCTCGGGGCCTCATGGCTGGTCTGGAAGACAGAAAGCACCAGCTTGGCCCATGCCCGCAAACTGGCCTTCTGGCTCGGTATCGCAACGCTTGTTTCTCTCGCGGCGGTGAGCATTGCCACTCCCTTTCTCACCTATGACTACTGGCGTCGCTGGTTCGCTATGCCGGGCGTGCTGCTGACGGCGCAGGTTCCGCTTCTCGTCATGATTTCCGCCGCACTATTTTTCTGGAGCCTTAGGCGCGGCATGGAGCGGGTGCCGTTTGTCATGGCGCTGGCGATCTTCCTGCTGGGATTTTCCGGGCTCGGTATCAGCATCTATCCCTACATCGTGCCGCGATCGGTAACGATATGGGACGCGGCGGCGCCACCCCAGAGCCAGTGGTTCATGCTGGTCGGGGCGATGATCATCATCCCGATCATCCTGATCTACACGGCTTGGGCCTATTGGGTTTTCCGCGGCAAGGCGGGCGTGCATGGATATCACTGATGCCGGCTGAAACCTCTTCGATCTGGAAGCGCCTTGGGTGGATGATCGCGATCTGGGCAGCCAGCGTGATGTCCCTGGCTATCGTCGCGTTCCTGCTTCGGCTCATCCTGAAAACTGATAGCTGACCTGTGCGGCAGTTGGCCGGACTCTTGTGAAAGTGTTTGCGTGTGGATGACGATTTGAAGGGCCTTGTAAACTTAAGGAAACACGGACATTGATGTGAGATGACGGGCCATGACGAACCGTGATCTGCTCTATCGCCGCCACCGCTTTCCCGCCGAAATCATCGCGCACACCGTTTGGCTCTATTTCCGTTTCCCTCTCAGTCTGCGAATGGTCGAGGACATGCTTGTCGCCCGTGGCATCACGGTTTCGCATCAAACGGTCCGGCCGTGGGCAGAGAAATTCGGACGTCGTTTTGCCAACGAGATCGCCGTCGTTCGTCCGGACGTCTTGGCGTCGACCGCAGTCAACAAGCTGGCGCGTCGACGAAACCTATGTGAAGGTTCGCGGGCAATGGACGTACTTATAGCGAGCCGTCGACAAATTCGGCAACACGATCGATTTCTATCTGTCGCCAACCCCGAATGCCAAAGCAGCGAAGCGCTTTCTTGGCAAAGCCGTAAATGGTTTGAAGGATTGGGAAATGCCGGCTGTCATCAACACCGACAAGGCCCCGACCTACGGCATCGCGATTTCAGCACTGAAGGCCGAAGGCAAATGCGCGGAAGAGCTGGTGCATCGGCAGATCAAATACCTGAACAATGTCGCAGAGGCCGATCACGGCAAACTGAAACAGTTGATCAAACCGGTGAGAGGATACAAAACGCTAAAAACGGCCTATGCGACAATCAAAGGTTTTGAGGTCATACGCGCCTTGCGCAAGGGGCAGGCATCCATCTTCAATCTGAGCGGCGACATCTGTGGAGAAGCTCGCATCGTTGAACGCGCTTTCGGTATCGGACCGAGCGCCTTGACGGAAGCCGTCGCCCTACTCGCTTCAAATCTCGAAGGTCAGGCCGCGTAACGGCAGAGAAAACAGGACCTCTCCAACCAACCGGAATTCTTGCAACAGAGCCGCCTGAAATCCGTCAACCGGAAACGCGCTCCCCCCGCAGAAAATTTGCGACAGAACCAAATTTCTTGCCCCCTTTTTCTCGCTCCCCAGCATAAGATCGTTGAGTCGGGATTCTCAAAATTAAATGGAAAGTGACAGCGCAACCGCGCTTTCGGTCTTCAGATCTTCATATGCTTTTTTAAAACCTGGATGAATGCGGCGGCCTTGGGTTTGCTAAAGGCCGATGGTAACTGGACGGCCTGGATCGCGATCGTTCTTGATGGAAAAGGAGTGAGAAGTTGGACCAGCCTTTCCTCCCTGAGGTCGTTAGTTAGAAAGACATCGGGGCAGATGAAGATTCCCTTTCCCGCGCGCGCGGGCACAAGGCATGCGGGAGGGCTATTGGAGATGAAGGGACCAGTCACCGGGACGTGAATCTGCTTTCCTTCGACCAGGAAGGGCCAACGGTTAGGGTCAGGGTTGTTTGCGTCGCGAATGCAAATGTGACTGGACAATTCGGCAGGATGTTCCGGTTTACCGTGGCGTTGAATATAGGACGGAGCGGCGACAACCAAAAGCTTCGCCTCTCCGAGCTTTCGAGCCACCAGGCTTGAGTCTTTCAACGTGCCGATGCGCACGGCCAGATCGAAACCTTCTTCAGCGAGATTGACGTATTCATCCGACAAATGCAGCTCGACCGTAACATCAGGATGGTCGACCATGAAATCGAGAGCGGCAGCAGCGACGACCGTTTCGCCAAAAGTCAGCGGTGCGGCGACACGCAACGTGCCTTTCAGGCCGCTTGATGCCTCAAGGGACATGTCCAGCAAATCGAGTTCGTTTAAAACGCGCCGGCATCCCTCAAGATAGATACGACCATCGTGCGTCAATGACATAGATCGGGTCGTACGATGAAGCAAACTCATTCCCAAGTCGGCTTCGAGTTTTGCGATGTACTTACTGACGAGTTTGCCAGAAATGCCCAACCGAACGCTTGCAGCCGCGAATGATCCCGACTCGACCGCAGCGACAAAGGTTCGCATCCCGTCAATTTTATCCATCTCGATTGCCTTCATCCTGGCGAAACTGAGACGCTATAATCGCTGTTTCGGCGGATAATCGCCAGTGCTAAATTCGCGGAAGTGAAGTTCTGAAGTCGCTTTTCGATTTGGAGGGGAGGCTCCGGTGGTAAATAACTCCGATGGCCTATCGCTTTCTTTGGGGCGATTTCATCGGCTCTTAGTGAGTTGTCGTTGGTACGAACTTCACAGTTTCTATGGCGAGCTCCCGTGCCTCCTAATGCTAACAATGAAAGGAATTCGAAATGAGCCCAAAAGAAATAGTGCAGAGCGCTGTAGCAGCGCTGTTCACAGACTTTGATCCACAAGCTGCAGGTCACCTTCTCAAGGAAGACTACATTCAGCACAACCCCGCTGTACCCACAGGTGCCGCTCCTATCCTCGGGTTCCTGCCCGCGCTCAAGGAAAGTGGCCTGACGACTATTACCCACCGTGTCCTGGCGGAAGGAAATTTGGTGGTTCTGCACTCGACCTACGACAATGCACAGGCCTTCGGGGGCCAAACCATGATCGCATTTGACGTTTTCCGTGTCGAAGATGGCAAGCTCGCCGAACACTGGGACAATCTGCAAGCCGCCGTACCAGCGTCGAAAACGGTAAGTGGCAATTCGATGACAGACGGCGCGACCGACATCCGGGACCTCGCCAAAACCGCCGCAAACCGTGCGCTCGTCGAAAACTTTGTTCATGACGTGCTCATCGGCACGGCACCACAGAAGATCACAGATTATATATCGACCGAGACCTATATCCAGCACAACCCGATGGTGGGCAACGGATTGGAGGGTTTGGGCGAGGCGCTGAAGGCAATGGCTGCGGCCGGCCAGTCAATGGCTTACACCAAGACGCATTTGATCGTTGCCGAGGGCAATTTCGTGTTCACCGCTTCGGAGGGTAGCTTGGGTGAAACGCCAACCGCCTTCTTCGACCTCTTCCGTGTAGAGAATGGGAAAATTGTCGAGCATTGGGATACGATTTCCGCGATCCCGGCTCAGATGGCTCATAACAACGGAAAGTTCTAGGGAGGGCGAGATGAAATTCCTTCTGTCCATTTCCTTCTTATTTCTACTTTCAATGTCTGGTGTTGTGATGGCTCAAGAGAAACATGTCGTCGAAGTGGTGACGATGAACTTGAAGGATGGCGTGTCAGCGGACACGTTCGCGAAAGTCGACAAAGCCATCGAAGATCAGCATGTCAGCAAGCAGCCCGGTTTCATTTCGCGGGAAGCCGCGATAAACGGCCGTCAATGGCTCGTGATCGTGCATTGGAAATCAGCCGAAGCGGCACAAGCATCCATGGACAGCTTCGCAACCGCACCCGCAGCATCGCAGTTCATGGGAATGATCGACGCGTCAACGATGAAGATGACGCGTTATGACATCGTGAAGCGCTGAATTCGTTGCCCGGACGCGGCTCACCTAACGACTGTTGGGTCGGCCGCGCCCGGGCCTTCGCTTTCGAGGTCGGTCCTAATGAAATCGGCGGTCTGCTCGTAATGTCGCTGTAGCAGGCGTACAGCCTCGTCACTATTCCGATCGAGTACGGCTCTTAGAATATCCGCATGCTCCTGTGCCACCTTGCGTACACGAAACGCCTTGCGACTCGAAAGCGAGCGGTAACGATGAAGCCGGTCGGCGAGCTGTTCGCAGAAGCCGATCAGCGGTCGCGAACCGCAGCCGCCGATGAGCTGTGCGTGAAAGGCGCGATGCAGGCGCTCCCATTCCGGGTTGCTCTCGAACCGCTCCGGGTTCAAAGAGCGCGGCGCGCGCTCTAGCCGGTGGTGCGCCACGAGTAGGGCTTCCTCCCACGCCGACGTGCTGTTTGCGATCGATTCCCGCAAGGCCAGACCTTCCACCCAGCAGCGGGTTTTGGTCAGCTCCCCCAGCTCTTCAAGACTGATCGGTTTTACGAAGAAGCCGCGCTGCTCCTTGCCGATGACAAGATCCTCGGTCGTGAGGCGGTTTAACGCTTCCCGCAAGGGGGTTTGTCCTGCTTCGTAGTGCTCCATCAGAAAACGCAGCTGCAGCTTGCGGCCGGGCTCCAGGCGCGCGGACAGAATGTCGCCTTTCAGTCGTTCGTAAATGCTGGTTGCCAGTGTTGCGGGGCTCTCCGGCCTCCTGTTCAGCGCGTCTGCGTCCATATCGGGTCCGTTGTCCAAATCAGCTTTCTTATACACGATGACATGCAACTCGCACAATTTATAAATTTTTGCTTTACATGACAGTTTATGGATATTATTCGAAAGGGAACACAGGAGGAGAGTGTGGGCGAAGACAAACGAAGCACGGCGCGGTTTGACAGCGTTTGCAGCTGCTACGGCATAGACATTCACTGTCATGTCGTGCCGGCACGTTTTCCGCCGCCAGCCGGTTGCACACCGGTGCGCGGCTTTCCTTCGATGGTCGCCTCGGGCGATTGCCATGCCACCGTCGTCATCGACGGCAAGCCCTATCGAACGGTCAGCGATGCCTGCTGGGTTGCCGAACGGCGGCTTGAAGACATGGACAGGACCGGCATCCGCACTCAGGCTCTCTCTCCCATGCCGGAACTTTTTGGTTACTGGATCGAAACGAATGCAGCTTGCGATCTTATCCGATATGTCAACGATACGATTGCCGCGATCGTTGCCGAAGGCGAGAGGCGTTTCGTCGGGCTGGCCGGCGTTCCCCTGCAGGATATCGGCCTTGCGATCGGCGAGCTTCACCGCACGGTCGGCACCCTCGGTTTTCGCGGGGTCGAGATCGGCAGCAATATCAATGGCGTGCCGATCGGCGATCCTCGTTTCCATCCCTTCTTTGCGGAGGTGGAGAAGCTCAATGCGGCAGTCTTCGTGCATGCGGTGCGCCCGACCGGCATGGAGCGGTTGCTCGGGCCGGCACCGCTTCAGCAGGTGCTCGGCTATCCGACCGATGTGGGTCTGGCAGCCGCATCAGTGATCACTGGCGGGCTGCTTCAGAAATTCCCAAAGCTGCGGATCGCCTTTAGCCATGGCGGCGGCACATTTGCCTCACTGCTGCCGCGCCTGGAGCAGGGTTATGCTGCATTTCCGGCGGTCAAGGACATCATGCCGGAAGCGCCCTCGGCGCAGGCGCGGCGCCTTTACGTGGACTCGCTCGTCTTCGATACGGACACATTGCGGCGCCTGGTTTCCGTTTTCGGCCAGGAGCGGGTGCTGCTTGGCACCGACTATCCATTCAATTTTCGCGAAAAAGAGCCTGTTGCACGTATCAACGAGGCTTTCGCCGATCTCGAACTGCGTCAACGCCTGACGTTCGCGAACGCGCGGGCTTTCCTCGCTCTGGATGAGGTTTGATCAGATGACCAATTTTCCTGTTTCCGCCCTGCGGAGTGTCGAGTTGGGTACGCCCGATCTTGCAGCGTCTGTTGACTTTTATACCCGCGTCTGGGGCCTGGATGTCGTCGCCGAAGCGGAGAACAAGATTTTCCTGGCGGCAACGGGCGATGATTTTCATGTGTTGGAACTGAAGCAAAGCGGCCGCTCGGAATTGCGCAAGATTAGTTTTCGCGTCGGCACGGCTGAAGCGCTGGCGTCGCTTCTCTCAAAGTCGGTTGCCGCAGGCTGTACCGTGCTGCGCGACATCGGACCCGCCGATGGTCCGGCTGGCGGCGAACGTTTCGTCATCCGCGAGCCGCAAGGCTCCGTGCTGGAATTCGTACACGGCGACCGCCGCAAACAGGGGCGTGTGGTTGCCAACCGCCCGGGGCGGCTTGCCCATGTGAATATCAACAGTGTCGAGATCGAGGCGCTTGCGGACTTCTACCGAGATGTCCTCGGTTTCCGTCTGACGGACCGGTCGAAGCTTATGGCCTTCCTACGCTGCAACGATGACCATCATGCGGTCGTGCTGGCCGAGGCGCCGGTCAATGGGCTGAACCATGTCGCCTTTCTGATGCCGGATCTCGAATCCGTCATGCGAGGGTCTGGGCGCGTCGTCGATCACGGCTATCCGATCGGCTGGGGTGTCGGCAGGCATGGACCCGGCGACAATGTCTTTGCCTATTTCGTCGATCCGCAAGGCGCGGTGATCGAATATACCGCCGAAGTCCTGCAGGTGGACGACTCCTATCGCGTCCGAGGTCCTGAGGAATGGGTCTGGCCGCCCGGCCGGACGGATCATTGGGGCATCGCGCCTCCCAAAAGCGACGCCTGCAAGACGGCGCAGATTTCCATCGGCTTTTCCGGCGCCTGATGCGCCCAATAGACATTTGCAGAGGCATGCCTGTGACAAACGACAGTGAAATTTTGAACCGCTATGACGTGCTGGTTGTCGGCTTCGGCCCGGCAGGAGCGGTGGCCGCCGGCATGCTCGGCGCGCGAGGCCATTCCACGCTCGTCGTCGATCGGCTGACCGGTATCTATGACAAGCCGCGCGCTATCGCGCTCGACCACGAAATCCTGCGCCATTTCGATAATATGGGCATTGCCGATGAGGTGCTTCCCCATATCGCGCCGTTCACGGCGTCCCAGCATTTCGGCGCGGAGGGACAGCTCATTCGCCGCATCGACATGGTGCCGGAACCGTATCCGCTCGGCTACACCCCGAGCATGGTGTTTACACAGCCTCCGGTCGAAGCCGTGCTGAGACGGCATGCCGAGAGCTTCGACTGCGTGACGATAGAACTTGGCACGGAAATGGTCGATCTCGATCCTCAGGGGAATGAAGTGGTGGCGACGCTTCGGGATTCGTCTGGTAAGAGCCAGAGGATCGCAGCGAAATATGTGATCGGCTGCGACGGCGCGTGGAGCCGCGTGCGTGAACTGTCGGGAATGAAGCTCGAGGATCTCGTCTTCGACGAGCCGTGGCTCGTGGTTGATGTGAAGGTGCACGACGCTGCGCTTTCGAAACTACCGCAGACTTCGGCTCAGTTCTGTAATCCGGCGCGTCCGACCAGCTACATTATGGGGCCTAAGAATCACCGCCGCTGGGAAATCATGCTTCTGCCAGGCGAGGACCCACGCGAGATGGAAAAACCCGACAATGTCTGGCGGCTGCTGTCGCCATGGCTGCTGCCCGAAGACGGCGAGCTGTGGCGTGCCGCCGCCTACCGCTTTCATGCGCTGGTGGCCGACGAATGGCGGCGGGGTAGGGTGCTGATCGCCGGCGATGCCGCACATCAGCAGCCGCCCTTTATCGGACAGGGCATGTGTCAGGGCCTGCGCGACGTTTCCAATCTCGTCTGGCGGCTCGACCGCATCCTGAAGGGGCAGTCTTCCGAAGGGCTGCTGGATACCTACTCGGTGGAACGCAAGCGGCATGTGCAGACGCTGACCGGCAAGATCAAGGCGATTGGCCAGACGATCTGTGAACGCGATCCGGAGGCTGCCGCCGCGCGTGATGCCCGCATCCTTGCGGAGGGGGGCGGTCGGCCTCTTACCATTACTCGGCAGGAAATCGTCCCGCCGATCGAGAATGGGCTGATCGCCGAAGAAGGCACCCCGGCACGAGGGCTGCTCTTCCCGCAGCCGGTAATCATGGAAGGCACTTTACCGCGCCTATTGGATAAGTTCACCGGACCGGAGTGGCGGCTGGTTCTCGACGGTCGCCGGATCGGAGCAGGCGAGGGAGAAGCACTTGCCGGAGCCATCGATGGGATCGTGGTGAAAGCTGTCGTGTCCAAAGATGCAGACGCAATCGATCCGTTGGTGCTCCGGGAAAAGGATGGTGTGCTCTCGGCCTGGTTCGACCGGCATGGCGTCATCGCCGCTCTCGTCCGTCCGGACCATTACGTTTTCGGTGCAGCAAGATCGCTCGCCGATCTCAGTGAGCAACTTTCGGATCTGCATCGGCGTCTCGCATAAGACACCGCGCGATCCGCTGATGACGTCTTGATACGGTTTTTGGGAGGGAAACATGACCGATACAGCAATCCAGAAAGGCAGTTCTTGGCGTCCGTTTGCGGTGCTCATCCTGCTCTTCCTGTTTCAAACGCTGAACTTTTTCGACAAGCTCGTCTTTGGACTGTCGGCGGTGCCGATGATGAAGGAACTGCAGATCACACCGCAGCAGTTCGGTCTAATCGGGAGTAGTTTCTTTCTGCTGTTTTCGATTTCGGGTGTACTTGTCGGCCTGTTCGTCATAGGTCGTGTGCCGATCAAGTGGATCCTGGTGGCGCTTGCGGCGATCTGGTCACTGACCCAGATCCCGATCTATTTCACCAGTTCCGTAACGGTTCTGGTGATCTGCCGTATTCTTCTCGGTCTTGGTGAGGGGCCGGGCCTGCCGACGGCGCTCCATGCCGCGCATAACTGGTTCAGCCCGGAGAAGCGAAGCGTTCCAAGCGCAGTCGTTCTGCAGGGCATCAGTGTCGGCCTGCTCGCGGGTGGTCCACTGCTCACCTACATCATCGTCCAGTATGGCTGGCGCACCGGCTTCCTGTTTTGCGGTGTCATCGGTATCTGCTGGATTTTCGCCTGGCTGTTTATCGGTGGCGAAGGCCCTTATGCGGCGAGCAACGAAAAGACCGCTGCAAGCCAGCCTTCCGAGGCACCGATCCCCGCCCGCAAACTCTGGCTCGATCCGACGGTTCTTGGCGTCATCATAATGTCGACCATGTCCTACTGGATCGTCGGCATGTCCGCGACCTGGCTGCCGCCGTTCCTGCAGCAGGGGCTGGGCTACAGCCAGGTGCAGACCGGCAGCGTAATCTCCGCGGTCTACATTTTCCAGTCGCCGCTTCTGCTCATCGGCTCCTGGATCGCACAGCGTATGCTTCAGCGCGGTGTCAGCAAGCGCACGGCGCTCGGCAGCGCCTCGGGCTACGCTCTGCTCGTCAGCGGTCTCGCTCTGATTGGCTCCGTCCATGCCACCGGCGCGTTGCAGCTTGTGCTGATTGCGATTGCGTTTGCGGCGCCGAGCCTCACCACCATCTATGGCCCGATTACGCTCGGCGCTGTCGCTCCGGCGGTTCAACGCGGCAAACTCATCGTGGTCATCTATTCCGCAAATGCCGTTTCCGCCCTCGCATCGAATGCGGTCACCGGCATGATCGTCCAGCGGGCCGGCCCCGAGCATCTGCCCGATGGCTATGCGAACGCGATGATGTTTACCGCAGCGATCCTCATCATCGGTGCGATTTCCGCCTTCGCGCTGATCTTCCCCGACCGCACCATTCAGCGTTTCGGCGAGCGCAGCCGTATTTCCGATCACATGCAGCGGGCCTGACAGTCCGCCACTTCCAGCACTCAAGGAGAAGACCATATGAGACTGTCCACCGTCAGAATAGCCGGCCGCACGACCTGGGGCGTCATTGAAAACGATCGCTTCCTCGATGTCGGCGCGGTTCTTGCGTCGCGCTATGCCGATCTCAAATCCGCTGTAGCAGCCGGCCTGGCGGGCGTTGCCGAAGCCGCCGCCTCCTCTGCCGTCACGCCGCTTGGTGAAATCGAATGGCTGCCGGTCATTCCCAATCCCGACAAGATCCTCTGCGTTGGGCTGAACTATGAAATGCATCGCAAGGAGACGGGGCGTGCGGAGGTGGAAAACCCGACGATCTTTGCCCGCTATGCCAATAGCCAGACCGGCCATCTCGCCCCGATCATGCGCCCCAGGGTTTCGACTGAGCTTGACTTCGAAGGTGAACTGGCGGTCATCATCGGCAAATCGGGCCGTTACATCACCCGCGACGAGGCTATGGGATTCGTTGCTGGCTATGCCTGCTACAATGACGGTAGCGTGCGTGATTTCCAGCGTCATACGCATCAGTTCACACCGGGCAAGAATTTTCCCGACACCGGTGCTTTCGGGCCTTGGATGATGACGCCGGACGAACTTGGTCCGCTGCCCGATCTTCGCATTCAGACGCGCCTCAATGGGGCAGTCGTCCAGGATGCGACCTTCGGCCAGATGATCTTCGATATCGCCCGGCAGATCGAATATTGCTCCAGCTTCACGCGGCTGGAACCGGGCGACGTCATCGTCAGCGGCACACCGGGCGGGGTTGGCGCCAAGCGGCAGCCGCCGCTGTGGATGAAGCCGGGAGACGTCGTGGAGGTGGAGATCGACAGGCTCGGCATTCTCAGCAACCCGATCGTTGATGAACTGGGTTAGTATATGCTTACAGTTTGCGGTTGCGAACCGATGGAGGTCGACAGGCCCACAGAGGCCGCCAAAGTACATGAGGCGGCGCGGTTTGCGCCCCTTCAATTTGCCGGGATCGATTGAAATTCTTTCGGGAGGGATGCCATGAAACAGTTTATTGCCCTATGTGCGGCCGTATCGGTGCTCGCTTCAACAGCTTTATCGCAGGAGCAGCCGGCGCTTTCGGCCCGCGTCGCCACGACGCTGACCATTGACGGCCTTTCCTTCAAGGATCTCAATCGCAATGGCAAACTCGATCCTTATGAGGACTGGCGCCTCCCGGCTGCGGGGCGGGCCGCCGATCTCGTCAAGCAGATGACGCTAGAGGAGAAGGCCGGCCTGATGATGCATGGTACGGCCCCATCCGTCGGTCCCGGTTCCGGCATGGGGGTCGGGACCGAATATGATCTTGCACGTGCCACGGAGATGATCGACGGGCGCAAGGTCGTGACCTTCATAACGCGATTGGCGGGTGATCCTGCCCTATTGGCTGAGCAGAACAACAAGCTTCAGGAGATCGCGGAAGCTGGCCGGCTTGGGATTCCGGCGACGATCAGCACCGATCCGCGCAATCATTTCCAGTTCGTACTCGGCGCGAGTGTTTCGGCCGGGGGCTTCTCGAAATGGCCGGAGACCCTCGGGTTCGCGGCGATCGGCGACGCTGCGCTCATGCGGCGGTTTGGCGATATTGCCCGTCAGGAGTATCGCGCCGTCGGCATCCAGGAGGCATTGTCTCCCCAGGTCGATCTTGCCAGCGATCCTCGCTGGCCGCGCATCAACGGCACGTTCGGGGAGGATGCGCACCTTTCCAAATCCATGGCGGAAGCCTATGTCGCCGGGTTCCAGAACGGTGAGAATGGTATCAACAAAGACAGCGTCGTCGCCGTTGCCAAGCATTGGGTCGGTTATGGCGCGGCAAAGGACGGGTACGACAGTCACAACGCCTATGGCCGCCATGCGACCTTTCCCGGCAACAATTTTGCCGAGCATCTTATCCCTTTCGAGGGCGCCTTCAAGGCAAAGGTCGGGGGCGTGATGCCGACATATTCGATCCTGGACGGCGTGACCCTTAACGGCAAGCCGCTGGAGCCGGTGGGCGCAGGATACAGCAAGCAGCTTCTGACCGACCTGCTGCGTGGCCAGTACGACTTCGATGGTGTCGTTCTCAGCGATTGGCTTATCACCAACGACTGCAAGGGAACTTGCCTGGATGGCGAGAAGCCGGGTGTAAAGCCGACTTTGGACGAGGAAACCTTCGGCATGCCTTGGGGTGTGGAGGATTTGAGCCGCGTCGACCGGTTCGCAAAGGCGGTCAATGCCGGCGTCGATCAGTTTGGTGGCGTCACTTCTTCCGATCTTCTGGTTCAGGCCGTGAAGGAAGGAAAGATCAAAGAACAGCGCATTGATCAATCTGCAACTCGGATATTGATCCAGAAGTTCGAACAAGGCCTGTTCGAGAATCCCTATGTCGATCCCGAAAAGGCGCGCTCGATCGTCGGCAATCCGGCATTTGCGGCAGAGGCGAACGCCGCGCAGGCCAGGGCAATGGTGCTGCTCGACAATAAAGCCAAGCTTTTGCCGCTCCAGAGCGGCAAGAAAGTGTTCCTTTACGGCGTCGATCCAAAAGTGGCGGCCGCCCGAGGCTTTACAGTCGTTGCCACAGCCCGTGAAGCCGATTTCGCGCTGGTGCGACTGAATGCACCCTATCAGCAGCCGCACATGAATTATTTCTTCGGTTCCCGTCACCAGGAGGGCGATCTTGATTTCAAGGACGGCAATGCAGACTTCGAGGCCTTCAAGAGTGCCGCGAAGGAGGCCCCGACCATCGTCACGGTCTATCTGGCGCGGCCGGCGATCCTCACCGGGATACGCGAGCCTGCTACTGCCATCCTCGCCAATTTTGGCGCAAGCGACGCAGCTCTGTTCGACGCAATTGAGGGCAAGCAGAAGGCAGAAGGTAGCCTACCCTTCGAGCTTCCGTCATCGATGGACGACGTGCGCGCGCAGAAATCGGATGTACCGCACGACACCCGTAATCCCCTCTTCCCGATCGGGTACCATTTGGGATACTGACCCGTTGGTGAGCCCGAGAACCGACAGATCAATCGTGGAGCACAGCCATGCGGGCATAACAGCCATTAGAGAGCGTGTTCCGATCGCGTTTGCCGCCAGGTTGGCTATCCCAAGACGATCCGTGTTGATCAGGGAACGGAGTTCGTGTCCCGCGATCTCGACCTGTGGGCCTATGTCAAGGGCGTAACCCTGGACTTCTCAGGACCAGGCAAGCCGACCGATAACGCGTTCATTGACGCGTTCAACGGCCGCTTCCGAGCGGAGCGCCTGAACCAGCACTGGTTCCTAACCTCGCGCTATTGCGCAGCAATTGCGTATGCGGATGCCCAAAGCCGCCTCTGCTACGTGTCGCCTGACCTCTGACCCCAGGGAAGTTACCGGTCTCTGCGCGCATGATAGCCGGTGACGATCCCCGCCTTCTCGAGCTTGCGCAGCTGCATCCAGCAGGGCGTCGGCGAAAGGCCGGCCTTTTCTGCCAAATCTAGTTTGGTAATGCGGCCATTTCGCTGAATCGCATCGAGAATTCTGAGGTCGACCGCATCGATCTTCGTTGCCGCTAACTCTGCACTACCTTTTCGGCTTCCATCTCGGCAATATCCTGAAAGCGATCGGCGATACGCGCGTGGGGACGACCACCATCGGCAGCGCCGATCGCCACGATGATTTCGTCCGGGCCGGGCGCGTCGGGGACCACGAAATTCGCGGTCAGGAAGTGCGAGCGTTTGCCGCTCTCGCTCTTGTGCATCATTGGCAGCGATAGAAGCGCACCCGGACCATTGCGGGTGTTCGCGAATTCTAGGTAATTGGTGCCGCCGATCGCGTCGCGAAACGGGTTGCCGAACCGCAGCGTATGGATCATCGCGGAGGCATGCTCGATTTCGCCGTTTACGCCCGTCGCCGCAGCCTTGCCACAGGCCTCGATCTTGTTCGCATCGATCTGGAGCAGTAAACGGCGCGTCATCTCGCGGCTGAGGTCGCCGGCGATGCGAATGATCTCCGGTCGCAAGTTCTCAACAAACCCACGGCCGGCCCAGGGGTTCTCAATTACGGCCGCGACTACTATCATCGTCAGCGGGCGCGGAGCCACCCTGCCACCTTCGACCAATGTCTCTTCGATGAACGTCGATATTTTCCGAATGCCAAGTGTCATGTGCCGCGCCGATGCTAATGTTGAAGCCTGCTCCAGCCTAGCTTTTGGCGAATGCGCGTCTTCCTTCAGTCCGAGGAAATGTCCAGCATCTGATTCCTCTGAAGCAGAGTAGACTTGTTGACGGCGGTGGCGCATGCTGCTTGATAATCATCAAGGTCGAGGCAGTTTGGATCAGAAGTCTCAGATATTGGCGCTCCGCGACGTCGCAAGCCAGATTAACAGCGGCGGCGACCTGCAGACCGTGCTGCAGCATCTAATCTCGGCAGCCTGCCGCCATGCCCATTGGTCGCTCGGCTCGATCATGGGGATCGATGCGGCGCATGGCAATGCCTATGTCATCGTCCGTTACGACCCGACGCTGATCGAGCGGCAGCTGCCGGACAGGTGGGAGCTGGCGACCAGCCCGTCGTTGATCGCCCTGCAGCGCAATGAGCCCGTCTATATTCGCGACGCCCGTGAGTCCGTCGAATTTCCCGGCTACCGCAAGGAAGCATTCGAACGCGACTACCGCACCGTCGTCGTCATGCCGATGAACTGCAAGGACGCCGAGGGCCGGCCGATGGTGCTGAGCGTCATCTCGCGCCAGATCACCGAAGTCTCCGAAGACGACCTCGCCTTTCTTGGCGCGATTATCCATATGGGCGCCATCGCCGTCGAGCGCGAACACCGGCTGGAGGCCGAGAAGCGCGCGGCGCAGCGGCTCGAGCGGGCGCTGCAGGCACACACCTCGCTGCTCGAACATGTGCTTAGTGACGGTGCCGTCGCGCCGCTTTCGGCGATGGTCGGCATGATGCTGCCCAACCCGACCGTCGTCGTCGATTTCACGGCTAATCAGGTGATCGCAGGATGCCCGCCGAATGCGCTCTACGACGAGGCCTCCTGGCAGGCGGCGGCGGCCACCACGCTTGCCCGTCCCTTGATGAAGGCGGCGCGCGAGGCGATCGATCGCGGCACGACCGACGCCGCCAGTCTGTTTCTCGATGACGGCGCGCAACGTTTCAAGATTTCGGCTCGTATCGAGCCGCTGACCGTCGATAACCAGCTGGTCGGCGCATTGATCATCTTCCCGACCTCGCGCGAATTCAGCGACCTCGATCTGTTGATGCTCGACAGCGCCAAGTTCGCGCTCAGTGTGCAGATGATGCGCAGTTTCATTCGCTTCCGCTTCGAAACCCGCACCCAGACCGAACTATTCTTCGAGATCGTCGAGGCACGCTGGCGCAATGCCGGCGATGTCGCCCAGCGCGCTCAGCGGCTGGGGCTGAATTTCTCTGTGCCGCAGCAGATGATCGTCGTCGATTTTCCCGACAAGACGAAAGCCTTCGGCGGTGCCTCCGTCGATGTCGAGCATACGCTTGCCCGCATCATGCAGCAGGCTTCGCTGCAGGCAAACCTGATTGCCATCGATGGCGGCGTTGTCTGCCTCGTGCCTTATGATGCCAGCAAAAGGCAGGAGCGGACGGTTAAGCTGACGCGCCGTATCGCCGAGGAACTTGGCCGCTATTTCGACGAACCGCCTATTGTTGTCGCGGGCAATCGTTGCGCGGCGCTGTCCGATTATCCGGCCGCGTGGCAACGTTGCGGCCGGATGATCCGCATCGGCCGTTCCTTCGGCCTGACGGGCGCTGTTTCTGCACAGGATTTCGGGCCGCTGCCGATGCTGGTTGCGGCGTCCGAGGCAGGCGATGTGCGTAGCTTCGTGCAGGAAAGCGTCGGCGCCATCGCCGAGCATGATCGCGAGAATGGCACGCCCTATCTGGAAACGCTCTCCACCTACCTGCAGGAAGGCTGCCGCAGTCAGGCCTGTGCCGATACGATGGGCCTGCATGTGACGACGCTGCGCTACCGCCTGTCGCGTATCCAGGAACTCTTCGGTGTCGATGTCGAAACGCCGGAAAAGCGCTTCGCCGTCGAGCTGGCCATCCGCCTGCACGGCGTCATCGACAATCGCGTCAGCGCGGAAAAATAACCGCCGCCAATCGGTATCCGTGGTTTTGCAGCGCATGCTGCTTGCCGCTTTTCGTCTCCTACGGATCACAGCAGAAGTTTTCCGCTCACTCCGTCGAAGTCAAGGAAGAACGGCCGGACCGGCGGCGCTAGCCTCCTTTCAACAATGAAAGGGAGGCGAGACAGCATGGCGGAGACAGCGGCAAAGGCGGATGCGCCGATCGACCCGATCGCCCTGCGCCGGGCATTTGGAACCTTCGTGACGGGCGTCACCGTCATCACCACCCGCGACGAGGACGGAACGCCGCGCGGCATGACCGCGAACTCCTTCACCTCCGTCTCGCTCGACCCGCCTCTACTGCTGGTCTGCATCGCCAAGTCGGCATCCAGCTATCAGGCTTTCACCGGCGCCGGCTGCTTCGCCGTCAATATCCTCCACGAGGGACAGGTCGATGTATCCGCGACCTTTGCCTCCAAATCGCCGGACAAGTTCCAATCCGTCACACACGATCATATCCACACCGGCGCACCTGTCTTGACCGACAGCCTCACCTGGTTCGATTGCACGACCTACAATACCGTCGATGCCGGTGATCATGCTGTTCTGATCGGCGAAGTCCGCGCTTTCGGCACCAGTCCAACCGCACCACTCGGCTTCTGTCGCGGTCGTTACGCCAGCGTCAAGGATCCGCTGCCATCAGGCTGGCTCGCATCGCATGGCATGATCATCGGCTATCTGATCGAAGCCGGTGACGGTCTGCTGTTGCGCTCGGATGGCAAGGGCGGCTGGGTGCTTCCCTCGGCGCGCCGCCGCAAGGCCGACAGCCAGCTTGTCGTCGAAGGCGGCGATGCACTGCGGCTGATGCCGGAGGACACTTTCCTCTATTCCGTCTTCGACGTGGCCGATAGCGATCCCGGCTATCTCGTCTATCGTGCCCGGCTGGCGGGTGAGGGGGCGGGCGTCAACTTGCCTGCCGATCTCCGCTTCTTCGCCATCGACGATCTGCCCTATGGGGCGATCGCCACCCACGAATTGCGCTCCATGCTGCGCCGGTATGTGCGCGAGCGGCAGGCCGGCAGGTTCGGCATCTACATGGATTCAGACGACGGTGGCCGCGTCGCGATGATCGACGGCGGAGCCCGCGCCTGGATCCAAGCCTCCCAAGACCAAGGACAGTGACATGAAGACGACAGTGAGCTCCATCGAAGGTTCGCGACAGGGCCTGTTCATCAACGGCGAATTCGTGGCGCCGAAGAACGGCAGCTATATCGCCAGCTACGACCCGACCACCGGCGAGCGTTGGTACGATCTAGCCGAAGCCGATGTCGATGATGTCGAGGCGGCTGTCGCGGCCGCAAATGCCGCCTTCCGCAATCCGGCCTGGCGGCGCATGACGCAGACTGACCGCGGTGCGCTGGTGCGCAAGCTCGCAGAACTCGTCCGCGCCAATGCCGATACACTTGCCGATATCGAGACACGCGACAACGGCAAGCTGCTCAAGGAAACCCGAGCGCAGATGCGCTCGATGCCGGACAGCTATCACTACTTCGCCGGCATGGCCGACAAGCTGCAGGGCGACACCATTCCGATCAATCGGGCCGATACGCTGAACATCAACCTGCGCGAACCGCTCGGCGTCGTCGGTATGATCACGCCCTGGAATTCACCGCTGATGCTTCTGACCGGCACGCTGGCACCATGCCTGGCGATCGGCAATACCGTTGTCATCAAGCCGTCGGAACATGCGACCGCCTCGACGCTTGCGCTGGCCGAACTCATCCATGAAGCCGGCTTCCCGGCAGGTGTCGTCAACGTCGTCACCGGCACCGGCAAGAGCGCCGGCGAGGCGCTGACCCGCCATCCGGGCGTCGCCAAATATGTGTTCACCGGCAGCACCGCGACCGGCCGCCGCATCGCCGGCAATGCCGCGCAAAACCTCGTGCCCTGCTCGATGGAGCTCGGTGGAAAGTCGCCGCATGTGGTCTTCGGCGATGTCGAGATCGAGCATGCCGTCAACGGCGTCGTCTCCGGCGTCTTCGCCGCTGCAGGGCAGACCTGCGTTGCCGGTTCGCGCTGCTTCGTCGAAGCCAGCATCTACGACAAGTTCATCGATGCGCTGATTGCCCGTACCGCCCGCATCCGCGTCGGCCTGCCGACGGTCGATGAAACCGATATCGGCCCGCTGGCGCTCGCCGACCAGCTTTCCAAGGTCGAGGGTTACGTGGCCTCGGGCGTCAAGGAAGGCGCAAAGGTTGCGGCCGGTGGACGCCGGCCGCAGAAGGAAGGCCTTTCGAGCGGCGGCTGGTATTACGAGCCGACTGTCATGGTCGATGCGCAGAACGACATGGGCTTCATGCGCGACGAGATCTTCGGGCCCGTGGTCGGCGTCATGCCGTTCCGCGACGAGGCGGAAATGATCGCGCTTGCCAATGACAGCCATTACGGCCTCGCCTCCGGCATCTGGACCAAGGACATCGATCGGGCGCTTCGCTTCGCCAACCAGATCGAAGCCGGCACAGTGTGGGTCAATACCTACCGGTCCGCCTCCTTCATGTCCGCCAATGGCGGCTTCAAGGAAAGCGGCTACGGCCGGCGTGGCGGCTTCGAGGTGATGCATGAGTTCTCACGCCTGAAGAACGTCATCATCGATTATTCCGGGGCAATGCAGGACCCCTTCGTCATCCGTCTGAAGTGACGGCTCAAAGAAAATAGAGCCCGAAAGGGAGGCTAGCAGATGAAATTCGCAGTATCGCTGACCATGGAACGCTTCTCGCCCGACATTCCGATGTCAACGGCCAAGAACAATCTCCTGCAATTGGCACGCATGGCCGACGAGGGCGGCTTCGAGGCGCTCTGGACTGCCGAGCACCACACGATCGAATGTACGATCTCTCCCAATCCGTTCCAGACGCTCGTCTGGCTGGCGCAGCATACCGAGCAGATCCGCCTGGGTACCTCGACGCTGGTCGCGCCCTACTGGACCCCGATCCGTCTCGCCGGTGAATCCGCGCTCTGCGATCATCTGACCAACGGCCGCCTGGAATTCGGCATCGCCCGCGGTTCCTACCAGTATGAGTTCGACCGGATGGCCGGCGGCATGCCGCAGCAGGAGGGTGTCGCCTACATGAAGGAGATCGTCCCGGCTGTGAAGAAACTCTGGACCGGCGACTATGCCCATGACGGGCACTACTGGAAATTCCCGACTGCGACCTCAGTGCCGAAGCCGCTGCAGCAGCCGCATCCGCCGATCTGGGTTGCCGCCCGCGATCCGGGCTCCTTCGACTGGGCGATCGCCAACGGTGCCAGCATTCTCTCCACGCCGCTCTCGCAGCCGGCAGCCGAGATCCAGGTTCTGGCCGACAAGTTCACCAAGGCGGTTGCCGATCATCCCGAGGTACCGCGCCCGCGCTTCATGATGCAACGCCGCACCTGCGTTTACGACAAGCCGGATGGGTGGGAGCTCGCGGTAAAGCACAGCATGGATTATGGCCGCGCTTTTGAAAACCTCATGCAGAACATCGGTACGGTCCGCGAGGGCTTTCCCGAAGCCGTTCCCTACGAGGCGGTGAAGGGCAAGGACAATTATAACCCCGATAATATCCGCAAGAACCTGATGTTCGGGACACCGGACGAAGCGATCGAGAAACTGCTGGTCTACGAGGCCGCCGGTGTCGACCAATACTGTCTCGGCCTGACGTTCAACCTGCCTTTCGAGCTGCAGAAGCGCACGCTGGAACTGTTTGTCAAGGAAATCCTGCCCTTCTTTGCTGCACGCGAGAAGGAGCAGAAGCGCAAGACGGCGGTGGGCTGATATGGCTAAGACCGAGCGCCATACCGTCGGCGACGTCACGCTCAACTATCGCATCGATGGTAGCGGCGATCCGCTCGTGTGCATTCATGGCGTCGGCTCCTATCTCGAGGCCTGGGCCGGCGTCGTCGAGCGTCTCAAGGATCGATTCACGATCCTGACATTCGACCTTCGCGGCCATGGTTATTCGAGCCGGATAAAGGGGCGCTACGAGATCGACGATTTCGTCAATGAGGCACTGGCGCTTGCCGATAAGGCAGGCTTCTCGAATTTTAATCTCGCCGGCTTTTCGCTCGGCGGGCTGATCGCCCAGCGCCTGGCGCTGACCCACCTGGAGCGGCTGCGCAAGCTCGTGCTGCTATCGACAGTGGCCGGCCGGACGCCGGAAGAGCGGACGCGGGTTTTGGAGCGCCTCGCGGCGCTGCGGGCCGGCACTCCTGCTGATCATCACAATGCCTCGCTATCGCGCTGGCTGAGTGAAGAATTCCAGGCCGCAAACCCGGAGGTTATCGCAATGCTTCGCCAGCGCGATGCCGAGAACGATCCGGAATGCTATGCGGCGGCCTACCGCGTGCTCGCCGAGACCGACTTCGGCGGCTTCCTCGACCAGATCCGCTGCCCAACGCTGATCGCGACGGGGGAAGACGATGCCGGATCCAATCCGCGCATGGCCCGCTACATGCACGAGCGTATCCCGGGCTCGACGCTGTCAATCCTGCCGGGGCTGCGTCACTCAATCCTGATCGAGGCGCCGGAAACGGTGGCGAACCTGATGCGCGGCTTCCTGGCCGCCAAGGAAACGAACCATGGATGAGGCGCTCAGAAAAAGCGGTGAGGCCCTTCGCCGCAAGGTGCTCGGCGACGACTATGTCGACCGCGCCATCAACGGCGCCGACAGCTTCTCGGCACCGTTCCAGGACGTGCTCAACGAATATTGCTGGGGCACGGCCTGGACCGACGAAGGGCTCGATCTCAAGCAGCGCAGTCTCCTCAACCTCGGCATGCTGGCGGCGCTGAACCGCATGCATGAATTCGGCATCCATTTTCGCGGCGCGATCCGCAACGGCCTGACCGATGACGAACTGAGGGCAGCGCTCGTGCAGATCGCGGTTTATTGCGGCATTCCGGCTGGTGTTGAAGCCTTCCGGGTCGCGCGCTCCATCCGCGACGAGATGCGCCAGAAAGGAGAGCTCTGACTTCCATCGATTCAAGGAAGCGGCCGGCCTGCGGCTGCTTCAAATCGCCGGAAGACGAAAAGGTCTCTTCGACATCAAGATTGCATGACGGTACGGAAATGAGCCCGGGCCAAAAACCAAAAATGACAATAAAGGGAACCATCGCATGAACAGACTGACCAAGATTTCCGCAGCGGCAGCATCGCTTGCCGTGGCCTTCGCCGCCCTCCCAGCCAATGCCGGTGCCGTCCTCGACCGCGTCATGGCGGCCAAGGATCTGAAGGTTGCGACGGACGCCAATTGGGCGCCACAGTCCTTTATGAACGACAAGAACGAGCTTGACGGCTTCGACATCGACGTTGCCAAGGATATCGGCAAGCGTCTCGGCGTGAAGGTCGAGTTTGTGACGCCAGGCTGGGACATCATTACCGCCGGCAATTGGGCGGGACGCTGGGACATGCATGTCGGCTCGATGACGCCGACGAAGAAGCGCGCCGAGATCTTCGATTTTCCGGCGGTTTACTACTACACGCCGGCTGCAGTCGCGGTCCACAAGGATAGCAAGGTAACCAAGCTTTCCGACCTCAACGGCAAGGTTGTGGGAACCACGGCGACCTCGACCTTCGAGGCCTATGCCAAGCAGGAACTGACCCTGGATGCGGCCGGTGCGCCTCCATTCAAGTACGAATTCAAGCCGAAAGAGGTCAAATCCTACGCGAATTCGACCACGGCATTCGACGATCTGCGCCTGGGTGACGGCACGCGCCTCGACGCGGTTGTTTCCTCCCTGCCGAGCATCATCGATGCGAAAAAGGCAAACTATCCGATTAAGCAGATCGGCGATCCCGTCTTCTACGAGCCGCTCGCGGTGGCGATCGAACATGGCGACAAGGAGTTCAACGACAAGATCGCCGACGCCATAAAGGATATGAAGGTCGATGGCACACTCAGCAAGCTGTCTGTCAAGTGGTACGGCGTCGACTATACGGTCGTGAAGTAGCGGACATCAATCTCGGCGGCTTACTCGCTCAAGCCGCCGAACTGGTTGAAGGGGAAAGAGATGCTTTATCCCGATACGGTCGAATCCGAAGTCTTGGTTCACAAGCCCTGGTTCATCGCAACACTTTTCGCGACGGTTCTGGCTATTTTTCTGCTGTTCAATTTGACCGGCACGTCATTTGGCGAGCTTATGCGCCCGGTGATCGGCGACCCCGCGACGTCGGGCCTTTACGGACGTTTTGCCGTGGCATTCGCCATCGCAGTCATGTTTGCCCTGAATGTCGTCCTTATCGGCTTTGCGCCGCTCAGGCTGCAAATCGCCATCGTATGGCTTGAGCTTCTGATCCTTTTTCTCGCCTTCTTTGAGACATTCCATCTGAGCGTGCCGTTCATCGAGGAAAAGCTCCCTTTCCTCATCACGCAGGGACTTGTTACGACGATTTATGTATCGGCCGTATCAATTGTCATTGCATCGGCGATCGCCGTTCTGGGTGCCGTTGCGAAACTCTCGAATAATGGCTTTGCCTATGCCATCGCCAGCTTCTACACCTCGTTCTTTCGTGGCCTGCCCTTGTTGATGCAGGTTTACCTGATCTATCTAGGCCTGCCGCAGCTCGGCTTCGTGATCGATGCGGTTCCAGCCGGCATCCTTGCGCTCTCGCTTTGCTATGGTGCCTATATGACCGAGATCTTTCGATCGGGCATCCAGAGTATCGATCGTGGCCAGTGGGAAGCCTCGCGATCGATGGGATTTGGCTTTGGCCTTACGATGCGCAAGATCATTTTGCCGCAGGCCCTTCCCGTTATCATTCCCCCGACTGGAAACCAGTTCATCTCCATGCTGAAGGATAGCTCGCTCGTCTCGGTGATCGGCGTGTGGGAGCTGATGTTTCTGGCGCGCACCCTGGGTCAGAAGACCTTTCAGCATATGGAAATGCTGATTTCGGCGGCCATGCTCTATTGGATACTGTCGATCTGCCTGGAGCTTGTTCAAGCGCGCATTGAGCGCCATTACGCCAGGAGCAAAGTGCGATGAACGACGACAAGATCATCGAGGTCAAGAACGTCTCGAAATGGTACGGAAGCTTCAAGGTGTTGACCGACATCAATCTGACTGTCCGCAAGGGGGAGCGTATCGTGGTGTGTGGTCCTTCGGGATCAGGCAAGTCGACCCTTATCCGCTGTTTCAACCGGCTTGAGGCGCATCAGGAAGGCGAGATCACGGTCAATGGCATCTCGCTGCATGACCGGATGCGCAATGTTGGCGACGTGCGCAAGAATGTCGGCATGGTGTTTCAGCACTTCAATCTCTTCCCGCATATGACTGTGCTGATGAACTGCATGGTGGGCCCCATGTGGATCAAGGGCAAGTCGGAAGCCGAGGCGAGGCAGACGGCGCTGCGCTTCCTGGAGCGCGTCCGTATTCCAGAGCAGGCGAACAAGTACCCCGTGCAACTCTCCGGCGGTCAGCAGCAGCGCGTCGCGATCGCCCGGTCGCTCTGCATGCAGCCCCAGATTATGCTTTTCGACGAGCCGACCTCGGCACTCGACCCCGAAATGGTGTCCGAAGTGCTGGAGACGATGACGAGTCTCGCAAGGGATGGCATGACGATGGTCTGCGTAACGCACGAGATGGGTTTTGCCCGTGCGGTCGCCGATCGCGTCATCTTCATGAATGCGGGTCAAATCGTCGAAGAGGGCGCTCCGCAGGACTTCTTTGCCAACCCGCGCCACGAGCGAACGAAGCTTTTCCTGAGCCAGATTTTAAAACACTGACTGCCGGCTCGATGCTGCAGTAAAGGACGGTTCGATGCAGATTGAAGATGTGAATGCTGTACCAGTCAAGACGCCATCGCGCGATCTCGTCAGCAAAGACAGCATTCTTTCGATAAGGGATCTCGCGGTTGATTTCCGATTGGGTAACCGCTGGCTGCGCGTCGTCAAAGGCATCGATCTTGATATCGCCGCGGGCGAGACCCTCGCCATCGTGGGTGAGTCCGGGTCGGGAAAGAGCGTTACGTCGCTCGCCATCATGCGCCTGCTGCCGCGCCATGCCAGTCGGGTCGAGGGCAAGGTGATGCTCGCCGGCAGGGATCTGTTGTCGCTTCGGGAAGAACAGATGCGGCTCGTGCGCGGCAACGAGATCGGCATGGTCTTTCAGGAACCGATGACCAGCCTCAATCCTGTTTTCCCAGTGGGCAAGCAAATTCTGGAAGCATTGGCCATTCACCGCAGGATGTCGCGCAGCGATGCCAAGGCGGAGGTCATCCGCCTGCTCGACAAAGTGCGTCTTCCGAATGCCAGGAGCCGCTACCATGATTACCCGCACCAGTTCTCCGGCGGTATGCGTCAGCGCGTCATGATCGCCATGGCGCTGGCTTGCAGGCCGAAGCTTTTGATTGCCGATGAGCCGACAACCGCTCTCGACGTGACCATCCAGGGCCAGATCCTCGATCTCATAAAGGAATTGCAGGCCGAAGAACGGATGGCGGTTCTGTTCATTACGCATGATATGGGGGTCGTGGCAGAAATCGCCGATCGCACGCTCGTCATGTATCATGGCGAGGCCATCGAGACGGGTGCGACAGCCGAGGTCTTCAGGGACGGTGCCAAGCCCTATACTCGGGCTTTGCTCTCGGCTGTGCCGAAGCTCGGCGCGATGAGAGGCCTCACACATCCGGTGCGCTTTCCGACGATCGACGTTGGAGCATCGGCCGCCTTTAAAGAAAATACCTCTATCCGGAAGCCTGGAAAAGTCCTTCTCGAGGTGAAAGACCTGAAGACGCACTTTGACGTTCGCACGGGCATGTTTGGCCGCAAGTCCGGAGCTATTCATGCCGTCGAGGACGTCTCCTTCACCTTGCGTGCCGGCGAGATCCTGTCGCTTGTCGGCGAGTCCGGTTGCGGCAAGTCGACGATCGGCCGTTCGATCACGCGCCTTGTCGAGCCGACGAGTGGGGCCGTCAATTTTCAGGGCAAGGATATTCTTGCCCTCGACAAGGATGCCCTGCGATTGACACGCAGGGCTATTCAGATGGTCTTTCAGGATCCTTATGCCAGCCTCGACCCGCGCATGCAGGTCGGCAGCTCGATTGCCGAGGCGTTTCTCGCGCATGGGATGGGCACCCCTCGTGAGGCCCGAAACAAGGCGGCTGCTCTCCTCGAGAAGGTTGGCCTGAAGGCGGATATGCTGGAGCGCTACCCGCACGAGTTTTCCGGAGGGCAGCGCCAGCGCATAGCGATCGCCAGAGCGCTGATGCTCGATCCGAAGATCATCATCGCCGATGAAGCTGTTTCCGCGCTCGATGTTTCGGTAAAGGCCCAGGTCTGCAATCTTCTGCTCGATCTGCAATCACAGTTCGGTCTCGCCTATCTCTTTATCTCTCATGACATGGCGGTCGTTGAGCGCGTCAGCCATAGAGTGGCGGTCATGTATATGGGCGAAATCGTTGAGATCGGATCGCGTAGCTCCATCTTCGACAACCCCCAGCATCCCTATACGAAGAAGCTCATGGCAGCCGTGCCCGTACCAGACCCTGCGCGTCGCAGTTTGCGGCGCAATGCCTCGGGTGAGGAGATCCGCAGCCTCATTCGCCCGTTGGGTTACAAGGCGCCTGTTCGCGAGTTCCAGCAGGTCAGCGACGGACATTTCGTGCAGCTTAGTTGATGGTCGAGCAGATATCCGCGTTCCGGCAAGGGAAGGGAAATATGCCAATCGGCTCCTCCGGCACGCAGGATGGTAACGTAGGAACCAGGGAATAGCGTGCCGATGGCGAGCACCTTTTATGATCGACCGATCGTGTTTTCATCTAGTAGTTGGAGCAAATGAATGGCATCCCACGACAATTACAGCGACGTCGTCGCATGGAGACATCACATTCACCGCCATCCGGAACTGAGTTTTGATGTCTATGCTACCTCTGGTTTCATCGAGGCAAAATTACGGGAATTCGGCTGCGACGAGATCGTGACCGGCATCGGACAGACCGGATTAGTCGGTATCATCAACGGCAAGGGCGGCGGCTCGAGAACGATCGGCCTGCGGTCGGAAATGGACGCCTTGCCCATCCTGGAAGAAAGCGGCGTTCCGTGGGAATCCGAAATCCCCGGCAATATGCACGCCTGCGGCCATGATGGGCACGCGGCCATGCTGCTCGGCGCGGCGCAGGCTCTCGCGCGCGACAGGAACTTCTCCGGGCGGGTGGCCGTCATTTTCCAACCGGCGGAAGAGAAGGGCGGTGGTGGTCGCGAAATGGTGAAGGATGGTCTGATGGATCGTTTTTCGATCGATGCGGTCTATGGCATGCACAATATGCCCGGGCTCCCCGTTGGGCATTTTGCGATAAGCGCCGGGCCGATCCTGGCGGAGACCGCCGAATTCGACGTCAAGATCACCGGCCTCGGCGGGCATGCGGCCAGGCCGCACGCAACGATTGATCCCGTCATCATCGCCGCGCAGATCATACTTGCGGCACAGACGATTGCCTCTCGTTCCATCGACCCTCTGGACGCGGTCGTGGTTTCCATCACCCGCGTTCTTGCCGGCGAAGCCTACAACGTGATTGCTCCCGAAGCGACCTTGCGCGGCACCATTCGCTCGCTTCGCGGCGAAGATACGGAGACGGCCAAGGAACGCTTCCAGGCGATCTGCGAGGGATGCGCCGCGATGTTCGGCGGGAGTGCCGAGGTGACCTATTACGAAGGCTATCCCGTCACATTCAATTGGGCCGACCAGACGGAGATAGCGCGCAACGCAGCCGCGCAGGTGACGGCCAAGCACGAGGATGTCGTGTCGACACGGCCTGCCATGGGAGCGGAAGATTTCGCGTTCATGCTCGAAAAGCGGCCGGGCGCGATGATCTTGATCGGCAACGGCGAGTCGGCCGGACTCCATCATCCGAAATATGATTTCAGCGATGAGGCAATCCCGTTTGGCGTCAATTACTGGCTGCACCTTGTCGGCCGCGAGTTGCCCTTGACGGTCTGATCTTTCTGTTTGGCCGGAGTGCGGCTGTAGCCAGCTCTTTCACTCTTTCCTACGAAAGAATGCGCCGCACTTCCTCATTCGAGAGGATGCTTTCTGGTTGAGGCGCCATAGGCTCTCATGCGGAGCATTCCGGCCGAATTCGATCGTTGCTCGCCATAATTATTTGCCCGCCAAAGCAGCGGGCGAAATCAAACAAAAAGTGGGAACAAAAACGATGAAAACAAAGCTCTTTGCAATAGCATGTGCCTTACCCGCTTTGCTTGCCGCAACTGCTAGTCTGGCGGGGCGTGGATCGGATGGGGATCTGAAAATCCTGTCGTGGCAGGCAATCTCCACGCTCAATCCCTACTTGTCGGGGGGAACCAAGGAGCAATATGCTTCTTCCGTCGTGCTGGAGCCCCTCGCTCGCTACGACGAGATCGGCAAAATGGTGCCGGCGCTGGCCGACTCTATTCCGTCGATTGAAAACGGCGGTATATCGAGCGACCTGATGTCGATCACCTGGAAGCTCAAGGCCGGCGTGAAGTGGTCTGACGGAACAGATTTTACCGCTGATGATGTCGTTTTCACCTGGCAATATTGCACGGCGCCTGGAGGAGGCTGCGCAGCGGCGGCTTATTTCGACCAGATCGCCAAAGTCGAGGCGCTGGATCCCCTGACCGTTAAGATCACCTTCAGCAGCCCGAAGCCTTTTCCGTACTCGGCTTTCGTCGGTGCGATGGCGCCGATCCTCCAGAAGAAGCAGTTTGGCGCGTGCACCGGTGCCAAGGCGTCAACTTGCACCGCGCAGAATTTCGCACCCCATGGGACCGGGCCATTCAAGGTCAGGGACTTCAAGGCCAACGACGTTGTGACATTCGACGCCAATCCCTATTACCGCGACCCGGCCAAGCCGGCATTTGCGACGCTGACCATAAAGGGCGGCGGCGATCCTACGTCCGCGGCTAGCGCTGTTCTCGAAACAGGCGAGTTCGACTATGCGTGGTTTTTGCAGCTTGAACCAGAAGTGCTCAAGCAAATGGAAGCCGCCGGGAAGGGAACTATCGTGACCTCGTTCGGCACACAGGTGGAACGCGTCGATACAAACCCCTTCGCAAATGATCCCTCGCTCGGCGTCAAGCGCTCAACCGCCGAAGCGGGCGTCAATCCGCTTCTCAGCGATCCGGCTGTGCGAAAGGCGCTGTCGTTGGCGATCGATCGGGAACTGATCGTCGAAGCCGTTTACGGCAAGGCTGGCCGGCCGACTTGCAATGTGCTGCCGGCGCCTGCGGTCAATGCGTCAAACGCAGTCGACTGGTGTCTGAAACCGGATGTCGATGGTGCAAACAAGTTGCTCGACGAGGCCGGTTGGAAACTCGGCCCGGACAATGTCCGCGTCAAGAGCGGGGTGCGGCTTTCCGTTGTCTTTCAGACATCCACGAACTCGGTTCGCCAATCGGAACAGGCGCTGCTGAAGGATATGTGGTCACAGATTGGCGTGGCAACCGAACTGCGCAACATCAATCCCTCGATCTTCTTTGGGGGAGATGCGGGCAATCCGGATACCCTGCGCAAATTCTACGCGGACTTGGAGATGTTCAGCAATAATTTCCCCGGAACTGATCCGGAAGCCTATATGGCCGCCTGGACATGCAACAAGATACCGAGTGACAAGAATGCCTGGCAGGGAGCGAACTCCACACGCTATTGCAATCCCGAATATGACCGGATTGTCATGGAGCTCTCCAAGACACCCGGCATGGACGCTCGAGGGGCGCTTGCCAAGAAGCTGAACGACCTGCTGGTCAATGACGGCGCGATCATTCCGCTCGTCTATCGCGGCGAAGTGGCAGCGCGTTCTGTCAGCCTCGATGGCGTGCGGATGACGTCCTGGGATTCGCAGCTCTGGAATGTCGCCGACTGGACAAGACATCGCAAGTAGCTGCCTCGGTCGTGGCTGGTCGAGCGGCCGCGGCAGTTCAGACGGGAGACGGACTAATGTTTGCTTTTACAATGCGGCGATTGCTCTACGCCATTCCAACGCTGCTTATCATCAGCTTTGTGATTTTCATGCTCCTTGACCTTGCTCCCGGAGATCCGACAGGCAACCTGCCAATGACCATTCCCGATGAGGTCCGCGAGCAAATTCGCCTTTCTCTGGGCCTCGATCAGCCATTCTTCCTACGCTATCTGAAGTGGCTGTATCAGTTTGTCGTCAATGAGCCATTGAATATTTTCCAGCAAATCACCGGCCTGGATGTCGGGGCGGAAAATCGCCTTCGCGTGATATCCTGGGCAACACGCAGTCCTGTTGCCGATCTGATAGCACAGCGGTTACCGCAGACACTGACAGTCGTTGGCTTTGCCTATCTTCTGGGCATTATTCTGGCTGTCCCGATGGGTGTCATATCCGCTTATCGACAGTATTCTGCGGTGGACCAGATATTCACGTTCATCTCGATGATTGGATATTCCGTGCCGAGCTTTTTCACCGGCGTCCTGCTCATCGTGATATTCAGCGTGCATCTTCAATGGTTTCCATCTGTCTATGATACCAATCTCCATGTAGTGAGCTGGGAGACATTCATACAGCAGATCAAGCAGATGGTTCTGCCGGTTGCTGTGCTGACCTTGTACAACATGTCGCAGATTGCGCGATTTGTTCGCTCGTCCATCTTGGAAAACCTTCATCAGGACTATGTACGAACCGCTCGCGCCAAGGGCGTGAAAGAACACATCATATTATTCGTCCATGTCCTGCGAAACGGGCTTATCCCCGTCGTCACCGTGATTGCGCTTGGCGTTCCCACGATTTTCTCCGGGGCGATCGTCACTGAGCAGATCTTTCGGGTGAATGGCATCGGCCAACTTCTGATATCCGCCGTCCAGGGCGCTGATCTCCCGCTCGTTCAGAGCCTGACTTTTATCTTCGCGATCCTGATCGTTCTGTTCAACCTGATCGCAGACGTGCTCTACGGCATCCTAGATCCGAGGATTCGTTATGACTGATATTTCGAGTGAATCCAGGTCAGGCACCGAACATCGTAGGAACTCCTCGCTGTGGATCGTGTTGCGACATCTACGCCAAAGCCCTGCAAGCGTGACGGGAGCGTTCGTATTTCTTTCGATCACCCTGATTATTCTTGTCGGCCCTTATGTTCATCCGGTCGATCCGGGGAAAATGGATATCCGCGCCAGAAATGTGGTGATGTCGCTCGCCCATCCGCTCGGGACGGACAATCTCGGTCATGACATTCTAGCTCAGCTGATGGCAGGGGGGCGCATATCGCTTGCCGTGGGATTGACCGCGATGCTGCTGTCGCTCTTCATCGGCACGTTTGTCGGCATCCTGGCGGGCACCATGCCGCGCCTGGACGGATGGCTCATGCGGCTTGTCGATCTCTTCCTTTCACTGCCGCTCCTGCCGCTCCTGATGGTGGTTATCCTGCTTTTTCGCGATAGCTTACGCAGTCTCGTTGGAGCCGAAGCCGGTATCTTCCTGCTAATCGTATCGGTGATCGGCGCAACGAGCTGGATGCATACTGCGCGCGTGGTGCGAGGAGACGTTTTGTCCCTGCGAAGTCGGGAATTCATCCTTGCGGCCAGAAGCGGCGGCATTCGCGAGCATCAGATCGTCCTGCGCCATATTCTACCAAACGTAATGAGTTCCATACTGGTATCGGCGACGCTCGGTCTGAGTTCGGCCATCGTTGCGGAATCGGCGTTGAGCTTCCTAGGCCTCGGCTTTCCTTCCGACTTTCCGACTTGGGGCAGAATGCTAAATGACGGTGTAGACTTCATTCGCACCAGCCCGGCAAGAGCGTTATGGCCAGGTCTTGCGATCTCTCTGACCGTCTTGAGTGTCAATTATATCGGCGATGCGTTACGCGATGCGCTTTCTCTGAACAGACGAGGATGACATGCGGAACACGTCGAGCATTTCGTCACGAAACAGTTGACGACGCTGTTGATTTCCACCGAGAATTGAGCCGCCTCCTCATTGGAGAGACAAAGGGTAAATAGTTCCGCCAGTCCCATAAATCGTACTACGCCGATTGGAATGCCTAAGTCATTGATAATGTGGGATGCGACACGAAAACAGCGGTTCGCTTCCCTTCAAGAGCATTATTTTGAGATTTGCGTTGGACGAATGGCCGGTTATTGCCTGAAACGGCTGGGCAGAAAAGGATGTGCGTCGCCGCTGATGCGATTTTCGAGCGCATCGAGTACGAGATCCGCCGTCTTGGGAGCTGCCGCGATGCCGACATGTCCGTGGCCGAAGGCGGCGACCAGACCGGGATGCCGCGACAGCGGGCCGATCACCGGCAGGCCATCTGGCGTGGAGGGACGATGCCCCATCCAGAGACGAAGACTGGGTGTCTTGTCGACGGACAGATAGGGATAGCTCGTCAGGGCATGCCGTTGCAGCACCTGAGCGCGCTCCCAATTCGGAGGTTTGTTCACGGTTGCAAGCTCGACCTGGCCGGAAAGGCGCAGACCCATATTGGTCGGTGTGTTGGCCATCCGACCGGTACTCGGCATTACGGGAATTTCGAAGGGTGTTTGCCCTGATGTTACGGTCACATGGTAACCCCGTTCGCTCTGCATTGGAATGCGCACGCCGAGCGGGCGAAGCAGGCGGCCGGAATGTATGCCTGCAGCCACGACGATGCGGTCGGCTGATAGCGTCTCGCCACCCTCAAGTACTACTTGCGGCGTCGGGCCGTCCAGGATGGCGGTCACGGCAGACTGGTGAAACCGTACGCCCTTGTGTCGGGCGGATTCCACAATGCCGGCCACATAGCGTCCGGTATCGCGGCAATGGGCACCGTTCACCACATGGATGGCGAACCGGTAGGGGGGACCGAGAGCCGGGAGCTTTCTCCGGATTTCGGTCTCGTCCCACTCCTCATATGCAACGCCGTTTTCTCGGCGCAGCTCCCAACTCAGCGCTTCGGCCTCGAAGGCAGCCCGATCCGGATAGGCGTAGAGCAGCCCTTTTTGAAGAACGAGCTGCTCCTGTCCGGTCTTTCGTGCGAGTTCCAAATGTCGCTCGGGGCCATCATGCAGCAGGAAGTTCAGCAATTTCGCGGTCCGGCGCACGCGGTTCTTGCTGGCGCCGGCCCACAAAAACCGCAGCAGCCAGGGTGTCAGCTGCGGTAGCGACCTCCAATCGATCGTCAGCGGCCCGTTTCGATCGAGAAGGAAGCCGGGAACCTTTCGCCACAGACCGGGCATGCTCATCGGAATGATTGAGGCCGGGCTGATCCAGCCGCCATTGCCGTAGCTTGCTCCAGCTTCGCTGCCCGGCGCGTTGCCGTCGCAAAGCGCGACATCCCAGCCCGCCTCCGCCAATCTCAACGCCGCGGTGGCACCGATAATGCCCGCACCAACCACGATTACCTTGCCTGTCATTGCCGTTTCGTCCTGCTCTCAGGAAAGTCCGCCATGGAAATGGCTGAGGAATTCCCGCGTTCTCGTCTCGCGGGGGGTGTTGATGACTTGTCGGGCATCACCCGACTCGACGACGAAGCCGTCCTGCATGAAGATGACCGTGTCGGCGACTTCGCGGGCAAATGCCATCTCATGGGTGACGAGGATCATCGTCATCCCGTGCTCGGCAAGTTGGCGAATGACCGCCAGAACCTCGCTGACCAGTGCAGGGTCGAGGGCAGAGGTGGCCTCATCGAACAGCATGACTTCCGGTTTCATGGCGAGCGCGCGCGCGATCGCCACGCGCTGCTTCTGTCCACCCGAAAGCTGCTCCGGCCGCGCGTCGGCTTTCGCGACCAGGCCGACCTTGGCGAGAAGCTCCATGGCGACGGTCCGGGCGGAACTCCTGTCCTGCTTCAACACGCTCACCGGCCCGACCATCACATTGTCGATGACGCTCATATGCGGGAACAGATTGAAGTTCTGAAACACCATCCCTGTATTGGCACGGAAGGCTGCGAGATCCCGATCGCGCATGGCAACCCGGCTTGCGGAAAAATCCATCCGCCTTCCGCCGATGGTAATGCAGCCCGCATCCGGCAATGACAGCAGATTGAGGCTGCGCAACAGCGTCGACTTTCCCGAACCGCTTGGCCCGATCATCGCCACCACATGACCGCGCGGCACGGAAAGGTTGATGTCCTTCAAGACGTCGAGAGGACCGAAGGATTTCTTCAGGCCCACCACCTCGATCATCGGTTCCGTACCCGCCATCGTCCGGATCTCGCTATTCATGTCCTGCGACCCTCCAGCCAATGCGCCACGCGTGTCATAGGAAACAGGACGGCCAGATAGATGAATGCAATCAAGGTGTAGGTTTCGAGCGGCCGGTAGGTGGCTGATGTCACGAGCTGACCTTGATAGAGCAGGTCAGGCACGGCGAGCACGGACAGAAGCGAGGTGTTCTTGAGCTGCAGGACGGACTGATTGACCAGCGGCGGCACCATGCGGCGCAGCGCCTGCGGCAAGATGATCTTGGCCATCAACTGACCTCGTCGCATGCCGATCGCTCGACCTGCATCCCATTGCCCAGTATCGATCGAGACGATGCCACCCCTAATGATCTCGGCATAGAACGCGGCGCCGTACATGGTAAGCGTGATGAAGGCTGCCATCGCTGGCGAGATCTGGATTCCGACCAGCATGGGCAGGGCATAGTAACACCAGACCAGCTGCACGAGGACAGGCGTACAGCGGAACAGTTCCACGATCGTCATGATCGGAACGGTGACGATTTTCAAACCCGAAAGTCGGGCAAGAGCAAAGACCGTGCCGACGACAATTCCGGAGACGATGGTCAGAATGGTAAAGCCGACCGTGTAGCCCAAGCCTTGAAGAAACAGGCCGCGATACTGCCAAAGGCCGGAGAAGTCCCATTGATATTGCATCACAGCGCGCTTTGTTCGGCCCGGCGGAAGGTCCGGGGAGAGGTTGAGGTGAAAAGCCACTCGCCAAGCGTCAGGATGTCGAAGACGGGGAGATCGAGGGCAGCCGAAATCGCCTGGGCAAAGGGCGGCATGTTGGTGCATTCCAGCACGATGGCGCCGACGGATGGATGCTCGGCGACAAGCCTTCGGGCTGCATCGATCACCTCCGCCTCCAAAGCCGCATAATCATATGCTGCCGAGCCTTCGACGAGTGCGTGAAATGCCCCACCGGCAGGCACGCCGCGCACGGGAACGGACGGATCGGCCCCGCAGGCTTCAAACACTTGTGGACCGAGACTGGCTGCATCATAGGTTATCACGCCGGGGCGCAGGCCCGCGCCGAGCGCCATTTCGACCATGGACAGCTGCATCAGGCTGGAGGCGGCGACCGGCACGCCCAGCGCCTCGGCCAGTTTTCGTTGGTGTCGCGCCATGAAGCCGCAAGACGTGATGATCGCGCTGCAGCCCTCCGAGATCAGCTCTCGTCCCGCGGCGACGAAATCTTCGACGAGACCCTCGCCGTCTGCGCGGACGACGAGAGAAACGGAGGCGCCGCGCACCCGGCGGAACTTGACCGGAAAGCGCCATGACGCAGAATGGCCGACATCGCCGGGCGGACGTTCGAACGTCGTATCCAGCATGATGATGCCCAACGCACCCGAAGAGACGGACATGGTCGTGCCTGTCAGAAGGTCAGGTTTGCAGGCAGCGCGGCCTTGTCGACACCCACGAGCGCCAAGCTTTCGACAATCCAGCTCGAGACTTTGCCTTGCCCACGGCGCTCCGCAAGCCAGGCATCGACATAGTCGCGGAATTCGCCATTCGGATCACGGCGCACACCGATCGTAGTCGGCTGGCTTCCATGGGGATCCGGAATGATGAGTTTGACGTTTGGAGCGAGGTGTTTCGTCGTCACCACGGCAAGGAGCGCCACCTGGATGATGGCGTCGGCACGACCCGACTGAAGCGCCAGAATGGTCTCATCGGCAGATTTGAGCGCGACCAGCGTGCAGTTCGGCAGGTTCTTGCGGGCGAAATTGTCCTGCGTCGAGCCGAGGTCGACGGCCACCCGCATCTCCGGCTTGTTCATTTCCTCCCACTTCGTTACCTCCAGACCCTTGCGAGCAACGAGTGTGAAGGTATTGTCCATCAGCGCCTTGGTGAAGTCGACAACCTTGGCGCGCTCCGGACTGTTGCTCAGCCCGAACATGATGTCGATCTTGTTGCTCTGCAGATCGATCACCGAGTTGCCCCAGGTCGTCTCGACCAGTTCCAGCTTGACGCCGATATATTGCGCGAGGTCGTGTCCCATCGCGACGCAGAAACCTTCCCATTCTCCGGTTGCGAGATTCTTGTGATAATAAGGCTCGGTGCCTGCAAACACGCCGATCCGCAGCGCGCCACGCGCCCGGATCGCTTCGAGCGTCGGACCTTCGGTCGCTGCAAGAAGCGCGGAGGATGGAAGTAGCGCAGCAGCGCCTGTGAGCAGCACTGCCCTTCCGAAGTCACGTCTGTTCATGGTCATATCCCAGTTGATTGCTCGTTCCCTATTGCGCCTTACGGGCGATCAATGCGTTTTCGCGATTGATTTTGTTGGAAAGCACGACGGAATAGGTCACGCTTTCGATTTCTTCGATCCGGGCAAGCTCTTCGATGAGTGCTTCCAGATCTTCCAAAAAATTGACGTTCACGCGACAGAGAATGTTGGCCGGGCCGCTGATCGCGTCGGCGGTCAGGATCTCGGGATAGCCGCGCAATACTGCAAACAGCCTCTGCGTCGCGCGCAGGGCGGTGGTAATGAAGATATAGGCTGAAACGCTTTGATCAATCTCGCGACGGCCGACGATGGCACGATAGCCAAGGATGACGCCACGGCGTTCCAGCCGCTCGATACGCTCTTGGACACTTGAGCGCGCCAGCCCGACACGTCGCGCCAATTCACTGGCCGTTACGCGTGCGTTTTCCTCCAGCATGCTGAGCAGATTGCGGTCAATGCTGTCGCCGTAGTCCATGTCGTTCCCACTTTCTTTTGTGGAAAGACTGGAGCCAAATTTCCCCGAAGAAAAGCATTGAAAAATGGGTTCTTCATGACTTTTATTCATGCTGATCAACAGGAGCTTCGTCATGCGCCGTTTTCTGCCGTCCTTGAGCGCCCTGCATGCATTCGATGCCTCCGTGCGTCATCTGAGCTTTACCAAGGCTGCCGAGGACATGGGGATCACGCAAAGCGGCATCAGTCGGCAGATAAAAAACCTTGAGGATTTTCTTGGTCTTACCCTGTTCGAGCGAGCCGGCCCGAAACTGATCCTGACGGAAGAAGGCGCGCGTTATTATGATGAGATTTCGCGCCTCCTCGATAAGCTGGAAGATGTCTCCATCGATGCCGTCCGCGGTCGAAAGGCGCAGAGTATGCTGAAAATCGGCTTTCCGCCGACATTGATGCGGCGCTGGGGCGCGGCGATGCTGACTGCCTTTGCAACCGCGCATCCTCAAACATGGTTCGAGGTCTATCCCTGCCGCCACGACCTCGATTTCGCGGCATCTGAGCTGGATCTTGCGTTTGTGCGCGGTACAGGCAATTGGAGCGGCGCGCGCAGCCAGTTGCTCTTTGAGGAGGAGTTGATCGTGGTTGGCGCGCCGAAACTGGTGCCGTTGCAAGGCTTGCCAAGCGATGAGGCCCTGCTGGAATATCCGCTGATTCAGAATTCCAGTCGCCCGAGCTTGTGGCTGCATTGGCTGCGAGGGGCGGGTGTGCACTACAAGAGCCGTATTTACGGTCCGCGCTTGCCCAACTTCGATATGATCCTCGAATGCGCCATTGGCGGCATGGGGCTGGCAGTCGTTCCCGAGCCCCATGTGCGCACCGAACTGGCCACGGGGATTCTGAAGCCCGCTCTAAACAGGCTTCAGACGTCCGGCGAGGGTTTTTATCTCTGTTTCCCGCAGGCACGGATGAACTCGGCTAATGTGCGAATCTTCCGCGATTGGTTCGCCACCGAATTCACCCGCCGGCGGCAATTTTTGCCCCCGGCTTTTCCTTTAGATCAAAAATAGGCCTTCTCCACCGGCTGCAGTTCGAGAGGGTCTTCTCCCCGTTTCAATAGCCAGGAATAGACCGGCTGGTCGCGTGGTCATCTGCGGCGGGTTTTTCCGCGGCGAGATAGATGGTGTGTTGCGCAGATTATTGTGACAGTCGGTGTTCGTCGTCGATCAGGATCAGGCGGCTAGGTGGTGTGCTGCCCCACGCCCAGAGGACGAGATTGAACTCGTCGTTCGTTGCAGCAGGTGCGAAGCTCTTCACGAGCAGCCCGCAACAGCCGTCGGCAGCAAGCTGGCGCGCGAAGGCTTGTGTTTTCGCCTCACCCGAAACCTTCATCTGGTCACGCCAGGTTGGATCGGCGAGTGCCTTCGCATCCATGCCCTGCGCCCGAAGGGCCGCGTCGTCTCGGCAGTCGAACACATATTCGATATCGGCATCATAGGAAACCAGAGTCGTCGGTTGCAGATTTCCGACCTGATTGGCTTCCTTGAGCGCCGTCATGATTGTCAGCGACGTATAGAGGGCCGGCACGCCTTTCGGGTTGAAGCGACCGCCATAGAGTTCCGCGCCGCGTCCCGACAAAGGCTCGCGGGCGTAGATCGGGTTGAGCGCCCGGTAGAGCTTTCCCTGATACTGCATCGGCGGGGGGTTATGCGTGAATGCCGGCGTCGACCGCGTCGATATAGTCGAGCACCTCGTCGGCGCGACCGTTGCGGACCAGTTGCATCGCCGTCTGACCGGAGAAGCCAGACAGCGGCTCGGAGCGATACCAGGCGTAGGCCATCAGCGCCGAGCCGAAGCGCGGTTCGACCTTATTGACGATCTCAATCAGCTCGCGCAGGCGTCGCTGCGTTCTGTCGGAGCGAATACGATCCTTACGTTGGATCGCGTCTTTTCCAAGCCCGGCGGTGCGCGCGATCTCTTCGCTGGTCGTGCGAAATGCATCCGCGATCTTGCGTGGTGCGAACAGCCCATCGTCTGCATATTGGGCGATGCCCATGATCCGCCTCCATCTTCAGAGTGCCATTAATATAGACGCTATATAGCGTCAATAATGGCGGCATTCAACGCCTTTGGAAAAATGAGGGAGGAACTCCTCTCGCAGATCGGTGGAATTGTCACTGAATTACCGCTGCGACAATCGCTCGCAGCATGTGTTCCGTTTCGTCTCTGGGGCAGATCCGCCTCTTCGTATACTGGGGACGGTTGGGTCTCAATGCATGTTCAATCCTGACTAGATGAAGCTTCCTTGCTCTATCAGGCCCCTGCGTTCGAGACGATCGATGATCCGTACGGTTCCCGCGACGAAATTATCAGAGCATCGTTCGGAAGCGGTCGGGCAAGCGCCTTTGCCTCGTTCGTCCCAAGGCGCCTACATCCAGATGTCGGTCTCCTCCTTCGTCAGCAACAGGACCAGCATGGCCTTGTCGTGGATCGGCTTGACGAGATGGTTGGGCACCGTAAAGTTAATCTGTCGGCGATTGGCCTGTGCGATCCTTCGACATGACTCAATTCGCTCATGATCGCCTTTACCGCCGCCATCGATTTCCAGCTGAAGTGATTGCGCATGCCGTGTGGCTCTATCTTCGTTTTCCGCTCGGTCAGCGCATGGTCGAGGTCCTGCTGGCGGCGCGTGGGATCCTCGTTTCGCACCAGACCATGTGTCTGTGGGCGGAGAAATTCGGTCGGCATTTCGCCAATGATATCCGGAGGCGATCCGCCGGCAGGCTCGGCGACAAATGGTACCTCGATGAGGTCGCCATCTCTATTGGCGGCAAGAAACACTGGCTTTGGCGCGCCGTCGATCAGGACGGTTTTGTTCTCGACGTGCTGGTGCGGAGCTGCCGTAATACCAAGGCCGCCAAACGTCTGATGCGAAAGTTTATGAAAGGACAGGAGCACTCGCCCCGCGTCATGATCACCGACAAATTGCGATCCTACGGCGCAGCAAAGCGCGACATCATGCCCGGCGTCGAGCATCGTTCGCACAAAGGCCTGAACAACCGGGCGGAGAATTTGATCACGATCGTTCGGCCTAGCAAGGCGGTTTACCGCGGGAGCCGGACAGTCATGCCGGGCTCCAGGCCACTGTCGCCACCGGTGGGATCGAGCCGTAGCCAGAAACTGTTGAGATCGTGATCCCCGACCGCTCGGGCTGCCCGCCAGGTGGCAAATTCGCCAAGCGGCCGGAGTTCGGTGACGCGGGCTTCGATGGTGCCGTTGCTCGTCTTCAGGGCGACGGTTTTGCCGATTGTCAGATCCTTCAAGGCATCTTCGCGTAACGTGAAGGCAAACCATCTTTGGCCCGCCGGCTCGATCGTCATCACGGGTGCGCCGGGGGACAGAGCTTCTCCAAGTTCGGCGACCTGAATGACAACGGTGGCATCGGCCGGCGCCGTCAGCTGCGTCTTCTCGAAGGCAATCTGTGCCTCATTGACCGCTGCCTGAGCCGCCGCCACCCGGGCGTCGGCAAGCGCGAGCTCCTCCTTCGTCGGGCCGGCGCGTGCGGCGGTCAATTGGGCGCGTTTGAGGTCGAGATCAGCCTGCGCCTTTTGAAGTTCCGCCGCGGTCTCATCGAGTACCTGGCGGCTGCCGGAGCCCTTCGCAACAAGCGCGGCTGCGCGCGTGTTCTGTTGTTGAGCAAGCAGGAGGTTTGCCTCGGCTGTCTTCACCGATTGCTCGGCGATGGCCACTTCTTCCGAGCGAACGCCGGCATAGATGTGGTCGCGGTTCGCCTTGGCGCTGGCGGCGGCTGCCTTGGCTTCTCCCAGCGCCGCGGCCAGTTCCGGGCTATCCACCGTCGCCAGCAAGTCGCCTCGCTTGATATGCTGACCCGGCAGGACGGCAACGCTGAGCAGGCGGCCGCCGACCTCAGGCGCGATGCGGATCTCGGTACGCTGGACCATGCCGGGCGCTGCATTGTCGGTTGCGCCAGAGTCGCCGGAGAAGGTGGCCGCCCCGCTGCCAAGCGCCGCCACGACAAGCGATGCCATCAGCAGAGGCGTGCGGAAGACGGGTCGACGAAACATCCTAGCTTTCATTCTTGCCTCCTTCGTGCCTCGTTGCCCACCACGCAGAGGCCATGGCGAACGTCGCGTAAACGATCGCCAGCGCCCAGAGAGCCAGCCAATTGCTGCGCACGTCTGTCAGCGACGCGCCCATCTGGTTGACGCGCACCAGGCCGTCGATCGCGGAAGTGCTTGGCAGCACTTGGCTCGCGATGCGGATCGACCGTGGGATTGCCTCGAGCGGCCAGGCCACGCCCACCTGGAAAAACAACGGCAGGCTGATGGCGATGAAGAGCAGCACCGCCGTCTCACGTCGAGTGAACCACGATCCGACGAATTGCCCTAGGAAGCTCACCGCAAGGATGAAGGGGACGGCGAGCGCCAGCATGTCCAGAAGCCCCCCGTTTGTCGAAAACCCGTAAATGCGCGGCAGTATAATAAGGTAGAGCGCGAAACCGGGCAGCACGAGCAGGAGATGCGCGAGCGCCTGACCGAACACTGCCGCGGGTCGGCCGCGAGCGTGCCGGGACGCTCTTCCTCCCTGTTCGAAGGCAACGCCGCCGAGCGTGGCCGAGCCCATCAGCAAGGTCTGCTGCAGGATCAGGACGAAGGCAGCCGGCACGACGTAGCTGGCATAGCCGCCAGTGGGGTTGAACAGCGGTTGATTGAGGATTTCGACCGGCGAGTTCCTGACGAGAGCGGCCCGAAACAGGCTCCCATCGTCCCTCGCGCTGCCGGCCGCGACGTCCGCCGACACGGTCGCCGCTGCCTCCGTTATACCCTGTAGTGTGCGATTGTAGAGCAGGAAGTAGGCGGAATCGACATAGATTGGCAGCCGGGCTCCCGCGCCTTTCAAAACCTCCCGCTCCGTGCCCTCCGGGATCCCGACGATGCCGAACACTTCGCGCCGGGCGAGTGCGGCCTGAGCGGCCTCCAGCGTATTCGGACGAGCCGCCACTTGCGTCGCCTCGTCGGCGTCGATCATTTGGATGAGAGATCGGCTTAGGTTCGTCGTGTCGTCGTCGACGACTGCCACGGGGATTTTGCGGACCAGTTGTCCGAGATAGGGCTGGGGATAGAATACGCCGTAGATGATCGGCGCCAGCACGATAAGGCCGAAGACGGCGCTATCGCCAAGGACGCGCTTATATTCGGCCGCGAACGCTCCTACGACGCCGGGACGCGCGATGGGCTGTGTCGCGGCCGCCTCCGGATGACGGACGGGAGCGCGCGCAATGACGTTCAGCCGCAGCCAGGACAGCGCGAAATAGACGGTAGCGAGGGCGGCAAGCGCCATGAACGGACGCACGGAATCGTAGGCGGGCACGCCGCGGGCGGCCTGATCGAACAGGATCTGGATATACCAGCGAAGCGGCAGCATATCGCCCCAGACCCGCGCAAAACCGCCCATCGCAAGAACCGGGAAGCCAACGCCGGCAAAGCCGAATGCGGGTGAGCAGATGATGCCGGTCAACGACAGGCCGAGCGGGAGGTTTCTGACGAGCAACTGGAGCAGCGCCCCGAGCGACAGATAAGCGATGACGAGGAGAAGGGCAGAGGCGCCCATCAGGACGACATCGCCACGAAAGGGGATCTGATTGAGGCCGTGGATGATGCCGAGTCCCACGACCATCATTAGGACAAAGATCCCAAAATAGGGTGCGAGCTTGCCGACCAGCGCGGTGAGGGGATTGCCGCCCGCAGCATCCAGCCACGCCTGCACGCTGCGCGATCCGAATTCGGAACCGACGGCATAGCCGCCCGCGATCGCCGTCAATACATGCAGCACCGTCGGCAGGATGGCGCGCAGCAAAAACTGCACATAGTTGAGCGCCGGATTGGTCAGCACATATTGCTCGGTGATGAGTGGCCCAGGACGGTATCCGCCTCCGCCCGCTTGTTTCGGCAGTGCTGCTGCGGCCGCCGCGATCGACGCCTGCAATCCGCCCGATGCGATATTGCCCGGCGAGAAATACTGCTTGTTATAGAAGATCACGATCTGCGGGCGTTTAGCCGCGTAAATATCGCGTTCGAAGTTCTCCGGAATATAGACTGCCGCGATCGCGGCACCCGAGCGGATCGAGTGCATGGCGCCGTCAAGATCGGAGGACCGGTGCGCCACCGCGACGGACGGCGCAGCATCGATGGATTGGATGAAGCGCAGCGACGTGTCGGAATGGTCCATGTCGACCACATCGACGCTGAGATTTCGGACCACCGCATTGCTGAACGTTGTGGTCAGGATGGAAAAGGCGATCAGGGGAACGGCGAGCACAAGCAGCAGCGCCACCCGGTCGCGTCGGATCCACGTCACCTCGCGCGAGACAACTGCAAGCAGACCCGGGGTTGCGTGCTGAGACATCAGCGTACACTGCTCCATTGCAGATAGGCACTCATGCCGGGACGAAGTTCTGGGATTTTATCGGTCGGATAGGCCCGCACTTCGAAGGTGCGGAGGTCGAAATCGCCGGTCGCACGCGTCGCACGCCAGCCGGAATACTCGCCGCGGGTCGCGATGGTCCTGATCTCGACCGACACCAGCCGATCGCCGAGGGCGGGGATGCGGACATCAAGCTTGTCGCCCACCTTCAGGCCCTTCACGAGATCTTCGCGCAGATCGAAGCTTAGCCAGACATCGCTGAGGTCCACCAACGAGAGAAGGGGCACCCCGGGCGATACGAATTCGCCGATTTCGCCGCCCACCTGGTAGACCTGCGATCCGACGGGCGCCGTCACCGTCATCTCGTTGACCTGAGTATTAAGGGTGGCAACCGCCGCTGCGGCCTTGCCCACTTCGGCTTGGGCGACGCCACGTTCTTCCTTGGTATAGCCCGCAACAGCCTCGTCATAGGCAAGCTTGGCTTGTTCGAGGCCGCGTCTTGCCACATCGAGCGACGCCGTTGCCTCATTCAACGTCTGCATGGAGGCGACGCCTTTGGTGGTCAGTTCGTTCGTACGGTTGTAAGTCTGCTGGGCGAGTACCAGATTGGCCTCCGCCGCGGCGATTGCCGCCTTGCGCTGCGCGACGACTTCCTGGCGGATGCCGGCGTCTATACGGGCGAGCTCGGCTATGGCGACTGCTTTCGCCGCTTCAGCCTGTTTCAGCTTGCTGATGATTTGAGGATTGTCGATCTTCACCAGCACTTGGCCGGCGGCAACGTTCTGACCGCGATCCACCGGTCGCTCACCAATGCGACCTTCGACACGGGCAGCGATGTCGATGCGCGTGGCATTCGCTTCTCCCTGCACCAGCAAGGGCTGAGGCTGAACGAGGTACCATAGCGATAAGCCGACGATTGCCGCTACGGTCACGGTGACGATGAGGACGGCAGCGCGAGACGAACCGGTCGGTGGTGGCAATGTTTTTTTTGCCTCGTACTTCTGATCCCCCGGCGATTGCATCAGCTCGTTCATTACGACGTCCTCCGCTGACCAAGTGCAGTCTATTTTACACTCTACTAGTCTGGGCTTGCTCCGTGAAGCAGTTTCACCTGAGGCTGCTGCCCGTTTATTCACGGATACCGAGTAATAGCGAAAATCGGGACAAAACAGGTCACTACAGTGGGTAGGCGAGCGCGGGGCGAGAGAGAGACCAATTACCGTTTGCGCATGCAACGGCGCCGCATTGGCAACAACTCGCCTTAACCCAGCGTACGAGGAGTGCCATCAGGGCCGGTTAAATCATTGTGCGATAGAATGGATCACCAAAATTGCCGGAACGATGATGCCGGGCAACTACTCAATGTGTAATCGATCTTCGCCACACTTCGGGAGACGTACCCACGGCTGTGGCAAAGACGCGGGACAAATGTTCGGAATTGGCGAACCGGCATTCCAGTCGCTGCCGCGAACGTTATTTTGTTGCTCAATATTTCCACCTCCAAGAATTTTGTAAACCAACGTTTCCTGTGCGGAAAATTCCGTATTGGCGCCGCAAAGCCCTTCTTTTCAGGGAATTGATAGTTTGTATAAGGTTTGAGAAAACGGAATTAAGCCCATGAACGCGAACTCTACGCCAGATATTCTGATCGTCGATGATGACCATGAGATACGTTCGCTCCTGAGCCGGTATCTCGGGGAGCAGGGGTTCCGTGTGGCGGCGGCGAGCGACCTTCGCGGATGCAACGACGCGATGAACCGCCGCCGGCCTGACCTGCTCGTGCTGGATGTCATGCTTCCCGATGGATCCGGCCTCGATCTCTGCCGTGATTTGCGAAACCGCCGTCCAAGGGTTCCCGTCATCCTGCTGACCGCCCTGAAGGAGGACATAGATCGTATCCTCGGTCTTGAGATCGGTGCCGATGATTATCTCGGCAAACCGTTCAATCCGCGTGAGCTGGCTGCGCGCATCCGCGCCGTATTGCGCCGCATGAACGAGGATTCGTCGGCGGAGCCCGAGCAAAGGCGCTATCAGTTCGCGGATATGGTGCTTGATCCGCAACTTCGTCGGGTGAGCCGGGATAACGGCGAGGTCATTGCGCTGACGGGTGCGGAATTCGATCTTCTCAAGGCGTTTCTCGAGCGCGCCGGCCGGCTGCTGTCGCGCGATCAGCTGCTCGACTTGACGCAGGGACGTGATCGCGACCCTGCCGATCGCTCGATCGATGTCCTGATGAGCCGGCTGCGTCGCAAGCTCGGGGAAACGACGGAAGATCCCATTTTCAGAACGATCCGCAACGGCGGCTATCAGCTCGTCGTCCCGGTGACGGCCATCAAAGGCGATTCATGAGGTCACTTGGCGCGCGCCTGGCACTACTCCTGCTGACAGCCATCGTCCTGGTCGTCATTTCGTCATCTTTCGTGGCAAGCCTTGTCATGCAAGGGCCGCGACCAGACATGATGATCGATGGGACGGCCCGGCAGCTTGCCGTTCTCGCGACCTTCGCGGAGAAGGATCGCGCCATGGCGGAATCGGCAGGGCTGATCATTGCTCCCATGCCAGCCGGCGACCCGACTGACGAAGAGCTCTCTCACCTTCTCGCCGAGGCGCTGCTTCGCATTTCCGGCATGCGGGAGGCAATCATATCGCACCGGTCGACGGGCGCGTTGATCGCGTCATTGAAGCTCTCCGACGGCAACTGGCTGGTCATGCCGATGGCGCCGCATGGCCCGCCTCCGGACGGCTGGAAGATTCTTGTGGGCTGGCTCGGCCTCATCATCATCGGCAGCGTGCTCGTTTCCATCTTTGCCGCTTCCAAGATCATGAAGCCGCTGCGTCTGTTGGAACAGGCGGTGGTGGCAGTCAATCCCGACGGCACGCTGCCGCACATACCCGTGAGCGGCCCGGGCGAAATTCGTGCCACTGCGCAAGCGCTCAACAGCCTCTCGGCGAGAGTGAAGGCTGCCACGGAAAGCCGGATGCGGCTTGTCGCCGCCGCTGGACATGATCTGCGAACGCCGATGACCCGAATGCGGTTGCGTGCCGAGTTCATCCGAGACGAGGAAGAGCGGCGCAAATGGCTTGCCGATCTGGAGGAGCTGGACAGGATCGCCGATAGCGCCATCGGCCTCGTTCGCGAAGAGATTTCCCAGGACAGCCTGGAGCAGGTCCGGCTCGACAGAGTCGTCGAAGGTATCGTCACAGAACTTAAGGCGATCGACATGATCGTCAAGAGCGGCGATTTGGAGGAGGCGACAATCTGCGCGGGGCCGCTGGCGATTACACGCGCGTTGCGCAACCTGCTCATCAATGCCGCAACACATGGCCAGTCGGCGACGGTGACGGTCACGCATCTTGGCAACCGGGCCGTCGTGAGGATTATCGATACCGGTCCCGGCATCCCCGAGGATCGATTGGATCAGGTGTTCGAACCCTTTTTCCGAATCGATATCGCAAGGCAAAGATCCTTCCCCGGCGCTGGCCTCGGCATGGCTATCGCGCACGAAATCGTCACCCGATTCGAAGGCGAAATCACCGTGCGAAACCGCCAGCCGCGGGGGCTGGAGCAAGTCGTGTCATTCAAGAGCGCCGAAGCGAAGGCCGCAGGCTGATCAAGCAGAAAAGACCGAACGGATCAGAGGTATGCAAATTCGGCCACGCTCCAGGCTAGCGGTTGGGTAAGGACCCGACTTTGCCTCAAAACAGGATTTACTTGCGTAGGAATTTCGAAAATTCTATGAACGACAGTATTTGCAGTAAGCTCATAGAACTTACCAAATAATTTTTTCCCGATAGAAAAGCCGAGACACCAAAATTCGCCAAAATGCCCTGTTTCAGCAACATTCCGAAATGTTCTGAGCGCCAACTAATGTAAAATTGTTGCCGATCATCAGCTTTGCTCGAGCAGGCTTTGATCGCCCCGCATACCCGGCTTCGCCATGACGCCCCCAACACGAATGGCGAAGCCGGATTTCTTTCCGGCAACGCCACCGAAATTTTATCCAGGACAATCAGTCTCTTGAGAGTGCCGTCACGGGATCGAGCAGGGAAGCGTTGCGCGCCGGCAGGTAGCCGAACGTAAGGCCGATGGCGCAGGAGCAGGTGAAGGCGAGGATGATTGAACCCGCTGAATAGACCAAAGTAAAATTGGATCCGAAATAATTGAACGCGGCACCGAAGCCAAGTGCCGTTGCAATGCCGAAAGCGCCGCCGAGCAGACAAACCAGCACGGCTTCAATGAGAAATTGCTGCAGGATGTCCTGGCGTCTTGCGCCGACTGCCATGCGCACGCCGATTTCGGCAACGCGTTCGGATACCGAGACGAGCATGATGTTCATGACGCCGATACCGCCGACCAGCAGCGAGATGACGGCGATGGACGAGATAAGCAGAGTCATCGTCCGAATGGTGCTCGTGATCGTCTGACGGATATCGTCGGTGTTGAGGATGAAGAAATCCCTGGTGCCATGTCGACGTTCCAGAAATTGCGTCACAGCCGCCTCGGCCGTCGCGCTATCGGCGTCATCAGCAACGCGTACGGTGACGCTGCGCAACGACATGTCGCCGAGGAAGCGAGTTTGTACGCCGGTATAAGGAAGGTAGACCGAAAGATTGTCGCTGGAGCCGAAGCCTCCCTGCTGCGCGGCGATAACACCGATGACGCGCACGGGGACCTTGCCAACGAAGATCGTCTGCCCGATCGGGCTGAGGCTTTTGTCCGCAAACAGCGACGTCGCTGTATTCTGATCGATTACCGCATCCTGCGTCATTCCTCGGACTCCGTCGGAATCAAACAGCCGGCCCGCGACCAGTTTCGATCCTTTCACCGAAAAATAAGCGTCGCCGACGCCGTTGATCAAAGCATTTGCCTCCGTCGCACCGAAGCGCACTGTATTGCTGGTAGAAACGGTCGGTGTTACGGCGGCGACATAGGTGAGCTTTGCCAGTGCATCGGCATCGGCAACCACCAAAGTCTTTATACGTCCGGACCGGGTATCGCCGAAGCTCTTGCCGGGAAAGATCTCCAGCGTGTTCGTGCCGAGGCTGTTGATATTTGCCAGGACCTTTCGCTGCGATCCCTCGCCGAGCGCTATGACGCTGACGACCGAAGCAATGCCGATAATAATTCCAAGCATGGTCAGGAAGGTACGCAGCCGATGTGCTTGCAGGGCAAGCATCGCCATCCGGAACGCTTCGAGTAGCCGACCCGTCATTTCACCCCAGCCCGGCTTGTCGGCGTGGGTCTCGGCAAGGGAGGCTTGGGGTTCCGCCGTGTCGTTTCGCGTCCGTCGGTCGGCGACTATGCGGCCGTCGGAAATTTCGATGATGCGGTCAGCGCGCGAAGCGACATTCATGTCGTGAGTGACGATGACGACCGTACGCCCCTCGGCATGCAGTTCGCCGAGAATGCGGAGCACCTCTTCACCGCTCTGCCGGTCGAGCGCACCGGTCGGCTCGTCGGCAAGAATGACATTGCCATTATTCATTAAGGCGCGCGCAATTGAGACGCGCTGCTGCTGGCCACCGGAAAGCTGACCCGGCCGATGGTTGCCGCGCTCGCGCATGCCGAGACGTTCAAGCAGCGCGATAGCACGTTCACGTCTCGTCTCGCCCGGCCGCCCGGCATAGATCGCCGGTACCTCAATGTTGCCGATTGCCGTCAATTCCGAAAGCAGATGGTAGCGCTGGAAGATGAAACCGAAATGTTCTCGCCGCAGCCGGGACAGGGCGTCGCTGTCGAGGCTATGCGTATGCACGCCAGCGATCGCGTAGGTGCCGTCGGTGGGGCGATCGAGCAGGCCGATGATGTTCATCAGGGTCGATTTTCCGGAGCCGGAAGGCCCGACGATGGCAACCATCTCGCCTTCGGTTATCGCCAGATCGACATCCTGTAACACCGCGATAGTGCGATCACCAGACTGGTATTCGCGCCGCACGCGCCGCAATTCGATGATGGGGGAGGGCACGACTTAGAATCCCATGGGCGGCGGCGGGCCGCCATTGTTGCTGCTGCTCGGCGTCGTCCTGGCGCTCACCTCGCCGATAACGACATTCTCACCCTCCGATAGGCCGGACCGGATCTCGGCGGAGACATTGTTGTTGAGGCCGACGGTGACCTTGCGCTGGTTTCGCTTACCATCGTCGCCCAGCGTCTGAACGACATAGGAACCGTCCGCCGACCTGACGCCCAATGCGGAGGAGGGGATGGTGAGCACATTCTTAGCCTCGCCGAGGACGACGTGAACTTCGGCCGACATGTAGGTTCGGAAATAATTCTCGCGGTTGGGCACGGCGAAGACGCCGTTGTAGTAGATTGCCGAGGATGACGACGACGATGTCGTGCTGCTGCTGGAAGACGAAGTGGTGGTCGAGGAGGTGACGCTGCTGTCACTGGTGATCGATTCCGGTGCCGGTTCGATCGATTGCAGCGTGGCGTCATGGCGCGTGCCGGGATCACCCATAATGGTGAAATAGAGAGGCTGCCCGGCCTTGACCTTGATGACATCGGCTTCCGATATTTCAGTGCGAACGATCATCGTATCGAGCTGCCCCAGAATGATGATGGTCGGCGCCGATTGCGCCGCATTGACCGTCTGGCCCTGCTGGTTGACGATGGCAAGCACGGTGCCGTCCATCGGCGCCGTGATGCGCGTATAGGAAAGATTGGCGCGCGCCGTTTCGACCGCAACTTCGGCCGAGGTGATCTGCGCGTCGAGAGCCGCGATCTGGGCGGTGATCTTCTTGACGCTCGCTTCCGCGCTATCAAGGTCGGCCTTGGAGCCTGCCTGACTGCGGAATACCGTCTGCTGGCGGACGAGCGTGAGCTGTGCGTTCGCAAAATCGGCCTCGCTTTCCTGACGCTGTGCCTTGACGTTTGCGAGGGAGGCCTGCGCGGTCTTCAGGTCGTTGCTTTGCGTGGTCGAGTCGATTTCGGCAACCAGCGCATCCTTCTTCACCGTATCGCCGAGCTTGACGTGAAGCGCGGTAATCCGCCCGGAGACCTGTGCACCGACGGCAACCAGTTTGGTCGGCTTGAATGTGCCGGAGGCGAGGACCGCCTCCTCGACATTGCCGCGCGTCACCGGCGCGGTGATGGCGGATGATGTCTGCCGGTCGAAGTAGCCATGCCAGAAGAGGACGCCGCCCATGATCGCAAGTCCGAGCACGCCTGCGAGCGCTGGACGTGCCGGCTTGATGCGCCGGCGTGACGGAGACTTTGTCGGTGCTAGATTTTCGGCGCGCTTCGGATTGATGGTCGCTGGCGCTTCGCGATCTAAGATGTTCAGCATGGGACTACTTGGCCATCGTCAGGTGCGGGCCGGTATTGGTATCGACCACCGCAGGTTTGGAAACATCGACCTGCCCGTCCCAGCCTCCGCCGAACGCCTTGTTGAGCGAGATATAATCGGTGGCGATCGAAGCCTTGCTTTGAATGACGGCCTCCTCGGCGCTATAGAGCGAACGTTCCGCATCGAGCACATCGAGGAAATCCGTAACGCCCGCCTGGTTCAGCGTGCGCGAGAGATCCGACGCACGGCGATAGGAGCTGCTGGAAGAAACGAGCTTGGCATATTTCAGCCGCTCCTGAGTGAGTGACACGACTGCGTTCTCGACATCTTCCATGGCCGAAAGCACGGCCGACTGAAAGGCGATGAAATATTGATCCCGCTCCGCCTTAGCGACTTCGACGGCGGCCTTCAGCTGGCCGCCCTGGAAGATCGGCACTGTCAGTGACGGGCCGAACGTCCATCCGATGGAGGACCTCTTCGCCAGATCGCCGATATTGGCGGCCGACGAAGAAATGTCGCCCGTTAGCGAAATGGACGGATAGCGATTGGCTTCAGCCTGACCGATCTTCGCCGTGTATTGTGCAAGTTGCCGCTCTGCGAGACGGACGTCCGGCCGAGACGTCAGGATATCGGCCGGAATACCGGTCGAGATATTCATCCTGGGGCTCGGAATGGGGCCGCCCGTCCTGAGCGTGTCCTCAAGCGTGGCCGGCGGTTTGCCCAGCAGCACACTCAGGCGATGGACCGCTTCCGCATAGGAGATTTCATAGGTCGGAATATCCGACTCGGTGCTGCTGGCGAGAGCATCGGCCTTGGCCGAGTCGACGCCGGTGGCGCTACCTGCCAGATACTCCGTACGCGTTAGGGCTGCGCTCTTGCGTTGGGATACGGCGGTGCACTTGGCAAGATCGCGTAGCGCCTGGTATTCGCGCGCCTGAACATAGTAGGACGCGACATCGCCGATCAATGTGAGCATGGTGTCGCGTAGCTGCTCGTCGGCAGCATCGACACTATATTTTGCTGCCTCGGCGGCGCGCTTGTTGCCGCCGAAGAGATCGAGCTCCCAACTGGCGTCGAAACCGCCGTTATAAAGCGTGGAGAAGATCGCGTCGGTGGTGCCGCTTGATGCGGCCGACGTGCGTGTTCGCGTCCCCGAACCAGTTCCCTGGAGGCTCGGCAGCAATGCGCCTTTCTGCTCGCGGTAGGTGGCGCGCGCTTCACGGATTTTTGCCTTGGCCGTCGCCACATCCAGGTTGTTGGCCATTGCCTCGTCGATCAGCGCATCAAGTGTCGGATCCTTGAGCTGCTTCCACCATTGAGACAATTCCGGCGCCTTCGAAGGCTTCGTTCTGGCTTTACTGCCCCAATGAGACGGCATTGCAAGGTCGGGTGTCCGGTAATCCGGGCCGACGACGCAGCTTGTCAGCGTCCCGGCAAGTGCGGCGGATATGGCTATATATGGCAAGCTTTTGCTTGCACGCGAACATGTCGACAAGACTTTTATTCCTGCTCAATTGGTCTTTGCGCCGGCTTGCCGATCCTCGTGCGGGCGATGGAGCCCGCGGAAGGCAATTGGCTTCTCCCGCCGAAAGGGCGGATCTGGCACGCGAGAGGTCCGGGAACGCCGGGCGGGGCGCTCCCGGACCATTCAGCCCCATAGGGGCTACTCCTTCCAACCGACGAGGGCGTCCGGGGGGATCTCGATCGATTGGAGGCGGAGAGGAAATAGTCTGGATCGACTAAGCAGTGGGCTTCCCAGACCGAACCTCTATCGCGGTCAGCGGAATGCAGGAGGGGTGGGAACGAGAGATCGTTCGGCATTTTCAAGCTTTGCAAGCTGATCCGTGGTCAAAACCGTGCGAAGAGCGGTAGCTTTGTCCTTGAGGGCAGTCGCCTTGGCGGCACGATCAAGAACGCGCTCGGCGATACGCTCGCCGAAGAGCTCAGTCGGCTTATCGTCGTCGTGGTCTGGCTGCTGCGCGGCGTCGTCATTCACGGGCGGCGGGCCAGGGGGGCGATGCTTTGGGAAGGCCAGAAAATCGGTAAGCGCGTTGGTATAATCCCTCCAGGCATCAAGCTGAGTGCTGCGAACGCCGATCAAGGTTTCCATCGCCGACAACTTCCCCGCCAGTTCCAGGGCCGGATTCGATGGATGAGGGAAGCCATGCGGCGGCAGGGGCATGTCTTCGCCAAAGGCCATCATCGGCCCTTGGGGAGGTGGACCGGGGAAGCCCCAACCTTCCGGCGGCATATGAGCCGGCGGGCACGGCGATGCCATCTCGGCGACCGGTGGGGTCTGAGCGTCTGTGGTAACTGCCGGCTCGCTGGCGAGTGCCGAAGCGGCGATGCCGCCGATAGCCGTTACCAACAAAGTTGCGACGATATGCCGTTGCCTCATAATCAGTGCCTTCATTACGATTTACTGATGCTGAGGCTAGCGGGGCCATGTGAACGCTATACGTCCTGATATTTCTGAACATTTCTCGGCGGGGGAATGTTGTGAATGAAGTTTGCCGGAAGCTTGACGGCAACATTTCATTACAACTTTTCTTGAGGCCCCGCGTATTTATTGTTAGGAAATCAATGAAGGTGCGGACCTCGGCCGAGAGATATTTGCGGCTCGGATATACCGCGTAAAGTGTGCTGTTGAAGCCGAGCACGATAGCCGGAAGCATCAGTCTATCGCGCGCAACCACTTACCTTTTCGGTCTGCATCCAGCGGGGCATGCAAGCGCCCTGTTGACGTCACGCCGAAAGGCTGGAAGGTGTTGAGGGAGAATCTCGGCATTCACGAACAGGCTTTGCTCTGACGACCGCTCTGCCGCATTGACTTCATTTCGACAAAGGATGATCTTGGTACGCCATATTATGGTATTCGAAGATCGAGGTGTGGAAATGAATGATGATGCGCAGGGCGCCGCAATTCGCGTGGAGCGTCCGACGAAGACGCTGCGGGAGCTCGCTCTGGACAAGGTGCGGGAGGCGATCATCAACGGCTACTTCCGCCCGGGCGACCGCCTGGTCGAACGCGATCTGTGCGCCCAGCTCGGCGTCAGCCGCACGATCGTTCGCGAGGTCTTGCGCCATCTCGAATCCGAAGGTCTGGTTGCCAATCTCCCGAACAAGGGACCGATTGTTGCTCAGCTCAATCATGACGAAGCCAAGCAGATCTACGAAATCCGCGCCGCGCTCGAAGGGATGGCGGCACGGCTTTGCGCCGAGCAGAACAATCCCGCGATCGCCGATGCTCTGGACAAGTCGCTCGAGGACATACGGCATAGCTACAGCGAGAAGGATATGGCCAGCGTGCTCGCTCACACATCGTCCTTCTATCAGACGCTGTTCAGCATGGTCGATCGCCATGTGGCCTGGGGTGTCGTCAACCTCCTGACCGTGCGCATCAATCACCTGCGTTCTATGACGATCAAGACGCAAAATCGCGATGTCCAAGGGCCTGCGCAGATGGCGCGTATCGTCGATGCTATCCGGCGTGGCGACGGCGAGGGCGCCTATCAGGCGGCGATGGATCATGTCACCAGCGCAAGCGCCATTGCTCAGGCCGTGCTTTCCGGGCGGCAGCCGATCGATTGATTTCTCGCCAAGGCTATGAAAATGACGGCTTCCTCTTCCTTTCTCGGCTTCTCGGACCGCTTTGACGATGGTCGTCTGCCGCGTGTGGTGATCTTTGGGGCGGGGCACGGCAGCACCTATCCCGGCAAGGACAGCGGCGGCTATGCGTTATCGGCCGGGGCAATCCGGGACGCCAGCCAGGGTGATGCCGGGCTTGTCGAACACTGGGATTTCGATCTCGGCGGCCCGCTGTTCGACGGCAAGCCGATTTCCTGCGTCGACGTGGGGAACATTGAGACCGTCATGCATGACAATGCCGGCAACCGGAGCCGAATTGAGGCCAAGACACGCGACGTTCTGGCATTGTCGGCCGTGCCGATCTTGCTCGGCGGTGACTGCTCGGTAACGATCCCTTTTATTGCAGGCTTTGCGGATCACGGACCGGTCTGGGTCCTGCAGATCGACGCCCACATCGACTGGCGTGACGAACTGCATGGCGAGCGCTACGGCTATTCGAGCCCGATGCGCCGGGCAAGCGAAATGGTGCATGTCGCCGGAATGGTTCAAGTCGGTCTTCGCAGCGTCGGAAGCGCCCGTTCCACCGAGATCGAGGCTGCACAGAGCTACGGCAGCCACTTCGTGACTGCCCGCGAGATCCATACGCAGGGCGTTGCCGCGGCCCTTCGGCATATTCCGGAAGGAGCTCGGGTCGTCGTCACCCTGGATTGCGACAGCATCGATCCCGGCATCATGCCGGGTGTGGCGGCGCGGACGCCGGGCGGTCTCACCTATACGCAGGTTATCGACCTGATCGCCGGCCTCGGCCGGCGGGCTGACATTGCGGGTTTCGATCTGGTGGAGCTCTATCCACCCGCCGATATCGATGGGCTTTCGGCTCCGACCGCCGCTCGTATCGTCGTCAACGCAATCGGCGCTATCGTCCGCCAGGGGTAACGCCGGCGAAATTCCCGCCGTGTGAGGGGCCGACTTGCACGACGCCGGATGATACCGGTGGGCGTCACGCCTCATCAAATTGTCGTTTGTCTGGTGAAGCGGGTTGACTCTCTCACGCCCTCGATGTGACGGTATACCATAATAACGAATACAAAAGCGGAACATCAATAGCTGAAGGTATGCGATGATAAGCATCGCTTTCGCTGGTGCTTGTCGCGTATATCGATAAAGCACTGATATAGCTGATTATTTCTGATGCGCGACACGTTTTTCAATCCGGTCGCTTAAGGCCGCTTGACAGAATAGTATTATGGCATACCATCATATATAATATTAGATGAGAGCGAGCCATGAGCCTTCAGATCCGAAAAACTGTCCTGCAGATCGAAACGACGCTTCTTGAAGGGGGGAAGGCAGCGGCTACGCCGCTAAAGCTTTTCTCGGCCTGCGCGATCGTTAAAAATCCCTGGGCCGGCCGCGGCTTCGTTGCGGATCTGAAGCCCGAGATTCACGCCGCCGCGCCAGTTCTCGGTGAATTGCTCACCAAGATGATCATCGATGCGGTCGGATCGGGCGAGGCAGTCGAAGCCTATGGCAAATCCGCCGTCGTGGGTCTCGATGGTGAGATCGAACATGCATCCGCGCTGATCCACACCCTGCGTTTCGGCAATCACTATCGCCATGCCGTCGGCGCCAAATCCTATCTCGCTTTCTGCAACACGCGCGGACCGGCCAATGCACCGATCATGATCCCGTTGATGGACAAGAATGATGAAGGCCGTCGTTCGCATTATCTGACAATCCAGACGTCGGTCCCCGATGCGCCTGCCGCCGACGAGATCGTCGTAGCGCTCGGCGCCTCCGTCGGTGGACGGCCGCATCATCGCATCGGTGACCGTTACCAGGACCTCAAGGATCTGGGGCAGGACGTCTCCAATCCGGCCGGCGTGTAAGGATCGGATGCTTGGATGCCGGCGATGGAAACGATGGATCAGAACAAGGCCGATCATGTGGCTGTAGGAGGCTTGCTCCGCAAGCACACGGCGCACGGCACCGCCTATCATGAAGTCGGCAAAGGCGAGCCGCTAGTGCTGATCCATGGTGTCGGCATGCGGCTTGAAGCCTGGACGCCCCAGATCGTGGCTTTTTCCGGAAGCCATCGCGTCATCGCCGTCGATATGCCGGGTCATGGCGAAAGCGTTGGTTTGCCCGCCGGCAGCAAGCTGGAAGCCTTCGTTGCCTGGTTCGGCGGCTTTCTCGATGAGATGGCGTTCGGTGAGGTCAATGTTGCCGGCCATTCGATGGGTGCGCTCGTTGCAGGAGGGGCTGCTGCCACCTTCGGTGAGCGGATCAAGCGAGTCGCCTATCTCAATGGCGTCTATCGGCGCGATCCCGAGGCCAAGGCGGCCGTGCTGGCACGCGCAGCCGCAATACCGCTTTCAGGTGTCGACAAGGAAGGCCCGCTACTGCGTTGGTTCGGCGATGATGCTCAAAGTGAAGCCGCGCGGGAGCTCACGCGGAACTGGTTGGGCCTTGTGGATCCGAAAGGTTATGCCACAGCCTATGCCGCTTTCGCCGGCGGTGATGAGACCTATGCCGATCGCTGGCCCGATGTCGAGGCACCTGCACTGTTCCTGACGGGATCCGACGATCCGAACTCGACGCCGCGGATGGCGGAGCAGATGGCCGCGGCGGCACCCAAAGGCTGGGCACGGATCGTCGAAGGGCATCGCCATATGGTGAACTTGACGGCGCCAGATATCGTCAATGAGCTGCTTGCCGAGTGGCTTTCATGCGGGGAGGACGCAAGATGACGGCACAAGATTTCGATCCAAGGGCGCTGCGCGACGCCTTCGGCGCGTTTCCGACCGGCGTGACGGTTGTGACCGCACGCGATCAGGCTGGCCTGCCGATCGGCTTTACGGCGAATTCTTTCACGTCGGTGTCGCTTGAGCCGCCGCTTCTTCTTGTTTGCCTGGCAAAGACCTCGCGTAATTTCGCGGCTATGACGAGTGCCAACCACTTTGCGATCAATGTGCTGTCGGAAACACAGAAGGCCGTCTCCAACACCTTTGCGCGGCCCGTCGAAGACAGGTTCGCCGCCGTCGAGTGGAATTCAGGTGCTGATGGCTGCCCAATCCTTGCCGATGTCGCCGCCTGGTTCGAATGCGCCATGGAGCAGGTGATCGAAGCCGGCGACCATGTCGTCCTGATGGGACGTATCGTCTCGTTCGACAATAGCGGCCGCAATGGCCTCGGCTATGCGCGCGGCGGCTATTTCACGCCGATCCTGGCAAGCAAGGCAGTCTCTGCCGCAGCGGAGGGCAATATCGAACTTGGCGCGGTGGTCGAGCGCGATGGCGAAATCCTGCTGCTTGGCAATGACGTTCTCGCTCTTCCGAATTGCGAGGGCAGGGAGGGCAGCCCAGCCGACATTCTTGGCCAGTATCTGACTGCACTGACCGGCCTGCCGGTGACGGTTGGCTTTCTATACTCGGTCTATGAAGGCAAGAGCGATGGCAAGCATCACATCGTCTATCGCGCCTTCGCCTCGCAAGGCGAGCCGCGTGAGGGCAGGTTCATGAAGCCGGATGCTTTGAAGGCGGTGCACTTCAAGACGAGTTCGACGGCCGATATCGTCGCCCGCTTCGCAATGGAAAGCCAGATTGGCAATTTCGGGGTCTATTTTGGCGACGAGACCTCCGGCTTGGTGCGGCCGATTTCCGGGAAGGCGGTGCAAGCATGAAATTCTCTCTCTTCGTTCACATGGAGCGCCTCGACGCGAGCCAGACCCATAAGAGCCTCTATGAGGAATTCGTCGCGCTCTGCGAGATCGCCGACAAGGGCGGCATGCACGCGATCTGGACGGGCGAGCATCACGGGATGGATTTCACCATCGCGCCCAATCCTTTCGTGACGATCGCCGATCTGGCGCGCCGGACGTCACGGGCAAGGCTTGGCACGGGAACGGTGATCGCGCCGTTCTGGCATCCGATCAAGCTTGCCGGCGAAGCCGCCATGGCCGACATCATCTGCGACGGCCGCCTCGATATCGGTATTGCCCGCGGCGCCTATTCCTTCGAGTATGAGCGGCTGCTGCCGGGTCTTGATGCCTGGGGTGCCGGCCAGCGCATGCGCGAGCTCATCCCCGCCATCAAAGGCATCTGGCAAGGGGACTACGCCCATGATGGCGAATTCTTCAAATTCCCATCGACCACTTCGGCGCCGAAGCCGCTGCAAGAGCCGAACCCGCCGATCTGGGTTGCAGCGCGCGACCCGAATTCGCACGAATTTGCCGTCGCCAATGGCTGCAATGTTCAGGTGACGCCGCTTTGGCAGGGTGACGACGAGGTCGGCGCGCTGATGGGTCGCTTCAACGATGCCTGCGCAAAGAACCTGCATATAGAGCGCCCGAAGATCATGCTCCTGCGGCATACCTATGTCGGCTCTTCGGAGGACGATATCGCACGGGCCGCGCATGAGCTCAGCGTCTATTACAATTACTTCTTCGCCTGGTTCAAGAACGAGAAACCGGTCCATCAGGGCCTGATCGAGCGCATCCCCGAAGAGGATATTCGCGCCAACGCCATGCTGTCCGATGCGGTCATGCGCAGCAACAATGTTGTCGGCGACGCCTCGACGGTGATTGCCCGGCTAAAGACATATGAAGCGATGGGTTACGACGAATATTCCTTCTGGATCGACACAGGCATGTCCTTCGAGCGCAAGAAAGCTTCGCTCGAACGCTTCATCGCCGAAGTCATGCCGGCATTTGCGGAGTGAACGCCATGCAGCGCTTCCAGTATTATATCGATGGCGAGTTTCTGGATGGGGAGGCGTGCTTCCAGAGCATCGATCCCGCGACCGGAGACGTCTGGGCCGAGATGCCGGAAGCGCGCGAGGCCGATGTCGACCGTGCCGTCGATGCCGCTGAGAGGGCGCTCTATGATGGCCCCTGGGCAAAGACGACGGCGACGCAGCGCGGCAAGCTCCTCTACAAGCTCGCCGATCTCGTGGCAGTCAATGCGCAGAAACTTGCCGAACTGGAAACGCGCGACACCGGCAAGATCATTCGCGAGACCTCGGCGCAGATTGCCTATGTTGCCGACTATTATCGCTACTATGCCGGCATCGCCGACAAGATCGAGGGTTCCTATCTGCCGATCGACAAGCCGGACATGGATGTCTGGCTGCGCCGCGAGCCGGTCGGCGTCGTTGCCATGGTCGTGCCCTGGAACAGCCAGCTGTTCCTGTCGGCCGTTAAGATCGGCCCGGCATTGGCCGCCGGCTGCACCATGGTCGTCAAGGCTTCGGAAGACGCGCCGGCGCCGCTTCTGGAATTCGCGCGGCTAGTCCACGAAGCCGGCTTTCCGGCCGGCGTCGTCAACATCATCACCGGTTTCGGCCCTTCCTGCGGTGCGGCACTCGGGCGGCATCCGAAGGTCGCGCATATCGCCTTTACCGGCGGGCCAGAGACGGCACGCCATGTCATCCGCAATTCGGCGGAGAACCTCGCCTCGACATCGTTGGAACTAGGGGGCAAATCGCCCTTCATCGTCTTTGCCGATGCCGATCTCGAAAGTGCCGCGAATGCGCAAGTCGCGGGCATTTTCGCGGCGACCGGCCAAAGCTGTGTTGCCGGCTCGCGGCTGATCATCGAGGCCAGCGTCAAGGAGGCATTTCTGTCGATCCTCAAGCGCAAGGCCGAAGCAATCCGCATCGGCTCACCGCTTGATATGGCAACCGAGGTCGGTCCGCTCGCCACCAAGAGACAACAGGATCATGTGGCCGCGCTTGTCGAGACATCCATCAGGAGCGGCGCTCGGCTCGTCACCGGCGGGCAAAAGCCCGACGGCGTGGGTTACTATTTCCCGCCGACGATCCTGGATTGCGATGGTGTCAGCTCGCCGTCATTGGCCGAGGAATTCTTCGGGCCCGTTCTGTCGGTTGTCTCGTTCGAGAGCGAGGCAGAAGCGTTGAGGCTTGCAAACGACACTCGCTACGGACTGGCATCCGGTGTCTTCACCCAGAACCTTACGCGCGCCCATCGCCTGATGAAGGGCATCCGCGCCGGCGTCGTCTGGGTCAACACCTATCGCGCGGTATCGCCGATCGCGCCCTTCGGTGGTTTCGGCCTCTCAGGCCATGGCCGGGAAGGCGGGCTTGCGGCTGCGCTCGATTACACGCGCACCAAGACCATCTGGCTTCGCACGTCGGATGATCCGATCCCCGATCCCTTCGTCATGAGGTGAGGCCGATGTTTTACGAGATCCGCACCTACCGACTGAAGAACGGCACCATCCCGCAGTATCTGAAGGTCGTCGAAGAGGAAGGGATTGCCATCCAGAAGGCGCATCTCGGCAATCTTGTCGGCTACTTCCATTCGGAAATCGGAGTAATCAACGAGATCGTGCACATCTGGGCCTATTCAAGCCTCGACGATCGTGAGGCGCGGCGCGGGCGGCTGGCGGCGGACCCCGAGTGGCAGGCTTTCCTGCCAAAGATCCGCGACCTGATCGAACAAGCGGAAAACAAGATTATGAAGCCCGCCGGTTTCTCCCCATTGGGATGAACGGGCGGGTGCGTAAGGCATGCCTCTAAGAACTTAAAAACAAGGACAAGGGAACATGAAAGCAAGAATTGCACTCGCGGCCTTTGCCGCAATGATAGCCGCATCCATGCCCGCCAAGGCCGAGACCATGGTCTTTACAAGCTGGGGAGGAACGACGCAGGATGCGCAGAAAGTTGCCTGGGCCAACCAGTTCACGGCCAAAACCAACATCGGCGTCATGCAGGACGGCCCGACTGATTATGGCAAGCTGAAAGCGATGGTCGAAGCCGGCCAAGTGAGCTGGGACGTCGTCGACGTCGAGGGCGATTATGCCGCGCAGGCTGGAAAGGCAGGCCTGCTCGAAAAGTTGGATTTTTCCGTCATCGATAAATCGAAACTCGATCCGCGTTTCGTCAGCGATTATTCGGTCGGAAGCTTCTATTATTCCTTCGTCATCGGATGCAACGCCGATGCCGTCAGCGCCTGCCCGAAGACCTGGGCGGATCTTTTTGACAGCAAGAAGTTTCCCGGCAAGCGCACCTTCTACAAATGGTCCGCGCCCGGCGTCATCGAAGCCGCACTGCTCGCCGACGGCGTTCCCGCCGACAAGCTCTATCCGCTCGATCTCGATCGCGCCTTCAAGAAGCTCGATACGATCAAGTCGGATATCGTCTGGTGGTCGAGCGGCGCGCAATCGCAGCAGCTGCTGGCGTCGGCCGAGGCACCTTTCGGCAGTCTCTGGAACGGCCGCATGACGGCGCTTGCCAATAGCGGCGTCAAGACGGAGACGTCATGGAGTCAGAACATTACGGCAGCGGATTCCCTTGTCATCCCGAAGGGTGCGCCGAACCTCGAAACGGCGATGAAGTTCATCGCGCTTGCGACCTCGGCACAGCCGCAGGCCGATCTAGCGAAGGCAACCGGATATGCGCCGATCAATCTCGGCTCGGCGAAACTGATGGATCCGGAGACGGCCAAGACCTTGCCCGACCAGCAGACGGCGAGCCAGGTCAACGCCGATATGAGCTATTGGGCCGCAAACCGGGATGCCATCGGCAAGAAGTGGTACGCCTGGCAGGCGCGATAAGCGGCGGAGATGACCAGACCACCGCGGAAAAATCTCCGCGGTGGGGCAATGCGAGGTCCAGGCCCGCGAGTAGCGCTCGCTGCCCGTCGGCGCCCGTGGTGGGAAAGGGTTGCCATGTCGACATACATAGACGTTGCGGATAAGGCCGCACCGGCGCGCAAGGCGGCAAGGCCCACCGGATTTGCCCAGGTGGCGCCGGCTCTCGCTTTCGTCGCGATCTTTTTCATCTTTCCGGTCATCGCGCTGCTTTTGCGCAGCGTGATGGAGCCGGCATTCGGCTTTGGCAATTATGCAGAGTTGTTGGGCTCCGAAACCTATCTGAAGATCTTCGGCAATACATTCATCGTGTCGGGCGTCGTGACCGTCTTGTCGCTGCTGATCGGTTTTCCTGTCGCATGGACGCTGGCGATCATGCCTTCGCGCTGGTCTTCCATCGTCTTTGCGATCCTGCTGCTGTCGATGTGGACCAACCTGCTGGCGCGAACCTATGCCTGGATGGTGCTTTTGCAGCGCACGGGACTGATCAACAAGATGCTCATCGGCATGGGTCTGATCGATAAGCCGCTTGCCCTGGTCAATAACCTCACAGGCGTGACGATTGGCATGACCTATATCATGCTGCCCTTCATCATTCTGCCGCTCTACGGCGTCATCAAAAAGGTCGATCCGGCCGTGCTGCAGGCGGCAGCGCTCTGCGGCGCTAGTCGTCTGCAGTGCCTGACTCGCATTCTGCTACCGCTTGCCGCTCCCGGCATGATGGCGGGGGCCTTGATGGTGTTCGTCATGTCGCTCGGCTACTACGTGACCCCGTCGCTGCTTGGCGGTACCGCCAACATGATGCTCGCCGAACTCATTGCGCAATTCGTGCAATCCCTCGTCAATTGGGGCATGGGCGGCGCAGCAGCCTTCATCCTGCTCGTCGTCACCCTGACGCTCTATGCCGTCCAGCTGCGGCTCTTCGGCGCCCAGAATATGGGAGGACGCTGAGATGCTGCTGAATTTCGATCGCCTCGGCTGGTGGAAATATGTGCTGCTCGCCATCACCGTCCTGACCGCGGCTTTCCTGCTGATGCCGATCCTGTTCATCGCGGCCTTGTCGTTCGGCTCGTCGCAATGGCTGATCTTTCCGCCGCCGGGCTGGACATGGCGCTGGTACACGGAACTGCTGTCCGATCCGCAATGGCTGGCTTCGGCCTGGACGAGCTTCAAGATCGCGGCGATCGTCACGGTGCTTTCGGTGCTGCTCGGCCTTGTGACATCCTTCGGCCTCGTGCGCGGAAAATTCCTGTTTCGCGATGCATTGAAGGCTCTGTTCCTGACGCCGATGATCCTCCCCGTCGTCGTCTTCGCCGTGGCGCTTTATGCGTTCTTCCTGCGGATCGGGTTGGGGGGCACTCTGATCGGCTTCGTCCTCTCTCATCTTGTCCTGGCGCTGCCATTTTCCATTCTGTCGATCTCCGGCGCGCTTGAGGGCTTCGACAAATCGATCGAGGATGCCGCCGTACTTTGCGGCGCCTCTCCGCTCGAGGCGAAGATCAGGGTGACGCTGCCGGCCATCAGCCACGGATTGTTCTCGGCCGCCGTCTTCTCGTTCCTGACATCGTGGGATGAGGTGGTGGTGGCGATCTTCATGGCGAGCCCGACGCTGCAAACCCTGCCGGTCAAGGTCTGGGCGACGCTCAGGCAGGATCTGACCCCGGTCGTCGCCGCCGCTTCCACTCTTCTCATCCTGTTGACGGTCATATTGATGACATTGGCCGCGATCGTACGCAAGGTTCTGAAATCATGAGCGAATCTTTCTTGAAGATCAAAGGCATCCGCAAGGAATACGGCCCCGTCGTCGCTGTCCACGACGTCAATCTCGAGGTCAGGCGCGGCGAGTTTCTGACCTTTCTCGGCCCCTCGGGTTCGGGCAAGAGCACGACGCTTTATATCCTCGCCGGTTTCGAGAACCCGACCAAGGGCGATATCCTGCTGAACGGCGAGACGCTACTGTCGACGCCATCGCACAAGCGTAATATCGGCATGGTGTTCCAGCGCTATACGTTGTTTCCGCATTTGACTGTCGGAGAGAATATAGCATTTCCGCTGAAGGTTCGCCGCAAGTCCAAGGCAGAGGTCGACAGCCGGGTCAGGGAAATGCTCCGCCTTGTCCGGCTCGAAGGCTTCGAAGACCGCAAGCCCGCGCAAATGTCGGGCGGCCAGCAGCAGCGCGTCGCCCTTGCAAGGGCGCTCGCCTATGATCCGCCGGTGCTTCTCATGGACGAGCCCTTGTCGGCGCTCGACAAGAAATTGCGCGAAGAGATCCAGCACGAGATCAAAAGGATCCACGAGCAGACCGAAGTAACGATCCTCTATGTGACTCACGACCAGGAAGAGGCCCTGCGGTTGTCCGATCGTATCGCCGTCTTCTCCAAAGGCATCATCGATCAGATCGGCACCGGGCCGGAACTTTACGCCAATCCGAAAACCCGCTTCGTTGCCGAATTCATCGGCGACAGCGATTTCATTTCGTGCCAACTGCTGTCCTCGGACAATGGCCAGGCGACGATCTCGCTCAGTGACAAGACCGTCTTCGACAGCATCCCGGTTCACGGCCGGCCGATGTCGGGCAGTAAGGCGGCATTGATGCTGCGGCCCGAGCGCATCCGGCTCGGGCGCGAGGCGGGTGTGAGCAAGGGCCTCAGCGCGACGGTCAATGATATCACTTTCCTCGGCAACAACGTGCATGTGACCACGCGGATTGCCGCCGGCGAAACCCTGTCCGTGCGTCTGCCCTTCGGCCATGAAGCCATCTCGGGCTTGAGCCGTGGCGACAATGTGCATCTGGAGTTCGATCCTGACGCCGCACATGTCTTCTGCTAGTGCTGGCCGGCACTCTTACTGCGCAATGAAGGCAACGACTGCGACGACGGCAATCAGGACCATGAAAAGCAACCGAAAACGCACGGAGTCGCTGGCGCACTGCGTCGGGGCTGCAGTTCATACAGACCCGCGTCGGCCGCTGGCTGGCTTTCAGGCTGTCGAGAGCCTTCCTAAGGTGGGCTGCATCCTTGGCATCGAAGCCCCTTTACACCCCCCGACATAGACCTAATCACCCTTTCGGCCGCCAAGAGGAGGGCTCCCGATCCCGCTGCGGGCATCGGTCGGTCACCCATCGCTTACAATCATGCAACTTTCCCTCTTTTCTATCGCTATTCGCGCCCCGGAAAATCAGGCGCTGATCAATCGCTCAGCCGTAAACTTATCGGTCACGAGTATGTCGATGACACCGGTATCGCAAATTGCGGTTCTGTCGCAAAACGATATTGAGGTCACGGATGCGGAGCCATGCACTGGGGCTCAAGCGGCAATAAGTTCGGAATTGCTCTGCGATTGACGGGCGTGGATTGTCGGCGAACCTCGCCTGCCGTTTGTGCATCATATGGACCATCTCGATACCGTGTTGCGACAGAACCTTTACAGCTTCATAGGGGAAGCTTCGGTTCGCCTTATGACCTGCGGCAGGCGCCATCTCCTTACCCTTATGATTTGCGGGCAAGTGCGCCGCTCACAGAATGGCCATCAATACAGTGGCCAGGATCGTGGCGCCCATGAGGACATTAACTGCTCTCTCTGTCGCTGGCTTGAGGTTGGCCCGACCAAGGGCGACGCCAGCCCAGAGCCAGGCAAGGTCGACGACGACCATGACAGCAACGCAGACGATCCATTTGATCGACATGTCAGCAACGGTGTCGAGCCGGACGATCGAGTACGATGCCATGAGCGACGCAAAGGCGATATAGGCCTTGGGATTTGTCACGCCAAGGAACGCTCCGCCGGCCACCGTCGAGGCGAAGTTCGTTCGGCTCTCTGTTTCACTCGCTCCAACCGGTGCGAAAGCGATCTTGTAAGAGAGATAGAGCAGATAGGCGGTTGCGATGAACATCATCGCCTTTGTGGCACCCGGAATGGCGGCGAATATGGAAAAGAGGCCGGCCGCGCTCGCACCGGCGGCAATCGCCAGACCAAGCTGCAGGCCGCCGTAGAAGCGCAAACCCTGGAGAAATCCCCGGTTCTTGCCAACAGCAATAAGCGCCGCAATGGCTGGGCCGGGCGACCCAAGCAGAAGTACCGCAGCAATCCAAAAAAGGGATAAATTCCCAATATCAATCGTCATGAAAGCCATCACATAAAGGATTCTTTATGTCTTTATATGTTCTTGGCCAAGTTGCGTCAAGCGATCACCAGGGGCCGAGCGAGGAAGATCTGTTCGACGCCAGTCCAGACTATAGCTCCTCAATCCGGGCCTCGTGTTTGTCGCTCTGGGCATGCGAGGGTCGGCTGGGGAGGGCGGACCTGTGGCCGGCTGGCGCTTGCGCCTAACCCGAAAAAGGCGGCTTCATTAACCTGAAATGACCGACGACATCGTCGGAGAGCAGCTAATTACATCATGGCAAGCGCTCTGGTTGCTATAAGGGAGGCTGAACCACATCGCCTCGCCGATCGCAAGATAGCGGCTACCAAGACGGCGACATTTGCTAAGGATACAATTCTCTCCTAACGCGTGGTGATGACGTTGGACCAGCCGGGAATTCGTACGACAAAGTCGCTGAGTGTGGCACCGGGGCGTGTAACAACGTAGGCCGAATACGGTATGATCTGGATCGTCGGTTCCACGATCGTGTGGTGGCCTGATCTAGTCGAAAAATAAAATCCGAGCGGACGCCGGCTTCGGTGGCCCTGTCCCTCGAAGCTCCGGGATACCCCGAAGCTGATTGCGGCCCACCTCCTTTCCATTACTTATCCGTCCTCCAACGCAGGCCATGTCAGTCCCTTGCAAGCTTATGGAAAACGGTCATGCCACCCAGAAGAGCTACAATAGCAAGCACCACCGCAAATCCTGTCGAACCAAGGGAAAGACCCGCCCTATCGATGACGAAGCCGGTCGCGACAGGCATCAGCCCGGCCGGGATATAGCCGCCGATATTGAGAACGGCGTTTGCCTCCGCCCGATGATTGCCTGGGACGTGCAGTCCGATCAGCGTCAGGCCGCCGAGCTGCCCGAGGCCCTGTCCACTGCCAGCAAGCAGTGCTGCGACAATCAGGGCGGCGACATTAGACGAGATCACCGCCAGCGCGATGCCTGCCATGGACAGGATCGTTGCCGCGGCGGCGCATAGGAAAATGGTGCGCACGGAAAATCGGCGGGCGGCGAATTGGACGCCGGTCGCCGTAAGAAACATGGCGCAGGCCATGCCGCCGGCGATCAATGGGCTGGTGACACCGAGCAGATGCGACAGCAGCGAGGGGCCGAGTGCCAGCACAAAGGACGTCGCGGTGATACCCGGCCCAAAGACCGCAATACCCAACAGAAGATGGCGATGATTGGCGCGCGGCACGCTCGGCAGATGCAGCCGCCAGCCATGATCGGCCTTTGTGCCGTGATGCTTCAGTGGCAGGATCAGGATCGCGGCTAATGCACTCAGCAGTACGGCAAGCTCGACGGCAAAGATCGGAATCACCGGTGCCGCCAGCAAGAGGGCGATGCCGCCGGCGAGCAGCGGCCCGAGGCCAGCCCCGAGAACCATGGAGACGGACGCGATCAGCGAGGCTTGCCGTTTGCGTTCTGGTCCGCCGAGATCGACCACCGCCGCCATGCCCGCCGACACTACGACGCCAACAGCTACACCCGATAGGAAGCGCGCGGCGATCAGCATCGCCACCGAATGGGCGCTGGCGAAGAGCACACAGGCGACGAGTGCGGCCGCGAGTCCCGGGACAAGGACGGGCTTGCGCCCGTAACGATCGGAGAGCTGCCCGGCGACCAGCAGCGTCAATAGCAGGCCAAGAATGTAAGCGGCGAAGATAACGGTCAGCGTGGCTGATGAGAAGCCAATCGCAGCCTGCCACCGCACATAGAGCGGTGTCGCCGAATTCGAGAGAATGAAGACGGCGGTGATGATCCAGGCGGCCATCCACATACGCCAAGGCGGATGGGCGGCGTTCTCATAGGCTGAGTGGACAGTGTGGGCGGGGTTAAGAGACGACATGGGCAGACTCCATTTGTCAGTACGATTTTAGTCGTACTTACCATAGTTCGATGGAAGTCGTACATATTAATTCGACAGGAATCGTACTGACGTGCTATGAGAGCTGCCATGGCCCTTTCGACCACCGACACCCACCACTCAATTCCCACCGATCTCCCGGCGCCGCTGCCTGAGCCGTCAGCAGAGGATTTGCGCCTCGATATCATCATGGGAGCGCTCGCCGATCCCTTGCGTCTCACCATCGTCAGAAAGCTGCTTCTGGAGTCGGAAGCCTATGACCACACCTGCGGATGGTTCGGTTTCGACCGGCCGAAGTCCTCGCTGACCCATCATTTCAAGGCACTGCGGGAGGCGGGCTTGATTCGGCAACGGCAATATGGGCTTGAGCGCCGTAGCCGGGTGCGCGCTGAAGACCTCGATACCCGGTTCCCAGGCCTTCTCGATCTGGTGAAGGCGTGGCAGCCGTAAGACCAAACCGATGACTAAGTCTGTCTCCGTCTCCATCGGCGAATCGACCATTGTGGTCCGCTTGCGTCGTTTGGCCATTGTCGTCGGGTTTAAACCGCATTGGACGGCCAGGGACCGGGCGCTTTCCTAGGCTCGAAGCAGCGTCGTCATTCGGGAGCTGCCGCGGAGGCAGTCGAGAGGAACATGCCCCAGACGGCAGCGCCCGTCACACAGAACGCGAGCCCAAGTAGCACCTGCACCAAGCCCGGTACGTCGAGATGTCTGGCCAAAATTGCAAGCGATGCGAGAATGCAAAGCTCCGGGGAAAATCATATACCGAGCGCCGTTGCTCTCATTGTCTGTCCACGACGTCGTTGGATTCGTTCGCTCATTTTTGAAGCAGTCCTAAGCCGGTTAAGAGCCGAATGATGTAGTCTCTGAGCTGCTCCTCCGTTTGGTCCGCAGGCTCGAGAAGGATCTGATGGAGCAGAGCGCCGGTCAGCATGTCTTGGATCAGTTCCGGATCGAGACCACCCGAAAGAGCGCCAGTGGCACGAGCGCGCCGGATCATGTTGGAGAAGGCCGCTCTGCGTGGACGCAGGACGGCCTCGGAATAAATTGCCTTCAGCTCTGATTTTTCGCCCAGGGCCAGCACGCTGCGCGAAAGGCCCCGATAGAGGGGGTTGAGCATCTGACGCGGCACGTTCTCGACGAACCAGTCCATCACCTCTGAAATCGGCCGCTCGGCCCAGTCGGCGAATGTGGCCTCCGCCTCCTCGCGAAGACGGCCCAGAGCTCGCGCGAGGATTTCTTCTCTGGAAGACCAGCGGCGGTAGATCGCGGTCCTGCTGACGCCGGACCGTTGTGTGATCTGCTCGAAGCTAACCGCGCTGAGGCCGCCCTCGATGAATAGCGCCAACGCTGCATCAAGGATCGCGGCATCGACCTCGGGGCTGCGGGGGCGGCCGGTTCCGATGCTGGAGGATGCGCACATTGACAAGGATCCAAACCAAAGTTACGCTACAGTAACGTATCGTAAGTCGGTGCGTCAACATCGGAGGCGAAAAATGGTGGCGAAAGTCCTCGCAATCCTTCTGGCTGTCTATTCCCTCCAGGCCCTGGCGAAGTTCGGCTTCTTCTTCGCGCTCAGCTATCGCAGTCGCCGGATGGCCCTAGATCGCGCGTATGCGGGCAAGGCGAGCGCCACCAAGACGGCCGATGCCTTTCTCCTCGTGCTTGCCATTGTGCTCGCGGTACTGCTCGACCTTCGGGGCGCTGACCATGTGAGCTTCCTCACAGGCTTGCTCGTCGGGATGACCCTCATCCAAATCTACTTCCATCAATTCTCCGTCCCGCTTTCCAATGAGGAGGCGCCGGAGCCTCCTTCCTCGCCGATCAAGATCATGTCGTACGCGATCCAGGCGCGGCCCAGCCGTCCCTGGAAGGAGTTGGTGGTGATCGCAGTCTTGCTCGTCTGGTCGCTGTACGGCCTCGCCCAGCAGTACGGATTGCTCTGGTGAACACCAACGCCGAACGGTTCCGATCGCTCCGGCGCGAGCGGGCGCGATGTCGCTTTGTCCGCTATAGTCAGCGCGAACATCGGGATTTTCGGCGCCTTGTTCTTGTTCAGGATGTCACGGGTGCAGGATGAGGGGATCGTCGGTGCTTGAAACGGTGGCCTGCCTCGGCTCCAGCAGCACCGCTGGCAAAGGGCAGGCATTCGATTGGATTGGCGAACTATCTCGACGGCCGCGCAACGCACGGTTCAAATTTCTCAACTTCGGCGTTGGCGGCGATTTGGCAAACGATGCCCTGAAGCGCGTGGACAGCGTTCTGGCGAGCACACCGGACCGCATCGTTGTTTGGGTCGGCGGTAACGATGCCCTGGCGATGGTATCGCCTAAGGCACGACGACTTTTCCGAATAATGAAGTTTGCATCCACGCCTGCGACCGAGACGCGGTTTGACGACTGCTTTGAGAGGCTCGTTCGACGGCTGAAGTCCAGCGGCGCCCGCGTGGCCGTATGCTCTCTCGTGCCGATCGGGGAATCGCCTACATCCCATCATCCTTTTCAGGCTGCGCTCAACTCCGCAATCCGCGACTTAAGCGCAAGTATCCAACGCATCGCTTGCGATGAAACCGTCGAGTACATCCCGATGTTCGAGACCTTCCGGGCTGCCATCGCGGCCGATCCGGGCCGGGCGCTTACGACCCTTCGGTTCCTATCGATGTACCGCGATGCGTTTCGTGCGATGGTGCTGGGGATGTCTCCCGATGAAATCGGGCGGTTGAACGGTTGGAAATTTCATAGCGACGGCATCCATCTCAACGGCAGAGGAGGGATGATCGCTGCGGACCTGATCCAATCCAACTTGGACGGCCCCAACCCTTTTTCGGCCTCAACGCGAATTGGCGATCGAGAGACGGGCATATGACACATTGTCGTCTGGCACTTTCGTGGTTGCCTTCATTTGGCGAGAAGTTTCTGCCCTTAACGGCACCGCAACGTTACTCGGTCATCTCGGCTGGTTTCGGGTCGATTGAGCCGCAGGTTGCCACGATGGATGAGTCATCGCAGGTCCTGGGCTGCATGCTCAACCTAGGCGGCAGGAATTAAGGCTCGATTCCTTATTCAAGTGCTTAAATGCCATTTCGCATTATAAGAGGTCAGTCACTGCCGAGGTAGCGACTTCACTCGAAGCGATAGTCGGAGAGATCTACCCCGACGATGAGGGGCTCTGCGGCCGGCCCGTTGTCCGGACCGCGGGGATAGACCCGGAATTTGGACGGCAGCACGATGCCCTCCACGGTCACGTGCTCGAGGAGATAGCGGGCGGCCGTGTTGTTGCCCTGGATCTCAACCTCATAGTCATGGCGCCGGATCAGTCCGTCCGGACCGATGTAGAAAGTCTGCTCTCTGCTGTGGGTCGCGATTGTCGCCGGAAAGGTCGTCCGCAGCCGGCGCCACGTCTCGCCTTGCTCTGACCAGGGTGCTATTTCCTCTGCCACGACGCCCGGAAGTGCGAGAAGGAAAGGAGAGGTCAGATAGGTCCACATCGTGTAGCCCGCGAAATAGGCGAGTTGCGGATCGCTCCAATGCGTCTCCATCGCGAACCCATCGAAGCTCGCGCGCGGCCGCGAGAGCTTCTCGACAACCTCACCTTCCGGCGTCTCGATCGTCACCTCGTCCGGTGTGAAATGTGAGCGGTTCTGGGTCGGACGGAACGGCCAGTGTGACACCTCCTCCTTCCGAAGGTTCACGCGCACATTGGCGTGAGTGAGCGTGCCAGGCTTGCCCTTCAGGTCCCAGAGAACGCCGAACTGGTGGAGCTTAGCCGTCAAAAAGGAGAACCGCCGGAACCGTTCGAGGCCGCCATGCGCGTCGATCACCGCCTGCTTAAGGTCTTGCATAGGTGGATCTCCTCAGGCGTCCAGGAAGGTGTGGCAGTGGGCAACGAAGATCTCCGGGTACTGAAACAGCGCGCCGTGGCCTGAGTCGGGATAGAGGACGAGCTGCGCATTCTTCATCGCCTTGAACATGTTGTAGGCGTTGATGCTCGGGAACATCGTGTCGTCGCTGCCATGCACGATCAGCGCCGGCTGGGCGATGGCGCGCAGCGTCGTATCGCCTTCATCCTTTGCCGCGCACCAGCCGATGATCGCCTTGGCCTGGGGCTCGCTGACATCGTCGCCGTTGTCCGGGTCGCGGTCCTGCGTGCGAGCCGTGGCGCGGGCCACGAAGGCTTTGCCGGCGCGCTGGCTTTCTTCCGAGGGCGTGAAGAACAAGGGCAGGCGCACATCCGGCGCGCCTTTCGCGAAGGCGTCCTCCACCACGGCGAGGAGATGCTCCTCGCCGCCACGGGGCGCCGCACCGGCGATGATGATCTTACGGATCAGGCTTGGGTACTGCACGGCGAGGACCTGGGTGAGCATGCCGCCCAGGGAGAAGCCGAGAAGATCGACCTTGCTCAGGCCGAGGCCGCGTATGAACGTCGCCGCATCGGCCGCCATCTGTTCCACCGTGTCGGGCGTCCGACCAGTCGAGGTGCCGATACCGAGATTGTTGAAGGCGATAACGGGCCGCGTTGTGGCAAGGCCGTTCGCCACCGCAGGATCCCAAGCATCCATCGTCCCGGTGAAGTGCTGCAGTAGGATAAGTGGTGTCCCGGCTGGCGGGCCAAGCCGCCTGAAGGCGAAGCGGACGTCGCCGACGTTCAAGTATTCTGTTCTTGCGGTTTCGAGTGACATGATTGTTCCTTTGTGAGCTGCCTCACCCGAGGCAAAGTCGATCTGTATGATTGGCGCATCTACATGGTGAGGACGATGCGGAAGCGGGCTTCTCCCGCCATCATCTTGCGATAGGCTTCTGGCGCGTGTTCCAGCGGCATCGTCTCGATCATGGCGCTGACGTCAGCGAGCGAACTGAAACGCAATGTGGCGTCGGCGGTTGCGGGGTCGCCGGTTAAGGCGCCCTCGACAGAGCGCCCACCGAACAGGAGGTCCGAGGTTGCGATATCCACGGGTTCGGGAGATGCGCCAAGCGCGATGATCCGTCCGCGCGGCCTAAGCCCCTTAACCGCGTCGGCCACGGCCCTACCACCCGACGCGGTAACAACAACGAGATGCGCACCCCCAAGATCCTGCAGCGCCGAAGCAACCGTGATGGCGGAGCTATCGATATAATGATGCGCGCCGAGCTTTTCGGCGAGACCACCCTTGTCCGGTCCGCGCCCGATCGCCACGACCTCGAAGCCCATGCGCCGGGCGAACTGCACCGCAAGGTGCCCGAGCCCGCCGATGCCGATTACGGCTACGAGATCGCCGGCGCGTGCGGGAGAGTTGCGCAGCGCGCTGAAGGTCGTCAGCCCCGCGCAGAGCAGCGGAGCGGCGTCCTCCGAGGCGAGGCCGTCGGGGATCGACACGAGACTGCTGGCGCGTGCGAGCATGTATTGCGCGTAGCCCCCGTCATGATGAATGCCGGTGAATTCCTGGTTCCGGCAGTTGACGAGATCGCCGCCGCGGCACTCCGCACAATGTCCGCAACTACCTCCGAGGAAACCGACGCCGACACGCTGCCCGAGCCTCCAGCCCTCAACGTTGCTGCCGACGGCATCGATCACGCCGACCACCTCATGGCCCGGCACCCTCGGCCATTGAATGGGGAAGACCCCTTCGACCGTCGCGGCGTCGGAGTGGCAAACCCCGCAGGCTTCGACGCGCAGACGGACCTGCCCGACGGCGGGATCGACAAGTGGCTTTTGCGTCAGTTCGAGCTGTCCCGGCGCGACAGCTTGGACGGCGATGTATGTTGTCGGATGGCGCGACATGAAAAACTCCAGCGTCTGATACTTTGTCAAAGCGCTATCAGCGGCCTCTCCAAGCCGACAGGACGTAGATGCCATCATTCCAGCCATGAACATGGCGAAGTGTCGCCAGAACAATTATTTATGCACGGAAAGCAAACATCACGGAGTAAGCATGAAGATCGGCCTTGTCCTTTGCCCCAGTTTCCAACCTGTCTGCTTCGGGGCCGTTGCGGCATTCGACGTGGCCAACAAGCAAGCCGGTGAAACGCTCTACGACGTGCGTGTCCTCTCGGAAGAAGGAGGACTGGTCGCCTCGGGTGCCGGCATGCGGGTTATGACGGACCCCTTCGACGACGCGGCCTATGACACGCTGATCGTCGCCGCGGGTCTCGAGATACCGACGTCTTCGCCGGGCCTGGTCCGGCTGCTTCGAGTTGCTGCGCGCGACGCCCGCCGCGTCGCCGCCATCTGCCTCGGCTCGTTCATCCTGGGAGATGCCGGCTTGCTGAACGGCCGTCGCGCCACGACACACTGGCGCTATGCCCAGACCCTGCAGGAGCGGTTTCCGAGCTGTCAGGTCGACATGGACAAGATCTACGTCGCGGACGGCCCGATCTGGACATCGGCGGGCATGACGGCGGGAACGGATCTCGTCGTTGGCCTGATCGAGCGCGACCATGGGACAGAAGTCGCCCGGTCGGTCGCGAAGGGAATGGTCATGTACCATCGCCGATCGGGCGGGCAGTCCCAGCATTCCGCGTTGCTGGACCTCGGCACCAACGAGGACAGAATTCAGCGCGCGCTGAACTTCGCCCGCCAGAACCTCGCCCGAAGCCTGACGATCGACGATCTTGCCGAAGCTGCAGCCCTCAGTCCCCGCCAGTTCACGCGGCTCTTTCGTGCAGAGACCGGCACAACGCCGGCAAAGGCGGTCGAAGCGCTCAGGGTCGAGGCCGCCAAGATGATGCTGGAGCAGAGCCGGTTGCCGATCGAGGTGATCGCCCGCGAGGCGGGGTTCGCGAACAGGGAGCGGATGCGCCTCGCCTTTGTGCGCGTGCACGGGGAGGTCCCGAGGGCGATTCGCAACGACGCTGGGCCGCTCGCCGCCCTTTAGCCGGCCGCCCTAAGCAGCACAGCTTCGAGTTCACGATCGATATAGAGCCCCACCTCGTGGACATGTGCGCCGCCCAACTGACCAAACAGCGATGAAGGGCGATCATATTCGGAGACCGTCTCTCCGTAGTCGGTTTCAAACAACGCCACGCAGAACGGCGCGTAAAGCGAAGCACCACTCGGCGTCCGGTTCAACGTGCCAGGGCCAATGAAACTAGCTGAGGCGGATGTTTGAGAGATCGATCGAGACGACAAGCGGGTCGGTGCCGAAGCTCCCGTCGGGCTGGCGGGCATAGATGCGGCGTTTCGTCGGAAATTTGATACCTGATACTTCCGCATAATCCTCAATGATGTGCGCGCCGGGCGTGTTGCCTGAGATCTCGACATCATAGTCATGACGCTTCAGCAACCCGTCCGCATCGAAATAGAGCGTCTGCACGGTGCTGTGTGTTGCGATTCCGATAGGGAATCGCACCGCGAGGCGGCGCCAGTCGCCGCCGTCGGTCGGCCAAGGCTCCAGTTCTTCCGTTTCGACATTCGGCCAAGCCAGCAGGAACGGCATGTTCAGATAGGTCCACATAGCGCAACCGGCGAAGTAGGCGAGTTGCAGTTCCGTCCACGGCGTTTGCAGGGTGTGACCGGCAAAGCTTGCCCGCGGCTCAAGCAATTCCTCGCGAACCGTTCCATCCTCCGTTTCCAGAACGACGCGGTTCGGCTCGAAGCGGGAGCGTCGTTTGCCGCCGCCGAACGGAGCGTGCGAAGCCCACTCCTTCTTGAGCCCGACGGTAACGGTCGTGCGCTCGAGCGTCTGTGGGTGGCCCTTCAGCGGCCACAAAACGCCTCCCTGAATAAGATCGGCGGAGACCTGCTCGAACTGCCGCCAGCGCTGGAGGCCCCCATGAGCTTCGATGGCAAGTTCTTTAAGTCGTATCATGATCTGCTCCCAGCGGTGCCACGCGATGGCGAGGCTTCTGTCGTTGGAGGCTAGACGGTTGATGACACTTCCTGAACGTCTTAGATGCCTTGATTCTGGCCACTGTCCTCGAACTGGTGAAGCCTTGCGTGCACGAGAGCAGACTGATCCTACTGGCGAAGCTAGGTCGTTCCAAGCGATAAGAGGGCGAGCATGATGTCTCTCGGAAAGAGGGCCGTCCAACTGGAAAGAACAAAAGGCTCGGTTGGAAATTTGCTATGTCGGCGATCGCTCCGTTCGTCGCTTGGCGGTGCCTTCGCCATCGTAGGAAGCACGCGGCAACCTACATCGATCAGAACTAGATCCCGCTGTTTTGAAAGCGATTTTATACCGTGGTCGGCGGTTCGATTCCCTTCAAGAGCTTAGATCATTTCCGAACGCGCTTGCCTGCAGCGGAGCATCACCATGTCAGCCACTGCTTGATAGACTTGTGCACCAGAGTGGCCGCCACTTTTCATCTCAAAAGTGTCGCTTCCAGTAGAAGTGGCGAGTCGCGCGCGGAGTTGTGTTGCGCTTCAGATCGACTTCGAAGTTGTATATACAAATAAGAATTGGATATTTTGCTGTATTTGTGAATAGATATACATGTAGTTTCGTAATATTAATCAATTTCGATATTTATCCTCGGGCGGCGATAAATGAAGGACTGAAGCTACATGGCTCTTCCGTCGAAAAAATTGCCTCGAACATTTCTGATGGCGGTGCTGACGTCCCTTCGAAAGGCGTTCTTCAGCATCGCGATTACGAGTGCCGTGATTAGCGTACTGGCCCTGACAGGTTCCTTTTTTATGCTTCAGGTCTACGACCGGGTCATTCCCGGTCACAGCCTTTCGACACTGGTCGGTATTGCGATCATCGCTGCAACCCTTTTCGTGTTTCACGGCGCTCTTGAGCTGTTGCGTTCGATGCTCCTGGCGCACGTTGGCGTGGCGCTGGACGAGCGGATGAACGGTAAGGTCTTTGCCTCGCTGGTGCTTCAACCACAAGTAATGCCGGTGACAGGCGATGGAATGCAGTCGGTTCGCGATCTGGACAGAGTTCGGTCTTTTCTCTCCAGTACCGGTCCGATCGCCCTGTTCGACCTGCCATGGATACCGCTTTATCTCGGATTGTGCTTTCTTTTCCACTTCTGGATTGGGCTGACCGCGACCTGCGGCGCCATCGTCCTCATCGTTCTGACCGTTCTTGCCGAGATATTGTCGCAACGTCCGGCAGCCGAGGCGGCCAAACAGTCGGCAGCGCGCCTTGCCTTTGCTGAAGGTGCACGACGAAACTGGGAAGCGGTTGTCGCAATGGGTTTCGTCGGTCGGATGGCGGAACGATGGGCCGATCTGAACGGCGCCTATCTCGAAAATCAACTTGCCGCCGCCAACGTAACTGGAATCCTGACGACCACCTCCCGCATCCTTCGCATGATGCTTCAGTCTGCCGTGCTTGCGGTTGGCGCAGTCCTCGTTATCCGGCAAGAAGCGACGGGTGGCATCATGATCGCAAGCTCGATCTTGGTCAGCCGGGCCCTCGCACCGGTGGAGCTTGCTATCGGCCAATGGAAGGCCTTCGTTGCCGCCCGGCAAAGCTGGTTGCGCCTTGTCAAACTGCTTGAAATCCTGCCTGCCGGAGAGCGGAGCATCAGCTTGCCGGCACCCAGATCAAAATTGACGGTGGACGGTCTGAGCCTCGCCTCTCCGGGAAGCCGTGAACTCATCCTTCGTAACATCTCGTTTGATATATCGGCCGGGACCATATTGGGTGTCATTGGTCCCAGCGCCTCGGGAAAGTCGTCGCTTGCGCGCGCGGTCACCGGCCTCTGGCCGACGACGATCGGCTCGGTACGCCTTGATCACGCCGCTCTCGCGCAATGGGATCCCTCGGAACTTGGGCGTCACATCGGCTATCTTCCACAGGATGTCAGCCTCTTCGATGGTTCGATTGCCGAGAACATCGCCCGCTTTGAAAAGCAGCCTTCATCGAAATTGGTTGTCGCTGCTGCAAAGTCTGCCGGCGTCTATGACATGATCGTGGAGTTGCCGCAGGGCTTCGATACGATGATCGGGGAGGGGGGCTCTCGGCTTTCTGCTGGGCAGCGGCAGCGCATTGCGCTTGCGCGAGCGCTCTATGGCGATCCGTTTTTGGTGGTGCTGGATGAACCCAATTCCAATCTCGATGCAGAAGGCGATGCGGCTCTGACCCAAGCTCTCCTCGGCGTCGGTGCGCGGGGCGGCATCGCAATGGTCATCGCCCACCGGCCGAGCGCTTTGGTGGCGGCCGACATGTTGATGGTCATCGCCGCGGGAAGGCTGCAGGCGTTTGGACCTAAGGACATGGTCCTCGGAAAGCCGGTGAAGCAACCGGTCAAACAGAGTGCGGTCCGCCTGATGGTCGCCGGCGAGGACGCCGGATCATGAGCACAGAAAAGCCGTCACCCAGCGAGCGTTCGATACGCCGGCTTTCCGTTGCGGCGTTGGGGACGATCGTCCTGCTTGTCGGCGTGATCGGTGGCCTTGCTGCGACCACGGAGATATCGGGTGCGGTCATTGCCCCCGGAACGCTTGCGGTCGACAGCTATGTAAAATCAGTTCAGCATCTCAAAGGGGGAGTTGTCGGCGACATTCAAGTCAAGAACGGTGATCGTGTCGATGCTGGCCAACTTTTGATCCATCTCGACGATACGCAAACGAACGCCAATCTCGCAATCATACGAAAACGATTGGATGAACTGTCCGCAAGGACCGCGCGGCTGGTAGCCGAACGCGACGGCGCGCCAGCGATCGCCTTTTCGGCGGAACTGCTTTCGCGGGCCGACGAAGATGAAGTCTCGCGCACGATCGCCGGCGAGACGCGCCTGTTCGAAGACCGATTGGCATCCAGGCAAAGCCGCAAATCACAGCTGAGCGAGCGTATCCAGCAACTGAGCCAGGAGGTGGACGGTCTGGTCGCGCAAGAGAATGGCAAGCGCAGGGAGATCGATCTGATCGCCAAGGAGCTTTCCAGCCTTCAGCGGCTGTTCGATAAGGGCATCATCCCTGCGGCGAAGGTCTATGCGCTGCAACGCGAGAGTGCCAGCCTGACCGGAGAACTCGGTAATCTCGTTTCGAGCATCGCACAGGCCAAAGGCAAGATGACCGAGACGGAACTGCAAATCGGACAGGTTGACGACGATCATAGCGCCGAGGTTTCGGAGCAACTGCGTCAGGCGCAGAGCGACACCGGGCAATTCATGGAGCGACTGGTGGCCGCAAAGGATGATTTGAAACGGATCGACATAAGAGCGCCGCAGGCCGGCATCATCGACCATCTGAGCGTGCATGCGGCGGGTGCTGTGATATCGCCCGGAGAAACCATTATGCAGATCGTGCCGGATCGGGACGCACTTGTCGCCGAGCTTAAACTTTCGCCGCGGGATATCGACCAGGTCACCATCGGGCAGCCGGTCATGCTCAGGTTTTCAGCGTTCAGTCAGCGGGATACGCCTCAACTGAACGCGCAAATCACTAAGATTTCCGCCGAGCCGACCACTGACCAGCATTCCAATGCAAGTTATTACGTCCTTCGCGCCCGCATATCGAAGGAGGAGTGGGGTCGGCTCGGAAAGCTCACTCCCGTCTCCGGCATGCCGGTCGAGGCCTTCTTGCAGACCGGTGATAGAACGGTACTGACCTATTTGACAAAGCCGATGGCCGATCAGATGGCTCGCGCTTTTCGCGAGGAATAGCGCCCCGCCGCTACATCGCTGCCGTCAATTCGCTGCAGCTGGAAAAAAGCTAGTCTGCAGGATCAATGGGATAGGAAGCAGGCTTGATTTGACCCTTGATTTTAGGGGGGTTCGGTCGCAAGCTTAAATTTCATTTAAGCTTGGAGGGGCCGAGATGATTAAGGTAGTTCCTATAACAACAGCGAATTTAACCGACCATCAAATCGGCTCGGACGATATATTGATAGCGCCGGATTCGACGAACATCCTTTATGGGGATGCCGGAGGCAGCCTGTTGGATCACTCCACAGGCGGCAACGATAATCTGACCATACATGGCTCGGGCAGCTTTTATGGCGATGCCGTCAGAAATATCGCTGATCACGCGATCGGTGGCGACGATTCTCTGTTCGTCCAGATAACCGGATCAAGCAGTACTACGACCAATTTGTATGGGGACGCGGGAGGAAGCCTCTCTGACAGCGCGAAAGGCGGCAACGACGTTTTCAGCGTAGCTCCAGGCCAAACCAACATCACGGTTGCCATGTATGGTGACGCCGGAAAGGATATGTCAGGGCACGCAGCGGGAGGCAACGATACGTTTCAGCTTTCTGCGTTTCAGAGCACTTTCACAATCTATGGCGACGCTGGCGGCAATATGAAGGATCATGCCGTCGGCGGCAACGACACAGTCACAGACAGTAGCTCCGAGGGCTTCGTTACATTCTACGGCGATACGGGCAAGAACATGTCCGGCCATGCGCATGGTGGTAATGATGTTCTTAATACAGGCCTTGAAGACAGCGTAACGTTTTACGGCGATGCAGGTGGTGATCTCCGCGATCACGCCATTGGCGGCAACGATACCATGAACGTTGCGTCCGTCGGGGCAGTCCTGGCTTATGGCGACGCCAATAGCATGTCGGGCAATGCCCATGGTGGTAATGACAGCCTGATCGTCAGGGCGCAACAAAACGCAAATGACATGATCGTAGGTGATGCGCAAGCAATGTCAGGCAATGCGTATGGAGGCGACGACGTATTGAACGTCTCTGCGGTTCGTCACACGGATGGGCCTATTACCCTGATTGGCGACGCCCAAAAGATGTCCGGTAATTCCCACGGCGGCAACGATACCCTGATCAGCGGCAACGGCAACGAGGACATGTGGGGTGATGCACAGGTAATGATCGGCCACGCCGAAGGTGGAAATGACACGTTTGTATTCAAGCCCAGTAACGGCAGTGACAAAATCGAGGATTTTGGTCAGGGCGCTTGCGGCCCAGGATCGAATTGGGGAGTCGATCACATTGACGTTTCGGCATTGGGAATCAAAGACTTCAGCCAGCTCAATATTATCTCAGCGTTCGATCCAGTTACGCACGACACCACGATTGCATTCGGTACGGGTGGTGTGGTCGTGCACAGTCAGCATGCGCTGCTGGCGCATGACTTTCTGTTCGCATAAGCAGCGGAGTTAAAGCCCTTTGGGGATGAGCCGAGAGGCAGCAGCGTCAATTTGACGAGGGTGCCATCGGACAGCGGGATATAGTACCCCCTGTATTGTCGCGTATTTTGCATTTTGTTGGCATTGCATGTTGGCGGTCCACGCAATGGCGAAAACCGGAGCGGACCAATTTGTCGTGGAGGTAGAGATGTCTACGATCGATCTTACCCAATACCAACTGACGTTTGACGACGAGTTCAACACGCGCAGCATTTCTCAGACAGGTAACGGCACGACTTGGGCCGATATCCGTCCGCAATGGCGCTACGACGCCAATTCCGATATCGGCTTTGGTCGTTCTTCATTCGTTGACCCTTCGTCGGGTTACGATCCCTTCAAAGTGAGCGACGGTGTGTTGACGATTACGGCCGTGCCCGACCACACCGCGTCCGGCTTCCCCGGCAGCTGGGAATCCGGCCTGATCACGACGCAGGGGCATTTTTCGCAAACATATGGCTACTTCGAGATGCGGGCTGATTTCTCGAACCTTCCGGGAGCATGGGCCGCGTTCTGGCTTCTACCGGACAATATGATAGCCGATCCAAATAACGCCGGGCACTGGCAGGAACTTGACGTCGTCGAAAACTATGGAAGTTTCGAGAAGGGCATATATAGCGGCATTCATACGACCGATGCCGCGGCGAATCTTAACTGGCAACAAAATTTGCAGGTCTATAGCGAGCTCGCTCAGCCAACCGGTTTTCATACATATGGATTGGATTGGAATGCCGATACCCTAGGCTTCTACGTCGATGGCCAGCTTATGGGAACGAAGGCCACGCCGAGTGATATGCATGGGCCAATGTATCTCTTGGCCGATCTGGCCACGCAGGACGATCCCAATAACAATGCGGATATTACCAAAGCGCCGATTTCAGAACAGATCGATTATATCCGCGTGTATTCTCACCTTCCCGCTACCACTCCGACGCCTCCCGTAACCGTTCCTCCGCCAGTGAGCGACGGAACCACGATCGGTACCGGAGCGGACAAACTCGTTTTGTTGATCAGTGAGGATGCCTATCTTGGCGACGCCCAGTACAGGGTTACCGTCGACGGAATACAAATCGGTGATATACAGACGGCGCACTCTCCTCATGGCTCTGGCCAGTCAGATCACTTGGTGGTGCAGGGTGATTGGGGCCAAGGTGTCCATGACGCGAGCGTGACGTTCCTGAACGACGCGTGGGGCGGGACACCCACCACCGACCGAAATCTGTATTTGGATGGTGCTACCTACAACGGCGCGGATGTCTCCGGCGCGCAACATGCTTTGATGGGTGTCAGTGCATTCCACTTCAATATATATTCTGACCCTCCTGCTACCACCCCGACGCCTCCCGTAACCGTTCCTCCGCCAGCGAGCGGCGGAACCACGATCGGTACCGGAGCGGACAAACTCGTTTTGTCGATCAGCGAGGATGCCTATCTTGGCGACGCCCAGTACAGGGTTACCGTCGACGGAATACAAATCGGTGGGATACAAACGGCGCACTCTTCTCACGGCTCTGGCCAGCCAGATCACTTGGTGGTGCAGGGTGATTGGGACAAAGGTGTCCATGACGCGAGCGTGACGTTCCTGAACGACGCGTGGGGCGGGACACCCACCACCGACCGAAATCTGTATTTGGATGGTGCTACCTACAACGGCGCGGATGTCTCCGGCGCACAACATGCTTTGATGGGCGTCAGCGCGTTCCACTTCAACTTCTTCGATGTCTGAAGCCGGTGGCGTTCAGATCATTGGCGACATGCAGGACTGCGTGGTGGCTGCCGCCGCTGCGCGGAAAGTTCCCGTCAAATGACAACTTAGGATGAAGGGTGCTCGGCGCCCTCTTTTTGCCCGCTTCGCAACCGAGAGGATGGACGTCAGACAGACGGCGGTGATGGCTTCGCTAAAGCCTCTATTGAAGCCATCGAACGTGCGGGGTTCTCATGATCGTTTCCAAAATGGTGCCGCTCTTCAGCCTGATGGCTCTCGCCCCCGTGGTCGCCTCCATCGCTTTTGCAGCGCAAGACCTCGTCGCGCTCCGACAGGCCGACATGAAGGCCATGGCAACCGCTGCGAAAACCATGGCGGAGATGTTCCGCGAGCCCGGCAGCTATTCGTCGATGGAATTCGAGAAGGCTGCCGCTGCGATCAGCGCCAGATCCGATACGGTGCTGGCTGGTCATTTCGCTCAAGGATTGGATGATCCGGGCTCGAAAGCCAGCTCCGAGATCGGCGCCGAACGTGAACGCTTCGGCGCTTTGGCGAACGATCTGCGCGATTATGCGCGGGCGCTAGAGGCGGCTGCTGTCGAGAACCCCGGAGCGATGACAGAGAGCATGCGGATGAAGCCCGGCGAGGCGATGGGCGGAGGCCCGTTCGGGACTCACGTCCAGAGCAAGGCACAACTGGCATCCATTCCTGCCGAGCACATCTTCCACTTGATGATGCAGACCTGCACGACTTGCCACGCAAGGTTCAGGACGAGCCGCTAAGACATCGGACTTCCGCAACCTGCGGCAGCTTTCGTATCTTGCGTTCGCGAAGCAGTCAGACCGCGCACGGCCTCAAATCGGTCATTCCTGCGGACAAAGTCAACGTCCGTTACTGAGGAATTTCAGACACATAACTTTTGTGACAACCGGATCGCCGGTTCTGATCCATTCAAGAGCTTCATCAGAGTTCTTCTAGGCTTTCATTGAGCGCCTCAATGTTGCGTAGCCGCTTGCGCCCTTCCACGCCGGCTTTTTCGAGGCAGCGGGTGATCAGCAGGTGGCATAGCGCCATGACCGCGGTGTGATTGAAGAGCGGGCCGGGGGCGAGCGTCTGGCACTGGAAATGCCAGGTCGCGCCGGTTTCGAACGCGGCGCCCTCGTCGGTGATGTAAAGAAGCTTCGCCTTCGACATGCGGATCTGTGCGAGAATGGTGTCGATCTGGGCGATCCGACGGCGCATGGCGAAGAAGACCACCACATCTTCCTCCCGCAGGCTGACGAGATGTTCGCCCAAAGTCTGCCCCGTGCCGGGGATCGCGACAATTTCCTCGATCACCTGCGTCAACTGCCATTGCAGATAGGAGGCGAAAGGATGGCTGCTTCGGAAGCCGAGCACCCAGACCTTGCGGGCCGCCATCATGGCGTCGGTCACGGCTCTGATCTGGCCATCGGAAATGGAGAGAAACGTCGCTTCCAGATTGGCGATGCCTTGCGCGACATGCGCCTGCATCGACTGTGCCGCCGACGCATCGGCCGCCGCCGTCAGGAACAGCCGCGATCCCGTCTGCTTTTCCGCGCGCGCGTGGCGGCGCGCTTCTTCATAGGTCTGGTAGCCGAGGTGCTGGATGAAGCGGGTGACGGTCGCCTTGGAGACATGTGCAAGGGCCGCAAGTTCCTGCGCCGAATAGCTGGCGAGTTCGCCCGGAAAGTCGCAAACGAATTCGCCGAGCCGCTTTTCAGCAGGATGCAGATCGGGCAAGGCCTGCCTCACGCGATACAGGAACGATCTATCCTTCGGCACCGGAAACTCCTCCGAGACATCAGGGGGCGGAATTTCGCGTGGAGTTCTCCGGCGTGCAACAGAAAAAGCATCCCGGTGACGGCGCGATGCGCTCATCGCGGTGGCCCCGCATTTGCCGTCCGCAGCCCGCCGATACGGGACAGGAGAAGTTCGACGGCGGAGCGGATCGGCGCGATCACCGGCGCAAACATCTGCCGCCGCAGGTCGTCGGCCGCCTGTCCGAGCGGCCCGCCGCCGATGATGACGGCTTCCGCCCCATCCTTTTCGAAACATTCGCGCACGGCGACCGCGAGTGCCGCATGCAGGCGTTCGAGATCGGAGGCGAGGGCGACCGGGTCGCCGCTCGTCAGCCGCGTGCCCGTGAAGAGCGGGGAGATACCCAGCGCATCGGCCTTTGATGCGAAGCTGCCGACAAGATTGGGTGTTACCGTCGCGATGCCGAAACGCCGTCCGCCGGCGGAAGCTTCCAGCATGCTCGCCTCGCAGATGCCGACGGCCGCAATGCCGGAGACCTCCCTCAGCCGCTCGAGCCCCGGATCTCCGAAGGCGCTGACGATCAGCCCGTCCGAGCGACCGGCCGCGGCGACCCCCATGTCTACAACGCCCTCCGCTGCTGCCGAAAGCGCCGCAGCGTCGAGGATCATCGGCACGCCCCGGGCGGCGGTGACGCCGTCAATGGTGAATTCCTCGGGGAGATATTTTCGGGCGATCTCCGTCATCATCGCAGTGGTCTTCCGCGACGTGTTGGGGTTAATCAGGGTGATGTGCTTCATGTCGAGACCGGTATGTTATCGCCGGCCGCCTCCCTTTGTCTGTTTTTCATCATCCTAGTCCTCTTCAGGCATATTGCACACAGGCGACCTTCGAGGTTTCATCGGTTGCCATAAGCGCAGGTATTTCGGTTCGGCAGAGATCGGAAACTTGGGGGCAGCGCGGCGCGAACGCGCAGCCGGCCGGCATGTTGGCGAGATCCGGGGGAGCGCCGGGAATGGTGATCAGCCGGTCACGGCCATTGGCGAGCTCGACGCGGGCGCCGAGTAGGCCTCGCGTGTAGGGGTGCCGCGGGTCGCGGATGATGTCCGCCACCTTGCCTTCTTCGACGATCCGCCCGGCATACATGACGGCGATCCGGTCCGCGACTTCGGCGGCGACGCCGATATCGTGGGTCACGAAGATGACCGCGAGGCCGTATTCCTTCTGAAGCTCGCGGATCAAGAGCAGGATCTGGATCTGCACGGTGGCGTCGAGTGCCGTCGTCGGCTCATCGGCGAGCAGGACCTTCGGATTGCAGGCAAGCGCCATGGCGATCATCGATCGCTGCAGCATGCCGCCCGACATTTCATGCGGATAGTTCTGCAGCCGGCGCTCGGGGGAGGGAATCCTCACCTTCTGGAAAAGCGCAAGCGCCCGCGCCGCCGCTTCCGAGCGCGAAATGCGTTCGTGCCGCATGATCGTTTCTTCGATCTGCCGGCCGAGCGTGTAGACCGGGTCGAGCGCCAGCCGCGGCTCCTGGAAGACCATCGAGACCACCGCGCCGCGCAGCCCCGAAAGGTCGCGCGAGGAAAGCCCCATCACATCCTGCCCCGCGACGGACATCGAGCCTTCGATTTTCGTGCCTTTCGGATGTAGGCGCAGCAGCGAGCGCATGGTGACGCTCTTGCCGGAGCCCGATTCGCCAAGCAGCGCCACCACCTCGCCGGGCCGGACCGACAGGCTGACGCCGGTGACGGCCTTCACGGGCTTACGGCCGCGGTTGAAGGTGACGGAAAGGTTGTTGATGTTGATCATCGCATCGTTATGCATCTCAGGCCTCCATCGGGGCCGGCGCGCGGCTGTGGCCGGATCCCGGTATGGACATCAGGCAGGCGGCCGCCTGGCTTGCGGACACGTCGGTGAGCGGCGGTAGCTTTTCGCTGCACACGTTTTCGGCAAACGAACAGCGTGTGTGGAAACGGCAGCCGGACGGCGGATCGATCGGGTTGGGCGGGTCGCCGGAAAGCGGCGGCTCCGTCGTCCGCGCGGACGGGTCCATCTTCGGCATCGAGGCAAGCAGCGCCGACGAATAGGGATGCCGGGTATTGTCGAAGATCGCCTCGCGGCTGCCGACTTCGGCCACCTTGCCGAGATACATGACCATCACCCGGTCGCACATGAAGCGCACGACGTTCAAGTCGTGGGAGATGAACAGGTAGGTCAGGCCGAAATCTCGCTTCAGGTCGAGCAGCAGATTCAGCACCTGCGCCTCGACGGATTTGTCGAGCGCCGAGACTGCCTCGTCGAGGATGACAAGGCGTGGTTCGAGTGCCAAGGCGCGGGCGATGTTGACGCGCTGCCGCTGGCCGCCGGACAGTTCGTGCGGATAGCGGCCGGCAAATCGGGATGGTTCCAGCCCGACCCGGAAGAGCAGGTCATGGACCCTCGCGATCGCCTTCGCCGTAGGCACGCCGTGGACGCGCGGGGCAAAGGCTATGGATTCCTCGATCGTCAGACGCGGATTGAGCGAAGCGTAACTGTCCTGAAAGACCATCTGCACCTGGCGGCGGTAATCTGCGAGCGCCAGTGCCTCGCCGACCTTTTCGCCGTCGAACAGGATATCGCCCTGGTCCGGCACGATGAGCTGCATGAGCAGGCGCGCCGTAGTCGACTTGCCGCAGCCGCTTTCGCCGACGATGCCGAGTGTTTCGCCCTTGAGGATGTCGAAATCGACACCGTCGACGGCGCGGACGGCCTTTTTGGGCCTCAGGAAGCCGCTTCCCTTCACCGGAAAATGCTTGAGCAGGCCGCGGGCGGAAATCAGCGGCTGAGCTGGGCCGCCGCGTTCGCCGACGGGCAGGTCGTAGGCTAGTTTTTCAACGATGCTGATCATGATTTCACGTCCATGGCTGAGCGCAGCCCGTCTGAGAAAAGATTGAAGCAGATCGAGGTGATGAAGATCATCACGCCGGGAAGGGCGGCCACGAACGGGTTGTTGTAGATCGCCGTTCTCAGCGTATTGAGCATCAGCCCCCATTCGGCATCCGGTGGGCGCACGCCGAGCCCGAGGAAGGAGAGGCCGGAGGCGAGGATCATCGACACCGAGATCAGGCTGGTCGCAAAAACGAAGATCGGCCCGAGCACGTTGCCGAGGATATGCACCCGGATGATTGTGGCCGGCGGGGCGCCGGAGGCACGGGCGGCATCGACGTAATCGAGCTTGCGCACTTGTGTCGTGACGCTTTCAGCGACGCGGGCGATCTGCGGGATGAACACAACGGTCAACGAGACGAGCGCGTTGGTGAGCCCTGATCCGAGCGCACCTGAGAGCGCGACCGCCAGAAGCACGGAAGGGAAGGCATAGAACACGTCGACGGTGCGCATGATCAGCGTGTTGACGAGACCGCCGGCGTAACCGGCGATGATACCGATCGCCGCGCCGATCACGAAGGCGATTGGCACCGGCACGACACCCATGATCAGCGACAGCCGGGCGCCGTAGATCAGCCGGGATAGCATGTCGCGGCCGAGTTCGTCCGTGCCGAGGATATAACCTTCCGTGCCAATTGGCTTCAGGCGGCGAATGACGCTGCCCTTCGACGGGTCGTAGGGCGCGATATAGGGTGCCAGGATCGCGATCAGCACGAGGATGATGAGGATCGCCAGCGCCGTGATCGCGACGGGATCATGACTGAGGCGGCGCAGTACGCCGCTCCAGAAGCCCGGGGACCTGGCGATGTCAGGTGTGGGACCCGAAATGTCTGCGGTGACGACGGCCATGGTCAGTTCCTCTGGATGCGCGGATCGATCACGCTCTGCAGCACGTCGACCACCAGGTTGAGGAAAACGAAGAACATTGCCAGCACCAGGATCGTGCCCTGCAGGATCGGCAGATCGCGGGTGAAGATCGCTCCGTTCAGCAGGAAGCCGGTGCCCGGCCAAGAGAAGACGGTCTCGATCAGGATCGAGCCGCCCAGGAGATAGCCGAGCTGCAGGCCCATGACCGAAAGCGCGGTAGGCGCCGCGTTGCGCACCACGTGCCGCAGGATTTGCCGCGTCATCAGTCCCTTGGCCGCGAGTGCCTGAGTGAAATCCTGGGAAAGGATGTCGGCCACCAGCGAGCGGATGGTACGGGCGATGATTCCCATCGGGATGACCGACATGGTCACTGCCGGCAGGATGAGGAACTGCAGATAGGCCCAGCTCAGGCTGCGGCCCGATGACCCTTCCGGCCCGCCTCCCATTGCCGGTAGCCAGCCGAGCGTGACGGAGAAGGCGATCACCAGCACCATGCCGAGCCAGTAATGCGGCACGCTGACGCCGAGCATTGACACCGCCGAGGCCAGCCGGTCGATCCAGCCGCCGCGGAGAACGCCGGCGAGGAAGCCGAGCGTCAAGCCGGCCACGAAACCGATGAAGGCCGCGGCGACCGCCAGGATGATCGAGTTGACCGAGGCATCGAGGATCTCGCCGAGCACCGGACGGCCCGTGGCGATCGAAGTGCCAAGATCGCCCTGCAGTGCATGCCAGGCCCACAGCGCGTATTGCATGGGTAGGGGCTGATCGAGGCCGTAGAAGGCACGCATCCGCGCCTGCATGTCGGCGGAAGCGTCCGAGGGCAGGATGGCGGCGAGCGGATCGCCCGGCGCGATATGGATGAGCATGAAACAGACGATGCTGACGCCGATCGTGACAGGGATGACGTGGAGCAATCGTTTCAGGGCATAGAGCAGCATGGTGTCCTCGCCGGAAAGGGTTGATCGGGCATCATGAAAGGCGGTGCGCCGCCGTGGTGCAAATGGCAGCGCACCGCATGCTCGAAATCATTCTATCGAGATCGGTGAGAAATCCTGGAACCAATTCTGCGCCTGCACGAAGCCCTTGACCTTGACCGTCATGGCCCGCGGGTTGACATCATGCGTGACCATCAAGAACAGCGCATCGTTCACATATTTCTCGTGAATCTGCTGCATCACCTTGTCCTGTTCCTTGGCGTCGAAAGTGTTGCGCACCTTGTCGAACAACGCGTCCATCTCCTTGTCGCAATAATAACCCCAGTTGGTGCCGGTCGGCGGAGCGAGGTTGCACTGCGACTGACGGATCATCGCCGTGAACGGATCCTGGATAAAGTAACTGTAGTTGATTGCCGTGGCGCCCTTGGCGCTCGCGTCCTTGGCACCGGCGCGCCAGACGTTGATTACCGTGTTCCAGTCCATGACCTCGTATTCGACCTTGATGCCGACTTCGGCGAGCGTCTGCTGGATGTATTCGTTCATCTGCAGCGGCAACATTTGGCCGGAACCGGACGAGGAGATGATGACCTTGGTCGTCAGCGGCTTTTCCGGCGTGTAGCCAGCTTCCTTCATCAGCTTCTTGGCTTCCTCGACATTGTAGTCAAGCTTGAAGGTCGGCTTGCCGAACCACTGGTGGCCGGGCGGCATGTAGCCTTGGGCCGGCACCGATAGGCCGCCGAGCAGTTCGTTGAGGCCGGTGCGGTCGACCGCGAGGTTGGCGGCTTTGCGAATGCGGATGTCGTTCCACGGCGAACCTTCTATGCGCGATAGATGCCAGGTCCAGTTATGCGGGTAGGAATTGGTGATGACCTTGAATCCGGCGTCCTTCAGCGACTTTACCGAATCCGGCGCCGGTGCCTCGATCCAGTCTACCTGGCCCGAGCGCAGGGCGGCGACGCGGGTGTTCGGCTCTGGCAGCGGGATCAGCACCAGTTTATCGAGCTTCGGGATGCGCGCCTTGTCCCAATACTCCTTGTTCGGGGTCAGCTCGGCGCGCTCGCGTGGGGTAAAGCCGTTTTCGAGCTTCCACGGACCGGTGCCGGAGGGCTTCTGGGCAACGGTATCCCAGTTCTTGCCCTGCTTCTCCCAGTTTGCCGGCGAGGACATGAGGATCCAGCTCAGCTGGTAGGGAAGCGTTGCATCGGGTCCATTGGTGGTGATCTCCACCGTCAGAGGATCGATCGCCTTGTAGGACGCAACGCCAGGAATACGCGACTTGCCCTGCGCCGCCTGGCGCTTGTCGAACTGCGGCGCGTCGGGCTTCAAAAGCTTGTCGAGGTTCCAAACGACGGCATCGGCATTGAACACGCTGCCGTCATGGAACTTGACGCCATCCCGCAGCTTAAAGGTCCACTTAGTTTTGTCGGTCGCATCTACCTGCCAGGACGTGGCGAGGCTCGGGATGAGAGCAGAGGGCTTGTCGGCGCTCGACAGGTCCCATTCAATTAGCGAATTGTAGACCGTGTAGCCCATGAAGCGCTGACCTTCGCCGCCCTGGTCGGTCTGGCCGGTGGTGAGCGGAATGTCGGAAGCCGTCATGCCGATGCGCAGCGTCCCCGCCGCAAGCGCCGGATTGGCGGCCGCCGCCGTCAGGACGATGGCCGCGAAGCCGGCCACCGCCATCGTCTGAAGGGTCGCAGTCAGGCCGGTGTCGTGTTGGGTATTCAATGATGTTCTGGTCATGCTGTTTCCCTCCTTTATGAATTGCTGCCAAGCTTTCGCCCAGTCAGGAAAAGAGAAGCAGATTTCATGCCATTTAATGTGAAATTATAGTTTCATTTAAATATCATAAGGATAGAAGAAAATCGCCAAAGTGCGCCGGAAGAATGCCGGCGGACTTGCTGATTTCCGAGGCGTAGCAACGCGATCTGATGAAAATTGTAACGCCGATCATCCTGCATGGCGTCGACCGCAATAGCCTTGCAATGGACCCCAGGCGACGTTGCGGAGTAGGGGCTTGCTGAAATCACCAGGCGCAGGACCTTTTCTCATCCCTATCCTCCGGTCGCTCTTGTGCCTTGGGATGAGGATGGTCGGGCGTGATGCCCCTACCATGAGCTGTCCATAGCACGTGCTTCGAGGCACCAGCTACCCGATATGCGGCGATTGCTCCGAGGATGAGAGCCGATCGCAACGGCTGCTCATTCTCGGTGTGACATCTGGCAATGGCGATTTACGGTAGGGCAGATCGCTGGCCGGAGCAGCCTTACGGTGCGATCTCCACCACGACACGCCCCCTGATTTTGCCCTCGACGATATCCTGAGCGAGGCTCGGAAGCTGGGAGAAGGGCTCGATCGTCGCCAATGTCCCGATCCTTTCTGTTTTCAGGTGTTCGGCCAGGGTCTGCCATGCGCGGATCCGTTTGGGCATCGGTGCCATAACGGAATCAATGCCAAGCAGTGCCACACCGCGCAGGATATGCGGAAGAACCGTTGCTGGCAGGTCTGCGCCTGCCGCAAGGCCGCAGGCAGCAACCGCCCCGCCGTAGACGGTCTGCGAAAGTGCGTTTGCGAGCGTCGTCGAGCCAACGGAATCAATCACGCCGGCCCAGCGCTCCTTTTGTAGAGGGCCGCCCTTTTCTGAAAGCGATGCCCGGTCAACGAAAGCGCTCGCGCCGAGCGATCCGAGATAGTCCCGCGTTTCCGGCCGGCCGGTCGATGCGGTTACTTTGTAACCCTTGTCCGCAAGCAGGCTGATCGCCACCGAGCCGACACCGCCCGCCGCACCGGTCACGAGAATTTCGCGATCATCGTTGGCGATCGTGCCCCAATCCTCGAGTGCATTGACACAAAGCGCCGCCGTGTAGCCGGCCGTTCCAATTGCCATTGCCTGCGAAAGGCTGAACGTTTCGGGCAGTGCGATCAGCCATTCCGCTTTCAGGCGCTGAAATCGCGAATATCCGCCCCATTCTGTTTCAGACAGGCCCCAGCCGTTGACGATGACCTTGTCGCCGGGCGCCCATTTGTCCGATCGGGATTCAACCACGATTCCGGCAAGGTCGATACCTCCGACCATGGGAGTACGCCGGGCTATCCGTCCCTTGCCGGTTAGGGCAAGGCCATCCTTGTAATTGATGGTCGAATAATGAACCTCGACGAGAACATCATGATCCGGCAGATCGGAGAGTGAAAGCTGGCGGAAGCCGGCCTGCGGCTTGCCATCGGCCATGTCGATGACCATTGCCTGGAATGTATCGGACATGTGTCCCCCTTTTTACACTTGAAATCGGCCATTCGCCTTGTCAGGCCTGATGCTGCGCCTTCATCCTGTCGCGTGCGTCCATCGCGGTTGCGTAGCTGTTGCGAATGTAGGCTAGCAGGTCCGCCAATGCCCTTATCGCGGTCTCGGTATCGCGCTTGGCGACGGCCTCCATGATCTGCCGGTGAAAGCCAGCGACCTTGCGGCGCTCGCGAACCCGAAAGACGATCATGTTGGTGATGGGGATGAAGGACTCGATCACCGTGTACATCATCAGCTTCAGCGGGCCATTACAGGTGGAATCCACCAGAGCGCGATGAAAGCGTACATCGGATGCACAGAAGTCTTCGTCACTGATCGTCTCGTCACGCTGGATCTCGATCTCCACCGCCATTCGCTCCAGATCGGCAGCGCCGTGATTTTCGCAGGCGAGCCTGCAACAGATCGTCTCTGTCTCAAGGCGGGCCGTAATGATCTCGTCGATATCGAAGGCGCCGATGCCGACAAGCAGGGTTGCTGCTGCGGTGATCGCGTTGGAAAGCCCTTCCGGATCCGGCCTCTTGACGAAGTTTCCTCCGAGCGGGCCACGCCTCGAGTGGATGAGGTTTTGCGCTGCCAGGCGTTTCAGCGCCTCGCGCACGGTCGGCCGCGATATGCCGAAGCTTCTCGCGAGATCCTCTTCCGTGGGGAGCCGTTCGTCGATCTTCAGGCGGCCATCCATGATCGCGGACTTTATGTTCTCCGCAACCTGCTTGGCGATGCCAGCCCTCACGACCTCATCAAATTTCAACGTCATCGATTGTTGCCCTCACCTCGATTTCATAGATGCCATGGCCGCTTCGAAAACGCTACTGAAAATTGAATATAGGTTTGACAAATATCGGATAGACGATAACCTGCCCTCGATCCAGATAACCAAGGGGAACGAAATTGGGCGGATCGACTGGTCGGGCGGAGATCGCCCAAGGTGCCTATGCGCCTGTCGGCCGGCCTGCAGAGTTGCTGCGCCGTCTGAACGGAAGGATCGGTAGTAAGGCCGTTCTCGCTGGCGACGACGTCGGCGACGGCTATCGCAGTGACGCAACCGACGAGCGCGGTGAGCGCCCGATAATCGTTTTCCGGCCCGCGGATACGGCGGAAGTATCCGCTATCCTTGAAGAATGCAATCGTCTGGGTCAGCCCGTCGTCGTCCAAGGCGGCAGGACGGGTCTTGCGGGCGGGGCGAGGCCTCATGTCGGCGAAGTGTCGCTTTCGCTTGAGCGAATGGTGAACCTGTCGCCGGTGGATGAGAATGCCGCCACCATCATCGCAGAGGCCGGTGTGACGCTTCAATCGGTACAGGAGGCTGCGGCAGGCTACGGGCTATTTTTCGGTGTCGATATCGGCGCGCGCGGCACGTCCACGGTTGGCGGCAATGTTGCCACCAATGCGGGCGGTATCCGTGTCCTGCGCTATGGCATGTATCGGTCCCAGGTTCTGGGGCTTGAGGTTGTGCTTGCGGATGGCTCCGTCCTGACCAGCTTGAAGGGATTGCCCAAGGACAATTCGGGCTTCGATCTCAATCAGCTCTTCGTCGGAAGCGAAGGTGTGCTTGGCGTGGTCACGCGGGCCTGTCTGCGGCTGCATCCAGAGCCGCGGTCGCAGGCGAATGCCTTTTGCGGATTGCCGTCGTTAAGTGCCGCTATTGCCCTTCTGAAGCATTTGCGTTCTGCGCTCGGCCCGTCGCTGTCGGCCTTCGAAGTGATTTTTCCGAACGTTTATGACGGGGTTCTGTCGCTGACCGGTGCTCAGCCACCTGTTGCGGCAGGTGCCGAGATGTACGCCCTTGTGGAGATGCAGGGACAGGACGAGGCCGGCGATCGGGAGCGTTTTTCCGAAGCGCTCATGGCTTGCTACGAAAGCGGAATCGTGACGGACGTGGCTGTTTCGGGGTCGTTGCGCGAGTATCACGCAATCTGGAAACTTCGCGAGGCTGCCAGTGAATTCATCTTCTCGATGGACCACGTCTCCGGCTTCGATGTCAGCCTGCCCTTGTCCAACATACAGGCCTTCCTTGATGCTGCCAGCCACGAGATCGCGGCCGCCGATCCGAATGCCGAGATCTATATTTTCGGCCACCTCGGCGATGGCAATCTGCATTTTCTTGTCCGCACTCATCATCATGAGCGGATCGCCGATATAACTCTTTCTGCCGTGATCCGTGCCGACGGCGCGATTTCCGCCGAGCACGGAATTGGCCTTGAGAAGAAGAAATGGCTGCCTCTCGGGCGAAGTGCCGCCGAGATGGATGCCATGCGCCGGCTGAAGGCCGCCTTCGATCCCAACAATATTCTCAATCCTGGTCGGGTTTTCGACATGCCGTCGCCGGGCGTGCCGGAGCGTGCGTAGATGCAGAACCTTTCCGATATGACCCGCGCATCGCCCAGTGAAAAAGGCCCAAGCCTTGATGACCGGTATACGGTCGATCATGGAAAAATCCTTGTGTCGGGCACACAGGCGCTGGTGCGTCTTCCAATGATCCAGCGACAGCGCGATCTGGCAAGGGGCCTCAACACTGCCGGTTACGTCTCCGGTTATCGCGGTTCGCCGCTCGCAAGCTTCGACCGCGAGATGGCGCGTGCCAAGACCTATCTCGACCAGAACCATATCCGCTTTCAGCCCGGCCTCAATGAGGACATGGCGGCCACGGCTGTATGGGGAACGCAGCAAACGGCGATGTTCTCCGGCGTCCGCTATGACGGTGTCTTCTCGATGTGGTACGGCAAGGGGCCAGGCGTCGATCGCACCATGGATGTGATCCGGCATGCCAATGCCGTCGGCACCAACCCGAATGGTGGCGTGCTGCTGCTCGTCGGCGACGATCATGGCGCCGTCTCATCGACCTTGCCGCATCAGAGCGAGTACAACCTGATATCGGCCATGGTGCCTTTGCTGTCGCCCGCCGGCGTTGCCGAATATATCGACTACGGTTTGCTGGGATTTGCGCTAAGCCGCTATTCGGGTGCGTGGATCGGCTTCAAGTGCCAGACCGAGATTGTCGAATGCACGGCAACAGTCGATCTCGATCCGGCTCATCCCGCGATCGTCTATCCGGATGCGCAAGGCAATCTGTCGCTTCGCTGGCCTGACGGGCCGCATGCGATGGAGCGCCGGCTGGAAGACAAGCTTTCTGCCGTTCATAGATTTGCCCGTCACAACGGGCTCGACCGTACCATCTGGCAGGGGCAGCCCACTAAGGCGCGTCTCGGCATCGTCTCGACCGGCAAGTCCTGGCTCGATCTGATGGGCGCGCTTTCGCGCCTCGGCATAAACGAGCGGCGTGCAGGCGAGCTCGGCATCCGGCTCTACAAGGTGGGTCTTGTCTGGCCAATCGAGCCGGAGGGGATCGCACGGTTTGCCGCCGACGTCGAGACGCTACTGGTCGTCGAAGAAAAGCGCCCGATCATGGAAGACCAGATCAAGGCTCTGCTCTTCAACATGCCGTCCGATGACAGGCCGAGAGTGTTCGGCAAACTCGGGCCGGCGGGCACATCGCTTCTGTCCGCCGTCGGCGAGATCGATGCGGTGGCCGTCGCGAGGGCCATCCTTGCTGTGCTCGGGCCACAGGCCGATGATCTCGATAGCCGGTCGCGGGAGATGGAGGCAATTGTTGCAGCCGGCGTAACGGAAAGTCCGGCACTCAAGCGCGATCCGTATTTCTGCTCCGGCTGTCCGCACAGCGTCTCGACCCGGCTGCCCGAAGGAAGCCGTGCGTCGACCGGTATCGGATGCCACATGATGGTCATCGGGCTTGAGGACCGGAACACCTCGACCTTTACCCAGATGGGGGGTGAGGGCGGTGCATGGATCGGGCTTTCTCAGTTCACCGATGAAAAACATATCTTCGTCAACATGGGCGACGGCACCTATTTTCATTCGGGCCTGCTTGCGATCCGGGCCGCGATCGCCGCGAAGGTCAACGCCACTTACAAGATCCTCTATAACGATGCCGTCGCCATGACCGGAGGTCAAAAGCACGATGGTGAGGTCTCTGTTCCCGGTATCGTCGGTCAGATGCTGGCCGAAGGGGCTGCAAGAGTGGCCGTCGTCGCCGAGCGGCCGGAGGTCTGGCGGGGTCGCTTGCCACGCAATGTCACGGTCAACCATCGCGACGAACTCGATCAGGTGCAGCGTGAGCTGCGTGAGATCGACGGGGTGACGGTGCTGGTCTACGATCAGGTCTGTGCGGCAGAGAAACGCCGGCGTCGCAAGCGCGGGGCGCTGGCGGTCTCGGACAAGCGAGCCTTCATCAACGAACTGGTCTGCGAAGGATGCGGCGATTGCTCGGCCGTTTCCAACTGCATCTCGATCGAGCCGCAGGAAACGGAGTTTGGCCGTAAGCGCAAGATCAACCAGTCGAGTTGCAATACCGACCTTTCCTGCATCAAGGGCTTCTGTCCGAGCTTCGTCACGGTGGAGGGCGGAAAGATCAGAAAGCCGGCTGCGAAAGCCCAGCAAGCAACATTCGATGACATGCCGTTACCTGTTCTAACGGAGATCGGAGCGCAGCCGTATAATATGCTGTTAGCCGGTATCGGCGGGACGGGGGTGATTACCGTCAGCGCTATCCTCTCCATGGCGGCGCATCTTGATGGGCTTTTTGTGCAGACGCTGGATCAAACGGGGCTTGCGCAGAAGAACGGGGCTGTCATTTCGCATCTTCGCGTGGCGCGGATGGCTGGTGACTTGTCGGCGGTCCGGATCGGTGTCGGCGAAAGCGATCTGGTGCTCGGCTTCGACATCGTGGTGTCGGCCGGTCGCAATGCGCTATCGACCTTTGGCGCTGGCCGCACGCGCGCCGTTCTCGACAATCACTTTGCGCCGACGGCGTCTTTCGTTCAGAACACGGCGATCGATTTTCAGCAGGAAGCGACGCTGAAAACGCTGCGCCGCGCAGCAGGCGACGACGCTGTTCACCTCGTCTCGGCGACCAAGCTTGGCGCGGCGCTGATGGGCGATGCGATTGCAGCCAACATGTTCCTGCTCGGTCATGCATGGCAGCGCGGCCTGGTGCCGATCAGCCTTGCTTCCATCGATCAGGCGATTGCACTCAACGGAACCGGCGTTGCGATGAACCGCGCCGCTTTCGGCTGGGGCCGCCGCTCGGCGGTCTCCCCCGATATCGTCGCCAGCGCTGCGGGAGCTGATCTAGCCGAGGTCAAGCCCGTCGAGACACTCGACACGATCATCGAGCGGCGTGAGGCTTTTCTCGTCGCGTATCAGAGCGCTGCCTATGCGCGCCGGTACCGGGCACTGGTCGATGCTGCGCGGCAGGTCGAAAACCGGCTCATGGCCGGCGAGGAGTTTGCAATGGCCGTCGCCAAAAATGCCTTCAAGCTGATGGCCTACAAGGACGAATACGAGGTGGCGCGTCTGCACCGCGACCGGAGCTTCAAGGCCGCGATCGAAGCGCAGTTCGAAGGCGACTTCAGCATCAAGCATCATCTGGCGCCACCCATCCTGTCACGGCGGATCGACAAACGCACCGGAAATCCGGCGAAGATCGCCATCCCCGAGAAAATGATCGGCCCGGCCTTTGCGCTTCTGGAAAAGCTGCGCTTCCTGCGCGGGACGGCGCTGGATCCCTTCGGCTATACCGAAGAGCGCCGGATGGAGCGGCGCCTGATCGCTGACTATCAGGCGATGATCGAGGATCTCACGAGACAGCTTTCCGTCGAAACGCACGCCCATGCCGTCGCGCTTGCCCGACTGCCGGAAGAGATCAAGGGGTTCGGCCCCGTCAAGATGGCGTCGATCGGGCGCTTCGAAAAGAAGATGGCGGCCTTGCTTGCAGCGCCAGCCAATGACGAGAAACGAACAGCGATGCCGGATCAGGACGCGGCCAAGAGGAAAAGCATATGAGCACTTCCGAGACCTTCGAGACGATCCTTTACGAGAAAGACGGCCGGGATAAATTCGCGACGATCACCATCAATCGTCCTGAAAAGCTCAATGCGATGAACAAGACGACGGTGCGCGAAATCGACCGCGCCGTCGCCATGGCTGTCGCCGACAAGGAGGTCAACGCGCTCATCATCACGGGGGCGGGCCGTGCATTCTCGTCCGGCTATGATCTTCAGGGCGCCGATTACGATGTCGATATCGAGGACTGGCATGCGGACATGTCGGAGAACGCCCAGGCGCTCCTCAATATCTGGAAAGCACCGATCCCGGTCATCGCTTCCGTGAACGGTTATGCGCTTGCGGGTGCGCTTGAGCTGATGATGGCCTGCGATCTAACTATTGCCAGCGACAATGCGAAGTTCGGCGAGCCGGAGGTGCGACACAATTCCGGCCCGCCGGCACTGTTCATGCCCTGGCTGCTGGCCACCCGTGACGTGCGCTGGCTGATGTACACAGGCGATTTGGTCGATGCCGAGGAAGCCTTGCGCATGCACCTCATCAACAAGATCGTGCCCGCCGATCAATTGAGGGAAAAGACCGAGAACCTGGCACGCAAGCTGGCCCGCATGCCCGTGCCGGCAATCAAGTTCGCCAAGTCCTCCATCAACAACCAGCAGATGGCCGCTGGCCTGATGACATCCTTCGATTTCAACGTCCACGCCATCGCCGCCCTGCATGTCAGTCGCGATGGGCAGGAGTGGATGCGCAATCTGCAGAAGATGTCGCTGAAGGAATATCTCGAATTCCGCGATGCCCCGTTCAAGGGGCTCGACTGACCATGTTTTAAGATATCGCCCGGCGGCACTCATTCGGTGCTATCGCCGCAGCCGATGAAGGAAAGAGGCTCCAGGATGCAGACGATCACAGCGCCGGATGAGGTGCAGGACAGCATACCCGTCATCGATATTGCACCATTCATCGCAGGCGCGGAAGCAAGCCGAAAGGTCGTCACCGCCATTGAGGATGCCTGCCGCCGAACCGGCTTCTTCCTCGTGACGGGGCACGGCGTCAGCGCTGACGTGACAACCCGTCTCTACAACCTCGCTCGCGATTTCTTCGATGAGCCGCAGGAGTGGAAGATCGGGCAGGGAAGAGGCACCTCGATAGAGGGTGGTGTTGCCTTTTCGCCGATCGCCGACGAGGCGCTTGCAGCGACACTCGGCATCAAGACGCCGGGCGATTACAAGGAAAGCCTGAACTTTGGCCCGCGCCTGCCCGGCGATCTATGGCCAACCAGGCCGGAAGGGCTGGAGCAGGCCTTTGCCGACTACTTCGCGGAGATGGAAAAGCTTGCAGGCCATTTGCGCCGCGCATTCTGCGAGGCGATAGGCCTCGCCCCCGACTACTTCGAGCCGGCGTTTGAAAACCACCTCTCGGCGCTACGGGTGATCAATTATCCGGAGCAGAAGGAGAGCCCGCTGCCGGGCCAACTCCGCGCCGGCGTTCACACCGATTACGGCTTTATGACCATCCTGCGTTCGGAAGCCTCGCCGGGTGGATTGCAGGTGAAAAACCGGGCAGGTGACTGGCTGGATGCGCCGAATGTCGAAGGCGCCTACGTCATCAATATTGGTGACGCCTTTATGCGCTGGTCCAACGATGAATGGCTGTCGACGCCGCATAGGGTCGCCAATCCGCCCGGTGCTTTCAAGGGGGCGACGCGTCGCCAGTCCATCCCATTCTTCCTCAATCCGTCCAGGGACACCGTGATTGAGTGTCTCGCGCCTTTTGCAGCAAAGGGCGCCGCCAAATACGAGCCGATCACCTACGGCGACTACATTTCACTGAAGACCAGCCAGGCCTTCGGCAAAAGCTGACGGCAAGAAGCGGAATACCGCCTGCCCCGCAATACATGACCAAGTCAGAACCATTTTGAGGGAACGTCAATGATGAACATGAACAGGCGGCAGGTTCTTGCCGGAATGGGTGGAGTAACAGCGGCGGCCATGGTTGGCCTGCCGGCATGGGCGCAATCCAAGACACTTGTCGTGCCGACGCTCGGCGGCGCATGGGAGCAGTTCTGGCGCCAGACGCTGGCACCGGCCTTTACTCAGAAAAGCGGCGCTCAGGTGACACTGGACGCGGGTAACGGACGTGTCTGGAGCGCCAACCTGCGGGCGGCGGGGGCGCAGAAGCCGCCATATTCGATCCTGATGACCAATGAGGCATTCGCATCGAGCCTGCGCAAGGAAGGCTTCTTCGAAAAGCTCGATCTGGCGAAATTGCCAAACTATGCCGACCTCTATCCGCTTGCCAAGAAGACCGACGGCTGGGGTGCCGTGGCCATGGTGTCACCGATCGGCCTCGCCTATCGCACGGACATGGTCCAGACGCCGCCGAAAGCCTGGAAGGATCTCTGGGACAACCCCGAATTCAAGGGGCGCATCGGCCTCTACAATTTTGCCAATACTGCCGGCAAGATGGAACTGATGCTCGCATCCAAGATCTTCGGCAAAGATCAATATGATGTCGATGCCGGTTTCAAGGCGCTGGAAAAGCTTGGCCCAGTCATCCAGGCCGATTTCAACCTTTCCACCGGCATCGCATCCGGCGAATTCGTCGTCGCTCCCTTCGATTTCGGCGAGGTGGCGCGTCTGCGCGGCCAGGGCCTTCCGATTGACGTCATCGTGCCGGAAGAGGGGCTTTTGATGTTCGATCAAACCCTCAACATTCTCGCAAACGGCCCCGAGAAGGATCTGGCCTATCAATATGCCAACTTCCTTCTGTCACCTGACGGCCAGTTGCCGCTGATGAAGCAGTTCTTCGTCTCGCCGACCAATGCCAAGGTTGTCGTCCCTGACGATCTGAAGAAGGACGTGCCGATTTCCGGCGAAGTGATGGATAAGATCCTCACCTGGGACTGGGACTTCATGAACGAGAAGCAGGCAGGCTTTGCCGAGACCTGGGCCAAGATCATGAAATGATTTCTGTCTTCTCCATGAGGCAGCAACAACCGGATCGCCTTGTTGGGGCGGTCCCTGCATTCTCCCCTGACGCGATGAGATTTGCGGTGCGCCGCACAGACAATCTGGAAGATCGATCATGACCGAGGTGAGCATCGAAGGGCTGACCAAGCATTACGGCGCCTCGCGTGCCGTCAACGGCATTTCCGTCAAGATAGGACAGGGCGAGTTCATCTCGCTGCTCGGGCCATCAGGATGTGGCAAGACCACGACGCTGAAGATGATTGCTGGCTTCGAGGATGTCACATCCGGCGCCATCCGCTTCGACGGGCAGGATGTCTCGCATGTGCCGGCGGAAAAGCGCGATATCGGCATGGTGTTCCAGAACTATGCACTCTTCCCGCACATGACCGTGGCGCAGAACCTCGCTTTCGGGCTGGAAATGCGCAGGATTTCGCGGTCTGAAATCACAATCCGCACCGCCAAGGTTCTGGATATGGTGCAGCTATCCGGATATGCCGACCGTTATCCGCGCCAATTGTCCGGCGGCCAGCAGCAGCGCGTGGCGCTTGCCCGCGCGCTGGTCATCGAACCCCGTATCCTGTTGCTTGATGAGCCACTTGCCAATCTCGATGCCAAGCTTCGTGACGAAATGCGGGTCTTCATACGCGACCTGCAGAAGCGCGTGGGCATTACCACGGTCTATGTGACCCACGATCAGGCCGAAGCGATGACGATGTCGGACAGGATCGTCGTGATGTTCGGCGGGCAAATTGCGCAGTATGGCGCTCCGTCTGATGTTTATGACCGACCGGCAAGCCTGGAAGTCGCGCAGTTCGTCGGGCAGGTGAATACGTTGCCCGGCCGCCTGAAGGGCAGGAGCGATGACGGTACGTCGATCGTCGAAACCGTGCTTGGAACGGCGAATGTCAAAGGTACCGTGCCGTCGAGCGACGGCTCCATCCCCGTATTGCTGCGGCCAGAGGCCATCGAACTTGCGGCCGCGGGGGAAGAGGACGCCGGTATTATCGCAACGGTTTCGCAGAGCTATTATTCCGGCAGTCTGATCGACTATCGGCTGATGCTCGAAAGCGGCGAAGCGCTGAGCGTCCAGACCTTTCCGCGAAGCCGTTTCCAGCCGGGTGATCGCGTGACGGTGAAGGTCGATAGCGAGCGTTTCTGGGTGCCGGGAACGATCGCATGATACGCCGCGCCAGATCCGCCTATCCGCTTCTCCTGATCGCGCCCTCGGCATTGCTTCTCGGGCTGTTTCTTGTTCTGCCTTATCTCAATATTGTGGTGATGAGCCTGCGCAACCCGGCCAACGGCTCGCCCTATGCGCCCGGATTTACGGTCGGCAATTACCTGAGGCTGGCGACCGATACGTTCTACATGCAGCAGGTGGCGAACACGCTCTTGATCGGTCTGGTCACGACGCTTGTTTGCCTCATTCTCGGTTTTCCGGTTGCCTGGCAGCTGTCGCGCGAGAAGATGCGGTTTCGCGGCCTTGCCTATGGGCTCGTGCTGTCGCCGCTTCTTGTCGGCATTGTCATCCGTAGCTATGGGTGGACGATCCTTCTTGGAAATAACGGCATCATCAACAAGACGCTGATGAATTTGGGCCTGATCGATCGCCCGATCGGACTGATGTACAACGTCCTCGGTATCGTCATTGCGCTCGTCCACGTCTTCCTGCCCTTCATGATCCTGCCATTGATGAGTGCGCTGCAGGGGATCGACCCGTCGTTGAAGTCGGCCGCACGCTCGCTTGGCGCGGGAAAGCTGACGGTCTTCAGGCGCGTAATCCTGCCGCTGGCCATGCCGGGCATCCAGGCGGGCTGCATTCTGGTGTTCGTGCTTTCATTGAGCGCCTACGTGACCCCTGCCCTGATCGGTGGCCTGAGGGTGAAGACGATGGCAGTCAGCGTCGTCGACGCGCTGATCGACACATTCCAGTGGCCGTTCGGCTCCGCCATGGCACTGACGCTTTCCCTTACCGGAGCGGTGATCGTTGTAATCTTCGCGCGGCTTACCCGCATGAAATGGAAGATGAGCTGATGTCCAAGCATATGTTGAATGGCTATTGCCTCATCATCTACGGCTTTCTGCTGCTGCCCATTCTCGTGGTCGTCGGTGCCTCCTTCAATGCAGGGTCATTTCTGACCTTCCCGCCCCAAGGCCTCTCATTTCGGTGGTATGTTGTCTTCTTCCATAACGATGTCTTCTGGCGTGCTATTCGAACCTCGCTTTGGGTCGCGGCCGTCTCGACCCTGATTTCCGGTGTCATCGGCACGATGGCCGCAATGTTCTACGTGCAGCATGCGGGGCGATGGAAGGAGAGTGTCCGGCTTGCGCTGCTGTTGCCGCTGCTTTTGCCGGAAGTTCTGACAGCGATCTCGCTTCTGTTCTTTGTCTACGCGATCGGTATCGGCACGACGACAATGGCTGGCATGCTGATTGGGCATGTGCTCATGACGCTGCCCTTCGTCTTCATCAACGTGTCTGCGGCGATGGAAGCCTATGAACCGTCATGGAGCCTTGCCGCCCGCAGTCTTGGTGCCGGACCATTCACGCGCTTCAGACGCATTATGCTGCCATTGATCAAGCCCGGCGTCATCGGCGGCTGCCTGTTTGCGTTCATCATCTCGTTCGACCTCTTCACTATATCGTTCATGTTGAAGAATGTCGGAACGGCCACGCTTCCGATCCAGATCTACGATTATCTCAGAACGAACTTTACCCCGGAGGCGGCGGCAGTATCGACATTGTCTATCGTGATGACGGTCGTCGTGGTCGTGGTCTCGGAAAAGCTGTTCGGCTTGCGGATACACCGTTTTTGAACGGACTCTGTTGCAAATATTCCAGGTGACTGAAGAAAACTAGCTTAATCCGCCGTCATGCAGGCTGCCCCTCAAGGCTCAAGAGCATTTCCGCTTTTCTTCGAATCGCGAAAGCGCTCTATCTTTTGTTTTTACGCAGTTCCAGACGCAAAACCGCTTCGCACTTTTGCTGGAACTGCTCTAGGTGAGTAAAGCTACAGCTTCCCTCAAGGCGCTCGATTCAGGGTGTCAAAGAGCGCTGTGATGTCAGCTTCGTTGATCGCGTCACCGACATACCAGCTCAAGGTATCGTAGAAGCCCAGGAAAGAGCCGTTGAGCTTTTCGAGGATGGCCATCGCTTCATCGCCGGAGATGCGGAGCTTCCTCGCCAGCAATTCTGTCAACGCAGGTATCGCCCGTTCATTCGCGAAAACCAGCGCTGGCGGCGAAAGGGTAGACAGGGTTGCCGGAGGGAAGCGCTCGGAACGGCAAGCGAGTCGGCTTTGGAGGCGGATATCGCGCGAGGAAGCCGCCGCCTCGATGATGAAAGCTTCTGCATCGAGCACCCATGCACCGCGCGCGGTATCGAAATATTGGAAATCCCGCGCGGAAAGCGTCAGGGTCACAACCTTGGCTTCGCCCGGTTGAAGCTCGACCTTAGTAAACGCCTTGAGTTCCCGGATCGGCCGCCGGTGGTTGGGCTTTATCGGACGGACGTAGAGTTGGGCGATTTCCTTGCCAGCCACTTCGCCGGTGTTGCGGATGGTGACGCTCACTCTGCAGCCCATCGACGGGCCGATTTCCTGCCTGTCGAGTGCCATGCTCTCGTAAGAAAAACGCGTGTAGCTTAGGCCATGACCGAAAGGGAACAGGGGCGTCACCGCCTTGAGGTCATAGAAGCGATAGCCGACGAAAATTCCTTCGCTGTAGACATGCCGGCTGTTCTCACCGGGATAGGTGTGCCAACCGGGAATGTCCTCGATGCGGATGGGCATCGTCGTCGTCAGTTTTCCGCAAGGGTTCTGTTCGCCGAACAGAACGCGGGCAATGGCTTCGCCGCCGCCCTGGCCAGGATAAAAGCAGGCCAGCACGGCCTGCGTGGCACCCAGCCACGGCATTTCGACTGCATCCGGTGTCGTTAGAACGACGATTACTTTCCGGCCGGCCTCAGTGAGCGAGCGGATCAGGCTGTCGTGGCCGGCCGCCAGTTTCAAGGTGTCGCGATCATTGCCTTCGCCGTTATGCGACTTCTCGTTCTCGGTGAAGATGATGACTGCGTCCGCTGTCGTTGCAGCATCTAGAACGGCTTGTGTTTCACTCTCCATCGGAATGCTTTGCGCTGTCGGGAAAGGCACGTGACGTACCTTCAGATGCTCTCCCGCACGTGCTGCGATCCGCTCCAAGGGGCTGTCGACGCGATAAGGATTGGTCGTCGCTGACCCCGATCCCTGGATCGTTGGGACCAGGGCGCCATCGCCAACCACGAGTAACTCGCCGGTAGTCGCCGCATCGAGCGGCAGTGTCTGCTGTTCGTTGCGCAGCAGAACGATGGACTCAGCTGCGATCTGTTGGGCGAGGGCGTGATGGCGGTCCAGATCGACAGGGGCTGCGGGCAGCCTCTCGGCATGACAGCGGCGGACGAGGCCGATAACCCGCTCACAAGCCCGATCGAGTATGTCGTCGGCCACCTTGCCTTCTTCGATAGCCAACAGAAGCCGTGCCTTGCGAGGTTTGCTTTCCGGCATGTCGAGGTCAGTACCGGCTTTAAGCGATGCCGGCCGATCCTTGATGGCGTGCCAGTCAGACAGGACAAGCCCGTCATATCCCCATTCATCCCTCAGGATGTGTTTCAGCAACCAGTGGCTTTCCGCCGCTTGAACGCCGTTCACCGGATTATAGGCGCTCATCACGGTCCAGGGCGGGCTCTTGCGGATCGCCCGCTCGAAGCCTGCGAGATAGATCTCCCGCAGAGCCCGTTCATCCACATCGGAACTGGTCGTTGTCCGATCGATTTCCGAGTTGTTGCAGGCAAAATGCTTCAGCGAGGCACCGATACCGTTGTCCTGCAGGCCGGAAATCAGAGCGGCGGCAAGATCGCCGTTGATGACCGGATCCTCCGAGTAATATTCATAGGCGCGGCCGGCGAGCGGCGTCCGTCGTGTGTTGATACCCGGTCCGAGCAGGAGATGGATTCCCAGGCTACGGCATTCGAGAGCAAGCGCTTCGCCCATGCGATACAGCAGGTCCACATCCCAGGAACATCCGACGAGATTGCCGTTCGGAAAGCAGGTGGCTGGTCGCGTCGTGCCAAACATGCCGCCTTTATCGTCGGCCTGTTGGTTAATCAGGTCGAGGAATGCGGCGAGGCTTTCTTCATCGCCGGTGCCGGCATCTATCTGGGTTGTCGAGTAGCGCACGCCGTAGGTGCCATCCGTCATCAGAATCGCGTCGATCCCGAGCCTTTCGATTGCGGCTGTTCTCCAGAGGCCTTGGCCACTGACGAGAGCGACTTTCTCATTCGTGGTCATGGAGGTGACCAGCGCTCGGATTTCCGCATCGTCCGCTTCGGGCATGGTGTGTCTTCCCCTGTCTGAGTAAATAGGCGCGGACCACATGTAGTGCCGTCAACAGATCTTCTGGAGCAGTTCCATCAGCATCATGCGCTCGGCAGCTGTCAGCGGCCCCAGGGTCTCTTGCGAAATCTCCAGCGCAATGGAGAGATTACGGTCTACAGTGGCCTCGCCTTCGTCGGTCAGTGTCAAGACCAGGCGTCGTGCATCTGCGGGGTCGGGCGCGGTGTGCACCAGGCCACGCTTGACGAGGCGGTCGACGACCCCCTTGATGGTCGCCATGTCCATTGCGGTTTCGCGGCCGAGGTTACCTTGCGAGCAGGGCTGCAGATCCTTGAGCTTGACGAGCGCCGCCCATTGGGTGGTCGTCAGCTTCTCGGAGATCAGGCTGGCGAAGATCGAGACGTGGCGTTGGTTCGCCTGGCGCAGGAAGAAGCCGATCTGCTCGCCCAGTGCATATTGGGTGTGGTTCGGTTTCGCTGCCATCTCTGCACCCTTCGCTCCCCGGGCCTTGTCCTTGAGTGGAATATCCATCTTGTCTCTCAGCCGGGCTTGCTGCCGAATCGGGCAATCCAAATCAACGTCATACAGTCCACAAACCCAGAATGGCTTCAGTTGTCAAAATTTCAATCTGCTCCGAAAACCTCGGTGCCAGACGCGTCAGTACCATCTCGTGTGCCACCATGTCGCCGCTCGCCAGAGCGTCGCTGGCGAGGACCACCCTGTAGCCAAGATCGACCGCGTCCAATGCGCTCGCATACACGCAGACATCAGTCTCGACACCGGTGAACACAAGCGTATCGACGTCTTCGCTATCAAGGCGATCGATAAAGCCGGGAGCTCCGAAGATCGAAAAGGTTTCCTTGTCGACGATTGACCCCGGCTGCGCGAACGCAGCCAGCGGTGCAACAAGATCCAGCATCCCCGGATCGAGTTCGTCCAGAGTTACCGTTTTCCAGCGCTCATAATAGGCTTGCCATCGGCCTTTCGCCTCCTCGGGACGTTGCGCGACGATGAAGCGGGCAAAGACCGTCCTTTCAGGCCTGGCCTCGGCAAGCCGTTGCACATTCGGCACGATGCCCGCGAGGGCCGGCGTAGACCAAGGCGTTTCCTCGGCGAAGAGCCGTTGCATGTCGATGACGACATGCAAGGTCTTATGGGACAACGGTGCCCTCGTCATTGTCAATCCACAACGCAGACGGTGTGTTCCGGCGACCAGTTCAGCGTCACGCTGTCACCCTCCTTGAGGACGGTGCCGTCTCGGTTCTGAACGAAGAGTTTCAGTGGCAGACCGTCTTTGGTCTCAAGGAGATAGGAGAGCACCGGTCCGGCGTAGATGACCGTGGTGATCCGCGCCGTAAGGCTGTTGCCTTCGGCATTCCCCGCCGAGATTGACATCTTCTCCGGCCGCACTGCGAGCGTGACCTTGGTCCCATCGCCGGGCAGGGGGCTTGCGCTGCGCACTGTCGTGCCGTCGGAAAGCCGCACCGCACCGTTCTCGACGGTGCCGACAAGGAAGTTGGAATCACCCAGAAACTCCGCGGCGAAACGCGTCAGAGGCTTCTCGTAGACAGTCTCGGGCGCGCCCATCTGCACGATACGACCTTTGTCGAGAATGGCCACCTTGTCGGACAGCGTCAGAGCTTCTTCCTGGTCGTGGGTGACGAAGATCGTCGTCAGGCCGCTCTCGCGCTGGATCCGCAGCAGTTCGACCTGCATCTCCTGCCGCAGCCTACGGTCGAGCGCGGACAGTGGCTCGTCAAGCAGCAGCACGCTCGGCTTGATGACAATGGCGCGTGCCAGCGCTACACGCTGTTGCTGGCCGCCCGAAAGCTGCTTTGGCATCCGGTTGCCAAAGCCCGGCAGGCGCACCATTTCCAAGGCGCGATCGACTTCTTTGCGGGCTGCGGCACCCTTGATGCCGCGTCGCTCGAGACCGAAGGCCACGTTCTGAGTAATCGTCATGTGCGGGAACAGCGCGTAGGACTGGAACATCATGCCGATGTTGCGGCCCCATACTGGAATGTTCGTGACATCTCTGCTGCCGATGGTCACCACACCCAGATCAGGCTTGATGAAGCCGGCGATGATGCGCAGGAGCGTCGTCTTGCCGGAGCCTGAAGGCCCAAGAAGGCTGGTGAACGAGCCCTCGGGGAATTCGGTGGTGATATCGGCCAGAACCGGCGTGGTACCGTAGGTCTTGGCGACGGAATTGACGTTAACGTTTGTCACGGGTGTCTCCGGGCTTGGCGAAGCGCGCGAAAATCAGGATCACGGTCATCGACCCGAGCAGAAGCACAGTCGAGATCGCATTGATTTCGGGGGTGAAGCCCTTGCGGATCGAGGAGTAGATCTGAACCGGCAGCGTGGTGAAGCCGGGCGTTGCGAGAAAATAGGAAATCACGAACTGGTCGAGCGAGACCGCGAAGGCAAACAAGGCGGCGCCCAGGATGCTGGGGTAAAGCAGCGGCAGGGTGACGGAGAAGAACGCATGAACGGGGGTGGACCCCAGGCTCATGGCCGCCTCTTCGAGATCGGCCCGGATTGTCCGGAAGCCGGTTCCCACCACCAGGACTACATAAGGGATGGCAAGGGCAACGTGACCGATGATAATCGCGTGCATGCCGCGGCCGATGCCGGTCCAGTAGAAGAAGATCAGCATCGCCGTGCCGGTGATCAGCCATGGAATGGCGATCGGCGGCAGCAGCATGATCTGCAGGAAGCTCTTGCCACGGAACGTGCCGCGCGACAGGGCAACAGATGCCATGGTGCCAAGCGCGGTTGCGACAACCGCCGTAATGACGGCGATGATGATGCTGTTCATACCAGCAGTGAGCAGGATGCTGTTGTTCCAGAGCGCCTCGTACCAGCGGGTCGAGAAGCTGAACGGCAGTTCGTAGAGCGGCGAGGCGTTGAAGCCCATCGCCATCATCACGAGGATCGGCGTGTAGAGGAAGAGCAGTACGACGATCAGATAGAAACGACCAAGCGATCTCATTCGGTGTTCCTTCCTTTAAGCTGCCGTGCCGCGGCGCAGGACGCCGGAGAACGTGCCGAAGATTGCAAGTACGACGGCGAGCAACGTGAAGGACAGCGAGGCGCCGAGCGGCCAGTTGAAGGCTTGCGTGAACTGGTCCTCGATGACGGTGCCCATGGTGACGCCGACGCGGCCGCCCAGAATTCGGGGCTCCATGAAGGACCCGATGACAGGGATGAAGGTCAGCACGGCACCCGAGATCAAGCCTGGAGCAGCCATTGGCACGAGAATCTTGAAGAGAATTGTCCACCACCGCGCACCAAGGCTGGCGGCCGCTTCGATGATCGCGTCATCGATCGTAACCAGCGCGATATAACAGGTGAGGATCATGTAAGGCAGATAACCATGTACCAGGCCAACAACGACTGCATAGCGTGTATAGAGGAAGCCGATCGATCCAGCATCCGGTAAGACCATGTGGAAGATGGTGTCGAGGAAGCCGTTTTCGCGCAGCACCATTGTCCATGAGAAGATACGGACAAGGCCGTTCGTCCAGAATGGCAGCAGGATGAGGATGAGCAGCATCTCGCGCGTCTTGCCGAAGGTGGAACGAGCAAGCGCAACGGCTGCCAGGAAGCCGAGCACGGCGCAGGCAAACGTCGTCCAGAAGCCGATAAGCAGCGACGTGAAAGCAATACCGATCAGATAAGGCTGGTCGATGAAGGCACGATACTGCTTCAGGGTAAAGACGATCGGCGCCTTGCCCATTGGGGTTGCCGCCATGAAGCTGAAGACCAACATGGTCAGCAGCGGGAGAAAGACGGCAAGCGTCAGCCAGCCGTAGGTTGGCATCAGCAGCGCCGTCGTCGACACCCAGGACGGCAGGGGACGCCGCAAGCGCGGACCCGAAGGTCCGCGCTCTGACGCCGATGTCAGATTGTCATTCTGCATAGAAGGCTTTCACTTCCTGCCATAGGTTGTTGAAGGCTTCACGACGGTCATCCGGCAGAGCCGACATGATGCCCATGGTCTTCAGGTATTCCGGCTTGTGAACCTGGCGGCTCAGGTCGTCGGCCGGCAGGCTTGCAAGTGCTGCGGAGTTGGACGATGCCGGTGCACCGACCTTGGTGGCCCATTCGAGATAGAAGGTTGGGTCGATCAGCCAGTTTGCGAAGACCAATGCGCCTTCGGCGTTGGGAGCCGACGCCGGAATACCGAGACCATCGACCCAGCCGATGCCGCCTTCCTTGGGAACGACGAAATCGACAGGCAGCTTCGAATTGCGCTTTGAACGGACCGAGCCGCCCGACCAGAAGAGCGAAAGGTCGAATTCCTTGGCTGCAAAGGACTTGTTCCATTGGTCTTCCGTCGACCATAGCAGCTTGACGTTCGGCTTGATGGACTTCAACGCGTCGCGAATGACACCGAGATCCTTCGGGCTATTCATGTCCTGACCGGTCATCAGGGCACCGGCGGCAACGCAGATAACCGCATCGTCGTCCATGGCAACGCGGCCCTTATAGGCGGGATCCGCCAGGACCTTGTAGCTATCTGGAACAGGCATGCCGTCGCGGATGGCGAGCGAAGTCATGCCCCAGACCCATGGCACCGCATAGCCCTTGCCATCCTTCAGGAAGTTGGCGTTGGAGCGCAGATTTGCGTCGATCGTGGCAGCGTTCGGAACCTTGCTGAAATCGATCGGCTGCAGGAGGTCTTCCGCGGTTGCCTGCGCGCAGCGCGCAGCGTTGAGAACGACGAGATCATAGGCGCCCGGGTTGGTGCGCAGCTTGGTCAGCATTTCCGACTCGGAGCTATAGTAGTCGTGGACGACCTCGATGCCGGTCTTCTCGGCAAAGGCCTTGATCGACCAGGCTTCGTCGGTGCCGTAACCCTGCCAGTTTAGAACCGTGATCTTACCGGCGGAAAAGGCCATGCGCGGCATGGCCGAGAAGGCAGCGCCGGCAATGACCGCTCCGGACATCAGCTTCAGCGTGTTGCGTCTTGTGATTTCAGTCATTTGGAACCCCTCTTGAAAATCTACTCTTGTCAACGGCCGCGGCGGCAGCCGACGACCTCAGGCTTCACGCAAATCATCGGCAGTCCGCTTATTAAAAGCGCGCCATATGATTTGTATGCAAACTAAATTGACGTGAGGCTGACGACCGGTCACGCCCAATTGGAACGTACGGGTTCTCCCAGCGCCTTTCGGCGCAGCGTTAAATCCTAGCCATTCTATCAGGCATTGCCGTTATGAATTTGCTATCGCGAGCGTGTCGCTCCCGATAGGCAATTCCGTTCAACCCTCATGCTCTTCCGGCATTCTTTTTATTTGTATGCAAAGTAATATGGCTGATCTGCGCCTGTCAAGTTCCATCAGGCGCCAATACCACTCACACTGTCAAAAAATAGACATCCAGTTTCCGGCCGTGCGTGGCCCTTGCGATTTCGAGACGCGCGCCATCGGTACTCGCCTCGAACCGAACTTCCTGGCCATCGAGATGTGCTGCCACGATGCGGTCTGGCTCGACCTTCGGAAGCGCGACAAACCCGTCGTTGCCCGTCGGAATGATGGTGCAGGAGAAACGTGCATCACTGACAGCGATCTGCGTGAACGATGTTTGCAGGTTAGTCTTCAGCGATGCGCGACCGTCCAGGCTCATTTCCAGCAGGCCATCGGAGATCGAGACCGAAAGCATTCCAGAAGGCGACAGCATCGGACCGACGGAAAGGTCAGCGCCGGCATTGTGAAGGGTCCAGCCGCTCCACGGATCGAAGTCGATGATCTCCCCGACAGCCATCAGCGGCAGCATGGCCGCCCAGATGTAAAAGGGATCCGTATCGCCCTGGTCCATCGCTTCGCCCGTCGTGGCATTATAGTTCTCCGCCGCGATCCGGTCCGTGTTCCAGGACTTCATGAAGAGCTCGTAGCTCTGCCGCGCAAGCCTATTCGCCTCCGCTGCAAAGCCGTAGCGGCGCAGCCCGAGCCAGACCATATAGTTGACGTTCGGCCAGATGCGGCCACGCCAGTAGACATTGTCGGCAAAGGCGGGATCGTCACGCGTCGCGTTCGGCAGGACGTAGTCCCCGCCGAAGGTGGTTTCGTCGCTGAGGTGTTGGAGCAACTTCTCGGCCTGCTCGGACGTGGCTGCGCCACATAGCAGGGGATAGAAGCTGGTCGGCGAAAGCGACCGCACAAAGCCGCCCTGGCGCTGCCGGTTGGCGAAGATGTTGCGGTTTTCATCCCACAGGTTTTCCGAGATCAGCTTGCGGCAGCGTTCGGCGATGGCCGCGAATTCACTGGCATCCTCCTCCTTGCCGAGAACCTCGGCTATCTTCGACAGCATCTCGGCATCAAGCGCCGCCGCGCAATTCAGCCCGAGATCGAATGTCGAAAGGGTGCGCGTGATGGGATCGTAGACGGCCTCGTCATGAGTGGCCGAATTATCCATGCCTGTTTCGTTGCGCGCGGCAAAGTGCGTGCCCTTATAGAGGCCTTCGCCGACGTCCGATGTGCCGCAGGACAGCAGGCCGGAGGCGTCGGGATCGCGGTGTTCGCGCCACCAACGCTGATTGCGGGCCAGCGCATCATAGCTTGCCGCCAGAAGCGAACGCTCGCCGGTGCGCTGGTAAAGCTGCCAGGCAACGAGCGCGCCGTTTGGATGCTGGCTGCGGTCCACCCAGGCATCATTCGAGGTAACGATGCAGGCGATATTGCCCTGAGGGGTGGCGCTTGCCATCGCCGTTGCCATATTCTCGCGGGCGAGATCGGCGTCGAAGACACCGGCCAGCAGAGCGGCAAACAGCTGATCATTGTACCAGACGGCGAATTTGCCGAGATTCCAGATACGCGTCACAGCCGTATAGGGCCGGGAGTTGGTTTCATCCCAGATCGTGTTCCAGGCGACGACGTCGCGGATCGCGTCCAGAGATCCTTCGTACGTGCCATTATGGGCGGTGGGAGCAGCGCTCGGGTTGTCGGCCGCAAGGCAGGTCTGTGCTTTGAGAACCGCAAGTTCGGCGCTGTCGGCCACGGCGGCGGCATAGGCTCCCTGGCGCATCATTTCCAGATTGAAGCGCAGGGCGATCACTGGCGCCTCGTTTTTCCGGCTCGCAGTGTAGAAATATCCATTCGCCTCGAAATCGGCGCGCAGGTCGTCGATCGTGTCATGGCCAGTCACATGCACCGGAGCCTCGGCCGTCGCCACCGCGACGAAGCGCGTGCCGATCTTGACGAGTGTGACGTTGCGGCCGGCTTCATGCGTGACCACTTCTCCGCCGTCTGCCGAAATCGCCAGGGTCAGCCAGAAGCGCAGCCCCCATTCACCACCCGCTTTGCCCTCCCAATTTCCGCGAACCGCGAAGGGATCGGACTTCTCGGTTCTGAAGGCGACGGTGGTTCCGCTATGTTCCGTTTCCAGTTCGATCAACGATCCGTCGATGGCATGGCGGCCGAGCCGCACCGTGTTGCGACGCGGCTCGATGGCTGACGTCGTCCGGCTGCGCGTGGAATAGAGAACGGGCGTGATGCGCACACCGAGCGGCAGAAACACCATTTCCGCCGGTCTGTCGGACCAGCTGTTCCAGGCGCGCATCAAGGGAACGGTAGAATGTTTCAGCATCGTTCTTATTCCGGTCTGTTTTGCAACGGTATGAGGAGGGGGCTGGCTGTCAGCCCGCTCTTGTCCGGGCCGCTGCCGAGATAGGGCGTGTTGTCGTAATAGCGGTTTGCCGCCGTGTTGGCGACGTGAAGCTCGAGTTCATGGGTGCCGGCGGCAAGGCGGCCGAGCCCTAAGCGATAAGGCCGCCAGCCGCGGCGTCCCGCTTCGGTTCCATCGATATAAGCAGTGACCGCCGTATAAACGGTCGGCAGTTCCAGCATCCAGTCGGCATCGGTTTCCGTTGTGAAGGAAAGCCGGTAGATGCCCGTGCCACTGAAGGCCGGAAAGCCTTGCTCTTCCCAGCCGCTGTCAACGGAAATGGGCGCGAAGGCCTGATCTTGGCCGGGCGCGAATGTCCAGCCGTCTGCCAGAGCAATGAGCCGGTTTCGCTCAAGCGCCGGTCGGCTCGATAGATGGCCGATGGCGACAGCCGCCTGGTCGTTTTGACGGAGACGGATGCAGCGAACTTCGTGCGGTTCCAATTCTACGGTCAGCTTGTGAACGGCGGCGAAGGCTTCGACAGCCCCTTGTTCCGCGTCCCATATCGCATAATCGAAGCCATCTCCGAGCAAGATGTCAAAGCTGATATCTTCTGCGCCATCGTTGAAAACGACCATCCTCCACCAGCCGTCAACATCATGACCGATCCATTGCCACGGCCTTTGGCCCGAAATCTGCGGACCGTCGAGCGTCAGGGTCGACAGGAGGGCGGACACCGTTTCGGCATTGGGCATCGCTGTGGTGTGCGACGTGACGCCAACCGAGCCGGAGACTCTCTCGCCCGTGCAAACCGTGGAGACGGTTTCGCCCGAAGACCAGATCCGACCGCCGGCCTTCGTGAAGGCATCGAGCTTTTGAAGCGTAACAGCCGTTTCCAGTACCGTCACCGAAGGCAGCACCACCGCGTCGAACGCGAGACCGGATGCAAGCAGACGTCTATCTTCTATAGCCGCGTTTGCGATATCCGCCTCGCTCACGAACATGAAATCGCAGCCCTGCGCCAACAGTTGCTCGCACCAGGCGCCGATATGGGTGGCATGGCCGTGGCGAGGCCCTTCGGCAAAGGCAGTGTAGAGAGGATAGAGAATAGCTACCGGTGCCTGCGGCCTTGCAGGTTCGATAAAGGCGGAAACGCGTGCGATCTCTTCGGCGAAAAGATCATGATAGAGCCACCACGGCTCGAAGTTGATGCCGGGCGCGAAGTCGAAGCGCGGATTGGTGAAGGGTGTCGGGTCGTTGTCGAGTCCATCGGTCTGGTAGACGCCGTGCCAGAGGAACTGCCGTGTGCCAAGGCAGGCAAGCCGGATCGCCTGGGCGCGCGATGCCTCCAGCGTCACCTCCCATTGGCCGGCAGCGCGCACTTCAGTGCGTTCGGCGCTGAAATAGGTCTCGACGACGCAGCGGCTGCGTCCATTCGAGCGGGCGACGGAATCACCCATCTTGGGAGCCAACTGTGGCGTGAGATTGTTTGCGTCCACGACCGTTTCGTGCCTGATGGCGTCGATGCCGAAGAAGTCCACCGCCGGCGCGACGCGCGGATCGATACTTGTGAAGCCGCCATTGGGTGCCCATGAGCTGACATGAGCGAGGATCTCATGCCCCGTGAGGACGATCCCTTTTCCTTCCGCCCAGCCCCTGAGCGTGCCGAAGAATGCATTGTTCATCAAGGTGGAATAGGCTGCGTGAAACAACGCACGCAGTCGCAAGGTTTCCGGCCCAACGTTACGCACCACCGCGAGAAGGGCGACGGCGAACGACACGCCCGTCTTGGACAGGGCACAGTCTTTCAGCGCAGGCGCAAACAGCAGGCTGTTGCCGAGATTTCCCGCCATCTGGTCCCAGCGATAGAAGCCGGGGGCCGGCTGATCGTAGAATACAGATCCAACGGGATCGGGCACGCGCTTGCCAAGGGCTGTGACGATGGGTTCGAGGCCAACGTCGATGAAACGCTGGGCTGCCTCCGGCAGCAGATAGTTGATGATCCGTGATGTCGCGGATCGCGCGCTTATGAAGACCGTCAGCGTCCAGCCGAATGCGACCGCGCCATCATAGGAATAGGTGCAGGAAGCACGATCGGAACCTGTGATGCTGACCTGCGATGTTACGTCGATGATCTGATCATATGCCTCGATTGGGCCGGAGGGATGCAGCACTGCTGCCTCGACTGTCCATTCGCACCATTCGATGTGGCCGCCTTCATATTGCCAGGCAATGATGTCGGCGCCCATCTTCAGCGTGAATGCCGGATGGATCCTGCTTATCGTGCCCTGCGTATCTGCCGAAGACGACCAGAACAGGTGACGCTCGCGCAGTTCGTCACGCCCTTCCACAGTCTTGCCACCGGCATGGCCGCTGATCCAGTTATAGTCGTCATAAATGCCAAGCTTGAGCCCGAGCTGAGCCGCGATGTCGGCGGCCAGCCTGTAGGCTGACAGATAGTGCGGTGACAGGTACTGTTCGCGCGGCAGGGCGAGTCGCGCCTGGATCAGGATGGTGCCGATGCCCTTCGCCTGGAAATCGGCAAGCTGTGTCCGGCAGGTCGCCTCATCGGGAATGCTATGCCAGAACCAGTAGGCTGAAGGACGAAATGCGGCAGTCGGGCGCTCAAAGAGGGCCCGACTTTCGTTATCCGCAATGGCCGCTGTTTCAGGCAATGTGTGTTCCTCAGTGTGCGGTGGCGGCAATGCGTTGCAATGCCGCCGATGTATCGCTCCAGGCCGGCTTGTCCGGCGCGAAACGGGCGCGCAGGTAGTCGGTGAGATCCTTCAGCTGCGTCTCGTTCAGCGTATCGCGGAATGCCGGCATGGACATGACTTCCGGCGCTTCGCGGCCGGTGGTTTCCGCAAGGATCGCCGGGGCTTCGACACCGCCGAGGATCGCCTGGATGAGATTGTCGGGCGTATCGGCATGCAGATTGCTGTTCAGCGCCAGCGATGAGAGGACCGTGTTGCCGGTATGGCATGTGGCGCAGGCGCCATTGAAGATGCGCTCGCCCTTGGGCGAAACCAGTCCCACACTGACCTTTGCCGCCTCGCTGGCTGCAATCGCTGCCTGGCTCTGGGCCACGGCCTTCGAAGGGTCGCTGTCCTTATTCAGGCTGGCCAGATAATTTGCCATGGCGCGGATGTCCGAGTCCGGCAATGGCTGCATGACCTCCACCACATGCGCCATCGGACCGGCGGCGCTGCCGTGGTCGCGCGAATGACCCGTGCGCAGGTAGTCGTAGAAGGCATCTTCTGTCCAGCCAACCGGACCCTTGGCCATGGCGTTGAGCGCAGGCGCCTCCCAGCCATCGGCAAAGCCGCCCGAGAGATGGGCACTTCCGGTCTTTTCAGCACCCAGCGCATTGCGTTCGGTGTGGCAGGCGGAACAGTGGCCGAGCGTCTCGACGAGATAGGCGCCCCTATTCCAGGTGGCATTGCGCGTCTGGTCGTAGGTCATGGGCGTCGACTTCAGGAACAGCGCATTCCACCCTGCCATCATCATGCGGATGCTATAGGGAAACTTCAGCTTTGTTTCCGGCGCCTTTCCCGCCACTGCCGTCTGCGTCATCATATAGGCATAGAGCGCCTGCAGGTCCGCATCCTCAGCGCCAGCGAAGGATGTGTAGGGATGGGCCGGATAGAGGTGGTGGCCATCGCGGCTGATGCCTTCACGCATGGCCCGCTCGAAGGCGGTGTAGGACCAGGCGCCGATGCCGTTTTTCACATCCGGCGTGATGTTGGTGGCATAGACCGTGCCGAATGCCGTTTCGAAGCGTCGGCCGCCGGCGAAGGGTGTGCCGTCGTTGCCGACATGGCAGACATTGCAGGCGCCCGCCGCAGCGGCCAGGCGGCCGCGCTCGATCGTGGCTGCGCTATAGACATTCACGTCCGGCCGCTCGATCGTGGCGATCGCCGGCCGCCATGGGGATGCCATCGCCACAAGCCCTGAAATTGCCGCCGCGGCTCCGGCAGCCGAGATGCCGATATTCCACCACCGCTTCCTTTTCGCGGGGGGTGCCGGAGGCGGCGTGGCCGTATCGCCCTTCAGCGCCGCCAGCACCATTTCCGGTGTCAACGGCAGTTCGCGGAAACGTATGCCGGTGGCATCATAGACCGCGTTGGCGATGGCCGATGCGCTCGGAACGGAAGCGGATTCACCGACGCCGAGCGGCGGCTCGTCCTGTCTTGGAACCATCAGCACGTCGATATCGGGCAATTCGGGGAAGGTGATCAGCGGATAGCCGCCCCATTCCTTCGAGGTGACGGCGGTGGAGGAAAACTCGACGCGTTCCTTCAGCACCCGGCTGGTGGACTGGATGACGTTGCCGTGGATCTGATGCCGCACGCCGTCGGGATTGATCATCATCCCGGAATCCTGCGCGCAGGTCACCTTCGTCACGGCGATCTCGCCGGTCTTGGTGTTGACGGCGACATCGGCCACCCAGGCCGCCCAGGCGGCAGCCTTGCCCGGAAACGGCCCGTGAATATAGACGGCATAGGCGAAGCCGCGGCCGTAAAGCAGGTCGCCTTCGCCGCCGAGCGTGCCCCATTTTGTGTGGGGCACCCAGTTCGCCCGCTCTGCCAGGGCGTGCACGAGGTCCACGGCACGGGGATCATGAAGGTATCGCAGCCGGTATTCGATCGGATCGACGCCGGCCGCGGCCGCAAGTTCGTCAATATAGCATTCATGCGCGAAGGTGTTCGGCATCGCGGAAACGCCGCGGAACCACGAGGCCCGGGCAATCGGCGGCATATCGTGGACGGTGACCCGAAGATTGCCATAGGCATAGGGTGGGATCGCCGTGCGGTCGCCCATCTGCACCACGTCGGATACCGGCGGGACCTTGCCGGTCAGGATCAGCGGTAATGTCGGTGCGAGATTGGACGGATAGCGCGTCTCGAAATCATAGGCCGAAGGACCGCCCTCAAGATCGAGGCCGCCGCGCACGTCGATGATCTGGGCAGCGCCCTTTGGCTCCCAGGCATGCTCCTGCTCGCGCGTGAGCTGCACGCGCACTGGCGCGCGCACGGCGCGGGACAGAAGCGCTGCATCGGCAGTCACATCGTCGGCGCAGTTGCGGCCATAGCAGCCGGCGGCTTCCAGGCGCTCCACGAGGATCATATCCTCGGGCATGTCGAGGAGGAGTGCCAGATCGCGACGCATGGGGAAGGGGTTTTGCGTGCCCGACCACACAGTGAGCCCGGTCTCGCTGTAATCGGCCACGGCGCAGGACGGCCCGATCGAGCCATGCATCTGATAGGGCCAGATATAGGTGCGGTTCATGGGTTCCGCGCTGCCGGCGAGCGCCATCTCGACATTGCCGCGATCGATCAGCTTGCGCGGCGTGGCGGGATTAGCACGCAGCGCCATCTCCGGCGCGTTCAGATCCGGCCGCAGCGGCGGCTCCCGCCACAAGACCTTCAGCGTCTTCGCAGCCTCGATGGCGATTTCCTCGCGCGTTGCGACGACGCCGACGAAATCACCGATGGCGACAACGCCGACAACGCCATCGATATGGGCGATCGAGCCTTCGTCGATGGATATGAGGCTATTGCCGACATGCTCGCCGTGATCAAAGCCGGCATAGAGCGGCCGGATGACCCGGCCATGCAGCATGCCGGGCACGCGCACGTCATGCACATACGTCCATTGACCGGTTGCCTTGGCCGGGATGTCCACGCGCGGTCGCGAGGAGCCGACGATGCGGTAGGCAGACGCGGGCTTCAGCTCAGCACTGGCGTCGATCGACAGGCGCACATGCTCCCCCGCGACGAGTTCGCCGAAGGTGAAGCTCCAGTTCGCTCCGTTGCCGGCGCGGATGACGCCGTCTTCAAGGATAAGGTGCTCGACCGTGGTGCCCTTCAGGGCAGCAGCCTTCGCCATGAGGTGATGACGCGCCGTTGCCGCGGCCTGCCGAAGCGGCACGGCGGTGATCTGGATCGTCTCGCTGGCGATGGTGGCGCCCTGGTTGGGGACGGCGGAAGTCGCGCCCAGCACCATTTCCACATGCTCGAAAGGAACATGCAGTTCCTCGGCGATGATCTGCGCCAGTGACGTGCGGATGCCGGTTCCAAGATCGACATGCCCGTTGAATGCCTTGACGCGACCGACACTATCGATGGCGATGTAGAGCTCGGCTGCATCGCCCAGGGAGGCATCGGAGACGATCAGTAGGATGTCTGATGTGGCGAGATAGGCAGCTCTCGGCGTTTCGCGGTGGATGCTCATGGCGAAACCTCGATCCTGTCTTCCGTTCCCGAGCCCGCGGACTTTTCGGCCTTCGCATAGGCGACGGCGCGGCGTGCTGCGGCAAGTATTTCCATATGCGTGCCACAGCGGCAGAGATGATGCCGGAGCGCCGTGCGAATATCGCTCTCGTCGGGCTCCGCCTTCGCTTCCAGCAGGCCGGCGATGGCAATGATCATGCCATTCAGGCAGTAACCACATTGCGCTGCGGCTTCTTCGATGAAGGCGCGTTGGACGATATGCAGATGGCCGGGTTTTCCCAGGCCTTCAAGCGTCGTGACCTTGCGATCGCCGATTGCCTTCAGTGGCACGGCGCACGAGCGCACGGGCCGGCCGTCGATGAGGACCGCGCAGGCTCCGCATTCGCCGAGGCCGCACCCGTATTTGGGCCCGTTGAGGCAGAGATCGTTTCTGAGGATGTAAAGGAGTGGCGTTGCGCCGCCGGCTTCGATGTCGCTGACAGTGCCGTTGACGTTCAGGCTGAATGAGGCGGCCCCTTTCAAAAGCCCGGCTCCACCGCGCGGTCACCCGCCAAAGTGAGGCCGTCGATACTCAAATACGCCATTATGCTGAAGGCCTCTTCCTGATGCCTGCAATTCATAATGACGCGATTGCAGATCACGTCACGCATTTGCTGTTCCTTGCTCATTTATAAAGCGTATGCACTTTATATGGCCGTTTCTCCATGCGCATGCATGTGCCGGCAACAGCGACGATAATCATATTTTGCGGAAAAGCCAGAAGGAATTTTTGCAAAAGTGCAGATGCCGTACTTGCTATTTACAGCGTATGCGCTACAAAATTTGTCATACTTCCAATTCCAGTTTACGCGTCCAGGTGACGGCGAGAAGGGTCGGCCATGTCCAGCAGCAAGGAAAGAATCGCGATTATTGGCGCCGGCCTCGGCGGCGCCGTGGCGGGAGCGCTGCTCCAGCATGCCGGCTTCGACGTAAACGTCTATGAACAGGCGCCGAGCTTCTCGCGGCTGGGCGCCGGCATCCACATGGGCCCGAATGTTCTCAAGATCTTCGAGCGCATCGGCGTTGCCGAAAAGGTTGTCAGCATCAGCAGCACGCCTAGTCATTGGTTCAGCCGTGATGGCATCAGTGGCGACTATCTGTCGCGTATCCCGCTTGAAGGTTACGGCGCGACCTACTGCACCGTGCATCGTGGTGATCTTCAGGGCATCCAGTGCGACGCCCTGCAGCCAGGAACGCTGCATTTCGGCAAGAAGCTGACCCGTATCGACGACAATGGTACGGATGTTCTCATCGAGTTCGAAGATGGCACGTCTGTAAGGGCGGACATCGTGATCGGCGCCGACGGCATCAATTCACGCGTCCGCGAAACGCTGCTGGGTGCGGAGAAGCCAAACTACAGCGGTTGGGTCGGCCATCGTGCGCTAATTTCCTCCGACAAGCTGCGGAAATACAACCTGACCTTCGAAGATTGCGTCAAGTGGTGGGGTCCGGACCGCCACATGATGGTTTACTACACGACGGCTCGTCGCGATGAATATTACTACGTCACCGGCGTGCCTCATCCGGCCTGGGAATTCAATACTGCATTCGTACCCAGCAGTCGCGAGGAAATGGCGTCCGAGTTCGAGGGTTATCACCCCATCATCCAGGCGTTGATCGAAAGCACGGACGAGGTCACCAAGTGGCCGCTGTTCAACCGTAACCCGTTGCCTCTTTGGAGCAGCGGCCGACTTGTCCTGCTGGGTGATGCCTGCCATCCGATGAAGCCGCACATGGCGCAGGGTGCGGCCATGGCCATCGAAGATGCCGCCATGTTGACGCGCTGCCTCCAGGAGACCGGCGTCAACGATTTCGCCACCGCGTTCGGCCTTTACGAAGCCAATCGCCGTGATCGCGCAACCCGCGTGCAGAGCGTCTCCAATGCCAATACCTTCCTGCTGACGCAGGAGGATCCGTCCTGGGTCTACGGCTATGACGTCTATGCCGAACCGCTGCGCACGGAGAATGCAGCATGAGCAGCCGGTTCCTCCATGGTGCGAATGTCTTCGCCAACGGCATCCGTCAGCACTATCTGCGCTATGGCGGCAAGGGGCCGGTGGTCATTCTGGTTCCCGGCATAACATCGCCGGCAATCACCTGGGGTTTCGTTGCCGAAAGCCTGTCGCTGCGTCATGACGTTTATGTTCTTGACGTCCGCGGCCGTGGTCTTTCATCGACGGGCCCGGACCTCGACTACGGCCTCGATGCGATGGCCGATGATGTGATCGCCTTCGCCGGCGAGCTTGAACTGAGACAGCCCGCCATTCTCGGCCATTCCATGGGCGCGCGCATCGCGATGCGGGCGTCCAACCGCGCGCCCGGTTCCTTCAGCCGTCTGGCGCTGATCGATCCGCCGGTTTCCGGTCCCGGCCGTCGCCCGTATCCGAGCAAGCTGCCGTGGTATACGGATTCGATCGCACTCGCCGAGAAGGGAATGGGTGCCGAGGCGATGAAGGCGTTCTGCCCGACTTGGACCGGAGAACAGTTGCAGCTGCGCGCCGAATGGCTCCATACCTGCTATGCGCCTGGGATCGTCAAGGCGTTCAACGATTTCCACGATATCGACATCTTGCCCGATTTCGCCACCCTGACCGTTCCTGCGATGCTGATGGTCGCGGGCCGCGGCGGCGTGATCCAGGCGGCCGACGAAGAAGAGATCAAGGGTCTCAATCCCTCGCTGCAGATCACCCGCGTGCCAGACGCCGGTCACATGATCCCCTGGGATGACTTCGACGGCTTCTTCCTGGCGCTCGGCGACTTCCTGTCCCGCTGATTGTGGTGGCGGAGCATTTTGCTTCGCCGCTTGCCTGTCTTTCGCCTTCCATGCAGCAGAGGATTTCATCCGTGCAGAAATATTACCGTATCGGCCAAATCGTTCCGAGTTCCAACACCACGATGGAAACCGAAATTCCGGCCATGCTGACCGCCCGCCAGTCCATCCGGCCCGAGCGCTTCACGTTCCATTCAAGCCGCATGCGGATGAAGAAGGTCGTCAAGGAAGAGCTGGCGGCGATGGATGCGGAATCGGACCGCTGCGCCGTCGAGCTTTCGGATGCGCGCGTCGATGTGCTGGGTTATGCCTGCCTTGTTGCCATCATGGCCATGGGTCTCGGTTATCACCGCCAGTCGGAAAAGCGCCTGACGGGGCGCACACAGGAAAACGGCGCGAACATTCCAGTCGTTACCAGCGCCGGTGCCCTAATCGAGGGCCTAAAGGTGATGAATGCACGGAAGATTGCCGTCGTTGCGCCCTATATGAAGCCGCTCACGGAGCTCGTGGTCGATTATATCCGCGAAGAGGGCTTCGAGGTCATGGACTGGCGCGCGCTGGAAATCCCGGACAATCTCGATGTCGCCCGGCACGACCCGGAAAATCTTCCGGCCATCGTCCAAACGCTAGATCTAACGGATGTCGATGTGATCGTCCTTTCGGCCTGCGTCCAGATGCCTTCGCTGCCTGTTATCGCGAAGGTCGAAGCCATGACCGGCAAGCCGGTGCTGACCGCCGCTGTCGCCACGACCTATTGCATGCTGAAATCGCTCGGGCTGGAAGCCGTTGTGCCGGGTGCCGGCGCGCTCCTGTCCGGCGCCTACTAAGGGAGACGACAATGCAAACCGCCGAAGCCAATTATCAGGGTGTCTGGGGCAACCGCATCGGCTTCGGCCAGCGGCCAGCGCTCGTCGTTATCGATTTTCTCAAGGCATACACGATCGAAGGAGCGCCGCTCTATGCACCCGGCGTCGTCGAAGCGGTGGCACAAACACCGGCGCTGATCGCCTCCGCCCGGGCTTCAGGCATCCCCGTGATCCACACACGCATTCTCTATCTTGCGGAAAACTGCGCCGATGGCGGCATGTGGGTCAAGAAGTCGCCAGTCATGAAGGCCATGGTCGAAGGCAATGCGCTAGCCGAATTCTGCGAGGGCGTAGAGCCGGCGGCCGGCGAGCTTGTCATCGTCAAGCAATATGCCAGCGCCTTTTTCGGCACCAGCCTTGCTTCCCACCTGCATGCGCAGGGCATTGATACCGTCATCATGGCAGGATGCTCGACGAGCGGCTGCATCCGCGCCAGCGCGGTCGATGCCGTGCAGCACGGGTTTCGGGCCATTGTCGTGCGTGATTGCGTCGGCGACCGCCATCCGGACCCGCACAATGCCAACCTCTTCGACATCGATAGCAAGTATGGCGACGTCGTTTCGAGGGAGGAGGCGATTGCCGAAATCGCCAAGGTCAAGCCCAATAATCCGTAACCGCAAGCGCACCTGAGCCTTCAACCAACAAGGGGAACGAGCATGGATCAATTCAGCTTCACGGAAATCTGCCTGCATCAGCTGAAGATGTCGGGCGTCCACGAGGGCGAAAAACTTATCGTCCTGACACAGGGTAACGAGCGTCTGGACTATGCGGACGCCTTCATGGCCGCGGGCATGCGTCTCGGCGCCAAGATGTATCACATGCGTTTGCCGCCAGTGCCGCCGGCAGGTGCATGGGCGGTCGGCCAAACGGGCCTTGCCTCCATGCCGGAAGCGGTTGAGGCCCTCAAGGCCGCCGATATGCTGATCGACTGCATCTTCTTGCTCTTCAGCCCGGAGCAGATGGCGATCCAGGCCGCCGGAACGCGCATCCTGACCGCTGTCGAACCGCCGGAAGTTCTCGCCCGCATGCTGCCGACGAAGGAACTGCGCGAGCGCGTCGAGTTCGCTGGCGACCTGCTCTCCAAGGCGAAGGTCATGCGGATCACCTCGCCACACGGCACCGACGTCACCTATAAGCTCAACACCTATCCTGCCATCACCGAATATGCATGCACCGACGAGCCCGGTCGCTGGGACCACTGGCCGTCCGGCTTCGTCTTCACCGGCGGTGACGACGATGGCGTCGATGGCACAATCGTCGTTGCACCGGGCGATATCCTGCTGCCGCAGAACATCTACGTCCGCGACCCGATCACCTACACGATCGAAAAGGGCTGGATCACCGACATCAGAGGCGGGCTCGATGCCGATCTGGTCAAATCGTATATGGAAGGCTTCAACGATCCGCGCGGCATGGGCATGAGCCATGTCGGCTGGGGTCTGAACCAGAACGCCAAGTGGCATCGCATGGTGCCGGGAGAATTCCCGGGCGGCATGGGCATGGAAGCGCGCTCCTTCTACGGCAACGTCATGTTCTCCACCGGTCCGAACAACGAGCTCGGCGGCCCGAACGACACTGCCTGCCATCTGGATATTCCGATGCGCGGTTGTTCACTGTTCCTGGATGACGAGCCGATGGTACTCAATGGCAAAATCGCCGTGAAGGAAATGCAGGCAAAGTTCGACTGATAGAAGCGCCGGGCTTCCGGCATATTCGGTCAATCCCAACGTTCCGGTCGCGCGACCGGAACGGATGAGTTCGTGCGTCAATTCACTGGCGCCAAGGTGGCGAAGATCACCGCTTCGACTGTAATCCCAAATAAAAAGGAACGAGGGGTAACATGCAAACTCCAATCACCGTGGAACAGGGTCTCAGGGCGGCCGGCGTCGGCAGCTTCCAGAAGCGTTTGTTCATCATTTTCGGGCTTGTCTGGGCCGCTGATGCCATGCAGGTGCTAGCAATCGGCTTCACCGCACCTTCAATCGCCGCAAGCTTCGGCATCACCGTCCCACAGGCGCTCCAGACCGGTACGTTTTTCTTTCTCGGCATGCTCGTCGGCGCGTTCACTTTTGGTCGCCTTGCCGACCGGATCGGCCGTCGGCCGGTGTTGTTCATCGCAATCATTCTCGATGCGATCTGCGGTGTGGCATCGGCCTTTGCTCCTGATCCGCACTGGTTGCTCGTCGCGCGCTTCCTGACAGGTCTCGGTGTGGGTGGAACGCTTCCGGTTGACTATGCCATGATGGCCGAGTTTCTTCCGTCAGACCGACGCGGTCGCTGGCTCGTGCTGCTCGAAGGCTTCTGGGCTGTGGGAACTGTGGCACTGGCGCTTCTCGCACTGGTCGCCGGTTCGCAGGGCGGAGAGCCCTGGCGCACGATCTTCTTCGTGACTGGTCTGCCGGCGCTTGTCGGTGTTGTCCTGCGCTTTTACGTGCCGGAGTCACCACTCTATCTCAACCAACAGGGAAAATCGGAAGAGGCACGCAAGGTTCTTCAGCGTGTCGCCGCCACCAACGGCAACGTCGTCGAGATCGCGCCGCTGACGCCGCAGGCGCCACAGCGCAAGTCGATTGCCGCGCTGCTGTCGCCGGAGCTTCGGCGTCGGACCATCTTCCTGATGCTGGCGTGGATGCTGATCTCGGTTTCCTACTATGGCGTGTTTGTCTACCTGCCGGTGCGGCTGGCAGGAGAAGGCTTCGGCTTCATGCGCGGTCAGTTGTTCCTCCTCGTGCTGGCGATCGCCCAGCTTCCGGGTTATGCGCTGGCGGCCTATGGCGTCGAGAAATGGGGCCGTAAGCCGACGCTGATCGGTTTCCTGATCCTGAGCGCCATCGGCACATTGGGTTATGGGCTGGGTCAGTCGGTCGAGATCGTCATCTCCGCAACGCTGCTGCTCAGCTTTGCGCTGCTCGGCACCTGGGGCGCGATCTACGCCTTCACGCCGGAAATCTATCCGACCACGCTTCGCGCCAGCGGTATGGGCTTGTCCGGGTCCGTCGCGCGTTTCGGGGGGCTTCTGGCGCCGTCGATTGTCGCGCCGGTCATGACCTCGAATTTTGGTCTGGCGCTCGGTGTCATCTCCGGTCTTCTGTTGCTTGCGGCAGTCAGCGTAGCCTTCATCAATGCTGAATCCAGAAACATGGCTCTCGAATAGAGTGGCAGTCCCCGTGGTCGGCCCTATGCCGTTCACGGGGCTTCTCTCAGGAAGCGATTGTTCGTCCGCCTCTCCTCCATGTCACGCTGCGGTTCGGCCCGCTTGCGATTTGTTGGATTTTGGAGGATTAGAAGCGTCAATAGGAGCGGACGACGCGAGCATGGCAGAAAATAGCGACATCGGGGAAGCGGACCCGCGGGCGGGCTATCAGGTGACCGAGCAGGTGGGACATCTGTTGCGCAAGGCCTATCAGCGGCATCTTGCGATTTTCCAGGAAAATGCTAGCGATCCCGACCTGACCTCCGTGCAGTTTGTCACCCTTTGTACGCTGCACGACCGTGGCCCGAGTTCGCAGGCCGAGCTGGTGAAGGCAACCTCGGTCGATCAGGCAACTATTCGCGGCATCGTGGAGCGCCTCAAGGCGCGTGGTCTCATCAATCTCTCCAAGGATGCTGCCGATGGCCGCAAGGTTATCATCTCGCTGCTGGCGAAGGGTGAAGCGGTCCTGCGCTCCATGTATCCGAACGCGCATATCATCAGCGAAAAGACGATGGGACGGCTTAACCCTGCCGAACGGGTCGCGCTACTGTTCCTGTTGAAAAAGATCACGGAAGATGAACCGGGCGACGACTGAGATGCCGCAATGTCGTATCGCCGTCACTGAAGGCGTTGAATGACCGAGGTCGCGGGTTCCAATCCGTTCAAGGCCACCGTTTACAGGAGAATTCGGCCCAAGAACGGGCATCGTGAATTGGCACAGCCTTCGATCGGGCGGTATTGATGGATCGGCTCGCATAAGCTGCGGAGCGCTTCGAAGGCCGTGCAAGGACAAGGAAAACACCGAATAGGATGAGCGCCATGCCAAGGCAAGCCGTCGTTTCCGGAAGCTCTCCCAGCAATGTCCACCCCATTGCAAAGCCGACGAGCGGATTTACGCAGGCGAAGGTTGAGGCGATTTCCGGATTGAAGGACTTAATCACCTTGATATAGGAGACTAGGCATATCGCCGATCCGAGGTCTCTGCTCCTGATCTTCGATGGCAGACTGCCTGACGATTCCGCCTTCCCGGACGCCTTGCCAAGTCCTTCGATGAGCACGACATAATCGTCACCGCAATCATGCGCGCAGATGCCCAGGCGGCCAGACAGGCAGCCTATTCGCATGTCGCCATCGTCAGCGATGCCAGCGTTGCTTTTGTCGAACATCGTTAGGTGACCGCCAACCCGTAGGGGTCACAGGACATAACGGCGAGCGCGTCATCGTCGATGCGGAAACGTCTCATCCATCATGGCCCAGAAGCGATCGCGAAGCCGGGAAGCGATGTCGCCCGCCTTGCCGATGCCGACAGGCTAGCCCACCTTTTCCCGCTTCCGACGCAATAGGGCGGAGAAGAAGGATTGCGGCTTTTGCCTAAGCAGTTTTGAGAGACATCATGGCAAATCGGACGGACTGGAGAAAAAATATTCCATATAGGCTCGTTGGTGGGTATTTCCGTCTTTGCCTATAAAATTTGTGGTCTTTATCTTCCGTGTCATTAAACCCGAGAGGATGACATGAGAATTCATATTGCAGGTCTTTTTTCCGCAATTCTACTTGCAGCGACTGGGGTCGCACAGGCTGAGACAATCAAAGTGGGCGTTGTGCCGGGCGTTTATGCCGACTCCATCGAGGCGGTGATCCCCGAGGCAAAGGCCAAGGGCTTGGATATCCAAGTTGTCGAATTCAGCGACTGGACGACGCCAAACATCGCGCTTCAATCCGGCGATATCGATGTCAACTATTTCCAGCATCAGCCGTTCCTGAACAATGCGATCAAAGAACGGGGCTATGATTTTGTCAGTGCGGGTATCGGCGTTCTCGCCAATATCGGTATCTATTCCTTGAAGTACAAGAATTTTGCCGATGTGCCGCAAAACGGAAAGGTTGCGATCGCCAATGATCCCGTCAATCAGGGTCGCGGACTGCTCCTGCTGCAAAAGGCCGGGCTCATCAAGCTCAAGGACGGTGTGGGCTTCAAGGGCACGCTTGACGATATCATCGACAATCCCAAGAAGCTGACCTTCAACGAGGTCGAGGGTCCGCAGCTTGCGCGCGTGACCGGCGATGTCGACCTGGCCCAGGGCTATCCGCACTTCATCGTCGCATCCAAGGCTTTCGATCCGAGCTCGGGCCTTATCTATTCCGGTGTGGACGACAAGCAATTTGCCATCATTTTTGCAGTACAAAAGCAAAAGGTAAATGATGCCGGGATTAAGGAGCTCGTGGCGCTTTATCAGAATTCGCCGGCCGTACGAGCCGCAATCAGCAAAGCATTCGCCAATGATCAGAAGCTTTATACGCTCCCATGGCTGAATTGATCGAGCGGACAAGGCAGGATCCGGAACACAAGACGGCGGCGAGCGGCGGCACCTTGCAGCACGCCGCCGCTGTCAGTCAGCCGCTGTCAGGCTCTCCGGTAGGGTCGGTAGCTTTTGACGGTGTCGAGAAGATCTATTCGTCGGCGGCTGGTCCGGTCCATGCCCTCAAGAACATCAATCTCGATGTGCCGGCGGGTGGGATCTACGGTATCATCGGGCGAAGCGGGGCCGGAAAATCCAGCTTGCTGCGGACTATAAACCGCCTGGAAAAGCCAACCGGCGGAAAGGTCCTGGTCGACGGACAAGACATTTCGGTGCTCGATGAGGATGCGCTGGTCGCATTGCGACGACGCATCGGCATGATTTTCCAGCACTTCAATCTTCTCTCAGCCAAGACTGTCTGGGGCAATGTTGCTTTGCCATTGATCGTTGCCGGCGTGCCGCGCCGACAGATCGAAGAAAGAGTGGCCGAAGTCCTGTCGCTGGTGGGTTTGGAGGGCAAGGAGAGCGCCTATCCATCGCGCCTTTCCGGTGGTCAGAAGCAACGCGTGGGCATTGCTCGCGCACTTGTTCATAGGCCGGAAATCCTCCTTTGCGACGAGGCGACATCGGCGCTCGACCCGGAGACGACGCTTTCCATCCTCGGGTTACTCAAGGACATCAATCGCCGTCTCAAGCTGACCATCATTCTCATCACCCATGAAATGAGCGTCATCCGTGAGATCTGCGACCACGTGCTTGTTCTCGATCAGGGCGAGATTGCCGAAGCCGGGCCGGTCTGGCGCATTTTCGGCAATCCGCAGCATTCTGCCACGCAGGCGCTCTTGCGACCCCTCAACCGCGAAATTCCGGAGGATATAGCCAGGCATCTGCGATCTTCGCCGCGCAACGAGCAATCGCAGGCTATCTGGGAACTGGTCTATACGGGTGAGGGTGGCTTGGAACCCGACCTTTCCCGGATAGCCAGCGCAACCGGTGCTTCCGTGCGGTTGCTGCAGAGCTCGCTCGATCGCATTGAGGGTCGCGTTCACGGCCGACTGTTGATTGCAGTACGCCGGACGGGGAGCAATCCGATGGTCCCCTCGCAATTTGCCGATCTTGCTCATCAAGTCAGGGTATTGGGTTATGTCGACCATGATGTATGAACGCTTGTGGCAGGCGTTTCTCGATACGATTGCGATGGTCGGTGCTTCCGCTCTCATCGCATTTATCGCCGGCATTCCTCTTGCCGTCTTCCTGGTGCTTTCAGCGTCTGGCGGTCTCATTCATGCACCGCGGTTGCATGGCATTCTCGCCGCAATCATCAACGGTTTTCGCGCCACGCCGTTCATCGTTCTTTTGGTGGCGTTGCTGCCATTGACTCGACTGCTCACTGGAACGACGATCGGTGTGTGGGCCGCCGTCGTGCCGCTTTCCATCAGCGCGACACCGTTTTTTGCACGTATTGCCGAAGTCAGCCTTCGCGAGGTCGATGCTGGGTTGATCGAAGCTGCCCAGGCGATTGGCTGCCGCCGCTGGCACATCGTGCGCCATGTGCTTCTGCCTGAAGCGCTTCCGGGCATCGTCGGCGGCTTCACCATCACCATCGTCAGCATGATCGGCGCCTCGGCCATGGCAGGCGCGGTCGGCGCCGGCGGTCTCGGAGATATGGCGATCCGCTATGGCTATCAGCGCTTCGATACTACCGTCATGGCGGTGGTCATTGCCGTGCTTATTGCCATGGTCTGTTTGGTGCAGTTCGCGGGCGACCATGCCGTGCGGCGCCTGCGAGCGCGCTAATATCAGCGACAATATCCGGAGTAGCTCCATGACTGAACCTGATGCCGCGCCGGCTGCCTCCGGCTCGAAAGAAGAAAGCGCAATCAAGCGCCCGTTGCCACCGCGTACTCCACATCTGATCCGCTCGGATACCGAGGCGCTGGAGATTGCCGATAGCCTTGCAGCTCGTTTTGCAGCAGGTGCTGCAGAAAGGGACCGCGTTCGTCGCCTTCCTTGGGATGAGGTGGAGGAATATACCGCAAGCGGCCTCGGCGGCATCACTGTGCCGAAGGAATACGGAGGCGCCGACGTCTCCTGCGTAACGCTTGCCAAGGTCTTCGAAATCCTTTGCGCAGCCGACCCTGCACTCGGTCAGATTCCGCAGAATCAGTTCGGCGTGCTGGCGCTCTTGCGCGATGTGGGATCGCCACAGCAGAAAGCCCGTATCTACGGCGATATCCTTGCCGGTTATCGCATCGGCAACGCCGGACCGGAGCGTGGCCAGAAGGCGGTCAACCACAGCTCAACTCGCCTGGCGCGCGGAGCAGATGGATTAAGATTGACCGGGCGGCGCTTCTATTCCACCGGTGCCATCTTCGCTCATTGGATTCCGACGCGCGCCGTCGACGATGAGGGGCGTGCGGTCCAGGTCTGGGCTGCTTATGACGCGCCGGGCGTGCGCGTCATCGACGATTGGTCTTCCTTCGGCCAGCGCACGACGGCTAGCGGTTCGGTAGAGTTTACTTACGTGCCTGTGGACGAAGCTTTGGTTTTCCCGGTCTGGTCCTATGCGGACAGGCCCGGTGTCTCTGGTCCCATCTCGCAGCTCATTCAGGCGGCGATCGATTCTGGCATAGCGGCGGCTGCGATTGCCGATGCCGTGACCTTTGTCCGCGATCACGCAAGACCTTGGATGGATTCGGGCCTGCAGTCGGCCAGCGAGGATCCGACGATCCTGCATGAAATTGGCGATCTCCATGCGGACTTGCACGCGGCGCAAGCACTTCTTTACGAAGCGGGTGCCGTTATAGACGAGGTGGCAAAGGCGCCTGTCAGCGAGGCGGAGAGCGCCAGAGCTTCCGTTGCGGTTGCCGAAGCCAAGATATTGACGACGGAAGTCGCGTTGAAGGCGGCTGAAACGCTTTTCGATGTCGCGGGGTCCGCGGCGACGCGAGGTGCCCACAATCTGGATCGGCATTGGCGAAATGCGCGGGTGCATACGCTTCACGATCCCGTCCGCTGGAAATATCATCTGCTCGGCAATTATCAGCTCAACGGCATATTCCCGGCCCGCCATCAATGGAACTAGCGAGAAAAACCGTGACTGATACCGACTTGCGCGCCCCTGTCGATCCCGCACTGCCGCCGCTGCGGCGGCCCGATCTCATCTCCGACGACGAGCAGGCGATTGCGGTCGCAACCGTCCTGGCGGCAGAATTTGCCGCCGGTAGCACCGAACGGGACAGGGATCGCATCCTGCCATGGCGTGAACTGGAGCGTTTCAGCGAAACTGGTTTGTGGGGCATTACCGTGCCGCGCGAATTCGGCGGTGCAGGCGTGTCGACGCACACGTTGGCTCAGGTGATCGCCATTATCGGTGCTGCGGATGGATCGCTATCGCAGATTCCTCAAAACCACTTTTACGCGCTTGAAGTCTTGCGCGTCGGGGCTTCAGTCGAACAGCAACGCTTCTTTTTTGAGCGCGTGCTGGCGGGCGAGCGTTTCGGCAACGCGCTGGCGGAAATCGGCCAGCGCGATTTCAAGCGGCGTACCCGGCTTTTGCGCGAGCGGGGAAAGTGGATAGTTCACGGGCAAAAATTTTACTGCACAGGCGCCATTTACGCGCACTGGATTCCGACCCTTGTCGTTACCGAGGAGGACACAAGGGACGTCACTTATCTCGCCTTCGTTCCGCGACATGCGCCCGGCGTAACTGTCATTGACGATTGGGACGGCTTCGGGCAGCGGGTTACCGGAAGTGGCTCGGTCGAATTCGATCACGTGGAGATCGAGCCGGAATGGATCGTCCCCTTTCAGTCTTCCTTCGAACGCCCGACGACGATCGGTCCCGTCGCTCAAATCATGCATGCGGCCATCGATCTTGGTATAGGGCAGGGTGCCTATCGGGAAATGTTGCGGTTTATCCGCGAACGGGCTCGGCCCTGGCTGGACTCCAAGGTCGAACGTGCCTCGGAAGATCCCCTGACGCTGCAAAACGTCGGGAATGTCTGGCTTCGGCTGCGGGCCGCGGAAGGCTTGCTGAAGCGAGCTGCAGAGGCAACGGATGCGGCTCGTGCTGATATGACCGAGGACAGCGTTGCCCGCGCCTCGATCGCCGTTGCGGAAGCGAAGATATTGACGACCAAGGCAAGCCTGCTTGCCGCCAACAAGCTGTTCGAGCTGTCGGGCACCTCATCGACGCTTTCGGATGACAACTTCGATCGCTATTGGCGTAATGCCCGCACCCATACGCTGCATGACCCGGTGCGCTGGAAATATCAGGCCATCGGCAACTATTATCTCAATGGCAAACGGCCACCGCGCCACGGCGCGATCTGAAATCGGAATAACTGAAGATGGCGACCAGGAAAAAACAGATATTGCTCAACGCCTTCAACATGAACAGCGTCGGGCACATCAATCACGGACTATGGGCGCATCCCAGGGATCAGTCGCATCGCTACAAGACGCTCGACTATTGGACCTCGCTTGCCGCCACGCTGGAACGCGGGCTGTTCGACGGTATCTTTCTTGCCGACATTTTGGGCGTCTACGACGTCTATCAGGGCTCCGCCGATTTGACGCTTCGTGAATCCATTCAGTTGCCGGTCAACGATCCTCTCCTGCTCGTCTCCGCGATGGCGGCCGTAACCCGGCACCTTGGATTTGGTATCACCGTCAATGCCAGTGCTGACGCGCCGTATATTTTCGCCAGACGGATCTCGACCCTGGATCATCTGACCGATGGCCGCGTCGGCTGGAACATCGTGACGGGCTATCTCGACAGCGCGGCGCGGGGGCTGGGTCTTGACAACCAGATCGAGCATGACAGCCGCTATGATCGCGCGGATGATTATCTCGACCTGCTCTACAAGCTCTGGGAGGGAAGCTGGGAGGACGACGCGGTCCTGATCGATAAGGAAAGGCGCATCTATGCCGATTTGGCAAAGGTGCACGTGATCGACCATCAAGGGCCGTTCTACCGCTCGCAGGCCTATCACCTGGCCGAACCGTCGCCCCAGCGCACGCCGGTTCTTTATCAGGCCGGAACGTCTGGCCGTGGGAAGCAGTTTGCAGCGCGCCATGCAGAATGCGTCTTCATCGCAGCCCCCGACAAGAACTCAGCCCGCGCGGCCTCCCGTTCGTTGCGCGAGGCAGTGGTCGCGGCGGGCCGAAGGCCGGAAGACATAAAGATCTTTCTTGGCATCACCGTCATAACCGACCGCTCCGTCTCGGCGGCACGAGACAAGCACGCAGAGTATCTTCGGTACGCCAATCCGGAGGCAGGGCTTGCTCATTTTTCGGCCAGCACGGGCATCGATTTTTCCAGGTACGATCTCGATGAAGCCATCATCTATGGCAAATCCAATGCCAGCCAATCGGCAACGCAGATCGCTCAACAACGCGGCTGGACAAAGCGACAGCTGTTGCAGGAGCTCGCCATGGGTGGGCGTTACCCGGTCGTCGTCGGCGATGCCACGGAGGTTGCCGAAGAGCTTTCGTCATGGATGGATGAAGGCGAAATCGATGGGTTCAATCTTACCCGCACGGTCGTGCCGGAGAGCTTCGAGGACTTTATCGACATTGTGGTGCCGGCGCTTCAGGAGCGCGGTCTCTACAAAACCGCTTATGAACAGGGCTCGCTTCGGAGAAAGCTTTTTGGTGAAGGTGACAGATTGCCGGATCGTCACATAGGGGCATCCTTTCGCCGTCCATGATCAGCCAGATCGGGCACGAGCAGACGCTGAACGCATGTTGAGGATGACTGTGCGAACACGCAGGGGGCGTCAGGGTGTGAAAGCCTTCGAGGTGAACAGTGTTGCCAGGCGCGACAACTCCGGCCCGAGAACGCGATCGTCATCGACCGGAGGCACGACGCCGCGCACCTCCGAAACGAAATCACGCAATGCAGCCGGCGCCTGACGGCCGGTAACGTGGAGTGCCTGCGAAGCGATCACGGCAAGGCTCGCCAGGCAGGCGTCCAGGCAGCGGCCCGCTCGTTCTTCCTTGGCCCAGGCCAGGAAGGCGGTGGCGGCGACATCGTCCTGACCTGATCCTGCCGATTCCGTGCCGGGTATGAAGGTCCGCTGTGCAGCGAGCTTCGCCTGTTCGAGATATCCGGTTGTCGCCATCGGCACGTAGCCGAGACTGCCGTGGCCATCGCTGTCGCTCGGATGACGGCCGACCATCAGCATGTCGGGCAGATGCGACACCGCGCCGTTCAGGAGCTTGGAACCATGGCGGTCACACAGGAGGCAGATGTCGGCCCAGATGGCGGCAAGATCATCCAGCGCCGGCGCGGCCATCGCGTTATGATAGCCGCCCGTGCTGATGCACCGGCCGAGCGGATGCTCCGCGTCGGGCGGAATGTAGACCGGGTTGTCCGAGGCCGAGGCAAGCGACAGATTCGCCGCGCGCTCGGCGGCGGAGACGGCGCGATGGGCATGGCCCAGCACGCGAGGCACGATGCGATAGCTCACCGGAGCCTGATAGTTGCGGCGATCGGTGCCGGCGCCCGCGAGAAGCGTGCGCAATGCGCGAAGGGCGGCTGCTTCATGTTCGTCGCCCCAGAGCTGCTCTAGCGCGGCGTCATAATGCTCCATAGGCGCGCGGAACGCCTCGATCGACAGGGCGAAGACCTGTTCCACAAGATGAAGACGCCGCCGCGCTGCCAGGGCAGCATCCGCCAGAAGGGCCGCCGCGCAGGGCGAGCCGTTGATGAGCGATCCTCTTTCCTTGACTTCGAGGTCGAAGCGGGCTGTTAGCTCGGCAAACAGTGGATAGAGCGCAAGAATTTCTCCGGCGCCGCCTTGGCCGGACGATGCGACCGTCGGCAACGGAGCGCCATCGAGCATGTCGGCGACCGCCAGCGCGATGCGTGGGGTGGTCGCAGCGTTGCCCTCGATGAAATTCGCAAGACGGGCAAACACCATCGCCCTGATGACACGTTCGGGATAGGGATCGCCGAAGGATGTCGCGGCCGCAAACGCCTTGATCCGGGCGTGGCGCTCGCGCTCCTCCCGGGAAAGACGCGTGCTTGCCAGCTCTCCCATCGCCGTCGTGACACCGTAGATCATGACCGTCGGATCATTGTCGATCAGCAGCAGGAATGCTTCACGGCAACGGGCAATCTCGGCGATGGCCGCGTCGGAGATCTTCACATTCTCCCCCTGCCAGGCGACGCGAAGAACGGACTGGAGATTGATATCTGCCCTTTTCGTCAAAGTGACTGTCATGTTCGTTCCTTGGGGTAGGCGGGAATTGCGTGGTGCTTGAGCGCGAATTGTTCATCGCTCACCGGGGGCGTCAAGCGGCGACAGGCGCCTTCGCCGCTTGCTATGGCGCTATTCGCCGCGCACGATCCCTCTCGCCCTGGCATCCGCTATTCCTGGCGATGGTCTCCGCACGGCGCTTCGCTGTTCGATATGACTGACTTCGCCGAAAGTCGTTTTACGTTTTGCGCGGAAGGCCCGATAGTTGGTGGAAAACTTGCCTATTCGACCCTCGACATGGCATCCGGCGCCGGTCACGATGCGGCCTTCATCGCGACCTTTGCTCCGAGCGCGATGATCTTCGTACTGTGCCGCGACGGGCGTAGCCATACACCGGACGAATGGGCTGAACCCGACGCAATTGCAGCGGGAGCCTCGGCAATGCTGAAAGCAATCACGCGGCTCGACAAGACACTCGACATCGTTCGCCAACCGGGCTCTCGATTTAAGGAATACAGCAGTGACCGACCAAAGCATGCGCGGCTTTCTGGCCGCATTGGAAAACAGCGGTGACCTGCATCGCGTCGATCGGCGTGTCGATACCCGCTTCGAGATCGCCTCCATCCTTTCGCTGCGGGAGCGTGGTCCGGCGCAATTGTTTATGCAGGTGAACGACAGCGCCATGCCTATTGTCGGTAATCTCTATAATGACAGGAGGCGGTTCGCTACGGCCCTTGGCATTCCGAGGGAGCAGCTGGATTCTCTGTGTCTGTCCGCGCTGGAGCGGCCCATTGCGCCCAGAATGGTCGACGACGGACCGGTTCAGCAGATCGTACATTCCCAGCCGCTGGACATCGGTCGCCTTCTGCCGGTGCCGCATTGGTTCGAGCGGGAGGCTGCGCCCTATATCACGGCAGGGGTCATCGTCGCCAAGGATCCGGAAACGGGCCGGCGCAATGTCTCGATCGCGCGGCTGAGACTGGAAGGCGGTTGCCGGCTGATGGCCGGGATCGCAAAGAACCACCATCTGGCGCGGATCGCGGAGAAGGCCCATCAGAGAGGGCATGATCTCGAAATCGCAGTCGCGATCGGCAACCATGCAGCCGTGCTACTGGGCTCGCAGATGTATGTCGGCCTCGGCGATGACGAATTCGATATTGTTGGAGGACTGCTCGGCGAGCCCGTTGAACTCGTGAAATGCAAGACGGTCGACTTGGAAGTTCCTGCGCATGCGGAAATCGTTCTCGAAGGGCGTCTGCGGCCGGCCGATCTTATCGAAGAGGGAGCCGTGTCCGAATTTCCCGGCTTCTATGTCTACTATGGTCCCGGAATTGCCGTCGAGATCGACTGTGTCACGCATCGATCGGACGCCATCTATCAGGCCATCCTGCCCGGCTATGCGCCGGAGCACTGCTTGCTGGGCGCCGTAGCCATCGGTGCGACACTGACGCGCGATCTGCAGCGATCGATTCCGGCTGTTCATCGCGTGTTTGTGACGGATGGAGGGATGGGGCGGCTGCATGCAATCATCACGATGCACCAGCCGCGGCTTGGCGAGGGTAAGCGCGCAGTCATGCTGGCAATGGGGCTCGTCAATCTTCTCAAGCTTGTAATCGTGGTGGAGGATGACGTCGATCCGGAGGACCCCCGGCAAGTCGAATGGTCGCTTGCAGCGCGCTTCCGCGGGCACGAGGATCTGCTTGTTCTGCCCGGCGTTCGGGCCGACCGCTGCGATCCCCTGCATGAGAACCTCGTCGTCACCAAGATCGGCATGATCGCCACGACCCGGCCCGGCGACGGTGATGCCGGCGGTCGTTCCGAATTCGTAAGGCCGCCCCAGGATGTCTTCGAGCGCATTCGAAAAGAGCTGCACCTTTACTGATCCGTCGAACTGATCCGGGAGTTTTCCTTGTCCAAAGAACGCTTCATTGTTGCCATTACCGGAGCATCCGGCCACATCTATGGCATACGATTGCTCGAAACGCTGCGTGAACTAGGCCTGGAAACCCATCTCGTCATGTCCAGGTCGGCCATTGTCGCTCTAGCCCACGAAACCGATCTGAAGCTGAAGGACGTTCATGCCTTGGCCGATTACGTTCACGGCAATGATGATGTGGCGGCGCCGATTTCCAGCGGATCCTTTCGGACGCGTGGAATGATCATCGCCCCGTGCACCACCAAGACGCTGGGTGAAATCGCCTCGGGTGCGTGTGGAACGCTTGTCTCGCGCGCCGCCGATGTCGTCCTCAAGGAACGGCGGCGGTTGGTCATGATGCTGCGCGAGACGCCGCTGCATCTCGGCCATTTAAGAAATATGGTGACGGTGACGGAGATCGGAGCCATCATCATGCCACCTGTCCCGGCTTTCTATCCAAAGCCTGCGACCATCGACGAAATTGTCGATCATTCCGTTGGCCGCGCGCTTGACCTTTTCGATCTCGACAGCGGCCGGTTCAAGCGCTGGAAGGAGCCATCTGCGGATGTTCGCAAATAGCGCAAGGCTTGTCGCATCATTCTGACGGATGGATCGTTCGCGGCAGGGACGTTTGCCTGCACAGACCCATCAAGGGCAGTTGATGCTTCAAGGCATTGATCAGAGATCGCTCCATCTCGGTCAATACCCGCTCGGGCGAGAAGAGAATAGACAGGCGGCGCCGAATGGCCGGTTCAGAGATGGGGTTGAACTGAAGCGCGCCTGTCTCCACGAAATTCTGGACCGAGGATTGCGGCAAGATCGTCACAAGGCGCATGCGCCGGACCATCGCCAGCAACGCCGTCAGGGAGTTGACCTCCATCTGCGGTGCAAGGTGCCCGCCCAGTTCGGCTGCTGCCTTGTCAAGGACTTGCCTAAGTCCAAAATCATCGCCTGGAAGCGCCAGCGGTAGCTTCAGCGCATTGCGCAGCGGGACCTCGCCTGGTGGAAGGATGGGTCTCGCCGGATTTGACACGACCCCGAGTTGATCCTCGGTTGCCAGTTCGTCCTGCCACGAGCGGGAAACTTGCGCCTCGACCAGCGCGAAGCCGATCTCGCCAGCGTCCACGCGCTGTCGCAGCATCTCGGCGGAGCCCTCCAAGATCTTCAGCTTCACCTTCGGATAATGGCCCGACCACTCCTCCACCGCGGCAGCGATAGCGCGAGCCAGGGCGCCTTCGGGATGGACGAGGGGTATCACGCCGATGGCCAACCGTTCTCGCCGCGCCGTTGCATAATGCGCGGCATTGGCGGCGATGCCATTACAGGCCTCTGCCGCCGGTGCCAAAAGAGAGATTAGCGTGTTGGTGTGTTCGTTCGGCTGAAGACCGGTCCTTTGGCGAGTAAACAGGTCTCGCCCGACAGTGGCTTCCAGTTTGCGGAGCTGGTTGGAAAGGGCGGGTTGGGCGACGTTGAGGCGTTTGGCCGCCCTGGTGACACTCAATTGTTCGGAAATCGCCAGAAAATAGCGGATCTGTTTCAGGGTGATGCGAGGCTTGTAGTGAACGACCGTGTTGGCGAGTTGCAGCGCCTTCCGGAGCTCTTCGACATAGGCGAGTGCAGCAGGTTCATCGGCAGAAAAACGCGCGACAACCGGACTTACCAGGTCGATCGGCAACCTGGCATAGGGGAGGTTGAGACGGGAAACGCTTGCCATGACGAGACTTTGCGGGGCGAGGAGATGAAAGGGTGCGAGCTCCCGGGAAAGCCGGGCAAAGGTTCCGACATCCTCCTCGATGACGATGGGGTCCGGAAGTTCGTGTTTCGCACAGTAGGCGCGCACGTGACGAAGCTGCGTGTCGCCCAGCGGCGGCAAGAATAGTGACATCTCCCGCAATGCCGCAAAACTCACCACGCCGTTCATGTCGGCTTGACGGTTGCCGCCGCCGCCAATCGAGATCCACTCGTCCCGGAACAGCACGATGCTGTCCCGCGCTTCCTCATCCTGTGCATAGTCCACGGTGATGCGGGTACATTCGTTCAGCGCGCCAGCGGGACCGTGCTGCACATGCTCGCTGGCGTTCCATTCCAGCGCATGGACGTAAGGTGCCCTCCCGAGCATGAAGCGCGTGGTGGCGATGATATCGGGATTGCTTTCCCGAATGGAGCGGATTGCGAGGCTTGCCGCGCGCGACAGCCGACCCGCCATAAACTGCAGCGGTGAAGTGATCTCAAGCCGCTTTATGAAGTCGAAGGGCCTAGCCCGGAGGATCTGTTCAGCCGCCTCCACTGCTTGGAGCAGTGGCTCGACCGATTGATAAAGCCAGCGGGCCGCCTCCGTCGGAAAATGTCCGTTGGGGCCTCGCTCGAACAGGGCGATTCCCAACTCGCGCTCCAGTGAATCGATGTTCTCACTGATGGCCGATGGTGAAATTTCTGAACTTGCCGCAGCCTCAGCATGGTTCTTGAATTGGCATGCGAGGATGAAGTAGGAGAGTTGCGCCGTTTCCATTGATATTAAAATACAACAATTTGGCGCATCAAGATATGATGACGGCAGAGGCTATGCACACTCAAATCGCGCGAAAATTCGCCAATGTTTGGTGTTTTTACGGTATCTGAAAACGCTAAGCGGTAGATCGCGCTGTGATTGGCAAATCGGCCTGAAAGTCAATTCGGCTTTGCGAAGCGCTCGATGCGGAAGTCTTGCAGCGAAATATCCGTTTTCCCTGTCGCCATGATTTCCGCCATGACGTCGCCGACGCCGGGTCCGAGTTGGAAACCATGGCCGGAAAAGCCGAATGCGTGGAAGAGCCCCGGTGTCGTCGATGACCGTCCCATCACCGGAAGGCCGTCCTCGACATAGCCCTCGCAACCCGACCAGGTGCGTATCACCGCAACGTTTTTCAGCGCCGGCAAGATCGGCAGCAGCGAACGAAGCTGGCCCGGCAAGCGAGTAGGGTCCGCCTTGGCGTATCCGGTATCGAGCGACACGTCGGTGCGCTCGGCGCCGCCGCCGAAGACGATGTTGCCTCGTTCCACCTGCCGCAGGTATCCGCCGCCGTGATCATGTGCCCAGACGCCGACGACCGGCAGAATGCGATGGGGGAGAGGTTCGGTCACGCCCATTTGCGGACCCCTCGCAGTAATCGGAACCGTCTCTCCGAACAGGCTTGCAACGCGCGCACCCCAGGCGCCCGTCGCGTTGAGCAGCATCGAGGCTTCGTACAAGCCTTTCGACGTTTCGACTTGAAATCCGTACTCACTTGTCCTGACGGTCCCGATCTCGACATTTTCGACGATGTCGGCACCCAATTTTCGGGCGGCGTCTGCGAAGGCCGGTGCAATGAGACGCGGGTTGCCGCTTCCATCGTTCGGGGAAAAGGATGCTGCGATCGCATCGGGGCCGAGACCGGGAAAACGCGACCGTACTTCCTTCGTGGTCAGCTCTTCCAGCTCCAGTCCCCATGGCCGAGCCTCCTTGACGAAGGACCGCATCGCCGCAAGCCCTTCCTGCCTGAACACCAGCCGCAGGTGGCCGGTTGCGCGAAATTCCACATCGCGACCGAGCATAGCCTCAGCCTTTCGCCACAGGGCAAGCGAGCGATGGGCGAGCGGCAATTGCGGAATATACCGGCCGCTTCGTCTGACGTTGCCGAATGACGCTATCGTCGCGCCGCTCCCGACCCGATTGCGTTCGATAAGCGTCACGCGGATGCCGCGCCGGGCGAGAAAAAAGGCGGAGGCAGCTCCCATGAGCCCGCCGCCCAGCACGATAGCATCCATTGAGGATCTCCAGAGGCTGAAACAGTCCCCATCCTGTCCGACCCGGCTCGGCGCTGTCAAAGTCGGGATTACGCAATGCCCATAAGTCCGGCCTATGGGTTTTGCCGGTCGTCAGAGCATAAGTCCGGCTTATGACATTTGGCGTTTTCGCTCTTGGACCTTGCCGACCCGTCCATGCCAGTTTCGGGACAGGCAAAGGAAAGGAACGGATATGGCGGATGCGGCAAGACAAGCAGTAGAGGTTTCGCAGCAGGACTGGAAGATCGGCGTCGATATCGGCGGCACCTTCATCGATTTCTGCGCGCTGGAAAGCCGCTCCGGTCGCGTTGCGTCGTTGAAAGTGCTGACGACGCCCGATAATCCGGGTGCGGAGTTGATGACCGGACTTTCCCTGCTTGCCGAGCGTGAGGGGTTGCAGCCGGAGGCAATCAGTCGCTTCGTTCACGGTACCACGGTCGGCATCAACACCGTCATTCAGAGGCGCGGCGTGTCGCTCGCGCTCCTGACGAATGCCGGGTTCGAAGATGTCATCGAGCTCGCCCGGCTGAAAATGCCTGACGTCTATTCTCTTTTCTGCTCGCGGCCGGAACAGCTCATCGCACGCGACATGATCTTCGGCATCCCCGCGCGCTTGCGGGCCGATGGCAGCGAAGCGCGGGCGCCGGACATGAAAGCGGTTGCCGCGGCGGTGGCAGCCGCAAGAGCCAAGGGCGCGGCGGGCATTATCATATCCTTTCTGCATTCCTGGCGGGATCATGCCCAGGAAACCGCCGTCAAAAACGAAATTGAAAAACTCGCACCCGATCTCTTCGTTTTCACATCCTCGGAGGTGTGGCCGGTCATCCGCGAATATGAGCGGACGACGACGGCGATCCTCAACGGCTACGTCCATCCGCGGGTTTCGGGTTACCTGACGGCTCTTGAGGACAAGCTCGCATCGCGCGGAGTGAAGGCGCCGGCCCTGCTGACGAAATCGAACGGCGGCGTGATGAACGCGGCGGAAGGAAAGCGTTCCTGCGTCCAGATGCTGCTTTCCGGCACGGCTTCGGGCGTGATCGGTGCTGCCTGGCTCGCGCGTCTCGCCGGTGAGAAACATGTCCTCACCCTTGACATCGGCGGCACCTCGGCAGACTTCGCGTTGATCATCGACGGCGAGCCGCAATTCGGGACAGGCGAACTGATCGGCGAGTTTCCACTTCACATTCCCTCGGTCTCCGTCAGCTCCATAGGCGTCGGCGGCGGTTCCATTGCCAGCATCGACGCCCATGGCGTCTTGCGGGTGGGGCCTGAATCGGCCGGCTCCACACCCGGTCCCGCCTGTTATGGCCGCGGTGGCACGCAAGCGACCGTGACCGATGCCATGGCCGTCTGTGGCTGGCTGGGGCATAGCGAAATGGCCTACGGTCAGTTGCAGGTCGATGTCGGGCTGGCGCGCGTAGCCGTCTCGACGCTTGCCGAGCGTATCGGTCGCTCGGTTGAAGAGGTGTCCCAGGCCATTCTCGATATCGCTATCTCGGAGATGTTCGTTGAGGTGGAGAAGCTGGCCTCGCGGGCCGGGGTCGACCTGCGGGAGTTTACCCTCATGCCGTTCGGCGGTGGCGGCCCGATGCTGGGCGCGTTCCTTGCTCGCGAATTCCGCATGGCCAAGGTCATCGGACCGCCGCGTCCGGGCGTGGTGTCGGCTCTCGGCGGTCTGGTCGCGGATCTGCGCGGCGACTTCATCAAGACGGTCTTCACGCATCTATCGCCGGCAGCCGTGCCGTTGCTGCGCGGTTCCTTGGAGGCGCTGTCGGATGAAGGGCGAGGCTGGCTCATCAAGCAAGGCCATGAAGGGCCTGCCGAATTGCGGATTTCCGCCGACATGCGCTACGTCGGCCAAAGCTTTGAAATCGAGGTTCCGCTGCAGGCGGCCTGGGTAGCGGAAGGCAATCTCGCCGCGATGGAAGAGGCGTTCCATGCCATGCACGCCCGCCTCTATGATTTTGCCGACCCGGACGGCGGGATCGAGATCGTCAATCTCCGTCTGTCCGCCATCGGCGCCGGACCGATGCTGCAAACGACAATCGATCTCGAAGAGATTCCCGGCATGGCCGAGCCGGAACGCGAAATACCGGTTTATACCGGCAAGGCATTCGAATGGATCGGGCTATACCGGCGGGACCAATTGCATCCGGGCGGGCGCTTCAGCGGCCCCGCCGTCGTGGCCCAGGACGATACGACCTTCGCCATTCCGGCCGGCACGCAGGTGACGATCGACCGCCACCTGAACCTTCACCTCGCCTTTTCGGAGTAACGGCCCATGTTCGACCGTTCGAACCTTCAAGTGTTTGCCAATCACACCCGGGCTGCCGCCGAAAACATGGCCTATACGCTGCAGCGGACGGCCCACTCAGCCTTCGTCAAGGAGACGGAGGATTTCACCGTCATGCTGATCAATCGCAAAGGGGAAACCTTCGGCGTCCCGATGAGCCTTGGCGCGACATGGTATCCGGGGCTTACCTATACCCGGGCCATCGAAATGGTCGGGGACTACAAGCCGGGCGACGTTGCCTTTACCAATGATCCCTATTCCTGTTTCGTGGCCACGCACGCACCGGACACGCATCTCTGGAAGCCGGTTTTTTATGACGGCGAGATCATCGCCTGGACCGGCGGGCATATCCACAATACCGACATGGGCGGTGCCGTGCCTGCCTCCCTGTCGCGCGCGTTAACCGAGATCCATCAGGAAGGCATTCGCTTTCCGCCGATGAAGCTGGTCAATGAAGGTGTCTTTGACGAAGACATCCTGAAAATCATGACCACGAATGTCCGTAAACCAGACCTCAACATCGGCGACATCAAGGCGCTGGTCGGTGCGCTGAACACCGGCGAGCGCAAGATCCTGGCCATGGTCGAGAAATTCGGCAAGCAGGTCTTTCTAGAAGGCGCGGATGTGCTTCTCGATCACGCCGAAGCACAGGCGCGGGATCTCCTGCGGACAATGCCGGATGGCACGTGGGAATTCGTCGACTATGCCGACGAGGATTCCGTCGAGGCCAATCCATGCCGGCTGAAGCTGACGCTGACGATCAGGGGCGATGAGGCGATCCTCGATTTTACCGGCTCCGATCCGCAGCTCGGCTCGTCGCTCAACGTTCCCTCGGGCGGAGATCCGCGCCACACCATGCTGCTGGTCGGCGTCTATTACATTCTCTATACGCTGAACCCCAAGATCTTGCTCAACACCGGGTTGACCCGCCCCTTTACCTGCATTGCGCCGCAGGGGAGCGTTCTCAATCCGGTATCGCCGGCGGCTGTAGGCATGCGTTCGCTTACCTGTGCGCGCCTCCGGTCCGTGATCTTCGGCGCCTTCAGCCAGGCAGTTCCCGATCTGTTGCCTGCTGCACCGGCCGGCAACAATTGCATCGTCAACGTCATGACCACGGATGAACGGACCGGCCGCAGCGTGATCGCCGCCGTCAACCCGGTGGTCGGCGGTGGCGGCGGGATGCCACATCGTGACGGGACCAACGGTTCGGGTGCCGATGCAGGTTATCTGAAGAATACGCCGATCGAAATCACCGAAACCGAAGTGCCGATCGAGTTTGTCAAATATGGGCTTGCCAGAGACAGCGGTGGTGCCGGCCGTTGGCGTGGGGGCCTTGCGACCGAGATGGCGTTCCGCGTGTTCTCGCCCGGAAGTCGTATCACGGTCCGCAACCGCGACCGCAGCTTCTTCCGCCCCTGGGGTTTGCTCGGCGGCAAGGCGGCGGGGCTCTCAGACATGGCATTGAACCCCGGTCGCGAGGACTATCGCCGGCTCGGCAACATCGATACCGCCGTGCTGCAGCCGGGAGACGTACTTGAGATCCGCTCGGCTGGAGGCGGCGGTCGCGGAAATCCGCTTGAGCGCGAGGCCTGGCGCGTGCTGCAGGATGTGGAGCGCGGCTATGTTTCCTTGGAAGTGGCCGAGCGCGACTACGGCGTCATCATCCGCGACGGCAAGGTGGACGACGCCGAAACATCCCGTCTCAGGGCATCGCGCACGGTTCCAACGGCCCATTTCCATTACGGCGCGGAGCGTGAAGGCTACGAGGCGCAATGGACACCCGCGGCCTATAACCTGCTCACGGATATTCTCGCCTGTCTTCCGATCCATTGGCGCTTCTTCACCAAGACGGAGATTTTCCGCCGAATGAAGGGACGTGCGGGACAAGAGGGCGTTGTCGCGGCTTTTGCCGATGTCCGCGCACGGTTCCCGGAAATGCCGGAGGTTCGTCTTCAAATCAAAGAAGTGGAGGCGGCCGAATGAGCAAGGGGCCGCGTCCGACTGGAGAAACGGGGCGCATCGTCCGTCTCGCCGAACAGGACCGGCCATCCGTCCGCTTCCTGCTTAACGGCATGGAACGGGAAGCCCTGGCCGGTGACACGGTGCTGACGGCGATGCTGACAGTCTCACAGGTTCTTCGGCCATCCGAATTCGGGCCGGAAGGGCGGGCCGGCTTCTGCCTGATGGGCGCCTGCCAGGACTGCTGGGTCTGGCAGCATGATGGAGCCCGCCTGCGCGCCTGTTCGACCCTCGTCGGTAACGGCATGTCCCTGACGACCCAGGCACCGGGAGATTGGCCATGACGGTGGCGAATGACCGGAAGGCAACGGTGATTGTCGGGGCCGGTCCGGCGGGCATACGCGCTGCCGAGCTTCTGGT
>NZ_JBXSOU010000008.1:0-316585 GCF_057784395.1 Martinezella sp. CNPSo 3957
TCGAAGACGGCCACTCCATCCGAGTGGCCGATTCGATGACAATATTATGATGCAAGCGGCACTAGCCGCTTGCTTATGACATGGAAATGTTGCAAATGGCGCGCGAGCGCGATTTGCGCGCTGCTTCGGATGACGAAGTGGCGAATGAAATTAACAATAAGGTGGGCCGGAAGGCCTAAAGAGTGGATAGGGATGCCCGTAGCCGGCGTCCCTCTCGATCTTTGAAACCGGTGGTCCGCCTTAGGAAACAGAACAATCCGTGCCTTTTCGAAAGGCGCGCGAGATAACAAACACAAGGATAACGTCGAATGAACGGCCAAAATATCCGCATTCGCCTGAAGGCGTTCGATCACCGGATTCTCGATGCTTCCACGCGCGAGATCGTGTCGACGGCGAAGCGCACCGGTGCAAGCGTCCGGGGCCCCGTTCCGCTTCCGACTCGTATCGAGAAGTTTACGGTAAACCGGTCCCCGCACATCGACAAGAAGAGCCGCGAGCAGTTCGAGATGCGCACGCATAAGCGCCTCCTCGACATCGTTGACCCGACCCCGCAGACGGTAGACGCGCTGATGAAGCTCGATCTCGCCGCCGGTGTCGATGTTGAGATCAAGCTCTGAGACCTCCGGTCCTCGAGCTGAGTGAGAAGGATTGAACCGATGCGTTCAGGTGTGATTGCACAGAAGGTGGGAATGACCCGCGTCTATAACGACGCCGGCGAGCATGTCCCGGTTACCGTATTGCGTTTGGATGGCTGCCAGGTCGTAGCCCAGCGCACAGTTGAAAAGAATGGCTACACCGCAGTTCAGCTCGGTGCCGGCCAGGCTAAGGTTAAGAACACGACGAAGGCTCTTCGCGGCCATTTCGCCGTTGCAAGCGTAGAGCCGAAGGCCAAGCTCGCAGAATTCCGTGTCACGGAAGACAATCTGCTTGAAGTCGGCACCGAGCTCAACGCAGGTCACTTCACGGCGGGTCAGCTCGTCGACGTGACCGGCACGACGATCGGTAAGGGCTTTGCCGGCGCCATCAAGCGCCACGGCTTCGGCGGTCTGCGCGCCACGCACGGTGTGTCGGTTTCGCACCGCTCGCATGGTTCGACCGGTTCGCGTCAGGACCCGGGCAAGGTGTTCAAGAACAAGAAGATGGCTGGTCACATGGGCCAGACCCGCGTTACGACGCAGAACCTTGAAGTGGTATCGACCGACGAAGATCGTGGTCTGATCCTGGTCAAGGGTGCGGTTCCCGGCTCCAAGGGTGCCTGGATCATCGTGCGCGACGCCGTCAAGTCGGCAGCGAAGTAAGGGAGCCAAACCAATGGAATTCAACGTCAAGACCCTTGAGGGCAAAGACGCCGGGAAGGTTTCCCTTTCTGATGCGATTTTCGGCCTCGAGCCGCGTGAAGACATTCTCGCTCGCGTCGTTCGCTGGCAGCTTGCCAAGAAGCAGCAGGGCACGCATCAGGCAAAGGGCCGCGCGGACGTAGCGCGCACCGGCGCCAAGATGTACAAGCAGAAGGGTACGGGCCGCGCTCGTCACCATTCGGCTCGCGCTCCGCAGTTCCGCGGCGGTGGTAAGGCTCACGGCCCGGTCGCCCGCAGCCACGAGCATGATCTGCCGAAGAAGGTTCGCGCCCTCGGCCTGCGTCACGCTCTCTCGGCCAAGTTCAAGGCTGAAGACGTGATTGTTATCGACAATCTCGTCGCTACCGAAGCCAAGACCAAGGCACTCGCTGGCGCTTTCGAGACGCTCGGCCTGACGAACGCTCTGTTCATCGGCGGTGCTGAACTCGACAGCAACTTCAAGCTCGCAGCCCAGAACATCCCGAATATCGATGTTCTGCCGGTTCAGGGCATCAACGTTTACGACATCCTGCGCCGCGGCAAGCTCGTGCTGTCCAAGGCCGCAGTTGAAGCTCTAGAGGAGCGTTTCAAGTGACGGATCTTCGCCATTATGATGTGATCGTTTCTCCTGCGATCACCGAAAAGTCCACGCTGCTTTCGGACAATAACCAGGTTGTTTTCAACGTTGCGAAGACCGCGACGAAGCCGGAAATCAAGGCTGCCGTCGAAGCGCTCTTCGGCGTCAAGGTTACGGCCGTTAACACTCTGCTGCGCCTCGGCAAGACCAAGCGGTTCAAGGGTCTCGTCGGCAAGCAGAAGGATGTGAAGAAGGCTGTTGTGACGCTCGCCGAAGGCCAGTCGATCGACGTCTCCACCGGTCTCTGAGGAATAAGAAAATGGCATTGAAAACATTCAATCCGACGACCCCGAGCCAGCGTCAGCTGGTCATTGTCGATCGCTCCTCGCTCTACAAGGGCAAGCCGGTCAAGTCGCTGACCGAAGGCCTCACTTCCAAGGGTGGCCGTAACAACACTGGCCGCATCACCGTCCGTTTCCAGGGCGGTGGTCACAAGCGCAGCTATCGTTTGGTCGACTTCAAGCGTCGCAAGTTCGACGTCGAAGCAACCGTCGAGCGTATCGAATACGATCCGAACCGTACCGCTTACATCGCTCTGGTGAAGTACACGGACGGCGAACTGGCCTACATCATCGCTCCGCAGCGTCTTGCTTCGGGCGACAAGGTCATCGCTTCGGAAAAGGCAGTGGACGTGAAGCCGGGCAACACCATGCCGCTTCAGTTCATCCCGGTCGGCTCCATCATCCACAACGTGGAAATGAAGCCGGGCAAGGGTGGCCAGATCGCTCGCTCCGCCGGTTCCTACGCGCAGCTCGTCGGTCGTGACCAGGGCATGGCGATCCTTCGCCTGAACTCGGGCGAACAGCGCCTCGTGCACGGCACCTGCCTCGCAACGATCGGTGCGGTTTCGAACCCGGATCACGGCAACATCAACGACGGTAAGGCCGGTCGTTCGCGTTGGCGTGGCAAGAAGCCGCATAACCGCGGCGTTGTCATGAACCCGGTCGACCATCCGCACGGCGGTGGTGAAGGCCGCACCTCCGGTGGTCGCCATCCGGTGACCCCATGGGGTAAGCCGACAAAGGGCAAGCGTACGCGGTCGAACAAGTCGACCGACAAGATGATTATGCGCTCGCGCCATCAGCGCAAGAAGTAAGAGAGGAAGTCTCAAGTGGCTCGTTCAGTATGGAAAGGTCCGTTTGTTGACGGCTATCTTCTCAAGAAGGCTGAGAAGGTGCGTGAAGGCGGACGTAACGAAGTAATCAAGATGTGGAGCCGTCGCTCCACCATCATGCCGCAGTTCGTTGGTCTCACCTTCGGTGTCTACAACGGCAGCAAGCACATTCCGGTCAGCGTCAATGAAGACATGGTCGGACACAAGTTCGGCGAGTTCGCCCCGACCCGTACCTATTATGGTCACGGTGCGGACAAGAAGGCGAAGAGGAAGTAACAATGGGCAAGGCAAAAACCGAACGCCGGCTGAAGGACAATGAAGCGCAGGCAGTTGCGCGCACGCTCCGTGTCAGCCCGCAGAAGCTCAACCTGGTCGCGGCTTCGATCCGCGGCAAGAAGGTTGATCGCGCGCTCGCAGAGCTGGAATTCTCGCGCAAGCGCATCGCAGGAGCCGTCAAGAAGACGCTCGAATCTGCGATCGCCAATGCAGAGAACAACCACGATCTCGACGTTGACTCGCTGGTCGTAGCGGAAGCTTACGTCGGCAAGTCGATCGTCATGAAGCGTTTTCACGCTCGTGGCCGCGGCCGCGCATCTCGCATCGAGCGTCCGTTCGCACACCTGACGATCGTCGTTCGTGAAGTGGAAGCTCAAGAGGAGGCCGCATAATGGGTCAGAAAATCAATCCAATCGGCTTTCGTCTTGGCATCAACCGCACTTGGGATAGCCGCTGGTTTGCGGACAATGCCGAGTACGGCCAGCTCCTCCACGAAGACCTGAAGATGCGCAAGTTCGTTATGAACGAACTGAAGCAGGCTGGTATCTCCAAGGTGGTCATTGAGCGTCCGCACAAGAAGTGCCGCGTCACGATCCACTCGGCTCGTCCGGGCCTGATCATCGGCAAGAAGGGCGCTGACATCGACAAGCTCCGTAAGAAGCTGTCGGACATGACGAATTCCGAAACGCACCTCAACATCGTTGAAGTTCGCAAGCCGGAAATCGACGCGACGCTGGTTGCCCAGTCGATCGCTCAGCAGCTGGAACGCCGTGTTGCTTTCCGTCGCGCCATGAAGCGCGCCGTTCAGTCCGCGATGCGTCTTGGCGCCGAAGGCATCAAGATCACCTGCGCCGGCCGTCTCGGCGGTGCAGAAATCGCTCGTACGGAATGGTACCGCGAAGGCCGCGTGCCGCTGCATACGCTGCGCGCCGACATCGACTACGGTACGGCTGAAGCAGAAACCGCTTTCGGTATCTGCGGCATCAAGGTCTGGATCTTCAAGGGCGAAATCCTTGAGCACGATCCGATGGCCTCCGAACGCCGCGCGCTCGAAGGCGACGCCCAGGGTCCGGCTAGCCGCGATCGCGATAGAGACCGTCGCCGCGACAACGCTTGATAGCGTACGTGGCAGATAAGTTCGGAGAATAAGAAAATGTTGCAGCCAAAGCGTACGAAGTACCGCAAGCAATTCAAGGGCCGCATCAAGGGCGTTGCCAAGGGTGGTTCTGATCTGGCGTTCGGCGAATTCGGCCTGAAGTCGCAGGAGCCCAACCGCGTCAATGCTCGCGAGATCGAAGCGGCTCGCCGCGCGATTACGCGCTATATGAAGCGCGCCGGCCGTGTATGGATCCGCGTGTTCCCGGATGTTCCGGTAACCGCAAAGCCGACCGAAGTCCGTATGGGTAAAGGTAAGGGCTCTGTCGAATACTGGGCATGCAAGGTCAAGCCCGGCCGTATGATGTTCGAGATCGACGGTGTGAGCGAAGAAATCGCTCGTGAGGCTCTGCGCCTCGGCGCTGCCAAGCTCTCGGTCAAGACGCGCTTCGTTCAGCGCATTGCAGAGTAAGGAAGAAGCTCATGAAAGCCGCAGATGTTCGCGCCCTGAGCGCCGACCAACTCAAGGACGAGCTTGCCAAGCTGAAGAAGGAGCAGTTCAACCTGCGCTTTCAGAAGGCGACCGGCCAGCTCGAGAAGTCCTCGCGCATCAACGAAGTCCGTAAGGACATCGCTCGCGTAAAAACCATTGCCCGCCAGAAGGCGGCAGAAGCAAAGGCCTAAAGGAAAAATAACATGCCGAAGCGCATTCTGCAGGGCGTCGTGGTCAGCGACAAGAACGAGAAGACGGTAGTTGTCCGCGTTGAGCGTCGTTTCGCTCACCCGCTGCTCCAGAAGACCGTTCGTCGTTCCAAGAAGTACAAGGCTCACGACGAAAACAATCAGTACAAGACCGGCGACGTCGTTTCCATCGAGGAATGCGCGCCGATCTCCAAGGACAAGACCTGGACGGTCATTTCCGCCCAGTCCAAGTAACAGAATTTCGCTCAGGCCCTTGCGCTTGGGCGAAATATCTGTATGAAGCACGAGCTTGGAAGCAGGACGCTCGAGAACGGGCGTTCTTTTGCTTTATTGATGGCCGGCAGAGACGATCCTTGTGGTCGCGAAGCCAGGCATAATCAGACAAGACACTAGTCCATAAGCCGGGGTAGGGGGTCGACTGACCCAACCATTCCGGTAACAACAAGAAGGCGACCTGACATGATTCAGATGCAAACAAACCTCGACGTGGCGGATAATTCCGGCGCACGTCGTGTCATGTGCATCAAGGTGCTGGGCGGCTCGAAGCGCAAGTATGCCTCGATCGGCGACGTTATCGTCGTTTCGATCAAGGAAGCTATTCCGCGCGGCCGTGTGAAGAAGGGTGACGTGATGAAGGCGGTCGTCGTTCGTACCGCCAAGGACATCCGTCGTCCGGATGGCAGCGTCATCCGCTTCGATACCAACGCAGCAGTCCTCATCGACAACAAGAAAGAGCCGATCGGCACCCGCATCTTCGGACCGGTTCCGCGCGAACTTCGCGCCAAGAACCACATGAAGATCATCTCGCTGGCTCCAGAAGTACTGTAAGGAGCGGAGCGATGCAGAAGATCCGTAAAGGCGACAAGGTTGTCGTATTGACCGGTAAGGACAAGGGCCGTACCGGCGAAGTCATTCAAGTGCTGCCGAAGGAAGACCGTGCGGTCGTTCGTGGCGTCAACGTCATCAAGCGCCATCAGCGCCAGACGCAGAACCAGGAAGCCGGCATCATCAGCAAGGAAGCCTCGCTTCACCTGTCCAACCTGGCAATCGTCGACAAGGACGGCAAGCCGACCCGCGTCGGTTTCAAGGTTGTAGATGGCAAGAAGGTCCGCGTGGCGAAGACCTCGGGAGAAGTGATCGATGGCTGAGGTAAAGTACGAGCCGCGGCTCAAGAAAGAATACGTTGCTCGCATCCGTGCAGCCATGCAGGAGAAGTTCTCCTACGCTAACGAGATGCAGATCCCGAAGCTGGACAAGATCGTGATCAACATGGGCGTTGGCGAAGCGACGGCTGATTCGAAGAAGCCGACTGTTGCTGCTGCCGACCTGGCGGCCATCGCTGGCCAGAAGCCGGTCATCACCCGTGCACGCAACTCCATCGCTGGCTTCAAGGTCCGCGAAAATATGCCGATCGGCGCGAAGGTTACCCTGCGCGGCGCCCGCATGTATGAGTTCCTGGATCGTCTGGTCAACATCGCGCTTCCGCGCGTTCGCGACTTCCGCGGCCTGAACCCGAAGAGCTTTGACGGTCGTGGCAATTTTGCCATGGGCATCAAGGAGCACATTGTGTTCCCTGAGATCAACTACGACAAGGTTGATCAGATGTGGGGCATGGACATCATCGTTTGCACGACGGCGACGACCGACGACGAAGCACGGGCTCTTCTGACAGAGTTCAACTTCCCGTTCCGTCAATAACCGTAACGACGAGCGTAGAAAAGGAACCCTGATATGGCGAAGACAAGCGCAGTTGAAAAGAACAAGCGCCGCCGCAATACGGTTGCCAACCAGGCCGCGAAGCGGGCTGCTCTCAAGGCAATCATCATGAACCAGTCTCTCTCGATCGAAGACCGGTTCAAGGCCACTCTGAAGCTGGCATCGCTGCCGCGCGATGGATCGAAGACCCGTATTCGCAACCGTTGCGAAGTGTCTGGCCGTCCGCGCGCCTACTACCGCAAACTGCGCATGTCGCGTATCGCGCTGCGTGAACTCGGCAATCTCGGCAAGGTGCCGGGCATCGTCAAGTCCAGCTGGTAAGGAGCAGATTAGATGTCTATGACTGATCCTTTGGGCGATATGCTCACCCGCATCCGCAATGGCGCTTCGCGCCGCAAGTCGTCGGTTTCGACGCCTGCGTCCAAGCTCCGTGCGCGCGTTCTCGATGTACTCCAGGCTGAAGGCTACATCCGTGGCTACTCCGTCGTCGATTTCGGCAACGGCAAGTCTGAGCTCAACATCGAACTCAAGTACTACGAAGGCGCATCGGTGATCCGTGAGATCGGCCGTGTGTCTAAGCCGGGCCGCCGGGTTTATGTCTCGGTCAAGTCCATTCCGCAGGTCGCGAACGGCCTCGGCATCACCATCCTTTCGACTCCGAAGGGTGTGATGGCCGATCACCAGGCTCGCGAACAGAATGTTGGTGGCGAGGTTCTCTGCTCGGTCTTCTAAGATTGAACAGAGATCTCCTTCGAAACAGACAGGTTTGAAAAATGTCTCGTATCGGTAAGAAGCCCGTTCAGGTACCTGCAGGGATCACGGCCACGGTTGATGGCCAAAAAGTGACCGCCAAGGGCCCCAAGGGCGAGCTGTTTTTCGTCGCTAACGACGAAATCGGTCTCAAGCTGGAAAACAATGCAATCGTCGTGACGCCGCTCAACGACTCCAAGGATGCTCGCGCAAAGTGGGGCATGTCCCGCACGATGATCGAGAACATCCTCAAGGGTGTTAAGGACGGCTACGAGCGCAAGCTCGAAATCAACGGCGTCGGCTACCGTGCCTCCATGCAGGGCAAGAACCTGCAGCTCGCGCTCGGCTTCAGCCACGACGTGGTTTATGAGCCGCCGCAGGGCATCTCGATCGCTGTGCCGAAGCCGACGGAAATCGTCGTCACCGGCATCAACAAGCAGCAGGTCGGCCAGGTTGCCGCTGAAATCCGCGAATACCGCGGCCCCGAGCCCTACAAGGGCAAGGGCGTTAAGTATGCCGAAGAGCGGATCATCCGCAAAGAAGGCAAGAAGAAGTAAGGATCACGCGAAATGGCTAGCAGGAAAGAAGCACTTGCGCGTCGCGCCAACCGCGTGCGCCGCCAAATCAAGTCGGTGGCCAATGGCCGTCCGCGCCTGTCGGTTCATCGCTCGTCGAAGAACATCTACGCCCAGGTCATCGATGACGTGGCTGGCAAGACCCTCGCGGCTGCCTCCACCCTCGACAAGGATCTGCGCGGTTCTCTGAAGACCGGTGCCGATACCGCAGCCGCAGCCCTCGTTGGCAAGCTCGTTGCAGAGCGCGCCTCCAAGGCCGGCGTGAAGGAAGTCGTGTTCGATCGCGGCGCTTTCATCTACCACGGCCGTATCAAGGCTTTGGCTGAAGCAGCCCGCGAAGGCGGCCTGACCTTCTAATCAGATTTCCGGCCGGCGATCCCAAGGATGCCGGCCGGATATTCACCGGACCGCAGGTTTCCCGCAAGGGAAGGCATGCGGTCTTCGTTTTGTTTGCCGATTGCACCCGGAAAAGAAAAAGGAAGAGGACAATGGCACAGGAAAAGAGGGCTCCGCGGGAAGACCGTCAGAGCCGTGAAGAGCGCGATAGCGAATTCGTCGACAAGCTGGTCGCGATTAACCGCGTCGCCAAAGTTGTTAAGGGTGGCCGTCGCTTCGGCTTCGCCGCTCTCGTCGTCGTCGGCGACCAGAAGGGCCGCGTAGGCTTCGGCCATGGCAAGGCACGTGAAGTGCCGGAAGCTATCCGCAAGGCAACCGAAAGCGCCAAGCGCGACATGATCTTCGTACCGCTGCGCGACGGCCGTACGCTGCATCACGACGTTCATGGCCGTCATGGCGCCGGCAAGGTTCTGCTGCGCTCGGCCAAGGTCGGTACCGGTATCATCGCCGGCGGCCCGATGCGCGCCGTTTTCGAAACGCTCGGCGTTCATGACGTCGTTGCCAAGTCGACCGGTTCGTCGAACCCGTACAACATGGTTCGCGCCACGTTCGACGCCCTGAAGCACCAGGTTCACCCGAAGGACATCGCAGCTCAGCGCGGCATCAAGTATGCCACCCTGCAGGCTCGCCGCGCCGCTTCGGGCAACGCCTCCGAAGAATAAGGGAGTTTGACCTATGGCCAAGACGACCAAGAAGGCTGAAGCTAAGGCGACCGTTACGGTCGAGCAGATTGGCAGCCCGATCCGCCGTCCGGATGTTCAGCAGAAGACGCTGATCGGTCTCGGACTGAACAAGATGCACCGTCGCCGCACGCTGGAAGATACTCCGGCTGTTCGTGGCATGATCCGTGCTGTCCAGCATCTCGTTCGCGTTGTCGACGAGAAGTGAGCCGGAGGTAATTCGCTATGAAACTGAATGAAATCAAGGATAACGAAGGCTCGACCCACAGCCGCAAGCGCCTCGGCCGCGGCATCGGCTCCGGCTCCGGTAAGACCGGTGGCCGTGGTGTGAAGGGTCAGAAGTCCCGTTCGGGCGTTGCGATCAACGGCTTCGAAGGCGGTCAGATGCCCATCTACCGTCGTCTGCCGAAGCGCGGCTTCAACAACATCTTCGCATCCGACTACGTTGTCGTATCGCTGGCACGCATCCAGGCTGCCGTCGATGCCGGCAAGCTCGATGCCAAGAACACCGTTGATGCAGCGGCTCTCAAGGCCGCCGGCGTTATTCGCCGCGTCAAGGACGGCGTTCGTGTTCTCTCGGACGGCGAACTGAAGGCGAAGCTTGTTCTCGAAGTTGCAGGCGCTTCCAAGTCTGCAGTCGAGAAGATCGAAAAGGCTGGCGGCTCCGTTAAGCTGCTCGCTGCTGCCGCAGAATAATATTATCAATAATCGCCCGAAGTGACTTCACTTCGGGCGATTTTGCTCCCATATGTGAGCCTCACGAATCTGATCGATGCGGCAAGTGTCTTTCCGATCGATAACGGGAACCAAGGGTGAGGCGCCCGATTGCTGCGCAATCCGTCCGAAGCCCGGCTTTTGAACAATTTACAGACCGATTCCGGACTCGGCCGACTATGCCGGAATTGGTGATGCGGAGATTTGCATGGCTTCTGCAGCGGAACAATTGGCGTCCAACCTCAATTTTTCGACCTTTGCCAAAGCCGAGGATCTCAAGAAGCGCCTGTGGTTTACGCTCGGTGCTCTCCTCGTCTACCGGCTCGGCACCCACATTCCGCTTCCTGGCCTCAATCCTGCCGCTTATGCCCAGGCTTTCCAGAATCAGTCGGGCGGCATTCTCGGCCTCTTCAACATGTTCTCGGGCGGCGCTGTGCAGCGCATGGCGATCTTCGCGCTCGGCATCATGCCTTATATTTCCGCCTCGATCATCGTTCAGCTGATGACCTCGGTCGTCCCGTCGCTCGAAAACCTGAAGAAGGAAGGCGAGCAGGGCCGTAAGATCATCAACCAGTACACCCGCTACGGCACAGTGCTGCTCGGCGCATTGCAGGCCTATGGTATTGCGATCGGTCTGGAGCATGGCAACGGCGTCGTCGTTGATCCCGGCTGGTTCTTCCGCATTTCCACCGTCATCACGCTACTCGGCGGCACAATGTTCCTGATGTGGCTTGGTGAGCAGGTGACGTCGCGCGGTATCGGCAACGGCATCTCGCTGATCATTTTCGCGGGCATCGCTGCAGGTCTTCCGACTGCGCTTGCCGGTACGCTCGAGCTCGGCCGCACCGGCGCGCTTTCTACGCCGCTCATTCTCGCCGTGCTGATCGTCGCCATTCTGGTCATCGCGCTCATCGTCTTCGTCGAGCGCGCGCAGCGTCGCCTTCTGATCCAGTATCCGAAGCGCCAGGTTGGCACACGCATGTTCCAGGGCGATACGTCGCACCTGCCGCTGAAGCTCAACACTTCGGGCGTCATCCCGGCGATCTTCGCGTCGTCGCTGCTGCTGCTGCCGGCAACCGTCGCAGGCCTCGGCAACAACACCGCGCTCCCGACCTGGGTGACCTCGATCGTTGCGGCACTTGGCCACGGCCAGCCGGTCTACATGGTGCTTTACGGCGCTCTGATTGCCTTCTTTGCCTTCTTCTACACGGCTCTCGTCTTCAATCCGAAGGACACGGCCGACAATCTGAAGAAGCACGGCGGCTTCATTCCGGGTATCCGTCCGGGTGAGCGCACCGCCGAATATATCGATTACGTGCTGACCCGCATCACGGTCATCGGCGCGATCTATCTTGTCTTCGTCTGCATCCTGCCCGAAATTCTCGTATCCCAGACCGGTATTCCCTTGTCTCTGGGTGGCACTTCGCTTCTGATCGTGGTTAGCGTAACGCTGGATACGGTGGCGCAGATTCAGGGTCACCTGATCGCACAGCAATATGAAGGCCTGATCAAGAAATCGAAGTTGCGTGGAGGAAAGAGGGGGCGATGAGACTCATACTTTTAGGGCCGCCGGGAGCAGGTAAGGGGACCCAGGCCCAGCGCATCGTGGAAAAGCACGGCATTCCGCAGCTTTCCACAGGCGATATGCTGCGCGCGGCCGTTCAGGCCGGCACGGAAGTCGGCAAGCGCGCCAAGGCTGTCATGGACGCCGGCAAGCTTGTTTCGGATGAGATCGTGAATGCGATCGTTTCCGAGCGCATCGATCAACCGGATTGCGTCAGGGGTTTCATCCTCGACGGCTTTCCGCGCACCTTGGTGCAGGCCGATGCCACCGAAAAAATGCTCAATGCGAAGGGCCTCGAACTCTCCGTTGTGATCGAGTTGAAGGTCGATGATGCCGAACTGATTCGCCGCGTCTCCGGCCGCTATTCCTGCTCGAACTGCGGCAGCGTCTATCACGACACTGACAAGGTTCCTGCAAATGCCGGTGTCTGCGATAAATGCGGCTCGACCCATTTCAAGCGCCGCCCTGACGATAATGCTGAAACCATGGCGACTCGCCTCCAAGTCTACTACAAGGAGACGTCGCCGCTGATCGGTTACTACTATGCTAAGGGCAAGTTGCAGAGCATCGACGGCATGGCCGATATCGAGCATGTGACCGAAAGCATAGAGGCTATCCTGGCTAAGCTCTAGATAGCCTAAAATAAACTTGCCGGAGCGGTTGCTTTTTTGCGCTGATTCCGCTAAACACCGCGCCAACTCGCGACATGCTATGCGATCGGCGCGGATTTCCAACGGGAAGTCCGAGCACGGTCGTTTTGACATGTGGCGGACACACATCGAACAAGCAGCTCCCGGGCTGCATAACAAGACCCTTTGCCAAGGCAAAAGGAATGCAAGGAGAACAGGCGTGGCTCGTATCGCTGGCGTCAACATCCCGACTGCAAAGCGCGTAGTTATTGCGCTTCGTTACATTCACGGGATCGGACCGAAGTTTGCACAGGAAATCTGCGAGAAGGTTGGTATTCCGGCCGAGCGTCGCGTCAACCAGTTGACGGATGCTGAAGTTCTGCAGATCCGCGAAACCATCGACCGTGACTATCAGGTCGAAGGTGATCTGCGTCGCGAAACCGCGATGAACATCAAGCGTCTTATGGACCTGGGTTCCTACCGTGGTCTGCGTCATCGCCGCGGCCTGCCGGTTCGTGGCCAGCGCACGCACACCAATGCCCGCACCCGCAAGGGTCCGGCAAAGGCGATCGCTGGTAAGAAGAAGTAATTTCCGGGCAACCGGATTTGGGAGGCTGGCGGTCCGCCGGCCTCTTTTGAGTTTGAAGCGGTGCTCCATGGGTGCTGCTTCGGTGTAGCCGCTGGCATTACGGCGGTGCAGAGATCCAAGAAAGGACTAACATGGCCAAGGAAGCCGTACGCGTTCGTCGTCGCGAGCGTAAAAATATCACGTCGGGCGTCGCACACGTCAATTCGACCTTCAACAACACGATGATCACCATCACCGACGCGCAGGGCAACGCTATTGCCTGGTCGTCCGCTGGTGCCAAGGGCTTCAAGGGTTCGCGCAAGTCGACCCCGTTCGCTGCCCAGATCGCTGCCGAAGACTGCGCCAAGAAGGCTCAGGAACACGGCATGAAGTCGTTGGAAGTTGAAGTTTGCGGTCCGGGCTCCGGTCGTGAATCCGCTCTGCGCGCCCTCCAGGCTGCTGGTTTCATGATCACGTCGATCCGCGACGTCACCCCGATCCCGCACAATGGTTGCCGCCCGCGCAAGAAGCGTCGCGTCTGATCATCGCCACTCACGACACCGGCCGGGGTAGATGCGCCCGGTTTGGTGTTACTCAAGCTCGGTTGCCACGATTGGATGGTGGCAACGAACGGAAGGCAAAAACATGATTCAGAAAAACTGGCAGGAACTGATCAAGCCCAACAAGGTCGAGTTCACCTCGAGCGGCCGCACCAAGGCAACGCTCGTGGCCGAACCGCTGGAGCGTGGCTTCGGTCTTACCCTCGGCAACGCGCTGCGCCGCGTTCTGCTGTCCTCTCTGCGCGGCGCCGCTGTAACGGCCGTGCAGATCGACGGCGTACTGCATGAGTTCTCCTCTATCCCGGGCGTCCGGGAAGACGTGACGGACATCGTGCTGAACATCAAGGAAATCGCCATCAAGATGGACGGCGATGATGCCAAGCGCATGGTCGTCCGCAAGCAGGGCCCAGGCGTAGTAACGGCTGGCGACATCCAGACGGTCGGCGATATCGAAATCCTCAACCCCGAGCATGTCATCTGCACGCTCGACGAGGGTGCCGAAATCCGCATGGAGTTCACCGTCAATAACGGCAAGGGCTATGTGCCCGCCGAGCGCAATCGTGCGGAAGATGCTCCGATCGGCCTCATCCCGGTCGACAGCCTCTATTCGCCGGTCAAGAAGGTGTCCTACAAGGTTGAAAATACCCGCGAAGGACAGGTTCTCGACTACGACAAGCTGAGCATGTCGATCGAAACCGATGGTTCGATCAGCGGTGAAGATGCAGTCGCTTTCGCGGCCCGCATCCTTCAGGATCAGCTTGGCGTGTTCGTCAACTTCGACGAGCCGCAGAAGGAAACCGAAGAGGAAGCAGTTACCGAACTCGCTTTCAACCCGGCGCTCCTCAAGAAGGTGGACGAACTCGAACTGTCCGTTCGTTCGGCAAACTGCCTGAAGAACGACAACATCGTCTACATCGGCGACCTCATTCAGAAGACCGAAGCAGAAATGCTCCGCACGCCGAATTTTGGTCGCAAGTCGCTGAACGAAATCAAGGAAGTTCTCGCTTCCATGGGCCTGCACCTCGGCATGGAAGTGCCGGCATGGCCGCCCGAGAACATCGAAGATCTCGCCAAGCGTTACGAAGACCAATACTAAGGCCGCAAGCGCTCCGGCGGAGCGCTTAAAGCTGGCCTTAGCATCTTAAACTGCGCATGCACCTTTCGCTCCGCCGGGAATCGGAGCGGGGCATGCGCCCAACAAACTGCAGGCGAGCGATGCCTGCAAGTGAAGGAGAATAGCCATGCGCCACGGTAAAGCCGGCCGCAAGCTGAACAGAACCGCTAGCCACCGTAAGGCGATGTTCGCCAACATGGCGGCTTCGCTCATCACCCATGAGCAGATCGTCACCACGCTCCCGAAGGCGAAGGAAATTCGTCCGATCGTCGAGAAGCTGGTAACCCTTGGCAAGCGTGGCGACCTGCACGCTCGTCGTCAGGCCATCTCGCAGATCCGCGACGCTGCTGTCGTTTCGAAGCTGTTCGATGCGATCGCAACCCGCTACGCCACCCGCAACGGCGGCTACCTGCGTATCATGAAGGCCGGCTTCCGCCAGGGCGACAATGCCGCTCTCGCAGTCGTCGAATTCGTTGATCGCGACGTCAATGCCAAGGGCGCAGCCGACAAGGCTCGCGTTGCCGCTGAAGAAGAAGCCGCAGCCGCTTAAGGCTAAGCTTTGGATTAAATATAAAAGGCCGGATGAGCGATCATCCGGCCTTTTGTCGTTTGTGCTGCGGGAGGGGCCTTTCAATCCCCCTGAATGCTTTGGAATATCGTAAGCAGCCTTGCTGAGTCGCAGTCGGCTCGGGCTCATCAGGGGCAGGGAGCGTCGTGGGACATGCAGCGAAAATTGATGCGCGGGAGGCTGCTTCTGGTCGTGGCGCTGCTGGTGACCATCGCCAGCGGTCTTGCGTTGCGGCATTATGGCTATGCGATCAATCTGCCCTTCGCGGTCGTCAAATATGGCGGCTCATTACTGTGGGGAGCTATGGTCTATTGGCTCCTGGCGGCAATCTTCGTGTCACAGGGGCGTTTCAGGATTGCCGTGGCGGCGCTGCTCATCGCGGTCGCCGTCGAGCTTTTCAGACTGTGGCATACGCCTGATCTCGATGCTTTTCGATTGACTGCCGCCGGAGCCCTGTTGCTGGGCAGGGTATTCTCGCCGTGGAATATCGCCGCCTATACCGCCGGCATCGCCCTGGCGCTGGCGCTCGATTGCGTCCTGGCCGGAACGAGGCGCTCGGTTTGATGTTCTTGCCTAGCTTCTATTCCGGCGACCTCGATCCTCACTGAGTGATCCACTAGGGCATCGGTCGCTTGCGATCCCGGTCGGTTACCGCTGCCCCTCCCGATATTCGCATAGCTGCATTCCCCATTTGGAATGGCGATTTTGATGGTAATAATTTGAATCCTAATTAGTTTAGTGCTAATAGGTTCTCATGAACCCGTCAAACACCCTGCAACGTATATTTACAGCCAATCTGCTGACCACCGGCCGCCAGTGGCGCCGAGCTGTCGATCTTGCGCTGAGCTCCCATGGCATATCAGAGGCGGTGGCTGCGCCGCTGCTTTGGATCGGCCGCTTGGGGGGAGGCGTGCGGCAGGTGGTGCTCGCCACCTGTGTCGGTATCGAAGGCCCGTCTCTAGTGCGGTTGATCGATCAGCTCGAAAGCATGGAACTTGTCATCCGCAAGGATGATCCTACGGATCGGCGCGCGAAAGGCCTGTGGCTGACGCCTGAGGGCGAAAAGGTGGCTTCCCGCATGGAAGACATACTTGATGAGCTGCGTGGCAAGATCCTTGCCAATGTCGACCCTGCGGATATCGAAGCTGCGGTTCGCGTCCTGAAGGCTTTCGAGGAGTTTGAGGCATCCAAAGCCACCGAACCGGAGCCGGAGAAGGTCTCATGAGCATTCCATCCTGGCGCGAGTGGTTATTTTCCGTCAAAGCCTTCATTGCTGCGATCATGGCGCTGTTCATCGCGTTGTCGCTCGATCTGCCGCGTCCCTATTGGGCGATGGCCGCTGTTTATGTGGTCGCCAATCCTCTTGCCGGGGCGACCAGCTCAAAGGGGCTTTATCGCGCTCTCGGCACGCTGATCGGTGCCACCGCATCGGTGATCCTCATCCCGCTCTTCGTCAACGCGCCGGAACTGCTTTCGATCGTTGTCGCGCTGTGGACCGGCACCTTGCTGTTCATCTCGATGCTCGACCGTACCTCGCGCAGCTATGTCTTCATGCTGGCCGGCTATACCTTGCCGCTGATCGCACTGCCGACCGTCGGCTCGCCCGAAACCATTTTCGATGTGGCGCTTGCCCGCTCCGAAGAGATTATCATCGGCATCGTCTGTGCGAGCGTGGTTAGCGCCGTCGTCTTTCCGAGCAGCGTCGGCACTGTGCTCGGCCAGCGCATAGGGTTCTGGCTGGATGACGCTGGCACCTGGGCAGACGAGATCCTGCGCGGCGAGGGCGCTTCACCCGCAACTCCCCTTAAGCGGCAGAAGCTCGCCGCCGACGTTTCCGGCCTTGATCTCGTCATCAGCCAGTTGCGCTATGACGCAGGCAGCCGCGACATCGTCAGGCATTCGCGCGAGCTGCGCGGCCGCCTGCTGATGCTGCTGCCCCTCTTTTCCTCTCTTGCCGACCGCCTGCACGCCTTGAAGGCCGGTGGCAAGCCGTTACCGCAGGAATTGGTCGTTGTTTTGAACGAGGTGGCCGACTGGCTGAGGCAGGGTGGTCGTAGTAGGGCCGATGAGACCGCTGAGACCTTGTCGCGGAAGATCGAGAAGTTGCAGGAGGACGACCTCGATATCGGTTGGGACGATCTCGTCCGGTCGAGCGCGCTCGCTCGCCTTAAGGAAATTGTCGACTTGTGGCAGGATTGCCTGACGCTGCGCGCTGAGATCGTCTCGGGACAGCAGGTCGGCACCTGGCGCCCGGCATTCCGCTACCGCAATGTCGTCGGTCGCAGCAGGCATTATGATTACGCCCTGCTTGCCTTCTCTGCCGGTAGCGTCATCGCCGGGATTGCCGTCGCCTGCTTCTTCTGGATCTATTCCGGCTGGGCGGATGGTGCCGGCTTCATCGCCATGGTGGCCGTTGCCTGCTCGTTTTTCGCGGCGCTCGATCGTCCCGCGCCCTTCATCACCACCATGTTCATCTGGACTGCGGTCAGCCTGGTTATCGCCTGCGTCTATATCTTCATGGTGCTGCCGTCGATTTCCGGTTTCGAGATGCTGGTGCTGGTCTTTGCACCGCCCTTCCTGGTGATGGGGCTGCTGATTACCCGCCCGCAAACCAACATGCTCGGCATGCTGCTGGCGGTAAACGGTGCAAGTTTCATCGCGCTGCAGGATCGTTACACCGCCGATTTCGCCAGCTTCACCAACAGTGCGATCGCCGCTCTGGCCGGTGTTGGCTTCGCCTTGGTCTGGACTTTGCTCACCCGTCCTTTCGGTTCGGAGCTGGCCGCCTGGCGGCTGGTGCGGGCCGGCTGGAGAGATCTGGCCGAGACTGCTGCCGGTATCCGTCGCGCCGATCATGAACGGCTCTCCGGCCGCATCCTCGACCGCCTGGGCCAACTCGTGCCCCGCCTTGCGGGCATTGAGGACCGAGAGCTGAAGAAGGTCGATGGCTATGCCGATGTCCGCCTCGGCTTCAACGTGCTGATGCTGCAGAAAGAGCGCGGCCAGCTGAAACCGGCTGCCGCTGCATCCGTCAGCAAAGTGCTCATCGGCGTGTCGGATTTCTATCGTTCGCGGCTGAAGGCAAAACGGGCTGTGGATCCGGCCGACGAACTGCGTGTGTCGATCGACCATAGCCTCGAAGCCGTCGCGCAGGAAAAGCGAGATTCCGCTCGGGCGAGCCTTGATGCGCTGGTCGGCCTTCGCCGGGCACTCTTCCCGCATTCCGAACCGCCGGCGAGCTGGCGACCGCCCGTAGCGGATACAACCCAACTTCATCCCATTGCCGCCGAGTAATATCATGCCCGCAGAATTCGATCTTTATGGCGTCTATATCCCACGCCTTCTCGTTCTCATGCTCTTGACCTTGTTTGTCGTCATTATCCTTCGGCGCCTGCTCGCATGGATCGGAGTCTACACTCTGGTCTGGCATCGCGGCCTCTTCGATCTCGCGCTTTACGTCCTGCTGCTCGGCGCCGTCTCCTCAGTCTCTCGTTGGTACTTCACATGAACGCGTTAAAACTCATCGGCCGCGTGGTCGTCACTCTCATCTTCGTCGCCGCCGCTGTCTATGTCGGCCGTCACCTCTGGGGTCATTACATGGATGAGCCGTGGACGCGCGATGCGCGTCTGAGGGCCGATGTCGTCGGCATCGCGCCTGACGTCTCCGGCCTGGTGAGCGAGGTTCTCGCGAAGGACAATCAGACCGTCAGGAAAGGCGATGTCCTCTTCCGCGTCGATCGCGATCGCTTTGCCATCGCTCTCGAACAGGCAGATGCGGCGCTTGCCAGCAGCAAGGCGGCTCTCGAACAGGCCCAACGTGAAAGCGCGCGGCAGGCGCGTCTCGGCGATGCCGCCTCCCTGCAGCAGAAGGAACAGGCACTGACCACCGTGCAGCAGGACGAAGCCGCCGTTCGTCAGGCGACCGCCAATCGCGAACTCGCTCAGCTCAATCTCGACCGCTCCGAGGTTCGCGCCACCGTCAACGGCACGATCTCGAACCTCAGCCTGCGTCCAGGTGATTATGTCTCTGCCGGCACTGCCAAAGTGGCGCTGATAGACAGCGATTCCCTGCGCGTCGAAGGCTATTTCGAGGAAACCAAGCTGCCGCGTATCCAGATCGGCGATGAGGTCTATATCCACCTGATGGGCCAGGCCGAAAAGCTGACCGGCCATGTCGAGAGCATCGCCTATGGCATCGAGGACCGCGAGCGAACCTCCGGCAGCCTGCTTGCCAACATCACGCCGACCTTCAGCTGGGTGCGACTGGCGCAGCGCGTGCCGGTGCGCATCGCGCTCGACAAGGTTCCCGATGGCACGAAGCTGATCGCCGGCCTGACGGCAACCGTCGAGGTGCAGGAGCAGGGCCAGGCAAAAATCGCCAGCGCTGCGGAATGATTTTCGCTTAAAGGCAGGGCGGCCGCCTTCAGGCCGCTCTGGAACTCGATGCGGCAGCCGGCTTACGCGCTGCCCGCCGCCTTTCCATCATGATCGGCCGGTAGGATCTGTAGAGGATCATCGCGATCAGCAAGCCGATATAGATGAACTGCTCCACGGATAGCACCTTGGTCGATAGCGCAAAGTGCAGAGCACCGCAGGCAGCGATGATGTAGACGAGGCGATGCAGCCAGATCCATTTCTTGCCGAGCCGTTTGATCGAGAAATTGTTCGAGGTCACGGCAAGCGCTAGCAGCATGACGAGGCCCGCCATGCCGAACATGATGAAGGGTCGCTTCAGCACATCATCAATGACCGCCTGTACGTCCAGCGCCTGGTCTAGGACCATATAGACGGTCAGGTGCATCAGGGCGTAATAGAAACAGAGCAGGCCGAGCGCACGGCGATAGCGCAAATAGTTCCAGCCGAAGAGATCGCGAAGCGGCGTCACCGCAAGCGTCAGCAGCAGGAAGCGGATCGCCCACAGGCCTAGGAAGAGCTCGAAGGTCTTCACCGCATCGGCGCCGAGCTGATCGGTAGCGCCAAGATAGAATTCCCAGACCGCCGGCAAAAGCCCGACAAAGTAGAGCGCCCAGACGGAGGTGGGTTGCCAGCGTTTGGGCAGAGCGAAGGAGAGGGCCATCAGAAATTCACCCTGAGATCCATGCCGCTATAGAGGCTGGCGACCTGATCGGCATAGCCGTTGAAGGGCAGGGTGGGGTGGCGATTGGAGCTGAAGAAGCCGCCTTCGCCGATGCGCCGTTCGGTTGCCTGGCTCCAGCGCGGATGATCGACGGCCGGATTGACGTTAGCGTAGAAGCCGTACTCTTGGCTGTTCGTCGCCTGCCACGTGTTCAGCGGCTGCTTGTCGGTAAGCGTGATGCGGACGATCGACTTGATGCCTTTGAAGCCATATTTCCAGGGCACGACGAGCCGGATCGGCGCGCCGTTCTGGTTCGGCAGCGTCTCGCCATAGAGACCTACGGCAAGCAGCGTCAGCGGGTTGCGCGCTTCATCCAGACGCAGGCCCTCGACATAGGGCCAATTCAGGGATTGCAGGAGGCCCGACTGCCCCGGCATTTCTTCCGGTCGGACCACGGTCTCGAAGGCCACGAACTTAGCGCTGCCCTGCGGCTCCACCTTGTCGAGCAGGGCCGAGAGCTGGAAGCCGTCCCAGGGAATGACCATCGACCAGGCCTCGACGCAGCGCATGCGATAGACACGCTCCTCCGGCGGAAATTCCTTGATCAAGGCATCGACATCGAACGTGCCGGGCTTGTTGACCATACCGTCGACCTTGATTGTCCAGGGACGTGGCTTGAATTTACCCGAGAGGTTGGCCGGATCGGCCTTGTCGAGGCCGAATTCGTAGAAGTTATTATAGGTGGCAACATCCTTGAGCGGCGTCAGCTTCTCATCAACGGTATAATTGCTCTTGGTCGCCGTCAGCGCCTCGGCCAGCGCCGCCTTGCCGCCGATCGTGGCCATGCCGATGCCAGCTGCTGCAGCCGTCAGGAACTCGCGACGCTTCAGATAGATCGAGCGGGGTGTAATCTCGGAGGATGCGATTTTCGGCGGGCGATAGGCGGCCATGGAACAATTCCTTTATGCGATAGCAGCTTCGATATGAGCGATACGCAACGGACACAGGTTTTGTTACACTCTTAGGCAGGCATTTCTTTGGAAGTGAAAGCAACTTTTTGTGTGCGCTTGTGATCGGGCCGTTTCGTTCCCAACTTTGGTCGAGCGACTTGTTTGCACGGACGCGGCCCTTGCCCGGCAGCGTACCGGATTCGCTCGAGTTGATAGTGACAGTACTGCATGATTGGATTAGGACAATTCCAAAAAGCGGAGTTGCCGGCGCCCCTGCGGCCTAAAACCCTTGGCCCATGCCTGACGCCGCACAAATTCCAGGATGACGAGGAAGACACCATGCCAGCTTATCGTTCCAGAACAACCACCCACGGCCGCAACATGGCCGGCGCGCGCGGCCTTTGGCGCGCGACGGGTATGAAGGATAGCGATTTCGGCAAGCCCATTATTGCGGTGGTCAACTCCTTCACCCAGTTCGTGCCCGGTCACGTTCACCTCAAGGATCTCGGCCAGCTCGTTGCCCGCGAGATCGAGGCGGCCGGCGGTGTTGCCAAGGAATTCAACACCATCGCCGTCGACGACGGTATCGCCATGGGCCATGACGGTATGCTCTATTCGCTGCCGTCGCGCGAGCTGATCGCCGACAGCGTCGAATACATGGTCAACGCCCATTGCGCCGATGCCATGGTCTGTATCTCAAACTGCGACAAGATCACCCCCGGCATGCTGATGGCTTCGCTGCGCCTCAATATCCCGACGGTCTTCGTGTCCGGCGGCCCGATGGAGGCCGGCAAGGTCGTCCTGCATGGCAAGAAGGTCGCCCTCGATCTTGTCGATGCCATGGTTGCCGCGGCCGACGACAAGATCAGCGATGAAGACGTCCAGGTCATCGAGCGCTCCGCCTGTCCGACCTGTGGCTCGTGCTCGGGCATGTTCACCGCCAATTCGATGAACTGCCTGACTGAAGCGCTCGGTCTGTCGCTGCCGGGCAACGGCTCGACGCTCGCCACCCACGCCGATCGCAAGCGCCTCTTCGTCGAGGCCGGCCATCTGATCGTCGATCTTGCCCGCCGTTACTACGAGCAGGACGATGCATCCATCCTGCCGCGCTCCGTCGCCTCCAAGCAGGCCTTCGAGAACGCCATGGCGCTCGATATCGCCATGGGCGGCTCAACCAACACGGTTCTGCATATCCTGGCAGCTGCGCACGAAGGCGAGGTCGATTTCACCATGGCCGACATCGACGCGCTGTCGCGCCGCGTCCCGTGCCTGTCCAAGGTTGCGCCCGCCAAGAGCGACGTTCATATGGAAGACGTGCACCGCGCCGGCGGCATCATGTCGATCCTCGGCGAGCTCGATAAGGGCGGCCTGATCAACCGCGATTGCCCGACGGTTCATGCCGAAACGCTCGGCGACGCTATCGACCGTTGGGATATCACTCGTACCAACAGCGAAAGCGTACGCGAATTCTTCCGCGCGGCTCCGGGCGGCGTTCCGACGCAGGTTGCCTTCAGCCAGAGCTCCCGCTGGGATGAACTCGATACGGACCGCGAGAAGGGCGTCATCCGCTCCGTCGAGCATCCCTTTTCCAAGGATGGCGGCCTGGCCGTGCTCAAGGGCAACTTGGCGCTTGACGGCTGCATCGTGAAGACGGCCGGTGTCGATGAATCGATCCTGAAGTTCTCCGGTCCGGCCAAGGTCTTCGAAAGCCAGGACGCTGCCGTCAAGGGTATCCTCAGCAACGAAGTGAAGGCCGGCGATGTCGTCGTCATCCGATACGAAGGCCCGAAGGGCGGCCCCGGTATGCAGGAAATGCTCTATCCGACGAGCTACCTGAAGTCGAAGGGCCTCGGCAAGGCCTGCGCGCTGATCACCGACGGCCGCTTCTCCGGTGGCACCTCGGGCTTGTCGATCGGCCATGCTTCACCGGAAGCGGCCAATGGCGGTACGATTGGCCTGGTGCGCGAAGGCGACATGATCGACATCGACATCCCCAACCGCACCATCAACTTGCGCGTTGATGACAAGGAACTTGCCGCTCGCCGCGAAGCGCAGAACGCCAAGGGCTGGCATCCGGCGGAAGCGCGTAAGCGCAACGTCACTACGGCCTTGAAGGCTTATGCCGCTTTTGCGACCAGTGCGGATCGTGGCGCTGTTCGGGATTTGGGTGGGAAGTAACAAAGCCCCTTCGCCCCGTGAAACGGGGAGAAGGTGGACTTGAGCGGTCGAGCGGAGCTCGGCTGCGAGAGGGCGGATGAGGGGCTTTTCGAATTCCATCGCGATGGCACAGCTTGCCGTTCCTGCGTTTGCCCCTCACCCTAACCCTCTCCCCGCAGGCGGGGAGAGGGGACTTTGTCCGGTCAAGCCCGCAGACCTTTCGAACCAATTCCTTACAGCGGCCGATTGATCTGCTTATAGGTGTCGTTCAGCACTTTCAGGCGCTCCTCATAGGACGCCTTCAAGCAGGCGACATCCGCTTCGCAAGCCTGCCGCTTTTTCAGCCATTCGGTCTGCTGATCCTGCATCGTCCCGCGCGCACCCATGGCAAGCAGTCCCGAAAGCAGGTCGAAGGTCGTCACCATTCTCACGTCGGCATCGTTGAGAGCCCTCACATCGCAGATCGTCTTCTCGTCCGGCTTCAGGTTCTGCGCCTCGCAATCGAAGCTGGCGGCGTGAGAGGCGCCGGCCATGCCCAGCGAGACGAGGAAAGTGGCAGCGGCAAGATGGTTTAATCGCATGTCTGGTTCCCTTTTGACGATTCCCAACGCGAAATGCATGACAGCATGTTTTTGTTCAGCGAGCCTGTTTTTTATCGTCGCCAACTTCCATTTATGCTTCATGGTTCCGCCCTCTTTTCTTTCTAGCGTCGGGCGCTACAACGTTGTTTAAAGAGAATTAAAAAGGGAAATTTCCATGCATGTCCTCCTGAAGCGCACTGCCGTTTCGATGATTGCCCTCGTCATGGCGATGCCGCTTTCCGCTGAGGCTCAAACGGCAAAGACGCTGCCGCAAAGCCAGACGCAGATGCAGCTTTCCTTCGCTCCGCTGGTCAAGCAGACCTCCGGCGCCGTGGTGAATGTCTATGCCGAGCGTGTCGTGCAGCGTCAGTCGCCCTTCGCCGGCGATCCCTTCTTCGAGCAGTTTTTCGGTCAGCGCATGCCGAATCGCACCGAGAAGCAGTCTTCGCTTGGCTCCGGCGTCATCGTGGAGGCGAATGGCACCGTCATTACCAACAACCACGTCGTCGATGGCGCTGACGATATCAAGATCGCACTTTCGGACGGCCGCGAATTTCCCTGCAAGGTCGTTCTGAAAGACGATCGCGTCGATCTCGCCGTCTTGAAGATCCAGTCGAAGAACGAGACCTTCCCGGTTCTGCCGCTCGGCAATTCCGATGGCATCGAGGTCGGCGATCTCGTGCTGGCGATCGGCAATCCCTTCGGCGTGGGCCAGACGGTCACGAGCGGTATCGTCTCTGCGCTCGCCCGTAACCAGGTCAAGAACGAGGTTGGTTTCTTCATCCAGACCGATGCCTCGATCAACCCTGGCAATTCCGGCGGCGCGCTCGTCAACATGACCGGCGAGCTGATCGGGCTGAATACGGCGATCTTCTCCCAGGGGGGCGGCTCCAACGGTATCGGCTTTGCCATCCCCGCCAATCTGGTCAAGGTCTTCCTTGCCGCTGCCGATCGCGGCGACAAGGCCTTCGAACGCCCCTATATCGGCGCCTCCTTCGAGCCGGTGACATCGGACGTCGCCGAAGCGCTTGGCCTCGACAAGGTGCGCGGTGCGTTGGTAACGAAGGTGGTCGACGGTGGCCCTGCTGCCAAGGCCGGCCTCAAGCCTGGCGAAGTGATCACGGCGCTGAACAATATCTCGATCGAGCATCCCGATGCGCTCGGCTATCGTCTGACGACGGCTGGTCTCGGTGTGACGGTGGCATTGACTGTGCTCGACAATGGCAAGGAGCATCAAGCCACGATGACGCTGGCCGCAGCACCCGAATCCACGCCGCGCGATCAGCGGGTGATCGACGGTAACAATCCTTTCTCCGGCGCGACCGTTGCCAATCTCTCGCCGCGCGTTGCCGACGATCTGCATATGCCGCCGGATTCCACGGGCGTTGTCATCGAAAGCCTGAAGCAGAACTCGCCGGCCGACCGGCTTGGATTTGCCGCCCGCGATATCGTCATCTCTATCAATGGCGTGGCGATCAACACCACGGAAATCCTTCAGAAGACCGTCACGTCAAACCCCAGCTTCTGGCGCGTCGAGATCGAGCGTGACGGCCAGCGTATCAGGCAGTTCTTTCGATGAGCGATGATCTGTTTGCACCGCGGATACCGGAGGAGGTCGCCAACAAGCGGCCGCTCGCCGATCGCCTGCGGCCGCAAACATTGGCCGAAGTCACCGGTCAGGAACATCTGACCGGCGAGGATGGCGTTCTGCGCCGGATGATCGAAGCGGGTTCACTGGGATCGATGATCTTCTGGGGGCCGCCAGGCACCGGCAAGACGACGGTCGCGAGGCTTCTTTCGGGCGAGGCAGGCCTCGCCTTCGAACAGATTTCGGCGATCTTTTCCGGTGTTGCCGATCTGAAAAAGGTATTCGAGGCGGCACGTCTGCGCCGCATGGATGGTCGCCAGACCCTGCTGTTCGTCGACGAGATCCATCGCTTCAATCGCGCCCAGCAGGATAGCTTCCTGCCCGTGATGGAGGACGGTACTGTCATTCTTGTGGGAGCGACGACCGAAAATCCATCCTTCGAACTCAACGCCGCTCTTTTATCCCGCGCCCGTGTCCTGACGTTCCGCTCGCATGATGAGGAAAGTCTGGAAGAACTGCTGCGCCGCGCCGAAACTGTCGAGAGCAAGCCGCTGCCGCTGACGGAGGATGCCCGCGCCAGCCTGATCCGCATGGCCGATGGCGATGGTCGCTCGGTGCTGACGCTGGCGGAAGAGGTCTGGCGTGCCGCGCGCAAGGACGAGCTTTTCGATCCCGATATGCTGATCAAGATCGTCCAACGTCGCGCGCCGGTCTATGACAAGGCGCAGGATGGGCATTACAATCTGATTTCTGCGCTGCACAAGTCGGTTCGCGGCTCCGACCCGGACGCCGCGCTCTATTATCTTGCCCGCATGTTTGATGCCGGCGAGGATCCGCTCTATCTCGGCCGTCGGCTGGTGCGTATGGCGGTGGAGGATATCGGGCTTGCCGATCCGCAGGCGCTTGTCATCTGCAATGCCGCCAAGGATGCCTATGATTATCTCGGGTCGCCTGAGGGTGAATTGGCGTTGGCGCAGGCCTGCGTCTATCTCGCCACCGCCCCGAAATCCAGTGCCGTCTACACGGCCTTCAAGGCCGCAACCCAGGCCGCCAAGCAGAATGGCTCGCTGCTGCCGCCGAAACACATCCTGAACGCGCCCACGAAACTGATGCGCACGGAAGGCTATGGCGATGGCTATCGCTACGATCACGACGAGCCGGATGCTTTTTCAGGGCAGAATTACTTTCCGGAGAAGATGGGTCGCCAGATCTTCTACGATCCGCCGGAACGGGGCTTCGAGCGTGAAATCCGCAAGCGGCTGGATTGGTGGGCGAAGCTGCGCAAGGAGCGTGGCGAGCGCTAGTCCATATATCACCTGGCGGTGACGGATTGCCGCTATGCTTTTTGCATGCGTGGAACGGTTACCCTGTCCACCATTTTGACGCTCGATTCCGCCAGGCTCTTATGACCTTCCATATCGACCACCAGATGCCAATGGCCGGCCTCCGGAATGACCAGCCGTATCGGCGATTTCTTGGCAACGCCGCCGAGAAACTGATGCTTCAGCGTTTCGGTGAAGCGCTCGAAATTCGAGCCGTTCATCAGCCTGACATTGGCAATGGCCGAGAGCGTGATTTCGATCACCGTTCCGGCGCGTTGTTCCCCGAGATCGTAGTGGCTATAGCGGAAGGCAGGCTTCGACATTGTCTTCTGTTCTATGGATATCTCGCGAAAGTTTACCTTGGGGCGGTTAAGGAAGCGTTCGGCGGGATATTGTCGAAGCCTGCCAAGGGCAAGTTCAGTGCAGGTTTGACGGGGCGGGGGTAAAGCCATCCAGATCGAGGATGGCGCCTTCGGGTGCCAGGCAGATGTCGGCCGGATTGTGGTTGCACTCCTCGGCGGCGAAGTGGAGGGCCGCCGCTTCATTGCGGAACAGACCGCCAACGAGGCCTTGCCGGTCCTGAACGATCCAGCTGCCGCGGCGGTCACGACCGATGATGAAGCGCGCCGGCGCCGGAGCGAGCGGGCTGTGGGCCGAGCGACGTTGAAGATGTTGTGCGTTTGCCATTGTTATTTCCTCTTGGATCTCTTCGATTTCACTCAGTGTCCGGTCAGATGCAGCCCCATTTGCAGGGCGGCGGCGATCAGGAAGACAAGTCCGAGGCGCGGAGCGACGGAACGAATTCCGTCCAGCAATGCGTCCGAAGAGAAGTGCCGCTCGTTGCGCGCAAACGCGACGGCGCGAGGGCGTTGGAGAGGGTCGGCGGCCAGGCCTACTTGCCTGTGGCGTGACATCATGGTTCCTTTCAGTGTCAGCAGCACTACGGGTCCGATAAGACCATTTCCGGTGCTACGCTGTTGAATCTATGAGGGGGCTGCTAGGTTTTCCATTTGCCTGGAACGGCAAAAATATAAAAATCTCATAGGGATGAAGCGATTTCACAATCCCGGGCGATAGGCATGGCGCGAGGCAAACCGGCCGCTGCCATCAAGCTGAAACGGAGCAATTGCCGCCTGGATTGCCGCGGCTGTCTCAGTGCCGACGCCGACCAATGGCAGGCGAACTTCCGCTTCGATATCTCTGGCTAGTGACAAGGCATGCTTGATCGTCGCCGGCTCACTTTCGCGGGCGAGTGCGTTGAACAATGGCTGCAAGCGCTCGTCGATGGATCGGGCAGCACTGATGTTGCCGCACGCAGCCGAATACTGCATGGATCGAAAGAGGCGTGGGACGATATTGGCCGCACTGGAGAAACAGCCATGACCACCCGCAGCCGTGAAGCCGAGCGCGTTGGCGTCGTTGGATGTGAACAGGCCGAACCCCTCCGGTAGCAGATGTCGCCAGAGATCGATGCGCGAGATATCGCAGCCGTCGTCGGCGATCCCGATAATCCCCCGGATTTCGGCGAGGCGCGCGATCGTTGCCGGAGCGAGATCGATCGCGGTATGCGATGGCTGATTATGCACGATGATGGGCAGCTCGCTCTGCGCCGCCAGCTGCTCGAAATGGTGGATGATCCCTTTTTGCGTCGGCTTGGAATAATAGGGCACCGTCACGAAGGCCGCATCTGCGCCAAGGCGCTGTGCCTGTATCGTTTGCTCCAGGGTCGTCTTCGTGTCGTTGGTTCCGGTCGCGACGATGACCGGCACCTTGTCTTCGGAAAGCTCGACGCAGATTTCGATGGCTCTGAAGCGTTCGGCGTCGGTCAGCGTCGGGCCTTCGCCGATCAGCGAACAGACGAGAAGTCCGTCGATCCCGCTTAGCAGCTGCCACTCGATATGCGCCATCATGTCGACGCCATCGAAAACGCCGTCGCGGAAAGGCGTGATGAGAGCAGTGATCGCACCGCCGATCCGCCTTCGAAAAGTCGGTCCATTCATGTCTGTGACATCTCAGAGGTAATGCAGCACGATGAACAGCTCAAGCGCGCCGAGCAGCAGCCCGAAGGCGAACATGGCCTGAAACGTGCGTTTTTCCCGGACCTGACGCGAGTGAGGCTGACGCTTGCGCGAACTCTTCGTTGTTGCAGTCGATGCCGCAACGCGATGATGCTTCTCGTCGCTGTTATGAACGAGGACGCGGATGGATTCCGTGAGATTGGGTGCGTGCGTGTCGAGCATGGGATCTATCTCCATATTCCACCGCAAGCGTAACGCCGGCCCCCATAGGAAATCCATTCGGGGCTGAAGACGAAGAAGTAAGTGAAATATAAAGAGCTGACATACCCGGAATTCCTCCGGAAACAGGCCCGTGGACCGCTGCCGGAGGATCGAAAAGCTGTCTGGCGTCGTCGACCGCTGCTTACTCGGCGCCTTGCTGGTTCTTGCGGTCGAGCTCCGTCACCAGCGCCAGGATAGTCGCCGAGACCGGCGTCGGTATATTCACGAGCTTTCCGAGCGAGACGACGACGCCCACGAGAGGCGTGATTTCCAGCGCTTTGCCGGCAAGTAGGTCCTGCAGCATCGAGGTACGGACGGGTCCGATCTGACGGGAACGCTCAAGACGCTCCTCCACGGACATGGCGATGTGCGATCCCAAAGCCTCGGCAACGGCTTTTACCTCGCGCATCACCTGACCAACCATGGCGGCTAGTGCCGGGTCGTCCATGATATCGGACATCAATCCGCGGGTGAGCGCGCTGATCGGATTGAAGGCGGCGTTGCCCATGAGCTTGCTCCAGATATCGTCGCGAATGCGCGAGGAAATCGAAACATTGACGCCGGCCCGCTGCAGCAGTGCTACGATGGCTTCGATATCGCCCGTCGTTTCGCCGGAAGGTTCGCCGAGGATGAAATGTCCGTTGTTGGCGAGCTTGACCTCGCCGGGTGCGACGACTTCCGCTCCCTGATAGGCGACGCAGCCGATGATGCGCTCCGGCCCGATCAGACGCCAGAGATCGCCGTTCGGGTCGAGCTCTTCTATCTGGCGTTCGGCGTAACCGCTCCGACTATCCCGGTGAAAATACCACCATGGTACGCCGTTGAGGATCATCACGACGCGCGTACCGGAATGCAGCAATTTCGCAATGCCCGGAGCGGCTGCGCCAAGCTGATGACCTTTGAGGCCGGTGATAACGAGATCTTGCGGCGGCAACTCGTCTGAATCCGAGGTTGCTGTCATCTGCGCAACGATAGGACTGTCCGCATCCGCTTCCCACAGGCTTATGCCGCCAGCGCGAATAGCTTCCAGATGGTCTCCGCGCGCCACGACGGAAATCTTGGTCTGGCTTTCTTTGGGGGAGGCGAGCTTGGCCGCGATCGCACCGCCGAGTGCGCCGGCGCCGTAGACACAAATGTTCTTGAAGGGAGAGGACGTCATGACTTGATGCTCCGAACGAAGTCGCATGCCCCTTGCCAAGATATGGCGGGACCGTGATTTGGCGAGTGGTTTATCCGATTGCCGGCAGTTGAAACTGAAAATTGCCTGGCTCTTGGGCACACTACAGGCCTCACGTAATTTCACCATGCTTGTCCCGCTTGAATCGGAGGCTTTTTTATTCGGCGTAGGCTTGGGCTAGTCTTTACCACAATCACATCCTAACCTCTGCCATATCGCTCTGGACCGCGGACAACCGGTGCGATATCGATCTCTCAATTGTCCTTTCTAAGTTGATGAATTCGCCGGGGAAGATCGTTGCGTTTCGAAGCCCTCAACCGTCTCTGGGATAGCGTTCGGGAGACCAGCCATGATTTCCGTGCCTCGACGGACGTTTTTCCCGTCGTCGATATCGAAAAGCTAGGTGCCACCCTCGATCTGAGGGAAAAGGGAGCTGCAGCCGGGCGTCAGAACCGGCCGCCGCCGGATGCGCAATCGCATGATGAGACGGAGCAGCGCATCGTCGCCTGGGTCGAGGCGGAGAAGAAAAGCTCCTATCAAATCCTCGAAGACCAGTTCCAGACCTTCGACAGCCGCTTGCGCAACCTCGATTTCGAGGGGCAGTTCGGGCTGATCCGCCAGGCGAACGCGTCAAGCGTCTCGGATTTCAAGGCGGAAGTGGCAAGCGGCGTCGACGAGCTTCACGGCCTGCGCCGCAAGCTGAAAACCGCCGAGGACGAGATGGTGGGCTTCAAGGCCACGCACAAGCTGCAGCGGGCGGCCAAGGTTTCCAGCCGTGCGGCATGGGGCTTCAAGGTCTCGCTGATCGTCTTCCTCGTGCTCATCGAAATGGTGATGAACGGCAGCTTTCTGGCCAAGGGAAGCGAGCAGGGTCTCGTCGGTGGTGTAACCGAGGCGGCCGCCTTCGCCTTCCTGAACATCGGCACGGCGCTGATGTTTTCCTTCTTCTGCGTGCGTTTTCTGGTGCATCGCTCCTATGCGCTGAAGCTGCTCGGCCTGCTAGGGCTTGTCGCCTATGTCGCGGTGGCCCTCGGGATCAACATTGCGCTGGCGCATTATCGCGAGGTCTCTGCAACGATCTTGAGCGGGGCTGGTGCCGAGGTGATTCAGCGTCTGAAGGCAGCACCGCTCGGGCTGCAAGAGCTGAACTCGTGGATGCTCTTTGCCATTGGCCTGATGTTCTCGCTCGTCGCCTTCATCGACGGCTGTTATCTGACGGACCCCTATCCGGGTTTTGCCGGCGTGCAGAAACGTCTCGATGCCGCGAGGGACAATTATATCGACCGCAAGCTCGATCTTATCGAAGATCTTCGCGAAATCCGCGACGAACATAACGGCAAGATCGAGGAGATCATCCGCGACCTCTCGCTGCGCCGGCAGGAAACGGCTGCCATCATCGCTCATCGCGCCAGGACCGCAGGCCTCTTTGCAGAACACCAGAACCATCTCGAGCGCGCCGCCAATGTGCTGCTCACCTCTTATCGCGATGCGAACCGTGCTGCGCGAACCGAGGCGGAGCCACCTTATTTCAAAACCGCTTACAAGATGGAGCGCCTGACACCTGTCATTCGCACCGAAGAAGAATGGGACGACAAGGTACTCGGCGCACGCATCCAGAGCGCCCAGGCGGAATTGTCGGAGCAGATCAAGCGGATCGGCGACGAATTCGAGCGCGCCATCGAGAAATACCATCAGCTCGACAATCTTTTCCCGGAGAGCATCCTTGGCTCGACGCAAGCGGCGTAGCCGGCGCGGCGGATCCGCCGGTCTCATCATCGCAACGGTTTGTCTCGCCGTCCTGTCCCTCGGGATCGTTGGCGCCTATGGCTGGCTGCGCTACAAGGCAAGCGGCAATGTCGCCGTTGACCAGGCGTCTCTCTGCCCGATTGATGGCCCGAATGCGGAAACGGCCATATTGCTCGATGTCACCGATCCGATTGCCGATACAACGGCGCTCGACCTACGCAACCAGTTCCAGAAGATCGTGGCGGATGTGCCGATCGGCGGCGCGATCGATATCTATGCGCTCACCGAGAAGGAAGGGGAACTGATCCAGACCTTCCATGGCTGCAATCCTGGAAGCGGCGCGAATGTCGACGAATGGACCAGCAACCCGCGCCTGGCGCAGGCGCGCTGGGAAAAGGGCTTCCAAAAGCCGCTTACTGATATCGCCGGCAAGCTGACTGCGGGCGAGTCCGGCAGGCTGTCGCCGATCATGGCAGCCATCCAGAAAATCAATCTGGAAGTCTTCGCCAATGCGCCAGACGGCATCCCGAAGCGCCTCTACATCGCCTCCGACATGATCGAGCATACGGCTGCCTTCTCCAACTACCGGGATGGCGTATCCTATCAAAAATACCAGAACAGCCCTGCGAACGATCGTTTCCGCACGTCACTGAGCGGTGTCACGGTCAAGATTCTCGCCTTTCAAAGGCCCAACATGAAGTTCAGCATGGAGGATCTTGCGAATTTCTGGGCGCAGTGGATCAAGAACAACAAGGGTGATTTTGGCGGCTTCGTGCGGCTGGAGGGGATACGCTGATGGCCAATACCGATGCCAGATATCTCATCCGGGATTACGGGCCGATGGTGCTTTTCGCCTCGATCACCGTCGGCGGCATGATCTTCATCTGGTCATCGAAGCTCATGGGCTGGTCGCTGCCCATCGTGACCGGTGTGCCGCTCGTGCTGATGGGGGTCTACTTTATCGTGTCGCTCGCCGTTGCCGGGTTCCGGCTGCACAATGAGCAGGCGGGCGACAACCTCTATTACATGGGTTTTCTCTTCACCCTCTCGAGCCTTGGCGTATCGCTCTATCTCTTTGCTGGCGAAACATCGATCGAGACCATCGTCCGCAATTTCGGCATTGCCGTCACCTCGACCATTGCCGGCGTGACGCTGCGCATCCTCTTCAACCAGATGCGGCGAGATCCGATCGACATCGAGCGCAGCGTGCGCCATGAGCTTGCCGAGATGACGCGGCGCGTGCGCACCGAACTCGATTCCTCCTCGCGTGAATTCTCGCATTACCGGCGCGTCAGCAACCAGATGCTGTCGGAAGGATTCGAGGAGATCGCGCGGCAGGCCGAACGCAATGGCCAGGAGATCAACAAGATCCTGGAAATGCTGGCGAAGCAGGCCGTGACGCCAATCAATGACGCGGCGGCGCAGTTGACGACGACGACATCGCAGTTGTCCGACATCATCGGCACGTTCGGCGCCGCCGTCGAAAATGTCGGCAAGAAGCTCGAGGGAATTCGTTCCCCGGAAGATGTCGTGCGTGCCGAGCTGGCGCCGGCAATCACCGCGATCAAGGAGATGTCGGAGGCGCAATTGCAGCCGCTGCGCAACATCGAAGTGGCGCTCGGCCGCCTGGCGGAGGCGATGGGGCAGGCGTCGCTGCCAAAGGCCGACGGTGATATCGCTGTCGAGCCTGCGGCTCCAGCGCGAAAACGCTGGTGGCATCTATGGTAGCGGGAGGTTCGGACAACAAGCCGAAACTGGAGCACAAGGGCTATAATCGAGGCCTCATCCTTGGCCTGACGATGGCCGAATCCATGCTGCTTCTGGTCTTCTGCCTGCTGTTGGTGGCCGCTGCCTTGATCTCGTCGGAGAGAAACAAGCGTTACGAGGTCGAGCGCAAGCTTGAAAAGGCTGAACAGCAGGTTGCTTTGCTGGAGAAGAAGCGGGCGGAGCAGGCGGCCGAGATCGTGCTTCTCCAGTCCAAGGTCGTCTCCGGCGATCTCACAGCGGCCGACAAGGCGGTGGTGGACAAGCAATGGCGGGAGCTAGTGCTGGCGAAAGAAGCGCTAGATAGCGTAACGGACCAGGGCGCAACCCCGGCCGATCTGCAATCGCTGTCCAAGGTCGCGGCGGTTCTGAAGGAACATGGCATCTCGCTCGCGACGGCGCCCGATGCGGTCAATAAGCTTCTGGCCAGCAATGGCGGCGGGAACGGCATGCACGACTGGCCGCCCATCATCAATCTCGACGATGCCAAGAAGAACTATTTCCAATCCGGAAGCGCCGAGCTCACAGGCACTTTCGCGCAGTTGCTCAGCACAACGATTACGGATGAAATCGCCAGCAACCTGAGCCTCTACGGCGCCAATATCGTTGAAGTAATCGGCCACACCGACGAGCAGCCGGTGGCACGCGAAAAATCCAATCTCGATGATACGATCATCAGTGCTATGGACGGCAAGCTGCCGGTCTCCACCCTGCAGCCCGCCGACAATGCGGGGCTAGGCCTTGCCCGCGCCATTGCCGTCGCCAATGTGCTCAAGGCCAATCCGAAGCTGAAGGATGCCACCATCCTGCCGATGTCCGCCGCCCAGCTCATCCTGCCCGGCGATACCGTCACTTCGGGCCAGCGCGGCGCCGTCGAGGCGCGCCGCCGTATCGAAATCCGCGTGCGCGGCAGGACCGTGCCAGTTGCCGTCATCAATGCCGGTGCCGCGCCCTCAACGAACACGCGATAGTGCTCGTTCGGCCTATTATCAGCTTCTGAGGCCGGGTGCCTCATAGCCGGTGCGCTCCACGTACTCGGTGTAACCGCCGGCATATTGGTGGATGCCTTCCGGCGTCAGCTCCAGAACGCGATTGGAGAGCGCTGCCAGGAAATGCCGGTCGTGCGAGACGAACAGCATCGTGCCCTCGTATTGCGACAGCGCCTCAATCAGCATTTCCTTGGTGTCGAGATCGAGATGGTTGGTCGGCTCGTCGAGCACCAAAAGGTTCGGCGGATCGAAGAGCATGATCGCCATAACGAGCCGCGCCTTCTCGCCGCCCGACAACACGCGGCACTTCTTTTCCACATCGTCACCGGAGAAGCCGAAGCAACCGGCAAGCGCTCGCAGAGAGCCTTGGCCTGCCTGGGGGAAGTCATGCTCGAGCTGCTGGAACACGGTGCGCTCTCCATCCAGCAGATCCATGGCGTGCTGAGCGAAATAGCCCATCTTCACGCTGGCGCCGAGCGCCACGCTACCTTCATCCGGCTGTGCCGAGCCGGCAACCAGCTTCAGAAGCGTGGATTTACCGGCACCGTTGATACCCATGATGCACCAGCGCTCGCGGCGGCGTACCATGAAATCAAGTCCTTCATAGATGGTGCGGCTGCCATACTTCTTGTGAACGTTCTTCAGCACGGCGACGTCTTCGCCCGAGCGCGGCGCCGGCTGGAATTCGAAGGCGACGGTCTGGCGGCGCTTCGGCGGCTCGACGCGATCGATCTTTTCCAGCTTCTTCACGCGGCTCTGCACCTGCGAAGCATGCGAGGCGCGCGCCTTGAAGCGCTCGATGAACTTGATTTCCTTGGCAAGCATCGCCTGCTGCCGCTCGAACTGCGCCTGCTGCTGCTTTTCGTTCTGAGCGCGCTGTTGCTCGTAGAATTCATAATCGCCCGAATAGCTGGTGAGATTACCTGCATCGATTTCAATGATCTTGGTGACGATGCGGTTCATGAACTCGCGGTCGTGCGAGGTCATCAGCAGGGCGCCTTCATAACCCTTCAGGAAGGATTCGAGCCAGATCAGGCTCTCAAGATCGAGATGGTTGCTCGGTTCGTCGAGCAGCATGACGTCGGGACGCATTAAGAGGATGCGGGCAAGCGCCACACGCATCTTCCAGCCGCCTGAAAGTGCGCCGACATCGCCGTCCATCATCTCCTGGCTGAAGCTCAGGCCCGCCAGCACTTCGCGAGCGCGGCCTTCGAGCGCATAGCCGTCCAGTTCTTCATAGCGTGCCTGCACCTCGCCATAGCGCTCGATGATCTCATCCATCCTGTCGGCCTGGTCCGGATCGCTCATCGCTGCTTCGAGTTCGCGAAGTTCGGCGGCAACGGCGCTGACGGGACCGGCACCTTCCATCACTTCCGCGACGGCACTGCGCCCCTCCATCTCGCCGACATCCTGATTGAAATAGCCGATGGTGACGCCCTTATCGACGGAAACCTGCCCCTCGTCGGGCTGCTCCTGTCCGGTGATCATCCGGAAAAGCGTCGTCTTGCCGGCGCCGTTCGGCCCGACGAGACCGACGCTCTCGCCCCTGTTGAGCGCAGCGGATGCCTCGATGAAGAGGATGCGATGGCTATTCTGTTTGCTGATATTCTCGATACGAATCATGGTTACGCGAGGCCCGAAGAAAGTTTTTCGGGGGCCTTATGCCACGGGTCGGGCGTTCTGTCGCAGGTTTTCGGGCGGAGATATGAGATCGATAGCGAACTGACGTTCATGGGCGACAATTTCCGGTCCGCCTATTTGCCATACGGGAGAGAAACTTTCGCGGGGCGACGGATTCTGCCCACGCGTTCGTTCAAGCAGCATGGCTTCCAGCAGGGCCGGCGCTTGATCGGATCGCCGGCTGTCTTCCGCGTAGTTGGAAGTCGCTATATTCATTGCCATCCGTCTCAGCCGAGTTTTACAGATGAAAATTATGAGAAGCATTCAGGGCCGGGTTCGCGCCCGACTGACGATCGCAGCGCTGATCGCCATCGGCATGTCGGGCGAAGCTCAATTGGCCAATGCGGCTTCCGAACACCAGCGGCTCAACGAACCGGTCAAGGAGATCGCGGATCAACCCCTGCTCCTCGACACGCCTGATGGCAAAGGGGAGCTGCCCATCTACGCCGATCATGCGATCGAAGCGGCGTCGCCCGACGTGACGAAGGTGCTGATTATAATTCACGGCACGCTCCGAAATGCCGATGCCTACTACGCAGCCGGAGAGGAACTGCTCGCGAAAGCGGGGGATCTTGCCGATGGTACGATGGTGGTCGCGCCGCAATTCCTGATAGGGCCTGACGTGGATGCGTTTTCGCTGAGTGCGCAGACGCTCGCCTGGACGCAGAACGGTTGGAAAGGCGGTGAAGCCGCGCGCCAGCCGGCGCCGATCAGTTCTTTTGCCGCGCTCGATGCCCTGCTCAAGCACTTCGCCGATCGTCGTCTGTATCCGTCTCTGAAGACCATCGTCGTGATGGGGCATTCGGCGGGAGCGCAATTGGTCCAGCGTTATGCCGTGGCCGGACAGGAGGTCGAAGATTTGACGAGCGCCGGCATCTCCGTCCGCTATCTCGTGGCCAATCCCTCGAGCTATCTCTATTTCGACGACGAACGACCGGCCTTGGCGGATCAGCAGGCTGGGCTGGCTTCATGTCCTAAGGCGACGCAATGGCGATATGGTCTGACCGGCGCACCGCCTTACGTGTCCGCACAGGATCCGAAACTCCTCGAAACCAGATATGCCGCGCGCAATGTCGTCTATCTGCTGGGGCAGGCGGACACGAACCCCTACACCCATTTCATCGATCGCTCCTGCGGAGCAATGGCGCAGGGACCGTATCGGCTCGCGCGCGGGCTGACCTATTTCGACTATATGAGGAAGCGGCATCCATCCGATCTCAATCAGAAGGTCGTCGAGGTGCCGGGCGTGGGACATAATGACGAAGCGATGTTCACATCGGATTGCGGCATTGCTGTTCTGTTCGATCGCCCGCTGCCGCAAGCCTGCCCGGTTATCGATGCGACTGCAAAAGTATCCGGAGCGGTGCCGTAAGTTTTCTAGAGTGGTCGATCCCCATCGCGATCACATGCAGGTGGTGAGGCTTTTGGGGTCCATCGTGATCCGGCCGTCCACTTTCATGCTTCAGTTGCGATAGGCCGGCCGCGGGCGCGACGATCGCATTTTTCGCTGTATCGGGCGCTCGATGCCCAAATAGAAAACGATGGCAAAGGCCAGCGAACCCAATGCGATAGGCATAGGCTGCATATCGTGCGGCACCCCGAGGCGCAAAAGCAGCGCCGTGACCAAGATGCCCGTCAGGACGTGCCAAACGTAGATGGAATAGGAGGCATCCCCCAGGAAGTGCAGGAATGCCAGCTGCGGCACGCCTCGTTCCCGCTCGGCGAAAACGGCGCCCGATAGTAGCAACATTGCCGGTATGCCCCAGCGCACGGCGCGTTCCAGATGGATCAGCGGGTCACTCGCGACTAGCAACACGACCCCGATGATCATCAAGCCAATGGCGACGCGAAAGGGCAGGCGATATCCTTGCTTCCACAGATGCCCGATGACGATTCCGGCGGCAAATTCCAGAATGATCGGCTGCGTGAAAATACTGGCATACCCAGAGGGCAGCAGGAAATGTGCAATGACGACGGCCCCCAGGATCACGATCAGGAACCATAGCCGACGGAACTCCGGCAGGAGCAATGAAACTGAAAAGATAAGATAGAAGAACATCTCATAGGATAGGGTCCAGCCCTGTTCGACGACGGGTTGGAGCGCTTCATCCTTAATAGTAGGCACGAAAAACAACGAGCCCAACAGATTGCCGACGCTCGAATTCGTGTCGAAGAAGAATTGCGGTTTCAACACGGCCACGGCGAATGTTGCCAATGTCGCAATCCAGTAAAGTGGCACGATCCTGATAATCCGGCGCCACATGAATTCCTGCGGGCCGATCGGTTTTCCAACCGTCGTAACCCACATGATGAAGCCGCTGATGACGAAGAATATGTCGACGCCCGCCGCCCCGATCTTGAAGTTCAGGCCGTATGTTTCGCTCACGTGAAAGCAAAGGACGGAGATCGCCGCGATGGCGCGCAGATACTGGATGCTCTTGATATCGTTGCCGGTTTTCAGGATGGTGCCTCCTGCGACTGGGCTACTATCGCCGATGCCCTGATGGCCGATTTAGCAATAGAATGCGTCGAAAGGCCGGATACTCATGCGAAATGGCTTGGAGTACGGCAGATATGGCTGGTGGCAACAATTTCAATCAAAATGGATGATTTTCCGCCATTTCGTGTTCGAAATCGGGACATCCGAGGTGATGTGGCATGAACCCCGACCAAGCTAAAAAGCGTCTCCCCACAGGCAAGGCACCGGCAATTCCCTCGAAGCCGATCAGACCGCTCTAACTTCGGCAAGCCGCTTGACCGCGTATTTGTCCCGCCAGCAGACGGCAGCTTCCCATGCTGCAGATGCCTGTGCGGCAGCATCATAAGCACCGTCGTTGAGATCGGCAGCATTGTGGGGCAATACAAGGTCGAGGTCTGGAACGTCGACATGTGACTCGTCCCAGTCGATCAACGCGACGCGATCTGCAGTCATGCGGATATTGCCAGGGTTATTGGGGTTTCCATGGACGACGCATGTCTGACGCCCGACGAGACGCGCCCACGCTGCTCGACATCGAGCGACGCCATCGGGCGGCATCGCGGCAAGATTGATCCGCGTTCCGGCTTCGGCATGCAGGAGGTCGGTCGACGATTTCCAGCCGGGCCGTTGAGGCCAGCCCTGCGTCAGCCGGTGCAGCTCGCGTAATGTTTTGGCGACACGACGCCAATCGGCCCCTGTCTCCGGCGGTCCACCTTCCAGGTATTTCATCACCACCAGACCGTCCACGAACAGCCGACCGTCCATCGTCGAGATCGGCACTGGAACGGTCATGCCTTCATGATCGAGGTGCTGGAGCAGGGCGGTTTCCCAACCAAGATCAGCATCGGACCTGGAGCCGAGACGAGCGACGGCAATTCGCCCATGGATGCGAACGCTCCATACATCGTTGGCAACTCCACCGGTGAGTGGTCCGAGGCGGACCGCGTCTTCACCCCATTGCGCGAGTGCTTCCCATCCCATTGGCGATATCCTGCGTGACTACTGCTTTGCCTGACTCATTTTGTCCGCCGGCGCGGGCAATGCCAATGGTCAGGAGCCGCCATAATAGCGCCGAAACGAGTTCACCGGGCCATTGCGGACCCGGTGAACGTTTGTTTGCGTAATGACACCGACTTTACGCCGAAGGTAACGTCGATACGACGCAGTTCACATCATTCTAGGCGATCAGCCGAATACTCAGCTGCAGCCGCTCGTTGCCCCGCAAGTGTCGCACTTCTCGCAAGTTCCATTCCGGACCATCGTGAAGTTCTGGCACTCGGTGCACATGTTGCCGGTGTAGCCCTGCATGATGGAGCGGGCGCGTCGTTCTGATTCCAGCTTCTTGGCTTCCGTCTTGGCATTTGCAGCTTCGCTTGCCGCGTTGTCGCTGAAGAGGCCTGTCGCGGATTCGGAGATGACTTCCTCTGCGATCTCTTCGGCCAGTTCCTTCGCACGCTCCTCATAATCGCGCTTGAAGGCGACGACTTCGGAGGTCGATACGGAGCTTGCCGGCTCCAGCTTGCGGACCGTGTTGCCGGCAAAGGCGGTTACGGTCGAGAGCGAGGCGGCGCGGGCAGGGGCGGCCGTTGCCGAACCCTTGGCGTCTGCCGAACGCTCGCCCGATGTCTGAACCAGCGTCGGCTTGTAGCCGCGGGTCAGGCCCTTGGAGACGACATCGGCCTTGCCTTCGGAAACGCCGCGGCCGAGCGCCGTGTTGTTGAAGTCGGACGTGTCGACATGGGCAAGATCGTGGCGGCCGAGATAGGAGATCGCCAGCTCGCGGAACACGTAGTCGAGGATCGACGTGGCGTTCTTGATGGCGTCATTGCCAGTCACGATGCCGGCCGGCTCGAACTTGGTGAAGGTGAAGGCATCGACATATTCCTCGAGCGGCACGCCATACTGCAGACCGAGCGAGACGGAGATCGCGAAGTTGTTGATGAAGGCGCGCAGAGCCGAGCCTTCCTTGTTCATATCAAGGAAGATTTCGCCGAGACGGCCGTCGTCATATTCGCCGGTGCGCAGGAAGATCGTGTGTCCGCCGATCTTGGCCTTCTGGGTGTAGCCCTTGCGGCGACCGGGAAGCTTTTCCTGCGTGCGGATGACCTTCTCTATGACGCGCTCGACGATCTTTTCCGTGATGGTGACGGCCTGTGCGGCTGCCGGAGCCTGCAGGAATTCCTCCAGCGCATCCTCGTCGCTGTCATCTTCAATCAGCGAGGCGTTCAGCGGCTGGCTGAGCTTGGAGCCGTCGCGATAGAGCGCGTTGGCTTTGAGACCCAGCTTCCAGGACAGCATGTAGGCGTTCTTGCAATCCTCGACGGTTGCTTCGTTGGCCATGTTGATCGTCTTGGAGATGGCGCCCGAGATGAAGGGCTGCGCTGCCGCCATCATGCGGATGTGGCTTTCGACCGAGAGGTAACGCTTGCCGATCTTGCCGCAGGGGTTGGCGCAATCGAAGACGGCCAGATGTTCGTTCTTCAGGAACGGCGCGCCTTCCAGCGTCATCGCACCGCAGACATGGATGTTTGCGGCCTCGATGTCCTTCTTGGAGAAGCCGAGATGGTCGAGCAGGTTGAAGCTCATGTCGGCCATCTGCTCGTCGGAAACCTTCAGCGTGCCCTTCAGGAAGTCGGCGCCGAGCGTCCACTGGTTGAAGACGAACTTGATGTCGAAGGCGCTCTTCAGCGCAGCATTGACTGCATCGACCTTCTCGGCGGTAAAGCCCTTGGCCTTCAGCGTCGACGGGTTGATGGCGGGAGCCTGGTTCAGGTTGCCGTGGCCGACAGCATAGGCTTCGATCTCGGCGATCTGGCTTTCGGAATAGCCGAGCGTACGCAGCGCTTCCGGAACGGCGCGGTTGATGATCTTGAAGTAGCCGCCGCCGGCGAGCTTCTTGAACTTCACCAGGGCGAAGTCCGGCTCGATGCCGGTCGTGTCGCAATCCATGACGAGACCGATTGTGCCGGTCGGCGCGATCACGGTTGCCTGGGCGTTGCGGTAGCCGTGCTTTTCGCCGAGTTCCAGCGCCTTGTCCCAAGCGGCCTTGGCATGAGCGACGAGGTCCTGGTCCGGATTGTCGGAGTGGATCAGCGCCACCGGATTGACCGACAGGTTTTCATAGCCCGAGGTCTCGCCATAGGCGGCGCGGCGATGGTTGCGGATGACGCGCAGCATGTTTTCGCGGTTCGGCTTGAACATCGGGAAGGTCCCGAGTTCGGAGGCCATTTCGGCCGAGGTCGCATAGGCGACACCGGTCATGATCGCGGTCAGCGAGCCGGCAATGGCGCGGGCTTCGTCCGAGTCGTAGGGAATGCCCGACGACATCAGCAGGCCGCCGATATTGGCGTAGCCGAGGCCGAGCGTGCGGTATTCATAGGAGAGTTCAGCGATACGGCGCGAGGGGAACTGCGCCATCATCACGGAGACTTCGAGAACGACGGTCCAGAGGCGAACGGCGTGTTCGTAATCGGCAATGTTGATGCGCTTCGTCGCTGCGTCCTTGAAGGTCATCAGGTTCAGCGAAGCGAGGTTGCAGGCCGTGTCGTCGAGGAACATGTATTCCGAGCACGGGTTGGACGCGCGGATCGGGCCGGCAGCTGGGCTGGTGTGCCAGTCGTTCATCGTCGTGTTGAAGTGCAGGCCCGGATCGGCCGATGCCCAGGCGGCGTAGGAGATGGATTCCCAGAGGTCGCGGGCCTTCAGCGTCTTGACGACCTTGCCGTCTTTGCGGGCGGTCAGGTTCCAGTCGCCATCATTCTCGACGGCGCGCAGGAAGTCATCCTTGATCGAAACCGAGTTGTTGGAGTTCTGGCCCGATACGGTGAGATAGGCTTCCGAATCCCAGTCCGTGTCGTAGGTCTTGAATTCGAGATCCGTATAGCCCTGGCGGGCGAACTGGATAACGCGCTGGACGTAATTTTCCGGAACCTGATCCTTCTTGGCAGCGCGGATCTCGCGCTTCAGGGCAGGGTTCTTGGCCGGGTCGAAGCAATCGTCATTGTCGCCTTCGCAATTGACCGTCGCCTTCATGATCGCCTTTAGGTGCTTGGCGACGATCTTGGAGCCGGTGACGAGGGCGGCAACCTTCTGCTCTTCCTTGACCTTCCAGTTGATGTATTCCTCGATATCCGGATGGTCGATGTCGACGACCACCATCTTGGCGGCGCGGCGGGTCGTGCCGCCCGACTTGATGGCGCCGGCAGCGCGGTCGCCGATCTTCAGGAAGCTCATCAGGCCCGAGGAGCGGCCGCCGCCGGAGAGCTTTTCGCCCTCACCACGCAGCATCGAGAAGTTGGAGCCAGTGCCCGAACCGTATTTGAACAGGCGCGCTTCGCGGACCCAAAGGTCCATGATGCCGCCCTCGTTGACGAGATCGTCTTCGACGGACTGAATGAAGCAGGCATGCGGCTGCGGATGCTCATAGGCCGACTTGGACTTGGTGAGCTTGCCGGTGAAGGGGTCGACATAATAGTGGCCCTGGCCGGGGCCATCGATGCCATAGGCCCAGTGCATGCCGGTGTTGAACCACTGCGGCGAGTTCGGTGCGACGCGCTGCGTGGCGAGCATATAGGCGAGCTCGTCCTGGAACGCAGAGGCGTCTTCCTCCGACGAGAAGTAGCCGCCCTTCCAGCCCCAATAGGTCCAGGTGCCGGCGAGGCGATCGAAAACCTGGCGCGCATCGGTTTCCGAGCCGCTCTGCTGATCCTTGGGCAGATCCTTCATGGCGGCATCGTCAGGCACGGAACGCCACAGGAAGGAAGGAACGTCGTTTTCCTCGACCTTCTTCAGCTTGGCGGGCACGCCGGCCTTGCGGAAATACTTCTGCGCGAGAATGTCGGCGGCAACCTGCGAGAATTGCGCTGGTACATCAATGTTTTCGAGGCGGAACACGATCGAACCGTCAGGATTCTTGATCTCGCTCGTCGCCTTGCGGAATTCGATGTCCGCATAGGGTGACTGGCCGGCCTTCGTAAAACGACGTTCGATGCGCATGGTCCCAATCCTTCATTCGTTGGTGTGCGCCTGCATGAAAACAGGGCGCAAAAATTCTCATTCCGGCATCGCGAATTCAACGCGCAGCCAGCTTCCGATCCGCTCTTTGACAGGAGGTGTCACCCGGAGATGTCTTTCCTGTATCTTGTGGTGATGGTGGCTGCAAACACTAAATATAGTATTAACAGCTTGTTGCCGCCAGTCCCCGCATATATTTTTTCGGCAGCCTCGATACCGGCACAAAAAGCCTCACGGCGAGCCACCTGCATAGGTGAAACGCCTTGAATCCAAATCCGATTTCGAATTGAGAACCAGTCCTCGTAACCCCGCCTGGTCCAGTCGCCGCCGCAACGTCGTCCATTAACTTTGAAAGACCCGATTCCGTCAAGGGGTGGTTTGTAACGGATTGCTAACCACAATATCTTGTGGGCTTGCCTGTGGAAACTGGGGAAACGCCAGTAGAGCAAGAGATTCAAGAACTTGAGGGGGGATGCTCGCCCTTCGTGCGACCGTTCGCGCAACAACTATTATCACCGCCGGTGTCGAAAGCGACAAAATTGTGACCGTGACCTGGATGCCATTGGCAGCACGGCAAAATCATGCCGTAGAGCATCATGATTCGCGTGGAAACCCTTGAATCCCACGCATTCCCATCAAAGCGACGTCCACTAAATCTAGTGGGCGCCGCAGCGCCCACCTCTATTACCGTAATTCGAATCATATTTCGGCATCGCGATCAGATCGGGTCTGATTCGCGCTGCCGGCAGCCGGCAGCTCAGCCGCGATGACCCTTGGCGATCGGTTCCTGATAGGTGAAGCCCATGTCCCAGGGGAAGTAGATCCAGGTATCCTGGCTGACCTCTGTGATGAAGGTGTCGATCGTGGGAACGCCGGTCGGCTTGGCGTAGACGCAGGCGAAATGCGCCTTCGGCAGCAGGGCGCGAACTTCGAGGGCCGTTTTGCCGGTATCGGTGAGATCGTCGATGACGAGGACGCCTTCGCCGCCGTTGACCGACAGCTCTGGTGCGATGCCTTTGAGCAGGTTCATTTCGCCCTGGCTGGAATAGTCGTGATAGGAGGCGACACAGACCGTCTCGATCAGCCGGATATTGAGCTCGCGAGAGATGATTGCGGCCGGCACGAGGCCGCCGCGGGTGATGCAGACGATTGCCTTGAATTCACGGTTGAGGCCGGCAAGCCGCCAGGCAAGCGCGCGCGCATCGCGATGGAACTGATCCCAGGATACGGGAAAGGCTTTATCGGGCAGGGACATGGCAGAAAGCTCCGGGGCATGGAATAACGACGCACCGGCAGCGCCGGCGACCCTGAGCAGACCCCGCGCTGGGCGCGGACCAAGAACCAAATCCGGAACGCGATTCGCTTGCTATCTGCTTGAACAGGATCTCATCCGGGAAAAGCCTGGGCTTTTCGGGATCATGCCCCTTAGACCGCGCGAACGGTTCCCTGGCGGGAATTCTGTCATCGGTCGCTGCTTTCTGCTGGATTTGCTGGCAAAAGGCAATAGCTGCAAGGGGCGCAACCGGTGCACATTCACACCGGTTGCCACAGGAATTGAGTTTTCAGCCGTTCAGCGGGCCAGCAGCGTCATCGCCGTCATCGATTGCAGCAGGGTGCGCGTCGTGCCGCCGAAGATCATCTGCCACAGCCAGGAATGCGTATAGGCGCCCATGACCAACAGGTCGATACTGTCGTCGGCCAGCCGGTTTTCGATGACCTGCGATGGCGTCGATTTGCCGGTGCAGGCTGCCGTCTCGAACTTGGCGCGAACGCCGTGGCGTGTCAGCGCCGCGGCTATCCGGACGCCGGTTTCCTTGGACGGATGCGGATCCTTTTCCGACGTGCTGACGGAAAGGATCTCGACCGAATCCGCAGCCTTGAGGAAAGGCAGGGCGTCGAAGGTGGCGCGCGCCACTTCCTTGGAGCCGTTCCAGGCGATCAGCACGCGGCGGACGGGCTTCGGCTCCTTGAGAATGTAGGGGATCAACAGGACCGGCCGGCCGCTGTCGAACAGGAAGGTTTCGACATCGACCTGAGTATCAGCGTATTTCGACGGGTCGGGCTGCACGGCCACCAGAAGATCGGCGCTGCGGGCACTTTCGATCAGCGGTTCGGTGCCGTAGCCGACCGTGCTGGCAAAGCTGTGCCACTCGTAATCGAGACCGGCGGCTTCCATCTTCGAGCGGAACACCCGTTCGATTTCGACCGCCTGATTATGGGCGACTTCCTGAAGTGCTTGGACCGCGACAGGGTCCGGAATCTCCATCGGCGCCACCAGCGGCACGGTCGAGACGATTTCCGCATGAAGCCCGACGACATGCGCGCCGTGCTCCTTTGCGAGCGCTGCCGAAAACTCCGCAGCGATGCGCGTATTGTCGGGATTGTCGAGAACGGTCACTATCGTTTTGTAGGACATGAAGAGATCTCCCATGCGGAAGGGTTGGATCGGATCATGATATCAGCATTCCGCTAGAAGATAATGCTCTGAATGGTCTCAGGGTTCCCCGGAAGTACACGTCCTCGTTGAGAGTCAGGCCTCAGCCGACTGATTTTCGATACAGCGCCGCGCGTCATATATGACGCGCAAAGGTCGCTGTAATACTTTAAGTCTGCTGCATAATTTATCCTTAAATCGATTTCGATTTAAGGAGTTATGCAGTCGCTTTCGACTGCCCGATGGCCTCGATCATCGCACGCACTTCGGCTGCGACACTTTCAACCAGCTCGGCGGAACGCCCGCGCACGACGATCTCGGTCGAGAAGAATTGGCCGACATAGCGCGGATAGGAACCGATGCTGGTATCCGGATGCGCCTTCTGGATGAGGCCGAGCGGCGTGCCGATCTCGCCCTCGCCATAGGGGCAGGAAATCGCTGTTGATAGCACCTTTGCGCCGGTCTTCAGCGTCGGGATGACATTGTCGAGCATCGCCTGGAAAACCTGCGGCACGCCGGCCATGACATAGACATTGCCGATGTTGAAGCCGGGTGCGGTCGAGACCGGATTGGCGATATGCTTTGATCCCACAGGCATGCGTGCCATGCGCTGGCGAGCCTCGGTGAACTCCATCTCGCGTCGTGCATACATTTCACCCATGATCCGCATGGCTTCGGCGTCATGCTCGCAGGGCACGCCGAAGGCCTTGGCGATGGCATCGGCGGTGATGTCGTCATGGGTCGGGCCGATGCCGCCCGAGGTGAAGACGTAATCATATTGGCGGCGCAGGGCGTTCAGCGCCGATACGATGGCATCTTCATCGTCAGCCACGATGCGGACTTCCTTCAGGTCGATGCCGGCCAGCAGCAGTACGTCGGCGAGGTGGCCGATATTCTTGTCCTTGGTCCGGCCGGAGAGCAATTCGTCGCCGATGGCGAGCATGGCGGCTGTGACAATGGTTTCGTTCGACATGAAGTTATCCAGGACAATGCGCAGTCGGCGCGTTCAAAAAGGTCCGAGATAGGTAGCGCTGTTTGCAGCGAATGCAAACGCTCCTTTTGCTGAGCCGCTGCTCATCACAAGATGTTGCAAGTGAATTTCCGTCTACACAGGATGAACACTGCGTTCTGAGCGTGGGGGCTGCGCCCTTGTCGCATCGCTGATACAACATTCCTCGACATTCAATGCGTCCAACAAACAGGAGACGTTTTCATGGCTAAGGTTCTGGTTCTCTATTATTCCGCTTACGGTCACATCGAGAAGATGGCCTATGCCGTCGCGGAAGGCGCAAAGTCGGCCGGTGCCGAAGTCACCGTCAAGCGCGTGCCGGAACTCGTTCCGGAAGAGGTCGCCAAGGCCTCCTACTTCAAGCTCGATCAGGAAGCCCCGATCGCAACCCCGGACGAACTGGCAGACTATGACGCCATCATCGTCGGCGCTGGCACCCGCTTCGGCACGGTCGCCTCGCAGATGCGCAATTTCTGGGATCAGACTGGCGGCCTGTGGTTCGGCGGCAAGCTCGTCGGCAAGGTCGGCTCGGTGTTCACCTCGTCGGCAACGCAGCACGGCGGCCAGGAATCCACCATCCTCGGCTTCATCCCGACGCTGCTCCACCACGGCATGGCCGTCGTCGGTCTTCCTTATGCCTTCCAGGGCCAGATGGGCACGGAAGAAGTCAAGGGCGGCTCGCCCTACGGCGCCTCCACCATCACCAACGGTGACGGCTCCCGCCAGCCCTCCGAAATCGAACTGGAAGCCGCAAAGTATCAGGGCGCGCACGTCGCCAAGATTGCTGCCAAGCTCACGGCTTGATTTGAATTCTGCATATCGATTGAGAGAGGCGCGGCGAAAGCTGCGCCTTTTTCATTGGGATTTTGATGGAATTTAATTTTGGTGCGGACGACGGGGGTCGAACCCGTACAGCCAAAGGCCGAGGGATTTTAAGTCCCTTGCGTCTACCAGTTTCGCCACGTCCGCGTGCCTTTCCCCATCAAGCACTTGAGCGATTCAGTCAAGGAAATGTTTTGCGGGAGGGATTTGATCTGTATGGCTTAGCCTTAACTGATCCAGGCGAAGCCCGCCGGAGCCGACGGATCGGTATTAGGCGGGCCTCTAACCATCATCATGATGGCTGTGTCATATTGGACGCGGGGGGAGCTTGGCTGTCAACTCGCAGATTTTGTGGTTTCACCGGTCAGGGGCATAAATAGTTAATGACTCGTCAGTGCGGCGAATACCGCTATCGCAGGTCCGAAAGCGCGATAAACAGGCTTTCTTTGCTCATCTTTCCTATGCGATAGCGAAGGCGGATTGAAGAAGGACGGATAGACCGTGGATAAACAGACTGTTCTCGAAGCTACAGAGGCCATGCGCGGCCTCTTTCCTGCAACGCCGCTGCAGCTGAACGAGCATCTTTCCGCGCGTTATGGCGCCGATATCTGGCTGAAGCGCGAAGATCTGACGCCGGTCCGGTCCTACAAGATCCGGGGTGCCTTCAACTTCTTCCGCAAGGTGATTGCCGAGGGCGGTACGGGAAAGACATTCGTCTGCGCATCCGCCGGCAATCACGCTCAGGGCTTTGCCTTCGTCTGCCGCCATTTCGGCGTGCCGGGCGTGGTCTATATGCCCGTCACGACGCCGCAACAGAAGATCGACAAGACCCGCATCTTCGGCGGCGAGTTCATCACCATCAAGCTCTTCGGCGATTTCTTCGATCAGTGCTACCAGGCGGCGCGCGAGCATGTCGAAAAGATCGACGGCGTCATGGTGCCGCCTTTCGATCACGCCGATATCATCGAAGGGCAGGCGACGGTCGCAGCCGAGATCGCCGAGCAATTGCCTGAGGGTATTATCCCCGACCACATCTTGCTTCCCGTCGGCGGTGGAGGCCTTGCGGCCGGGATCACCGGTTACTTTGCCGATACGCTTCCCCGTGATGCCTTCACCTTCGCCGAACCCGCCGGCGCGCCGAGCCTGCGCCGCAGCATCGAGGCGGGGCAGGTGATCACGCTTGCCAAGGTCGATAATTTCGTCGATGGCGCTGCCGTGGGCCGGATCGGCGAGCTGAACTTCGCCGCGCTCAAGGACTTCGCGGCCGAGCAGGTGAAGCTCATCGAGGAAAACGCCATCTGCGTCACCATCACCGATATGCTGAATGTCGAAGGCGTGGTGCTGGAGCCGGCCGGCGCTCTGGCGATCACGGCGCTGGAAAAGCTCGATCGCGAGGCCATCCGTGGCAAGACGATCGTCGCGGTCGTCTCCGGCGGCAATTTCGATTTCGAGCGCCTGCCTGACGTCAAGGAGCGCGCCATGCGCTATGCGGGCTTGAAGAAATACTTCATCCTGCGCCTGGCGCAGCGCCCCGGCGCGCTTCGCGATTTCCTCAACATGCTCGGACCGGAAGACGATATCGCCCGCTTCGAATATCTGAAGAAGAGCGCCCGCAATTTCGGCTCCATCCTGATCGGCATCGAGACGAAGAATCCGGATAATTTCAAACAGCTTATCGCGAACTTTGAAAGTTCCGGCATGGGCTATGAGGACATCACCGAAAACGAGATCCTGGCAAACCTGATCATTTGACTTTGCGACCCTCCAACCTTCATGCTAAAGGCGATCCATGGCTTCGTTCATTTCAAATATCCTTTCGATTTTCACCGGTGGCGCATCGCAAGCGGGCACTGAAAAGTCCGGCGGCTCGACAGTCAGCGTCGAACCCCAGGTGCATGCCGGCTGCACGATCTATGCGACGCCGCAGCGCGAGGGCAATCAGTTCCGCCTTATGGGCCGGATTGAGAAGGATGTGAACGGCGAGATCCTGGTGCGCAATTTTATCCGCGCCGATGTCTTCACCTCGTCGGATGACGCGGTGGAATCGACCTTCCGCAAGGGCCAGCAGATCATCGATCAAAACGGGGCCGGCCTCTTCGGCGACGGCGAAAAGGTTCGCCAGGTCTGATCGTCAGGCGAATCCCCTTAGCATGCGCTTGATGCAGGGCCGCCTCCCGCATGTGCTTTTGGCGGCCCAGAATACTCTCTGAAATCGAAACTGATTGGATTTTCGCAAGGCTCAAGCCGTGCGGAAAATCTTCGCGCCGGCGGGGGCGTTGACGGCGCCGCCGTCGACCGTGATTTCGATCGCCGTGACATTGGCGGAATCGTCGGAGGCGAAGTAGAGCGCGGCCTTGGCGATTTCATCGGCTTCGCTCATGCGGCCGAGCGCACTCAGGCCGCCAAAGCGGGCCTGCAGCGCATCCAGGGCCTCCGGCGTGGCAGCGCGCGGGTCCCAGATCGGTGTCTTGGTGGCGCCCGGTGTGACCTGGTTGACGCGGATGCCGCGGGGCGCAAGCTCGGAAGCGAGATTGCGGGTCATGGCTCGAACGGCGCCCTTCGTGCCCGCATAGGCCGACGCGCCGGGAATGCCGAGAACGGCATGCACGGAGCCGTTCAGGATTACCGAGCCGCCATCGTTCAGATGTGGCAGGGCGGCCTGCACGGTGAAGAAGACGCCGGTGAAATTGATGCGGACGATGGTTTCGAACTGCTCGAGCGTCGTTTTGCCGAGCGGCGTATCGCCGGCTATGCCGGCATTGGCAAAGACCACATCGAATTTTCCAAGCTTCTCCGCAGCCTCGGCAAAGGCCCTCTCCATCGCCGGGATATCGGTCGTGTCAGCCTGCAATGCCAGCACGCCGCCGCCGAGTTGCTCGGCTGCTGCGGCCAGTGTCTTGGCGTTGCGGCCTGTTATGGCGACCTTGGCGCCTTCGGCGAGGAAGAGGCGGGCGGTGGCAAGGCCAATACCGCTGTTTCCGCCGGTGATGACGGCAACCTTGTTCTTGAGACGCATATTCGTAGCTCCTGTTGGCTTTTGTCACGATCTGGATTATGATCGTTATCTATAAGGATTATGATCGTAATCCATTTTGTCAAGCCGGGCATGAAAGGATTTTCGATGGGCCGCTCACAATTGGAAAAGCAGAAGACGCACGAACGCATCGTGACGCTCGCAGCCAAACGTCTGCGTGAGGAGGGATTGGAAGGGATTGGCGTCGCCGATCTGATGAAGGAAGCGGGTCTGACGGTCGGCGGTTTCTACAAGCACTTCGCCTCACGCGATGAACTTGTGGCGGAAGCCGTCGAATCCGCGATCGGGTCATGGCGGCGGCAGCAGGAGGAAAAGGGGATCATCCCCGAGACCATCTCGCTCAACGATTATGTCGATACCTATCTCAGCGAAGGTCACCGGGATCATTGCGGCGAGGGCTGCGCCTATGCGGCACTGACGGCGGATTTGGCGCGTAGCAGCGATACGGTCCGCGCGGTTGCGACGGAAGGCCTGCGACGGAATTTCAATGCCATGACGGCGCGCATGCCGGAGCCGGAAACTGCCGAAGCCAGGCGCAAGGCGATCATCGCGTCGTGCCTGATGACCGGAGCGCTCGGCCTCGCGCGCGTGGCGGATGACGAGGCTCTTTCGGCCGAAATTCTGGAGACCGTGAAGCAGTTCGTAAAGGCACTGCCGCAGGCACAATAGCAAAGCGGCCGGTTTTAACCCCGGCCGCCTGTGATCATCTGAATAAGTAATTGATTAAGCGGCGAGAGCCAGCTCGGAAGCGCGAGCCTGGGCAGCGCCGATGGCCTTCTCAGCAGCTTCCGGACCGAAGGCGACGCCTTCGATGTAAACGGTCTCGACATCGGTGATGCCGATGAAGCCGAGAACCGACTTGAGGTAAGGAACGGCATGGTTCAGCGGTGCAGCCGGGCCTTGCGAGTAAACGCCGCCGGAAGCGAGCACGATGTAGGCCTTCTTGCCGGTTACCAGACCCTTCGGGCCGGTTTCCGTGTAGGTGAAGGTGCGGCCGGCGCGGGCGACGTTGTCGATCCAGGTCTTCAGCGAGGAATAGATGTTGAAGTTGATGAGGCCGGTGCCGATGACGAGGGTGTCGGCTGCCAGCAGCTCGTCGACGAGCGCGTCGGAAACCTTGATCAGTTCCTGCTGCTCGGGCGTGCGTGCATCAGCCGGCGTGCGGATGGCGGCCGTGAAGGGGCCATCGATGTGCGGCAGGTTGTCGGCAGCGAGGTCGCGGTGAACCAGCGTCTTGCCCGGATTGTTGGACTTGATCTTCTCGGCCAGCTCGGTGGCGATCTTGGTGGAGAGCGAGTCCGGACGCGGGCTGGAGGTCAGAAGCAGAATGGAGGACATATCCGTTTTCCTTTTCAATGAGTTGCTAAATCGGCTGGGAGAGTCCGATCATGTTCGCCTCCATAAATAAGTCGTCAGTGCTATCGAGAAAAACTGTGATAATATGGATTGGAATTATCGATAGAATGGATGGCAGATGCTCCCCAATCCCACCCTTGACCAATTGCAGGTCTTTCTGACGGTCGCCGAGTCAGGCAGTTTCTCCGCCGCCTCGCGTGCGCTCAACCGCGCGCAATCGGTCATCAGCTACACGATCGCCAATCTGGAGGCTCAGCTCGAAATGCCGCTGTTCGAGCGCTCCGGATCGCGCCAACCGAGGCTGACGGATGCGGGCAGGGTGATGCTGGAGGATGCGCGCCGCATTCTTTCCGATCTGCAAGTGATGCGCGCCAGGGTGAAGGGTTTGAAGACCGGGCTCGAGGCGGAGGTGGCCGTCGCCATCAGCGTCATGGTGCCGGTTCATGCCACCGTCGACGTGCTGCGCGAATTCCGTGATCGTTTCCCTTACGTCTCCCTGCGGCTCGACACCGGCGAACTCGGCTCGATGCTCGAGCTTGTCACAAGCGGCAAGTCGACGATCGGTATCGGCGGCTCGGTGGTGAAACAGGATGATGCTTTGGTGATCGAGCGCATCGGACATTCCTTCATGATGCCGGTTGCCGCCCCCACCCATCCGCTCGCTATGCTCGGACGACCGCTGACGCTTGCCGACGTGCGCGAAGAAGTGCAGCTGGTCGTCACCGATGCGTCAAACCTCACGAATGGCAAGGATTTCAACGTCCTGTCCTACAAGATCTGGCATCTGAGCGACATTGCCACCAAGCATCAGCTTATCCGAGGTGGTCTTGGTTGGGGCGGCCTGCCGGCCTCGTTCATCATGGAGGATTTGCAGAAGGGCAGGCTGGTGCCTTTGGCTCTCGATGCCTATGACCAGAGCGAATATCCGCTCTATGCGATCCGCAAGGTTGATAACCCTCCAGGCCCTGCGGCTGCGTGGATGATCGAGGCTTTCCGGGATCGTCTGTCGCGATGCCCGAATCAGGATGACTTCAAGTCCGCCGTCGAGATGTTCCATCCAGGCGACAAGCGCCTAGCGGCGGAGTGAAAAGTCCTCTCCCCGATGAGAGGAGAGGACGATAGCATCCGTGATTACAGCACCAGCCGGTAGCTGCGGAAGCCGTCGGCACCTTCGCCGGCATCTTCGATCTTCACGCTCTTGACCTGATCAAGGAAATCCTTGGCCTTCGGCGAACTCTGGAACCGGACGGTCGTGTCCGCCAGCGGCTTGAAGGTCCAGTTGCCGTCGGCGGTCGGGTTGATCGTGCCCTGCTCGTGGACATAGCGCACGATAACGTCGCGGTTGGTGTCCGGCGCCTGATAGACCACCTTGTCCGCCGCGATTTCCGGGAAGTTGCCGCCACCGCCGGCGCGGTAGTTGTTGGTGACGACCAGGAACTTCTGTGCGGGGTCGATCGGCTTGCCACCGAACTGCAGGTTCTGGATGCGGTTTGCATCGGCATTCAGAACCTTGCCGTCATCGCCGAAGCGGCGCGGCTGCGAGAGGTCGATCTGGTAGGTGACGCCGTCGATGACATCGAAATTGTAGGAGGGGAAGCTGCTGTTGATCAGATCCGCATCCTTGGCGCCGGGCTGCACCTGGTTGAACATCGCAGCCGACATTTCCAGCCAGTTCTTGACCTGCGCGCCGTTGATGACGACGGCCTGCACGGTGTTCGGGTAGAGGTAGAGATCGGCGACGTTCTTGATGGCGATATTGCCGGCGGGAACATCCGTATAATAATCGGCGCCGTTGCGGCCGCCGCATTTGAAGGGGGCAGCAGCCGAAAGAACCGGCAGGTCCTTGTACTGCGTCTCCTTCAATATGTTCTTGATGTACCAGATCTGCGCCTGGCTGACGATCTGGACAGAGGGATCGTCGGCGACCAGGGCGAAGTAGGAATAGAGCGGCGCGGAGGTCTTGCCGACAGGTGTGCGGACATAGGTCAGCGTCGCCTCATGCTCCGCCTTGGCGGCTTCGACGACTTCCTTCTTGTCGGCGACATCGGCGACGACCTTCTTCTTGTCGTCGCGATGGTAGATCGGGCGTGCCTCGGAAGTAAAGTCGACGATCTTCCAGCTCTTGCCGTCCTTTTCGAGCAGCAGGTCGATGAGGCCGAGATGCGAACCCCAGAAGCCGGCCATGACGGCGGGCTTGCCATGCAGCGTTCCCTTGATTGGATCGGCGTCCTTGATGCCGTCCCAGGTCTTCGGGCCAGGGAAGACGAGATGCTGGTGGCCGGTGAAGACAGCGTCGATGCCGTCGACCGCGGCGACATAGAGCGAGGCGTTTTCCATCTTCTCGCTCTGGCCGCTGCCGTCGATGCCGGAATGAGAGAGGGCGATGATGATATCGGCGCCTTCTGCCTTCATGACCGGGACCCAGGCCTTGGCGGCTTCGACGATATCGCGCGTCTGCGCCTTGCCTTCGAGGTTCTTGATGTCCCAGAGCATGATCTGTGGCGGCACGAAGCCGATGAAGCCGATCTTGATCGGGCTTTCATTGCCGGCGCCGTCCTTGATCTTCTTTTCGAGGATCAAATAGGGTTTGAAGAACAGGTCGTCCTTGGTGGGGTCGGAGGCAAGTTGGCCCTTGGTCAGGTTGGCGCAGACGAAGGGGAAGTTCGCGCCGGCCAGCACCTTGAACATGAAGTCGAGGCCGTAGTTGAATTCGTGGTTGCCGAGCGTGCCTACGGAATAGCCGAGCGTGTTCATCGCCTTGATGACAGGATGGACGTCGCCGTCCTTCATGCCGTGCTGATAGGCCATGTAATCGCCCATCGGATTGCCCTGGAGCACGTCGCCATTGTCGATGAGGAGCGAATTGGTGGCTTCGGCGCGGATATTGTCGATGATCGTTGCCGTACGCGTCAGGCCCATCGTGTCGTTCGGCTTGTCGGCATAATAGTCATAGGGGAAGACGTTGACGTGAATGTCGGTCGTTTCCATAAGGCGCAGATGCGCCTGGTTGCTCGCAGCGCGGGCGGCGAAAGGATGCAGCACGATCAGCGCCGCTGTGGCACTGAGGCCTTGCAGCAGGGAACGGCGCGACATGCTGGGCAAATCCAGAATGGAAGACATAAAACACTCCTTCAACGATGGGGCTATGGTCCGTCGATCATCTCTCGGGCGAGGGAGATTAGGACGATTTTTGAAGGTGTGCACCAGGAATGTGACAGGCTTATTGTGGATCGTAGCCGGCTCACGCCGACATGCTATCAACGTTTGAGAACCGGCTTCATGTCCTTGTGGAAAAAGCGGAAATAGGACGCGACCTTAGCCGAGGCATTGGACGAGCGGTCGAATTCGATGCCGATGCGGCCGTTGTGAGCCCAGCGCACGAAACCATCCAGGAGGCCGATGTCGTCGCATTCGACGCGAACCTTGCTGCCAGCGGCGGCATAAAGCGGCGCCTGCAGATCGAGCGCGATGCCGCTGGTCGAAATATCGACAACGCGGCCGGTAACAAGCTTGGTGAAATATCGAACCTGGCCCATGAGCCGCGCATGGTGGCGCGACGAGCCGCGCGTCTTGATTTTCAGATTGCCCTGAATGGGAGATTTCGAAGAGAACTGCATGATGTTGTCCCGGCTCATCCGTCTTTTCTCGCTTTGGATATCAGATGTGCCTTGCGGGATGTTTAGCATAATCGCTAAAATTGTAGCCGGGCGTCCCGAATCGGTACCGCATCGCGATGGCCGCTGCGATCGGCGGTGTGACTATGAGAGGTGCAGGATATGCGTATCGTTTCATTGAATGCATGGGGCGGCCGGCTGCATGAGCCGCTAGTCCCCTATCTCGTTGATATCGATGCGGATGTTCTCTGCCTACAGGAAATGGTTCGCACGCAGGGAGCAGAGGCCGATTGGCTGGTCTATCGCGATCACGGCATCGAGCTCTTGCAGCGCGCCAATCTCTTCGAGGAACTGAAGGCTGCTTTGCCGGCTCACGATGCTTTCTTCCTCCCCGTAGCGCGAGGCGACCTTTTCGATGGGGACCGGCGATTCGATTCCGAGTTCGGACTGGCAACCTTCGTGCGCCGGACCTATCCGGTCATCGGCCAGGCAGCCGCCTTCGTTCATGGTGAATTCTCGGCTGATGGCTATGGGCCTCATCCGCGTTCGCGCAATGCCCATTGCATCCGCCTGTTCGACTATGAGCGCGGCTACCCGATCACGATTGCCCATATGCATGGCCTGCGGGATCTGGAAGGAAAGGGTGACACGCCCGCTCGTCGTCATCAGGCAAACGCGTTGGTCGATCTCATCCGGCAAGTAAAGCACGAGGGTGACAGGCTCGTCGTCTGCGGCGATTTCAACCTGCTGCCCGGCAGCGAGACCTTCGATATTCTCGGCTCACTTGGCCTTATTGATCTCGTCACTTCGCGGGGACATGATGACACGCGCACGTCCCATTACAAGAAGCAACCGCGCTTTGCCGACTACATGCTGGTGACGTCCAATGTCGAGGTGATCACTTTCGATCCTGTCGCAGAGCCTGAAGTCTCGGATCACCGCGCTTTGCTGTTGGATTTGAAATAGGAAAGGTCACAGGCCGACGTTTGGCCGGTCGATGATTTCGCGCAGCGCGAAGCTCGAATTGATCTTCACGACATGAGGCAGGGCCGAGAGCCAGTCGCGATGGATGCGTTCGTAGTCCTCAAGGTCGCGCGCGGCGACCCGCAATATGTAGTCGTATTCGCCCGACATGAGGTAGCAGGACAGCACGTTGGGGCAGCGTTTTACCGCCGTTTCGAATTCCGAAAGCGTCTTGGCGAACTGGCCGGACAGCGAGATGTGTACGAAGGCGATCATCTTGTAATCAAGCGCCTTGTGCGAGAGATGCGCGTGATAGCCGTCGATGACGCCGCTCTTTTCCAGAATATCGAGCCGCCGCGAACAGGCCGAGGGTGAAAGACCAACCTTCTCGGCCAGTTCCGCATTGGTGATCCGGGCATTCTGCTGAAGTATCCGCAGAATCGAATGATCTATGGCATCTAGGTCGGACATTCGAAGAACTTTCGAAAAAACTCCTGTTCGCGCAATAAATCACGAAAAATGACGGCAGCGCAAATCGTCTTTGCAAGGACATTGCGGCGCGGTGGTGGTCTGATTTCAGTTGGAGAAAATGAAAGACGCAAAAGCATTCGAGGAGGAATGAAATGCGCGTTGGCTGCCCGAAGGAAATCAAGAACCACGAATACCGCGTCGGTCTGACGCCCGCGTCCGTTCGCGAATATGTCGCTCATGGCCATGAAGTCTGGGTCGAGACCAAGGCCGGTGCCGGCATCGGTGCCGACGATCATGCCTACATTGCCGCAGGCGCCAAGATCGCCGCAAGCGCCAAGGATATTTTCGAGAAGTGCGACATGATCGTGAAGGTCAAGGAGCCGCAGCCCTCCGAATGGGCGCAGCTTCGCGAGGGACAGCTTCTTTACACCTATCTGCATCTTGCGCCCGATCCGGAGCAGACCAAGGGGTTGCTCGCCTCGGGCGTCACCGCCGTTGCCTATGAAACTGTGACCGATGAGCGCGGCGGCCTGCCGCTGCTGGCGCCGATGTCCGAGGTTGCCGGCCGCCTGTCGATCCAGGCGGGTGCGACGGCTCTGCAGAAGGCCAATGGCGGCCTCGGCATCCTGCTCGGCGGCGTGCCCGGCGTGCTGCCGGCCAAGGTAGCGATCATCGGCGGCGGCGTCGTCGGCCTGCATGCCGCCAAGATGGCGGCCGGCCTCGGCGCCGATGTCAGCATCCTCGATCGCTCGCTGCCGCGCCTGCGCCAGCTCGACGACATCTTCAACGGCCGCGTCCATACGCGCTATTCCAGCATCCAGGCTCTGGAAGAAGAGGTCTTTTCCGCCGATCTCGTCATCGGTGCCGTGCTGATCCCCGGCGCCGCCGCACCGAAGCTGGTCACGCGCGAAATGCTATCGGGCATGAAGCAGGGCTCGGTCATCGTCGATGTCGCCATCGACCAGGGTGGCTGCTTCGAGACCTCGCATGCAACGACGCATTCCGATCCGACCTATGTGGTCGAAGGCGTCGTGCATTATTGTGTCGCCAACATGCCCGGTGCGGTTCCCGTCACCTCGGCGCATGCCTTGAACAACGCCACGATCTATCACGGCTTGGCGCTTGCTGATCGTGGCCTGCGTGCCATCGCGGAAGACAAGCATCTCCGCAATGGCCTCAATGTGCATAAGGGCCGCATCACGAACCGGCCGGTGGCCGAAGCGCTCGGCTATGAGGCCGTTGCGCCGGAGAGCATTCTGAACGTCGCGTAAAGCCCATCGCGCGGACGTCAGATGGAGGCGCCGGCATCCGCGTATGCCGGCGCTCCTATTTTATCGATCCGGCATTGATAGCAATTGTTGCGGGCCGAGCGGACGTGGACATAGGCGATGTCGGGACGTTCGAGCAACGAAGCCGCATAGGCTGGGATGTCATCGGTGGGTGTCACGGCGCCAGTTCCGTAAACGATGCGGTCGTTCTTCCCATAGCCACGAACGATGAAATCCTTGCTGGTCATCAGCACCGGCGGCAGGACTTCTTCCGCTTCGTAACGTTGGCACGGAGTCTTATGCAGGAAGATCGGACCCGTCTCCGCATAGGGCTGCAATTCCGGGAAGGGGCGATAGGCGAAGACGAACAGCTCTTCGCCGGCATCGATATTGCGCAGGCAATGGCGGCAGGGATGGCCTGGACCATCGGAAATCATCGTCTCCGGCTGGTGACCATAGGCATCTGCGCCGCCGTTCCACAGAAGTTCGGCGTCGGACGTAGGCATGGCTGCAAAGGCGATGGAAATCATGGCAAAGCTCCTTTCGAGATTTGCCATGTGATGCGCCGGCGCGAGGCGCGAAGCCACCCGATTCCTGCGGCTACAGCGCCCCTAGCCCTTCTTGGCGAGCTCGAGCAGTTCCTTGTCGCTCAGCGGCCTGACGATGCCTTCTCCGGTCGAAATCGGCGAAAATCCGAACATCTGATAGAGCTGCAATGCCCTTGGATGATCGAGATTGTTCGTCGTCGTCACGATCCGCTGCGGGTTCAGCGTCCAGATGGCATAGAGCGACTGCAGCAGGAACCATTTGCCGATTCCGAGGCCGAGCGTGTTTTCGATGAGGCCGAAATGGCTGAGCTCGATCGTCTCGTCGTCCTGGCGGAAATATTCGAAGAATCCGCCCGGCGCGCCGTTGACGTAAAGCACGCTAATATCGTTGCGCCGGTCGTGAAGGACAGCGGTCAGTTGCTCGTCGGAGAGGCGCAGACGCTCCACCCAATGCCAGCGGGCACCGACCTGACGATAGAGATAGCGGTAGAAGGGCAACGGAATACCGGGCGCGCGCATGATCGCGGTCTGGATATTGACCGGCACCGGCAGGCTGGCCTTGGGCGGCGCGGTCATTTCCAGACGGGTGATGTGAACTTTGATCGACGAGGGCGTCTTCACGGCTATGATGCTCAATCTTGACCGGTGACGATAGGCGTATCCGCCCGGCTGCCCCATTCCGACCAGGAGCCGTCATAGAGCTTGTTGTTGCCATGGCCGAGGGATTCGAGCGCCAGCGTGATGATGGCGGCGGTAATGCCGGAGCCGCAGGTTGTCACGACGGGCTTTTCGAGATCTATGCCGGCATTCTCGATGGTTTCCCTCAATTCCGGCAGCGACTTGAACTTGCCGTTCGTGGCGAAGACGCCGGATGGCAGACTTTTTGCGCCCGGCATATGACCCGAGCGCATGCCTTCGCGCGGCTCCGGTTCGGTTGCCGCAAAGCGGCCCGCGCTGCGGGCATCGGCGATCTGCAGGGAACGGCTGTCGACGATTTCTCGCATCTCGTCGAGCGAAACGACGCGATCGGCATTGAACTTCGGCTTGAATGTCGCGGGCGCGAAGCTAGGCGTCGCCGTCTCCAGCGGCCGACCCTCGGCCTTCCAGCCATCCAGGCCGCCATCCAGTACGAAGACATTCGGCGCGCCCATGACGATGTGGAACAGCCACCAGACGCGCGGCGAGGCAAACAGGCCGGGACCGTCATAAATGACGATGCGATCGCTCTCGCTGATGCCGAGCTTGCCGACCTCTGCCGCGAAGAATTCGGGCGAGGGGACCATATGCGGCAGGTTCGTTGAATGGTCTGATATCTTGTCCTGGTCGAAGCGGATCGCGCCCGGAATATGGCCGCTGGCATATTCGGCATCGGCATCGCGCTTCTGTGCCGGCAGATAAAAGGATGCATCGAGGATGCGCAGATCTTTGGCGCCCAGCTCGCTCTGCAGCCAGTCGGCGGATACGACGAAACGGCTCTTGTCCGCTGCCATGATGATCACTCCCTGCTTTGGTTTATTGGTCTTTATATCGAGATATAGGCGCTTGCCGGTCAATTCTCGTCGGTCGGCGCGCCGAAACGGATACGGAAGCGGCGGTTTTCCTTGCCCTTCTTCTCGATCTTGGCGATGTGGATCGCGCCGACCTCCTGCGTTTCCGACACATGCGTGCCGCCGCAAGGCTGGCTGTCGATGGCTGAATCCTCGCCGATGCAGACGAGGCTGACGCGGCCAAGGCCCATCGGCGGGCGTACATTCTTGGATTTGACGATGCCGGGATTGGCGATCAGCTCCCCGTCGGTAATCCAGCGGACGAAGACGGGGTGGTTCTCGTTGACGAGCGCCATCATCTTCGCCGTTACCTCGTCCTTGTCGATCGTCTCGCCCATGTCGAAATCGACCCGGCTCTCATCCTCGCCGACCGCCGCGCCCGTGATCGGATAGGGGCAGACCACCGAAAGCAGATGGCAGGCCGTATGCATGCGCATCAGCTTGTAGCGCCGCGCCCAATCGATATGCAGCACCAGCTTCTCACCAACGATGGGCAAGGGCTGATTTTCGAGCGGGACATGAATGATGATGTCCTTGATCGGCCCATGCTTCGTTTGACCGAGCATGATCCTCGAGCCGTCGCCGCGCTCGAGGAAACCGGTATCGCCAGGCTGTCCGCCCGAAGTCGCATAAAAGCAGGTCTGATCGAGCTCGATGCCCCCGTCTTCGTGGATCGCGGTAACGACTGCTTCGGCCGTCGATAGATAGAAATCGTCACGATAGAGGGCATTGACGGTCATAAGATCACGCTGTTGTTTCGTAGGGGACGGCAATTTCAGTCCGCTTTTCCAAGTAGCCCGGCAGCGGCAGGCCCTTCGACTTCAGGAAGTCCGGATTGAAGAGCTTGGACTGATAGCGATTGCCGTAATCGCACAGGATGGTCACGATCGTATGTCCGGGACCGAGATCCCTGGCGAGACGAACCGCACCGGCAATATTGATGGCAGTCGAGCCGCCTAGGCATAGGCCTTCGTATTCGACCAGATCGAAGACGTAGGGAAGCGCTTCGGCATCGGTGACCTGATAGGCGAAATCGGGCGTGAAACCTTCCAGGTTCGCCGTGATGCGGCCCTGGCCGATGCCCTCGGTGATCGAAGAGCCGGAGGATTTCAGCTCGCCGTTCTTGTAAAATTCATAAAGGGCGGCACCTTCGGGGTCGGCAATACCGATCTTGATGTCCTTGTTAAAGGCATGCAGCCCCATGGCGACGCCGGCGAGCGTGCCGCCGGAACCGACCGAGCAGATGAAGCCGTCGATCTTGCCATCGGTATCGTACCAGATTTCCTTGGCGGTCGTCTCGATATGGGCCTGACGGTTGGCGACATTGTCGAACTGGTTGGCCCAGATCGCGCCGTTAGGCTCGGTCTTTGCGAGCTGCTCGGCCAGCCGGCCCGAGACCTTCACGTAGTTGTTCGGGTTCTTGTAGGGGACAGCGGGAACTTCCACCAGTTCGGCCCCAAGCAGTTTCAATGCATCCTTCTTTTCCTGGCTCTGTGTCTCAGGAATGACGATGACGGTGCGGTAGCCGAGTGCCTTGGCAACCAGTGTCAGGCCGATGCCGGTATTGCCGGCCGTGCCCTCAACGATGACGCCGCCCGGCCTCAGCAGCCCCTTCTTCTCGGCGTCGCGGATGATGTAGAGCGCGGCGCGATCCTTCACCGATTGACCGGGATTGAGAAATTCGGCCTTGCCGAGAATGGTCGAGCCCGTCGCCTCGGAGGCGCCCTTGAGCTTGATCAACGGCGTATTGCCAATTGCTTCGAGGACGGACGGATGGACGGTCATTGGAATCTGCCTTCTGTTCGCAACTACTGTAAGAACGGTCTTTTCCCTTCACAAGGCGGGATAGGCAAGAAATTCTGTTCCTTGCTATCTATTCGCCTCGCAAAATTCGACTTGGCGGGCGTCTCGACCTCCCTCTTTCATCCAAGTCATCGGTCTCCAATTGGTGACATTTGGTGACATCGTTTTCCCGATGACGCCGTCAGTCTGGCCGAAAGCGGCCACAATGATGCGCTATTTCTAAAATGCCACGGACGGCCGCAGTTTAAGCGTTTGATGTAGGCGGCCGCCAAGCCAAGGAGAAGAGCCATGAGCCCGTTCATCGCACGTCCTGAACACGGAGTCGTCTGGATTACCGGCGCCAGTTCCGGTATTGGCCGCGCGCTCGCGCTGAAGCTGGCAGAAGAAGGCTACAAGGTCGCCGTTACGGCGCGCAGCCACGACAAGCTTCTGGCGCTGCAGGCCGAGGCAAGCGCGCTTGCAGGCAGCATTGTCGTGCTCGACGGCGATGTGACCGATACAGAGGACATGGAGCACACAGTTGCGGCAATTGAATATCAGCACGGCCCCATTGCCCTGGCGGTTCTGAACGCCGGCGTCTATTTGCCGGCACGGGGCGAAGATCTCAATCATGAAGTGTTCGAACGCAGTTTTGCCGTCAATCTCCATGGCGTCGTCAACTGCCTCGTTCCGGCGGTGCGGCATATGCGGGCGCGGGGATACGGCCAGGTTGCCCTTGTCTCATCCGTCGCCGGTTATGGCGGTCTACCCGGCGGTGCGGCTTACGGCGCCAGCAAGGCCGCGCTGATCAACATGGCGGAAAGCCTGAACTTCGAGCTCGATCGCATGGGCATCCGCATCCAGCTCATCACCCCGGGCTATGTCGACACGCCGTTGACGGCTCAAAATAAGTTCGACATGCCTGAGATCGTGTCGGCACAGGAGGCGGCTGACGCGATCGCCGCCGGGTTGAAATCATCATCCTTCGACATCAGTTTCCCGAAGAGCATGGTCTATCGGGCAAAGCTGCTGAAGTTTCTGCCCTATAGCGTGTATTTCAGGGTGCTCAGATATTTTCTCGGAATGAGCGATAAACGCCGGCGCGTCGGCCCGCACGTCACCGCGCATCCGGCCGAATAGCGCCATCCGTCATTTCCCGCTTTCACATGGTGTTGTTGCTGACCCTAAGCAACGGCCTCCACTACCCCCATGCTCGCATGCGGAGGATAGTGCGTACGAATGAATCGCCACCCAGAAGCTCTCAGAAGTGTCGCACACTCCCGTTCTGTCCTTTCCTTCACTGTACCCCAGCACATCATATGTATGTCAAAAAGCTTGGAAGAATGCGGTTGATTGCCTTCTGGGACTACATGTTCCACTACCATCAGCCGATTGCCGGGCTTCGCCTTCAGGCGGATATTGCGCAAGATCTGTTTGCATTCCTCGTCATTCCAGTCGTGCAAGATCATTTTCAGGCTGTAAATGTCCGCTTCGACAGGGACTTCCTTGAACATGTCGCCCGCAATGTAGCTGCACCGGTCTTCCAGCTTCATTTTGGGAGCCCACAGCTGATCGAACTCAGCGACTACTTCTGGCAGATCCAAGATAGTACCTGTGAGATGTAGGTAAACTTTAAGGAACGAACACATCATATGGCCGTGGCCACCCGCCACGTCGCACCATGTCCGAACGTCAGTGAAATCATAATCGCGCAGTGCTTCCAATGCCCACTGGGATTGCACTGCGGAAAAACCCGACATAGCACGCCCAAACACTGCACCGTATCCTTCGGGGTGCGATCGGGCATAATCGAATGCCATCTGGCCAAACTCACGCATGAAACCATTCTGGCGCCCATCTTTTACCATGGCCTGTACGTGTTTCCAAATGGCCCAGTGCTCGGCCCCGCCTTCAAGCATCGCCATATAGCGAAGAGAGTTCGGTACGTCGGTGCGCAGCGTTTCACCACTTTCGGTCAGCGTGAAACGCTTATCCGCCGTTTCGTCCAGAAGCCCCAGCGATGCGAGCGCACGCAGCAGCCTATAGAGCAATAAGTCATCTAAATGGGCTTGATCCGCAACTTCTTGAGCGCTGCGTGGCGCATGGCGATCAAGGTAATCGAACACACCCAGCTGCGCGGCAGCGCACAGTGTCTGGCTACCCCATTTCCACATAAAGATCATATCCGTCACTTGTTCCGATACAGTCTTCATTTCCTAACCCTCACAGGATTTCGTTCGGCTCTGATTGGTTCACATCTGCCTGTAGAAGTCTGCTTGATATGATGTGGGAAAAAAGCATTCCGCGATGAAACTGAGCGGTGTCGTGGAGACGGTCGGCACGGACCCCAACGATATTCGACTATGCCACACGGAATGCGAGTGTCAATCAACCACTCGCGTCTCTCTATCAGCTTCTAAAAACCTGAAGGCCCTGTCGAGATGGCCCTCTCTCAGGTTTGGAAAGAACCCCTGGAAATTTCGGAGCGCTACCTCTTTGTGAATATTTGCATGTTTGACGCGGCAACTACGCAAGCAGCCGCGGCGTGATCGACAATCGCCCAGATTTTTGCTGCCGGAACAAGCAGACGATATCTGTCGCGAAATGATTCCACCAATGCGCGTTTCATCGCGAAATAGCACCCCCAACTCTCGTGAGGAAATCCGGATGCAGTTTGTGATATAAGGGGTGCTTGTCACTGTTCTGTAATGCAAATTCGCTAGCAGTCCACCCGATTGACCGGCCCGGAATTGATGGGGCCAAAATTCACAGGCGGGGAAGATTAAAATGGCGGAAATCCGCATCGAACAAGTTCGCAAGGCCTATGGCCGCAATCCGGTCGTTCATGGCGTCGACCTGAATTTCCGATCGGGCGAATTTGTCGTCATTCTCGGACCTTCCGGCTGTGGCAAGTCCACGCTGCTGCGCATGATCGCCGGTCTCGAAGATATCACTTCGGGCGAGATCATCATCGATGGCAAGGTGGTCAATCAGCTCGAGCCGCGCGAGCGCGGCTGCGCCATGGTTTTCCAGAACTATGCGCTCTATCCTCACATGGATGTCGCAGCCAACATGGGCTATGCGCTCAAGGTCGCCGGCGTGCCGCGCGCCGAGCGCGACCGCCGCATCAGGGAAACCGCCAAGATCGTCGGCCTCGAGGATTTCCTGGCGCGCAAGCCGGCCGAGCTTTCCGGCGGTCAGCGCCAGCGCGTCGCCATGGGCCGCGCCATCATCCGTGAGCCGAAGGTCTTCCTTTTCGACGAACCGCTTTCCAATCTCGATGCCAAGCTGCGCGTGCAGATGCGCGTTGAAATCCGCCGCCTGCACAAGCGCCTGTCGGCGACATCGGTCTTCGTGACGCATGATCAGGTCGAGGCCATGACACTCGCCGACAAGCTGGTCGTCATGTACAAGGGTAATGTCGAGCAGGTCGGTACGCCGCTCGAGGTCTACAACACGCCGCGCACCCGTTTCGTCGGCTCCTTCATCGGCTCTCCGGCCATGAATTTCCTGGAAGGCACTTTCGCAGCCAATGGCGAGCAATTCATCTTCGACGGCATTCCGATCGCCATCGACGCCAACATCGGCAAGCGCCATGCCGGCCAGCCGGTCGCCCTCGGCCTCCGGCCCGAACATGCACGCCTCGTTCCTGCCGGCACGCCCGGTGCCATCCCGGCAACGGTCGATTTCGTCGAAGAACTCGGTGCCGGCCGTGTCATCCATTGCGATATCAACGGTTCAAGCTTCGCCGTCGCCGTTGCCGATCATACGACAGGCCAGACCGGTCAGTCGGTTGCGCTGGAACTGCCGCAGCAGCACACGCACCTCTTCGCCCAGGATACTGGGCTTCGGCTCGACGCCGTTGCTTCGGTCACGCCGCTGAAGGTGCTGGCGAGCTGATTTCAAACATACCTTTTCAATAGATATAGCCCGGAAGTTTTCCCGACTTCCGGGCTTTTTATGTGTCTGAGGTCGACTGAGTTTAAGTGCAAGTTGGGTTTGCGTGGGGATATTCCGGCACGATACAGATGAATACTCGATCGCAGGGGACAGCCGCGCCCGCAAATGCGGCGCGGCAAGAAACGAGATTACTTCTCGGTTGCGATCAGCCCACGAACGAACCAGCGCTGCATCAGCACGACGACGGCCAGCGGTGGCAGCATGACGATCAGCGTGCCGGCCATAGCGATGTGCCATTCCGGAAGGCCGCCGATGTTCGGGATGAGCTGCTTGAGTTCGGTCACGGCGGTTGCATGCGCCGGATCGGTGGTGACGAGCAACGGCCAGAGATACTGATTCCAGGCCCAGAGGAACATGATGGTGCCGAGGGCAGCCATATTGGTGCGCGACAGCGGCATCAGGATATCGATGAAGAAGCGCAGCGCACCGGCGCCGTCCATGCGAGCGGCTTCCGTCAGCTCATCCGGTATCGTCAGAAAGAACTGGCGATAGAGGAACGTACCGGTCGCCGTGGCGATCAACGGTAGGATCAGGCCGGGATAGGAATTGAGCAGCCCGAGGTTCAGCGAGACTTCGATGCCCGTAAGCTTTGCGATGAGCCATGTGATGCCGGTGAGGTCGAGCAGCCCCTGGTAGGGTGACAGGACGTTGGCGGCAACGGCATAGGTCGGCACGATACGCACTTCGAGCGGGAGCATGAGCGTTATGAAGATCAGCCAAAAAATAAAATGGCGCCCAGGATAGCGGAAATAGACCAGGGAGAAGGCCGTTATCGCCGAAATGAGCACCTTGCCCACCGCAACGCCGGTGGCGAAGATCAGGCTGTTCAGCAGCTTGGGGCCAAGATTGGCGGTCGTCCAGGCCGTCTTCATGTTGGCCCAGAAATCCGAGCCGGGGATCAGCGACATCGGCACTTTGTTGACGTCGGCGATGTTATGCGATGCCGCAATGGCGACGATAGCCAGCGGGCCTACGGCGATGATGAAGCCGATGAACAGGATCAGATGAGTGAAGAAATTAAGGATGGGGGTGCGCTCGATCATGTCAGCCTCAACGGTAATGCACGCGCTTCTCGATGAAGCGGAACTGGAAGATGGTCAGCAAGACGATCAGCAGCATGAGAATGATGCTTTGCGCCGCCGCCCCGGAAAAATCGAGACCTTTGAAGCCGTCTGAATAGATCTTGTAGACCATGAGGTTGGTCGAGTTGTGCGGGCCGCCCGATGTCATGATGTCGACGATGCCGAATGAATCCTGGAAGCTTTCGGTGATGTTGATGACGAGCAGGAAGAAGATCGTCGGCGTGATCAACGGGAACTGGATATCCCAGAAGCGGCGGAGCACGCCGGAGCCGTCCATGGCGGCCGCTTCGATCAGCGAGCGTGGAATGGCCTGGAAGGCGGCGAGAAAGAAGATGAAGCTGTAGCCGATATATTTCCAGGAGAAGGCGGCGATGACCGAGGCCATGGCGGCGTTGCCATCGAGACCCGGATCCCAAAATCCCGGCCAATAGTGATTGACGATGGACATGAAGCCGGCTTCAGGCGCCAGGATGAAGCGGAAGGCCATGGCCGATGCGGGAGCAGCGATGCCGTAAGGCCAGATGAGCACGACACGGTAGATTTTCGAGCCCCGCAGCTGCCGGTCGGTCAGTGCAGCGAGGATCAGCGCGACCACCATGGAAATCGCGGTGCTGATGGCTGCGAAGGCGATGCTGATCGTGACCGAGTTCCAGTAGTCGGAATTGGCAAGGATGGATCTGAAATTATCGAGCCCCACCCAGATATTGCCGCCGCCCCAGGGCTGCTGCAGCGTTAGGGACCAGAAGATCGCCTGACCGGCCGGCCAATAGAAAAAGGTGAAGATTAGGAGCAGCTGCGGCACTGCGAACAGGATGCCGACGCTCCACTTGTTGAAAGTTACTCGCTTTTCCATTGTCTCTTCCGGCTTGGAATTCCGATGGCACTCTTGCCCTCATAACGAACGTCCGCCGGGAAACCCCGACGGACGCTGCGTGGCACGAGTTCTGCTGCTTACGGCAGCTGCTTGCCCTTGTAGGTGGCTTCGAAGCGCTCGAGCACGGCATTGCCGTTCTTGGCGAGATTGTCGATGCCTTCCTGGACGCTGACCTTGTTGGCAAAGATGGCCTGCATCTGGTTGCCGAATTCAGCGCGGATCTGCGTGAAGTTGCCGAGACGGATACCGCGGGTAATCGGGGTCGGCTCGGAAGCGGTCAAGCTGGCGATGGCGACTTCGCGGCCCTTATAGGGAGCCTTGTCGTAGAAGCCGGAGGACTTCATGAATTCAAAACCGGAATTCGTAACCGGGATGTAGCCGGTATTGGTCGACCAGAAGAGAGCGGTCTTGGGGTCGTGGATGAAGTTCAGGAACGCAGCGGCGCCCTTGTATTCGTCAGCCGACTTGCCGGAGAGAACCCAAAGCGAAGCGCCGCCGACCAGCGAATTCTTGCGCTCGGTGCCGGCATAGACCGGAAGCTCGGCAACATCCCAGTTCATGCCGGCTTTCTGCGTCTTGCCAACCGTGCCGTGGTCGCCGACCGAGGTCATGATCATCTGGCAATCGCCCGCTGCAAAGGCCTGAACCATGTCCTGGCCGAGGTCCTTGGACTTGATCTTGATGAGGCCCTGATCGTACCAGCTTTTGAGGTCGGTCACATATTTGACGAACTTGGTCTTGTTGACCTCAAGGCGGGCGTCGAGGCCATCATAGCCGTTATTCTTTGTGGCGATCGGCTGATTGTGGATGGCAGAGAACTGTTCCATCAGCTGCCAGCTTTCGTTGCCGGAGATGTTGATGGCCATCGGGCAATCATAGCCGGCACCCTTAAGCGCCTTCATGTCTTCGGCGGCTTCTTCCCAGGTCTTCGGAGCGGCAGTCTTGCCGATCTTCGCGAAGGAGTCCTTGTTCCAGTAAAGCAGGGCGGTCGAGGAGTTGAACGGGAAGGAGAGCAGCTCGCCCTTCGACGTTGCATAGTAGCGTGCAATGCCGGGGAAATAGTCGTTCCAGTCGATCTTGTAACCGTTTTCGGACATCAGCTTGCCGGCCGGATAATAGGCACCGGAGAGCATCATGGTCGCAGTGCCGGCATCGTAGACCTGAACGATTGCGGGCTGCTTGCCGGCGCGGAAGGCGGCGATGGTGTTCTGCAGGGCGGCGTCATAGTTACCCTGGCTGACGCAGGAGACTTCATAATCCTTTTGGGAATCGTTGAAGTTCTTGCAGAGCGTCTGAACGACGCGCTCAAGGTCGCCCGACAGACCGAACCAGAAATCGAACTTGACCGGAGCTGCTGCAGCCGGCATCGCCAGAGCGACGCTCATGACGCCAGCGGCGGCGGCAGAAATGTAATTTTTAAGTTTCGACATATCCCTATTTCCTTTTGAAAGCTCGGAACCGGTGGTCTTGCGCAAGTCCGCGGTAGCGCGGGTTATAGACAAGCTGTGTGACAGTTTGTTGTGGGCAAGAATCCCGCATTGACGGGCTTTTTCACAAGGGCAGCGGCTCAATGGAGCAGCGTTCATTGCAGGATCGTGCATTTGAGGTTTTGCTAATCAAGGGATGTGGGCTGCGCACGTTCACCCATAGATTGCAGTGCGATCAAGAAGGCGCGATGGTCTTCCTTGCCTCTGCCCCGGGCGGTGTTGCAAGATCGCCGCCGGGACGTTTGGAAGGCATTAGAGGAATGAGAATATGGGTCTCGGCGAGCGGCAGAAAATGGCGGCGGGGGAGTGGTACTGTTGTTTCGATCCGGAACTCGATGCCTTGCGCTGGCAGGCACGCGAGGCTGTGCATGCACATAATACAATGCCGCCCGCCCAGCGCGGCAATCTTGCGCCGGCTTTGTCTGCGCTCTTTGCCGAGATCGGCGAGAGCGTCTTCATCGAGGCGCCGTTTCATTGCTCCTATGGAATCAATATCTCGCTCGGCCGCCGAGTCTACATGAATGCCGGCTGCACCATCCTCGACAGCGCCAGCGTCCGCATCGGCGAAGGCAGCATGCTGGGGCCGGGCGTCCATATCTATTGTGCCGAACATCATAAGGACGCTGAATTGCGCGGAGCGGGCATGGAGATCGCACGGCCGGTAACGATAGGTAGAAGCGTCTGGATCGGCGGTGGAGCGATCCTCGTCGGCGGCATTATGGTAGGCGATGGCGCGATCATCGGCGCCGGCGCGGTGGTCACCAGGGATGTTGCCGCCGGTGCCACTGTTGTCGGCAATCCGGCTCGGCCAGTTCGCGCGGGATAGGATAAAAGAGTTAGTTTGCCGGGCGGCGTTTTCGCGTCCACCATACGGCGAAGCGGCGGCGCCAGCGGCGCACCATGGGCATATCGTGCGAGAGCACGATGAAGCCCAATGGCAGCATCCAGAAACCGAGCACCGGCAAGAAGCCGAGCAGTCCGCCGAAAATCAGCGCTATCCCTACGCCGACGCGGGCAAGGCGCGATCGGGGCAGGGGGATTCTCACAGAGCCGAAAACCAGCTCGCGGGTCGCGGGATCAATGCCAAAACGGCGGGTTTTCCGGCCATTCCGATCGGCATTTGCTGTCGTTTTGCTTTGATCGGTCATCCACAGGAAATGGTGGCGGGAGGAAATAATGCAAGAGAATTCATTTTTTTTGAAAAAACCGCTTGGCAAATCGGGAAAGCATTTGTATTACCCCGCTCACACCGCGCCAAGCGCATTCCCTGGTAGCTCAGCGGTAGAGCATTCGACTGTTAATCGACAGGTCGCCGGTTCGAATCCGGCCCGGGGAGCCACTTTTTTCCACAGAACTGAAGTAGATAACGGCGCTAGAGCGCTCGGTTGGATGTAGTTCCGCTTCTGCGGTTCTCAAGGCTGGTCAATGTGGCCGGGCTTATAGCAGCGCATTTTTGCAGTTTTATTGCATCTGTCTCGCGGTAGTGATTTCCGCGGAGGCTCGTTCGGTTCGATCACCGCATCTTCGTTGACCTGTCTTTCCCATTCATGCCAGATTGCCGCCACTTGTCAGCCAGGCACCAATGCCGGCGGGCAATTCGGGGATATCGGCCAAATTCGGCGGATTGGGGATAAAATGGCTGAGAATACGAGCTTTCGTGGTGGGGTGGCGCTGGGCTGGATTCTGAGCGCGATCGTAATTCTTGCATTAGCGGCCGATGCGGCTGTCGATCTCTTGGTGCCGTCATTGATTGGCCCGCAGATGGCGGAGACGGGCTTTCCCGCTAATCTGGCTACGGTGGTGGGTTTGATCATCCTCGTCAGCGTTGCTCTTTACGCAATTCCGCGCACCGCGGTTCTTGGAGCGATCCTTGCGACCGGCTTCTTCGGCGGTGCCATTTGCACCCATTTACGTCTCGGAGAAATCGGTTCTCCACCACAACTTATCAGTTTATTGCTCGGCATCATGGCGTGGGGTGGTCTCTATCTTCGGGATGAACGTATTCGGTGCCTGCTGCCCCTACGTTCGGTGAGTGGCTGAAAGTCGGCCCGGGCCTCACTTGCAGTTTTTTGCGGTGCAATAACAGTATCTTGCGCCGCAACTTATCTCGGCGGCAACCGCGAATGATAGCGGGCTAAAGGGATTGTTCCAACATGAGACATCAACGAGCTGCAAGAGCTTGGGGAGCCGAATTCCGGGCTGGTATATGTGGTATTTCTGAAAAAATTAGTTCAAGGTATGGTTGCTCTCGCGAATGTGAGCGCATGTTCATGTGCCGTTAATGCGATGCGGCACATGAACGTAATGCGCGATCTGCGCAGCATAGTCCCCCAATGCTTTAGAGGTTCGACATGAAAAATCTGATTCTTGCTTCTGCAGTAGCTGTGGCGTCCGTCTTTGCCTTCAGCGTGCCGTCCGAGGCTGCTCCGATGCATCATCGTCATTATCATCAGCACCATCATCATCGCTGTCATGTAAAGAAGGTAAAGCGCAAGGTTCATGGACGCTGGGTTATCCGCCATGTGCGCGTCTGCCGCTGATCGGAAGCGCTAGGAAGCGGCGCGGATTCCTCTTAAAACAATAAGGCCGCCGCCGGAGTTCCGGTGGCGGCCTTATTGTTTGTGTTATTCCTGGAAGTGACCCGCCGCCTACCTTGTGTCCGGCGTGAGCTCGGCAGGTATCATTCCGATAAGGCAACCGGCCGCACTAAGGCCGAATCTCGAATATCACGCCGCCATGGCGGCGATGATGATAGCGACGGTCGTCCCGCCATCCGTCATCCCAATGGCGGCGGCGATCCCAGCCGCGGTCACCATGCCAGTGACGGCGATCGCGATCACGCCAGTGGGGACGGTCGCGATCACGCCAGCGGGGACGGTCGTCATCGCCCCATCGGCGCGATCCTTGCTCTTGCACAAAAATAAGATCCGACGCTCGCGATATAGATGGACTGCTCGGCGGCGCGGCCATCGCGGGCAGGGCGGCGGGTAGCGCGGAGCCTATAGCCAGCGTCACGCTCAAGGCGAGTGAAGCAAGGTGGTGTTTCAAGTTTCCAACTCCTGTATTCAGCCATGTCCCTTTTCATCGCTAAACGTCAGGGCGGCGACTAGGTTCCCCTTTTCGTTGACTGGAGATCCTTGTGACACGCGTATTGATTGCAGGAGGAGCCGCTGATTGCGGGTGCTACAATAAAAAAGGGGGCAGGCAGGGAAAGCCGGCCCCCTTCCTTCTCTGATCGGAGGTCAAGTCTGATCAGGTTAGAAGTTGCGTTCGAAGCGCAGGATGCCCGAAACAGTGTCGTCGTGGGCATAGTCATAGTGAACGTAAGTCAGTTCCGGCTCGACCAGGAGGTTCTTGACCGGGTTGAACTTCAGGTTCGTGGTTGCTTCGAAGATCTTCGAGTCGCTGTAAGCAAGCTGCAGGTTCCACTTCAGCTTATCGTTGACAGGAACGCCGACGCCGCCCCAGACAGCCCAGTCACCCCAGCCGCACTTCGATGCGTTGACGGTGCCGTTCGGCGCCGTGCAGGCGGAGACGTCCTGGTTGGTGCCGGCATACTTGTTGAGCTTGTCGCCGTCGGTGTTCCAGCCGCCCATCAAGAAGGCCGTGAATGCGCCAAAGTCAGCATCGATACGAGCCTTGATGGCGCCTTCTTCGACGATCGAGTCATAACCGCCGACAACCTTGAAGCCCCATGCGCCGGACTTGAAGCCGGCACCGGCAACGACGTCCGGAGCGTAGTGGTTCGTCCTGTCGTCCGTCCACCAGCTTGCACCATAAGATGCCGAACCGGTCGTAGCAGAATTGGAATCTTCAAGCGAGATCACAGCCGAGAAGCCGTTGCCACCGTCATATTCATAGGTCAGCTGGTTCAGTTCGTACGGGCCGTCATAGATCACGTCGTCGTTGATGACGTCGCCGGCGTAGCCGATGTACAGGTTGTACTGCGAGTCCTTCTTACCAACCGTAAAGCCGCCGAGGCTGATGTAAGACCACAGCAGGTTGGTGGAGGTGGAGCCGCCATCGTTCCAGTCCCAGCGAACGATGGTTTCGGTCTTCAGCGGACCGTATTCAGTGTCGGTTGCGGTATCGACGTTCAGTTCGGCGCGCGTATGCCACAGCGTGCCCTGATGGCTGTCACGGTTGTAGGCGTTGTACCACTCACCTTCGGTACGTACCTTGCCGCCGATCTTGAGGCAGGTTTCGGTGCCCGGGATGAAGAAGTAACCAGCACCGTAAGCGTCGCAGATGCGGACGTATTCCAGCGGCTCCGGCTCAGCTGCTACGATCGCATCAGCCGCGTGAGCACCGGATACTGCTGCAAGCGCAGCAGCGGAGCCGAGAAGAAGGCTCTTGATGTTCATAATAACTCCAATCTTTCTTGATTGGGCATGAGATATCGCGCCGAAAAACGACGTGCCCAACCCCATCCCGTTCATGTTCCCTATCAGTAGGTGCGAAGTAATAAGCCTCGCGAACTATTTCCTGAACCCGCTTCGGTGATTTGGCAAGATACTAAGGGTATGGAACTATATGTGTACTACTTGAAATCCGACGTTGTTGCAAAAATGACGCAATTCGCGGAGCCTCCGCGACCACAACGCCGTTGGATCGCACCTGAATAGGCTTTGTTCCACGAACAAGAAAAGCGTTTACGCCTCCGCGCGCTAGAGGCGGCGGCGGCCCGATGTGGGTGGTGACCCCGAGACATTTTACCGAGCCATGAGTGTTGAAATAATTGTCGGGTGGAAAAACTGAGCATCATCCTATAGCGGAGAAGATGACAGCTCGTCTGGCATTCCACCTCGTTGCGATTGCAGCTATCTGGCCGTGGTGCGTCCGACGACATTACTGGGGGCGTAGTCTCGTCGGACGCGGCACTGTCCGGTCTGTGGGTGGCGTACAAACCGGTAGTACTAATTCTAGCATCTACCTTAGGTGCCTATAACCTACCTGAATGGGCTGGCATCAACCGCACCTTCGGACGGGTGACGATCCCCCTAATCGGCAATGTTCTTTTGCTCCTAAGACCCGGTTGGTTCGCGATAATTCGGGGCGATTGGCAGAGCATCCGGGTTCGCCCGTTGTAGGCAGCTGCGCCTCATGTTGCAGTCGGTCTTTGCCGATGCAAAGGAAGGATCGGGTAGGCGCCTCTGATTGTCTATATCGGGCGTGTCCCGTCGGCCTGAAACCGAGCCGCGCGTTAAGGCCGAGGGGGTCGGCATTTTGCTCGCCCGCATGAGCAAATATCTTTTCGGAATGAAAAAAGGACAGGATTCGGAATGAACCCTCTTGCGGTTTTCTTTGGATCATTCTAAATCCGCGCCACCACAACGCAAATTGCTTTCGGATGGCCTCGTGGCGGAGTGGTTACGCAGAGGACTGCAAATCCTTGCACCCCGGTTCGATTCCGGGCGAGGCCTCCACTCTACTCAAGAGAGTCACTTATCTATTTGAGTTTTCCTGCATTTCTATTCAGGTGTCGCAACTAGAACCATACCGTTTGGTAAGGTGCGGCAGTCCGTGCTCGTTTTCACCCATCTGCCGCTAGCAGTTTCGCTCCCATCCGCTCCCAATCAATCGTGTTGACAGTCAGTCGTGCAAGGCGAGCTCCCTGCATTCCAGTTATAGATCTTGGGCGTCCTGCCATCCTTCCAGCCGAACATAGCTTCGAGCATCGAATCGCTGGCGCCGTTATGCGCTTGGTCGGTCGCCAGGCCTTTTGGAATTGAATGCGCGGTGCAATACGGAGGGTCGGCTTGTGTAAACCACTTCAAATCGCGGTTCCCGAGACCCTTGATAGCTTATGGCGTGATGAGCTTCTGTCTGAATACGGAACGGCTCCACCATAGCCGGTACGTGGCAGAGATTGCAGGTGAAGCTGAGTCGATAAGACAGAGCGAAGCGCAAAATAGCCGTGTTACGAGGCTGGCACTCCCATGCTCCCGAGAATGCCACGCTCAATCAAGCCCGTCGATTTGCATTCTCCCACAATGGGCTGTCCGTCAAATTGGCGCATAATCTTAAAATCGGTGTTCACGGTCACCTGGATTTTACCTTTGGACACTTCTCGAACAAAAACGTTCAGCGTTCCGGAGCGGCTAACATCGACTGCTAAACCACCTTGGCCGCAATCTGCATACGCCGTATCAACACCAGACCGCTCGGCATAAATTACGCCACTGTCCTTCTCGATAGTCTTGATTTGGACGTTGTTGCTGGTGAAGAACGCTATCAGCTTCTCCCATGCCTGATCCTTAGTGAGAGCGAACGTCTCGCTGTTCTTGAAAACGGTTGTCTTTGGTGGCGTGGCGCAAGCGGAGAGAACCGCCAATGCAGCGGTCGAAAGCAATCTATAGTTCATGAAATACCCCTATGTCCCCGCAGCAATTCAACCAGAGCGAGGGGCGCCTGTCGAGTCACTCCTGCAAATATCCCATGACGAATAAGCCGGTCGCAAAGGATGTGGCGGATGGCCTCGGAAGCCCATCATTTCATCAGCTTCAACATGTCGTCCGACAGAGTAACCTGCACTGATTAGGCGTTGCGGAGCTTCAGCCGCGGCAGCTGTAAACGGCTCGGTCTCGCCGGTTACAGCCTGGCGAATATGTGCCAGTGAATTCGCGATCCATTAAAAGCAAAAGCGGTCCAGTCTAGGGAAAAAACTGGGCCGCCTTTTGCTGGACTAGAGGTCAATCAAATTCAGCATGCTAATTATAAGCTGTACTTAGTATTTGTCAACGGAGATGCGAGGCTGTGCTTTCGTGTATCGCGCACGGTGTTCTCCACTTGATGGCAATCCTCTCTCGCAAGATCGTCTCCGCCGTGCATTCGGTTCGCAATATTGGCGGACAGGGCCGTCACCTGGATTGGTGCTCGAAAATTTGGGACATGTCCGCAGCGGCGTTGCCGCATGGAATATCGGGCCTTGCTGGCGGGCCTATTCCTCAAGGCATGGAAAGGCGAATTTGTAGGCGCGCGCGATCAGAGAACTGGCGGGCCGTTCCAGTTGCCAGGAGTGCTCCGCCATCCATTTGCAGGCTATCGTCGTTGCCTTTGTATTGCTGAGCTCGGGCGGCAGACAGAAAGCGCCCACGAACTGTTGAAGGTAGCGCTCGTAGCGCGACGAGTTCTTAGGCGTCTGCTTCGTGGCCCGGATCGTCAGGTTCTTCGTTCGCTGGGCCTCGTCGAGAATGCCCTGAATATAGACCGAAGCGAGCGTTCGGTCCTCTTCGCACCATTCGTCGAGCTGCTTTCCGGTAACGACATGTCCGATGATTGGGGCTGTGTCCTTCGCCTCGTCCTCGCTTGATGTTTCCTCGCTCAACGCGACTTGGGGCAGGAGAAGGAGAAGCGCTGCGGCGAAGAGCGAAAGCCTCATTCGGAAAACCTACATCATCGAGGAAAGACTCGCGGCCAGAAAAACCACCAGCGGCAGCGACGTTACGACGAAAAGAACGAGAGAAACAGGCATCCCAGCCACCTTCTATTCAAATTTCATATCTGGGCCGAATGGCTTCGGGCCGGAAGGTCGATTGGTCACCACACGGGTCCAACGCATTGAAGCGTGGTCGCGCGAAGTTAACATTTTGCTAACGGGTGTCCCGGTCCGGAGCGTGGCGCATCCGTAAGATGTCGCATATCCCGGATGCAGGGCGCTGACTCGTAGCTGACTTGTATTTGCGGATGTCAATTGTTGTTCGTCGGCGACGCCTCGCCATGAATCTCTGCGGCTGTTGCCGCAATGCCTTGAAAGCGCGGCGTCAGGCGATTAAGACACGCGTAACAGAAAGCAGAGCCAGCTCGTTCTGGCACCAAGGGCGCAAGAGGATAAGATGGATTTCGAAGCAGCGCGCGTGAAGATGGTCGAGAACCAGATCCGGACGACGGATGTCACCTCCCATTCCGTGTTGAATGCATTTTTCGCCGTGCCGCGCGAAAATTTCGTACCGGAGAAGTCGAAGCTCCTGGCCTATGTCGATTGCGATATCGAGGTCGCTCCTGGCCGTTTCCTGATGGAAGCCTCGCCGCTCGCAAAGTTGCTGCAGCTCGGCGCCATTACTAAGGATGACAAGGTTCTCGATGTCGGCTGCGGCACGGGTTATGTGTCCGCCGTCCTGTCGCTTCTCGCCGGTAAGGTTATCGCGCTTGAATCCAACGAGGAGCTCGCGGCTCAGGCGAAGGCTAATCTTGCCGCGCTTGGCTACGACAATGTGACCGTCGTTGGCGGAGACCTTGAAAAGGGTCATGCCGCCGATGCACCCTATGATGTGATTTTCCTCAACGGTTCGATCGAACAATTGCCGCAGGGCCTGCTGGACCAGCTCGGCGAAGATGGCCGCCTTATCACCGTTATCGGCTACGGCCATGCCGCCCGCGCCACCGTTTTCATGCGCGAACGCGGTGCGTTTTCGGAAAATGTCTTCTTCAACGCCTCGATCAAGCCGCTGCCGGGCTTTGCCAAGGCCAAGGAATTCGTCTTCTGATTTCCTGAACGGTCCGATGATTGAGTTTGCGACAGGCGCCTTCGGGTGCCTGTTTTTTATTGTCGCGCCCTGTGGCAGAATCACGCTTAGCAGAGCGATTCGTCGTGATCGTAACAAAACTGTGCATCACCGGGTTTAGTGCTTTTCAGGTGATTTTGTTCCCGAAGACAGTCATCTAGGGTGGCCCTGATTCGGGTGCCGCCTGGCGAGTTTATGGTGCGAGTTTCCGGTCGTCGAATATGGGAAAACGGGGATGAATATGGCTCAGCCAAATGTAGTGCGTGAACCGTCCATGGAAGAAATTCTGGCGTCGATCCGCAGGATCATCGAAAGCAACGAACCCGTAGGTGCCAAGCCGACCCCCGTGACGCATTTTGCCGGCTCCGGCGTGCGTGACGACGACATTCAATTGACTGTGGATGAAGAATTCGCCGCCGCCGATCGCGCACGCGCTGCCGAGCAGGATCCGCGTTTCGTTGCGGCAAATTCGCAGGTGCCTGCTGTCGAGCCAGAAGCTGCAGGCCGCGGTCTATCGCTGGCCGATGTTGCAGCGCGCGTGCGCGCTGCCTCCGAACGCAATACCGCCGCCTTGCTGAATGCCGGGCGGGAGCCGCAGCCGCGCGAGCTGCCGCCGGCCATAGCCGCACGCCTCGCCGAGGTGCATGTCGAGCCGATCGCCGATGTCCCTCTGAGACAGGCCATTGCAGATGTTGCCGCACCGGTCGCTCAGCCTGTTATGCGGGCGGTGGCCGAGGGTGAACCTGAGATGGAAGCGCAGAGGCCAATGGCTGCTTCTACGGCGCCTCAGGTCGCAGCACCCGTCGAGGCACCTATTTTTGAGGCGCCGGAACCAGCCGTTGCCATGGAAGTGGAAGCGTCCCTGCCATCGGCCCAGGCCGTGTCTGTGTCTCCACTGCTGTCGGAAGCCGCCGGCGCACAGGTTTCCCGCTCGTTCGAGGAGTTGGCCGCCATCGTGGACGGCGGTCCGCGCCGCTCCCTTGACGAGTTGGCCCAGGAGATGCTGCGCCCGATGCTGCAGGAATGGCTCGACGATAATTTGCCGACTCTTGTGGAGCGCCTCGTGCGTGAGGAAATTGAAAGGGTGGCTCGCGGTTCGCGCCGCTGACCAGCCTGAGCTTCGGGTAGCCGATCCGCCGCTCCGGGCTCCGGGGCGGCTTTTTTATTGACTTGCCCACAGCCATCCTATTTACAACCCGCATCACTCAGTCCTCTAGATCCGGTCCTAAAATGCTCGACAAAACATATGATTCCGCCACCGTCGAACCGAAGATCGCCCAAAAATGGGATGAGGCCGACGCCTTTCGCGCCGGCGCGAACGCCAAGCCGGGCGCGGAAACCTTCACGATCGTCATACCGCCGCCGAACGTGACCGGTTCGCTGCACATGGGCCATGCGCTGAACAACACGCTGCAGGACATCATGGTGCGGTTCGAGCGCATGCGCGGCAAGGACGTTCTCTGGCAGCCGGGCATGGACCATGCCGGCATCGCCACGCAGATGGTCGTCGAACGCCGTCTCGCCGAACGGCAGCAGCCGGATCGCCACAAGATGGGACGCGAAGCCTTCATCCAGAAGGTCTGGGAGTGGAAGGACGAGTCGGGCGGGTTGATCTTCAACCAGCTGAAGCGCCTCGGCGCATCCTGCGACTGGTCGCGCGAGCGCTTTACCATGGACGAGGGCCTGTCAAAGGCCGTTCTCGAAGTCTTCGTCACACTCTACAAGGAAGGTCTGATCTATCGCGACAAGCGGCTGGTCAACTGGGATCCGAAGATGCTGACCGCAATTTCGGACATCGAAGTCGAACAGCACGAGGTCAACGGCAATCTCTGGTACCTGCGTTATCCGCTGGAACCCGGCGTCACCTATCAGCATCCGATTGCGTTCGACGAAGAGGGCAAACCGACGGAGTGGGAAACGCGCGATTATCTCGTCGTCGCCACCACGCGTCCCGAAACCATGCTCGGCGATACCGGCGTTGCCGTTAATCCGGAAGACGAACGCTACAAGCCGCTCGTCGGCAAGCATGTCATCCTGCCGATCGTCGGTCGCCGCATCCCGATCGTTGCCGACGAATATCCGGATCCGACGGCCGGAACGGGCGCGGTCAAGATGACGCCTGCGCATGATTTCAACGACTTCGACGTCGGCAAGCGCCGCGGCCTGCGCGTTGTCAACATTCTGACGCCGGAAGCGACCATCACCATCAAGGACAACGAGGATTTCCTTGAAGGTCTCGACAACCCTGCAGCCCTGCACGGGGCCTGGGACGAGCTGGAAGGCAAGGACCGCTTCGAGGCGCGCAAGATCATCGTCCGCATTTTCGAGGAATCGGGCCTGCTGGACAAGATCGAGCCACACAAGCACATGGTTCCGCATGGCGACCGTGGCGGCGTGCCGATTGAGCCGCGCCTGACGGAACAGTGGTATGTCGACGCCAAGACGCTCGCCGAACCGGCGATCGCCTCGGTCCGCGAAGGGCGCACGAAGCTCGTTCCGAAAAGCTGGGATAAGACCTATTACGACTGGATGGAAAACATCCAGCCATGGTGCGTTTCCCGTCAGCTGTGGTGGGGCCATCAGATTCCGGCCTGGTATGGTCCCGATGGCCAGGTCTTCGTCGAAAAGACCGAGGAAGAGGCACTGCAGGCCGCGATCCAGCATTATCTGTCGCATGAAGGGCCGATGAAGGCCTATGTCGAGGACCTGCTGGAGAACTTCAAGCCGGGCGAAATCCTGACGCGCGACGAAGACGTGCTCGACACGTGGTTCTCGTCGGCGCTTTGGCCTTTCTCGACGCTCGGCTGGCCGGATGAGACGCCGGAATTGGCACGCTACTATCCGACGAACGTCCTCGTCACCGGCTTCGATATCATCTTCTTCTGGGTTGCCCGCATGATGATGATGAGTCTTCACTTCATGAAGGACGAGGGTGGTGAGCCTGTCGAGCCGTTCAACACGGTCTATGTTCACGCCCTGGTGCGCGACAAGAACGGGCAGAAGATGTCGAAGTCCAAGGGCAACGTCATCGATCCTCTTGAGCTGATCGATCAGTACGGCGCCGATTCGCTGCGTTTCACGCTGGCGATCATGGCCGCGCAAGGTCGCGACGTGAAGCTCGATCCTGCCCGTATCGCCGGCTACCGCAATTTCGGCACCAAGCTTTGGAACGCGACGCGCTTTGCCGAAATGAACGGCGCTAAGAGCGATCCGCATTTCGTGCCGGAAGCCGCAGAGCTCACCGTCAACCGCTGGATCCTGACGGAGCTGGCGCGTGCAGAGCGTGACGTGACCGAGGCGCTGGAAAGCTTCCGCTTCAATGATGCGGCAGGCGCTCTCTATCGCTTCATCTGGAACCAGTTCTGCGATTGGTATCTCGAGCTGTTGAAGCCGATCTTTAATGGCGAAGATGAAGGCGCCAAGGCGGAGGCACAATCTTGTGCAGCCTATGTGCTCGAAGAGACCTACAAGCTGCTGCATCCATTCATGCCCTTCATGACCGAGGAGCTCTGGGCTCATACGGCGGGCGAGGGCAGGGAACGCGACGGCCTGATCTGCCATGCGGATTGGCCGGCACCGTCCTATGCCGACAATGTCGCCGCCGATGAAATCAATTGGCTGATCGATCTGGTCTCCGGCATTCGTTCCGTTCGCTCGGAAATGAACGTGCCGCCGGCTGCAACGGCACCGCTGGTCGTTGTCGATGCCAACAGCCTGACGCGCGAGCGCCTGTTCCGTCATGACGCCGCCATCAAGCGGCTGGCGCGCGTGGAATCGGTTTCGCTAGCCGATACCGCACCCAAGGGTGCCGCCCAGATCGTCATCGGCGAGGCGACCGTCTGCCTCCCGCTCGGCAACCTCATCGATCTCTCGGCAGAGAAGGCGCGTCTCGAAAAGGCAATTGCCAAGAACGACCAGGAGATCGCCCGCATTACCGGCAAGCTTTCGAACGAAAAGTTCGTTGCCAATGCCAATCCGGACGTCGTCGCTGCCGAGCGCGAGCGTCTTGGCGAACTCGAGGGGCAACAGTCGAGCCTCAAGGTGGCGCTGGCCCGGGTAAGCGAAGCCGGCTGAGAGGCATTTGCATAAACCAATGTTTTCGCTCAAAGGCGGATGTGCGACCAAATGTGAAAAGCGTCGCAATCGAAGCTGAGACATCGGCGTCGCGTTAGGAAACAGAGATCGAAGAATCGAAAAAGGCATGCGGTATTCGCCGCGTGCCTTTTTTGTCTATTGCCTCGATTCGATGGAATGAACCGGATCTATGCCCCAGATCCGCCGCCAGTTTCGCACAGGCGAAACAGATTACTCATAAAGTGCTTGATACAATCGAAAAGCAAAACTGTTGTCATATTGTAACAGAATTGTTGCTGTGAAGAATGAAAATCTCTCTGGGGCTCGAAAATGCTGTTTCGGAAGAAAAAATCACCTACGCCAAGAGATTTTGAGAGGCGGGGTTCGTCTTCTTACGTAAATCAATCGCTCTCTTACATGGCCGGTGCTCTTGTGCGCCACATTGCCAATTCACGCGATCATCGCAACAATCAAGCCACTGAATGCACATGTGGGGGAGATACAATGGCATTTTCTGTTGCGCTGAGGAGCGCACTTACACTCGTTATTAGCTCGTCTTTTGCCAGCGCTGCCTTTGCGGGCGGCCTTGATCGTGGCGGCTATGACATCGATCTACTCTTCGACAAGGGCCGCTACGCTTTCGAGTCGGGTGTTACCTATGTCATGCCGGACCGCAAGCTGAAGAACGCGAAGGATATCAATCCGGCCAACGGCAATCTCAATAATCGTAGCCGTTCGAACGATCCGTCCGAAAATTTCGCAATCCCTTATGTCGGCTTCAAGATCGGCATTACCGACAATATCGACTGCATGGCCGACTATTCGCAGCCCTTTGGCGCACATCTGAACGAAGGCCTGAATTGGGCTGGTGCAAACGACGAGACCAAGGTCAAGCTGACGACGAATAACTATTCGGCCACCTGCTCGTACAAGTTCGACGCAGGCCCAGGCCAGCTGCGCCTGATCGGCGGCGGCTTCTATCAGGAAGTCAGCGGTTACAAGTCACGCCTCGTATATGCTACGCCGGCTCCAATCTCCGCCATTTACAACGGCACGGGCTCGCTTGACATAGACGACCACGGCTGGGGCTGGCGTGCAGGCGTTGCCTATGAAATTCCGGAATATGCCTTCCGCACCAGCCTCGTCTACAACAGCCGCGTCAAGTACGACAACCTGAAGGGCACGGTTGACCTAACCGAGGTGCCGCCGCCCGTCCGTCCCGGTTTTGCGGGCAAGGTCACCTCCGTTTTCGGTTCCGCCGATGCGCCCGACTCCCTCGAGTGGAAGATACAGACCGGCATCGCGCCGGACTGGCTCGCTTTCGGTTCGGTCAAGTGGACAAACTGGAGCCTTCTGCAGAGCATCGCTTTTTGCCCGACCTCGACGCGCAGCATCTCCTGTCGGGCTAATGGTCCAACCGAGCTGACCTCGCTTGACCTGTTGTACAAGGACGGCTGGACTATTACCGGCGGCATTGGACACAAGTTCAATGACAAATGGAGCGGCGCCGTCAGCCTGACCTGGGATCGCGGCACAAGCGATGGCTATGGCATGAACTCTGATACATGGACCCTTGGCGCAGGCGTTGCCTACAAGGCGACCGAGCATGTTCAGTTCAATTTCGGCGGCGCTCTCGGCCTGATGACCAATGGCAGGTCCGGAACGATCACACGCGGCGGCGGCACCTATGGCGATGATGCGACCTATAGCTATGGAAACGACCTGGTCGCCGCTCTTCAGACATCGGTGAAAGTCAGCTTCTAACGATAAACCCTTATATTGAGGGAGCTTATCTGCCGATCCTTCATCTCTTAACCAGCGTCGCGAGCTCTCACGGGTTTCGCGACGTTTTTCATAGGATCGGGAAAAGTGGAGCGTAAACCGGGTCTTCTGCCTGATTTATGGTTAAAGAAATCTCAAGTCCGATAAAATTTTTGTGACGAATTAGCAACACTCTATTTCAAGACATTGCAGCCACGTGATGAGATTACAATTTGTCCATTTCCCGCCACAAATGGGGAGCAGCGATTACGCAGGCATAGGGGCAAGCCTTATAGAAAGTGCGTAAGCGGTTGATGGGTGAACTTCCACTTTGGCATAAGCAAAAATCTGGGATCGGAGCCATGATGTTTCCGACGCGGGGGAAAAATCGTTGTCTGCCAAGGGAAGTCGTCAGCCGGACGATCTTTGATTTCCATTATCGGAAGACGATTGCGAACGCTGCTTCGGCGGCGGGGCGTGATTGCGGCCGGACAAATGCTGGTTTGGACATAATTGCAAGCTATGCTCGCAAATGTGGCAAACAGCATCGGTTGGACGCCACAGGAGCCGCCCTCTCGAAGGACGATCCAGTCTCGTGCGCCATCAGGGAAAACATTCGTGAAACTGGCGGCGTTTGTGCAAGCGCCGTAACAGGTCCGAATGGAGCGAAAGAAATCGACTGTTATGTTTAAGTCCGAGTTCATATCAGCGAGAGTTATGATGCTCAGCCTGTCTCTTGCCACTGCGGTGGTGCTGGCAGGGCAAGCCAAAGCATTCGACATCAATGCCGGCGTCACCAAGGAATCTGGTCCGTTCGATCTCTTCAAATTCGGCTTCAAGGCCTATAAGAACGGGCAGAAGGAAGAGGCGGTCGAAGCCTATCGGTATGCCGCCGAAAAGGGTCATACCGGCTCCCGCTGGGCTCTGGCCAACATGTATGCCGATGGCGATGGCGTGACGCAGAACGATTTCGAAGCTTTCAAGATCTATAGCGAGATCGCCCAGCAGGGCGTGGAGCCAGGTTCGGAAGACACCGGTTTCTTCATCAACGCGCTGCTGGCGCTTGCGAGCTACTACAAAAGCGGCATTCCCAATAGCCCCGTAAAGATCGACCTCAATCAGTCCCGCCAGCTTTATTTCCAGGTGGCATCCACCTTCGGCGTGCCGGAGGCACAGTTCCAGCTGGCGCAGATGATGCTATCAGGCGAGGGCGGCGCCACCAACGTTCAGCAGGCCAAGAAATGGCTGAACCAGGCGCGCAAGAGCGGCCATCCGGGCGCCATGGCCGTTTTTGGCAATCTCTTGTTCCAGGAGGGGCAATCCATTCGCGGTCTGGCCTTCATGACGGCGGCACTCGACAAGTGCAAGCCGAAGGACTGTAGCTGGATGGAAGACATGCAGGAGCAGGCGTTCTCCATCGCCAATGAGAACGACCGCCGCGTGGCCGTTTCCATGGCTCATCAGCTCGATGTCGCAGGCCCCGATTGATTGGCATTGCATCGGGCTTCCGTCCGGAAGAGACGGGTAACTTTTCCCGATCGGGATTGAAGCTTAATTGCTGAAATCCAGGTGAGCGACAACGGGGACGTGGTCGGAAGGTTTTTCCCAGGCGCGCACATGCTTCTCAATTGCCGTTCCGGTGAGGCGATCGGCTGCCTCCGGTGACAGCATCAGGTGATCGATGCGGATACCGTTGTTTTTTGGCCAGGCGCCGGCCTGGTAATCCCAGAATGAGTAAAGCTTGATCGCGTCCGTCGTCGCACGTACGGCATCGGTAAAGCCGAGATGTTCGAGCTGGCGGAAAGCCTGACGCGTCTGCGGCAGGAAGAGTGCGTCGCTCTCCCAGACCTTGGGGTCGAAACAATCATGCGGCTCGGGGATGACGTTGTAGTCTCCGGCAAGTATCAGGGGCTCTTCAAGGGCCAGGCGCTCCAGGGCGAATTTGCGCAGGCGCTCCATCCAGGCGAGCTTGTAGGGGTATTTTTCCGTATCGACCGGATTGCCGTTCGGCAGATAAAGGCAGCACACCCGCAAGGCGCCGTGTCCTTCGACGGAGAACACCGCTTCGATGAAGCGAGCCTGTTCGTCGCTATCGTCCCCCGGCAAGCCGCGCGTCACCTCATCCGGCTTGGTCTTCGAGAGAATCGCAACGCCGTTGAAGCCCTTTTGCCCATGCGTTTCGACATGGTAGCCGAGCGCCTCAATCTCCAGCCTGGGAAATCCTTCATCGACGGTCTTGATCTCCTGCAGGCAGACGATGTCCGGGTTCGAGTCCTTCAGCCACTGGCAGAGGTTCTCGATACGCGCTTTGACGCCGTTGATGTTCCAGGTGGCGATTTTCATGGGCGGCTCATTCCTTTGCTTCGCCCTGTTGTATCCGCAGCCGGTCGGCTTGACTACAGCCCATATGAAAGCCGGCCCGAAGCGAAGGCTCCTGGCCGGTCATCAAACTGTGGAAAAGCTGAGTGAGGATCAGATGGCAAAACTTGTGCCGCAGCCGCAACTTGCGACCGCATTCGGATTCTTGATCTGAAAGGATTGGCCGAGAAGATTGTCGACAAAATCGATCTCCGAGCCTGCCATATAGACCAGCGACAGCTGATCGATCAGGACGGTCGCATTGTTCTTTTCGACAATGATGTCGTCAGCTTCGGGGCCTTCGACGAGATCGAATTTATAGGAAAAACCCGAACAGCCGCCGCCTTCGACAGCGACGCGAAGAGCGCGCTTTCCGGCATCCGCGCCGACGATAGCAGCGATTCGCTTGGCCGCGGCATCCGATAGGGTAACACTTGTCTCAGTCATATCTTCCTCCTGCCGGGGTCAAGATCCGGAGAGAACCATTAAGCCGTCGAACTTTCAAACGGCTGATATTCGTAGCCTTTAACATGAAAGTCAGGCCGGCGACAGCTATGGTTTCCTGGTTGAGCCAGACGCCATTTTGCTGTTTTCTTGTCTATAGGTATGAAGGCCACAAAGCGGCGTCAATGGGCCGGGATGTAGGAAGAGCGGACATATGTCCGCATTGCCGGGCACGGGCAGGGACCGATTGCAGGGAAACGACTGTCGCGCCGATGGCGGTGCGGGAGCCAAATGCCGGAAATGGATTGATAATGACGATTGATACGCATGCATTGGGTTTCGGGTACGGGGAAAAGGCAGCCTATGCAACGAATCCCTGGGAATCGCGCGGACGGCTTTACGAAGAAGGGTCAAGCCCGACACGCTCCGAATTCCAGCGCGACCGCGACCGGATCGTCCATGCGACCGCCTTCCGGCGGTTGAAGCATAAGACGCAGGTCTTCATCGCTCAGGATGGCGACCATTACCGCACTCGGCTGACGCATACGATCGAGGTGGCGCAGATCGCCCGCGCCCTGGCGCGAGCCCTGAAGCTGGATGAGGATCTGGCGGAGGGGGTGGCACTTGTCCACGATTTCGGCCACACGCCTTTCGGTCATACGGGCGAGGATGCACTGCATGAGGTGCTGCTGCCCTATGGCGGCTTCGATCACAACGCCCAATCCCTGCGCATCGTCACCAAGCTTGAGCGCCGTTATGCTGATTTCGACGGACTCAACCTCACCTGGGAAACGCTTGAGGGCCTGGTGAAGCACAATGGACCGCTGATGACGCCTGATGGCAAGGGCATCCAAGGTCCGGTGCCGCGGCCGATCCTCGATTATTGCGAGATCCACGACCTCGAAATCGCCTCCTATGCCAGCCTTGAAGCGCAGGTCGCCGCGATCGCGGATGACATCGCTTACAATACGCACGACATCGATGACGGCTTGCGCTCCGGCTATTTGACGTTCGACATGCTGGAGGAGGTGCCGTTTCTTGCCAAGCTGATGACCGAAGTGAGAGCACGTTACCCGCATCTGGAGGCGAGCCGCTTCACGAACGAAATCATGCGCCGGCAGATCACCCGCATGGTGGAGGATGTGATCGCCGTTTCGCAGCAGGCGCTCGCTGAAATCAAGCCCCGCAATGTGGCCGACATTCGGGCTGCCGGACGGATCATCGCGACCTTCTCGCCCGAGATGGCCGAAACCGACAAGCTGATCAAACAGATGCTGTTCAAGCGCATCTACCGTCATCCCGACATCATGCGCATCCGTGCGGGCGCGGCGCAGATCGTCACGGACCTTTTCCGCGCCTATATGGAAAATCCCAGGCAGATGCAGAGCCATTACTGGGTCGATCATATTGCCGGGTTGGCGATCGCCCCCAAGGCAAGGCATGTCGGCGACTATCTTGCCGGCATGACGGACACTTACGCCATCAGCGCCCACAAGCGCCTGTTTGACCAGACTCCCGATTTGCGGTAGGCAGCGGCGGCGTCGGGCCGATAGCGGCTCGCGAAGCTAATGCGTGGACAATATGATGAACCTTTTCACCGACTTCGAAGTAAGAATTAAGAACGCTCTCGAACAAATTGATATTGTGCGGGAAAAGCGATCTGAGCTCGATTTCGGACGTATCGGCGTAGAGCCGCCTCGCGATGCAACTCACGGCGATGTCGCCACCAATGCGGCTATGGTTCTGTCCAAGCCGCTTGGCACGAATCCGCGTGCGCTTGCCGAAATCATCGTCGCCAAGCTGAAGGAAGATGCTGATGTCGCCGAGGTTTCGGTGGCCGGCCCCGGCTTCATCAATCTCCGTCTTTCGGTCGGCTATTGGCAGCGGCTGCTGTCGACGATGATCGCGGAAGGTGAAAAATTCGGCCGTTCCAAGCTCGGCGAGGGGCAGAAGGTCAATGTCGAATATGTTTCGGCCAACCCGACCGGGCCGATGCATGTCGGCCATTGCCGAGGCGCCGTCGTCGGCGATGCGCTGGCAAACCTGCTGGCCTTCTCCGGCTATGAGGTCACCAAGGAATATTACATCAACGATGCCGGCTCGCAGATCGACGTGCTCGCACGCTCCGTCTTTATTCGCTATCGCGAGGCGCTGGGCGAGCAGGTCGGCGAGATACCGCCGGGCCTTTATCCCGGTGATTATCTCGTTCCGGTCGGTGAAGCGCTCGCCAAGGAATTCGGCACCAAGCTGCGCGGCATGCCGGAAGAGCAATGGCTTCCGATCGTCAAGGAGCGCGCCATCGATGCGATGATGGCAATGATCAGGGAAGATCTGGAGGCGCTGAACGTTCATCACGACGTATTCTTCTCCGAGCGCACCCTGCATGCCAATGGTGCGGCACTGATCCGCACCGCGATCAATGATCTGACGTTCAAGGGCTATGTCTACAAGGGCGCGCTGCCGCCGCCGAAGGGGCAGCTGCCGGAAGACTGGGAAGATCGTGAGCAGACGCTCTTCCGCTCGACGGAAGTGGGTGACGATATCGACCGCCCGCTGATCAAGTCCGATGGTTCCTATACTTACTTTGCCGCCGACGTTGCTTACTTCAAGAACAAGTTCGACCGCGGCTTCAACGAGATGATCTACATCCTCGGCGCGGACCATGGCGGCTACGTCAAGCGGCTGGAGGCGGTGGCCCGCGGCGTTTCTGATGGTGCTGCGAAGCTGACGGTGCTTCTGTGCCAGCTCGTCAAGCTGTATCGGAATGGCGAGCCAGTGAAGATGTCGAAGCGTTCGGGCGATTTCGTCACCCTGCGCGAAGTCGTCGATGAGGTCGGCCGCGATTCGGTGCGCTTCATGATGCTTTACCGGAAGAATTCCGAGCCACTGGACTTCGATTTTGCCAAAGTCACCGAGCAATCGAAGGACAATCCGGTCTTCTACGTGCAGTATGCTCATGCCCGCTGCATGTCGGTCTTCCGTCAGGCCAGGGAAGCCTTCCCGGATCTCGATATAGCCTCGCTCGATCTGTCGAAAGCTGTCGTCGGCGCGATCTCTGATCCTACTGAATTGCAGTTGGTTGCGAAGATTGCGGAATTCCCGCGAATCATCGAAGCTGCAGCTCAGTCTCAAGAGCCGCATCGCATCGCTTTTTATCTTTACGATTTGGCCAGTTCCTTCCACGGACACTGGAATAAAGGTAAAGATTTACCGGAATTACGTTTTGTTAACGATAAGAACCGAGAATTGAGCATTGCCAGACTTGGGCTGGTGTACGCTGTCGCGTCGGTTTTGAAGTCGGGTCTTGGTATAACCGGGACCGCTGCACCGGACGAAATGCGATAAACGTCACCATTTACCCACATTACGCTGGCATCAGTTGAAGCGTTTTCGAGTGGAACGGGTGATGGCAGAAAAACAGTTCGCGTATCGCGCAAGCGGAAACGACAAGTTCTTTGCGGATGATGATCCGCTTGCGGAACTTGCTCGTATCGTAGGTTTCGAGCCGCGCCCCGCTGCTCAGGAGAATGCTCCGGTTCAACGGCAGGACCCTGCCTTCAACCTCGAAGACGAGCTTCTTCGCGAATTCGAGCGGTACGATACGCCGCGAATGAGTCCGGCAAATGACATTTCGGCTCCGGCGGAGCAGGTGTCGCCGCCGAGCCATGAGCAGGCGGCTCTTCCAGCTGAGCCGGTACAGGCTGAGCCCAAGTTTGAAGGGCCGAAGTTCGAAGAGCCTGTGCCGCAGCTCGTGGCTCCGATCAAGCCGACGATCGGTGCTCGCGATCTGATCGACGAGCTCGAAATGTCGATCGCGCCGGTTTTGCAGCCGGCGCAAAAGCCCGTGTCCGTCGAGCCGCAACCGGCTGCTCCGATGCTGAAGCCGACGCCGCAATCCGCTGCCGCCACCATAAGGCTGCCGCTTGCTAACTTTACGCTGGCAACCCCGGCTGCCCCGCGTGAGCAATTCACGCCGGCTGCTGTCCCCGCACCGAAGGCCGCTTCCGACGAAGCGCTGTTCGATAGCGCCGTCGATTTCGAGGCGTTCGACCCTGTGGAGCCTGCGCGCTCTCCGGAACCAGTCGCTCAGCCTGCCGTATCCCAGCCGGCTCCGGCCGTCTTTCGTGCGCCCGAGCCGCCAAAGGTGGTCAAGGCCGATCCGGCCGCTCTTTCGGCTGAGATCGATGCCCTCCTGGCCGATGTGAATCGCTATCCGGTTCCATCCAAGACCGATGCGCCGGTTGCTAAGGAAGAGCCAGCTTTCGAAGATTTCAGCGCCTCCTTCTCGGAGCTTGCAGAACTGCCGGTCGCTCCGGCCCCTGTAGCACAGCGCGAAGAGGCAAAGCCGATTACCTTCGGTGCGGAAGATCCCTTCACTGATCAGGACTTCGAATTCGATCTGGCCGATATCGAAATGGAACTTGCGGGTCTCGATTTCGCTGAGGCCGATAAGTCTTCTGCCGCACGGCAGCCGGCTCCCGCCACTCCGATGGCGGAGCCCGCCCTTTCCCGAGCAACGCCCGTTGCGCCTGCGCCTGCTGCTCCGATATTTGCTGCCGTAGCGCCCCAGCCCGTGCAGCCTATCCAAGCGTCTGCCGTAAATGCAGCGACTACGGCCGCGCCCGTATTCGAAGCCGATCAGCCACTGCCGTTTGATCCGACGGAAATCGCCGAGACGGAGGAGCGTGTCGAAACCTTCGAGGGTTCCCATGTTCCGCATCTGCCGGCAATCGAGCCGGAGGAGCCGATCGCGGTGCCGTCGGAATTTGATTTCGATCTTGATTCGGAAATGGCGAGCCTGCTCGGTACTCCCGCCAAGGAAGCCGCACCTGAGCCGATCAAGCCGGCTGTTGCGGCCGCACTTGGTGGTGCCGCTGCCGCCACTTCCTGGTCGAAGAATACGGCTGCCCAGCCTGCCGTGCCCGTCGCAAAGCAGCCGATCGAAGAGTTCGACGAGTTCGAGCGTGCACTGGAAGAGGACTTCCGCCGCAGCTATCGTGAAGCCGCGACGCCTGTCGAGAATGTCGCCAGGATGACGCTGAACCCTGCGGCCAACCGTCGCCCGGTTCGCTCCGTTCGTGGAATGGTGACGACTGCCGCTGTCATCGTGGTTCTTGGCGTCGGTGCTTACGGCGCCTACAGCTGGATCCGTCACGGCGCGCCGATCTCCAGCTTCTCGGGTGAGCCGCGCGTGATTGCAGCCGACAGCGATCCGGTAAAGGTCGCTCCGGAAAATCCAGGCGGCACCGTCGTTCCGAATCAGGACAAGGCCGTCTACGACCGCGTTGCCGGCGACAGCACAGCGGCGCCGAAGCAGAAGGAGCTTGTCTCCTCCAACGAGCAGCCTGTCGATGTCGTCCAGAAGACGCTGATTCCCGAAGCCGTATCTCCGGATGACGGCAGCGGCGATCAGGTCACGCCGACGCCGGTCGGTGAAACCGAAGATCCACGCCTGCTGCCAAACCAGAACGGCGGCAACACCAATGTCGCCGCCAACAACGACGAACAGGTGCCGTCGGTCTCGCCGCGCAAGGTGCGCACGATGATCGTCAAGGCGGATGGTTCACTGGTGCCGCGCGACGAGCCGGTTGCCGATACGACGACTGCAGCCGCCAAGCCGGCGAACAATCCGGCCGCATCCACCAGTTCGCGTCCGTCTCCAGCAAATGCCCCGGCCGCAAACCAGTCGGATGATACCGATGCCGCTAGCGCCGAGAGCACGCCGATCCGCGTCGTCAAGACGAACCCGGTTCCGACGGCACGTCCGGCGCCCGCCGCCAAGGCGAACACGGCTGCTCCGGTCCAGGAAGCCCAGGCTCAAGCTCAGCCCAAGGCCCAGCCGAAGCAGGTCGCATCTGCTAGCCCGGCGGCTGCAACTCCGGCTGCCACCTCCGCTGCAAGCGGCGGCGCCTACGGTGTGCAGATCGCATCCCTGCCGACCGAGGCCGACGCGCAGAAGTCGCAGGCAAACCTCAAGGTCAAGTTCGCCAGCGTCATCGGCAACCATCCTCTGGAGATTCGCAAGGCCGATATCGCCGGCAAGGGCACATACTATCGCGTCCGCGTCGTCGCCGGCTCGAAGGATGATGCCGCTGCCATCTGCACGCGCTACCGCGCCGCTGGCGGCACCTGCCTGATTTCGAAGTAAAATCAGATACGAAACTTGGAAAACGGCGAGCATCGGCTCGCCGTTTTCATTTTGGAGCGCTGTTCCTGTGCATCTCCGCTTGACGTCACTCGCATTTCCCGGCGCAAGCCTTATGATTCGGATATGACCGAATCGAAATCCATGATCCTTGGCTGTAGCGGCCACACCATCACCCCCGAAGAGCGATCCTTCTATCAGGGGGAGCAGCCCTGGGGCTTCATTCTGTTCGGACGCAATATTTCCGAGCCGGCGCAGATCGCCGATCTCGTTGCGTCTCTTCGTGATAGCGTCGGCCGTGACGCACCGGTTTTCATCGATCAGGAAGGCGGCAGGGTGCAGCGTATCCGTCCGCCAATCCTGCAACATTATCCCTCGGGGCAGGCACTCGGCGATATCTATCGCCAGGATCGCGAACGAGGCCTGCGTGCTGCATGGCTGATGTCGCGGCTCCACGCCTTCGATTTGCTGAAGTTTGGCATCAATGTCGATTGTCTGCCGGTACTGGACGTGCCTGTGGAGGGATCGAGCAACGTCATCGGTAATCGCGCCTATGGCTCCGATCCGGTAACGGTGACGGAGATGGGGCGCGCTGCCGCGGAAGGCCTGAAAGCCGGCGGCGTGCTGCCAGTGATGAAGCATATGCCCGGCCACGGCCGCGGCTTTGCCGATTCGCATCACGAACTGCCCGTTGTCTCGGTTCCGCGCGCGGAGCTGGAGGCACATGATTTCGCGCCTTTCGTGGCTCTCAAGGACGAGCTGATGGCGATGACGTGCCATGTCGTCTTCACCGATATCGATCCGGAGAACCCGGCCACGACGTCGCGCAAGGTGAACGAGGAGATCATTCGCGGCTATATCGGTTTCCAGGGACTGCTCCTGTCGGACGATACCTCGATGAATGCGCTGAAGGGCACGATCGGCGAGCGCGCAGCAAATATTGTTGCGGGCGGATGCGATATCGTGCTGCACTGCAATGGCGTCATGGCCGAGATGCACGAGGTGGTTCGCAATGTTCCCGCGCTGGCGGGTGCGTCGCTGGCAAGGGCCAAGGCGGTCGAAGCGGCATTCGGCAGGAATGACGGGGCTGATGAGGCCTCGATACGGGCGGAATTCGACGCGATTTTCGCCATAGCGTAAAACCGGGCTTCGAGGAACGGACGGGTGACAGAGTGAACGGCAGCACGGACAAGCTTCAGCAGGCGGCAACGCCGATGGACAAGCTCTGGCAGGAAGGTGAGGCGCAGCGCGGCTCGCACGAACCGTCGCTTGTCGTCGATCTTGCCGGCTTTGAAGGACCGCTCGATCTGCTGCTGCATTTGGCGCGCACCCAGAAAGTCGACCTTTCCCGTATCTCCGTTCTGGCGCTTGCCGAGCAATATCTTCAGTTCATCGACAGCGCCCGGCGCATCCGTATAGAGCTTGCGGCCGATTATCTCGTCATGGCCGCATGGCTCGCCTATTTGAAATCCAAGCTGCTCATCCCGCAGCAGAGCAAGGAAGACGGGCCGACGGGCGAGGAGATGGCGGCAACGCTTGCCTTCCGCCTGAAGCGCCTTGAGGCCATGCGCGATGCCGCAACCGATCTCGTCAATCGCAACCGCCTCGGCCGCGATATCTTCGCGCGCGGCGCGCCGGAGCATATTCCGGATCGCCGCCAATCGGCCTTCGATGCCAGCCTTTATGATCTCCTGACCGCCTATGCCAGCCTGCGCCAGCGCCAGGCCGTGACCCAGGTGACGATCGAGAAACGCCGGGTCTGGTCGCTCGCCGATGCCCGCGTCATCCTTGACCGCATGATCGGCGAAATTACCGATTGGACAGCCCTGGAGCATTATCTGCTGAGCTATATGACGACTTCAAGCGAGCGGGCGACGGCGATCGCCAGCGCTTTCGCAGCTTCGCTCGAACTAGTGCGCGAGGGGCAGCTGGAAATTCGTCAGGAAGGCGCGTTTCAGCCGCTTTACATGCGGCGCGGGCCGAAGCATTCGTCACTGGAAGCAGCGGAATAGGGCAGGGAACGCGTGACGGAACCGGACGACGAACAGCAGCATGTGGGGTACGAGGCGGAGACGCCCGATGTGGACGATCGCCTGCTGAGCGAGGCCGAGCGCATCGCCGAAGCGTTGGTTTTCGCCTCGGCGCAGCCGGTTTCCGAAGCTTTCATTGCAGAGCGCGTGGCGCGTGGCATCGATATTCCAGCCATTATGCAGAAGCTCAAGGCCGATTACGCGATGCGTGGCGTCAATCTCGTGCAGGTGGATGGCGCCTGGGCCTTCCGCACAGCCGCAGATCTCTCCTTCGTGATCCGGCGTGATGAAAGTGAGGTACGCAAGCTGTCCCGTGCTGCGCTGGAAGTGCTGGCCATTATCGCCTATCACCAGCCCGTCACGCGTGCCGAGATCGAAGATATCAGGGGCGTGCAGACCTCCAAGGGTACGCTCGACGTGCTGATGGAAGCCGGCTGGGTCCGCTTCCGTGGTCGTCGTCGCACGCCGGGACGGCCGGTGACGCTCGGCACGACGCGCGATTTCCTCGATCATTTCGGCCTGGAAGAGCTGCGGGATCTGCCTGGTCTCGAAGAGTTGAAGGGGGCAGGGCTGCTCTCGGGCCGTATCCCGGCGAATTTTAACATTCCCTCGCCATTGATGAGTGATGAGCTCACCGAGGATGAAGATCCGATCACGCAGCTGGATCTGGAGGAACTTGGCATCCTGCCACCGAGCGGCTCAAGCGATTGAACCATCGGCCGGCTCCTGAAAGGCGACCGCAATCGCATCGGCAGAATTTTCGCGAAACGGAGCGTCAGGTCTCTCTTTCGCCATCAGCGGGTGCGAATATAACAATCATCCTCTCGGCTTGGAGACGTTCGGTCGCCCGCATCGGCGTTCGCTATCCCGATATGCGTGGATGTACTACATTTTCGTGTTTGAAAAACATCCGCAAACGTCTTACATCGAAAAGACACTGTAATTGGGAGTTAAAGCAATGGGTTCTCTAAGCATATGGCACTGGCTCATCGTCCTGGCCATCGCGCTGTTGTTGTTCGGCCGTGGAAAGATCCCGGAGCTGATGGGTGACGTCGCCAAGGGCATCAAGAGCTTCAAGAAGGGTATGAACGACGACGAGGATACTTCGGCGCAGCCGACGTCGGCGACGACGTCCCGCACGGTCGAGCACAAGGCTGACGAAACGAAGTAATCATGTCCGGCAGGCGTCAAACTAAAAGGTTTGCCGCAGGCCCAGGAGCCTTTGCATGTTCGATATAGGCTGGTCCGAGCTGGTGGTTATTGGCGTCGTGGCCTTGGTGGTGATCGGCCCCAAGGAATTGCCGGCGACCTTGCGGACAATCGGTAAGATGACGGCGCGGGCCAGGAAGGTCGCTGGCGACTTTCGTGCCCAGTTTGATGAAGCCATGCGCGAGGCGGATCTGGACGACGTGCGCCAGACGATCGCCGACGCTCAGAAGCTCAATCCGGTCAACTCACTGCGGGAAGCCATGAACCCGCTGCGGGAAATGGGCAATGAGATAAAGGCCGATCTGCAGCGTGCGGCAACGCCGGACAAAGCAGCTCCGGCCGCGACTCCGTTGCCGTCTGAGCCGGTTCCCGGTGTGACGTCCGGCCTGCCGGAAGCTCTTGCGGCCTCATCTCCGACGTCTGCCGCTTCGAGCAACCCGTCGCCGGCGGCTGCCGAGACAGTGGCGGCAGTCGTTCCGCAGCCGGTGGCCGCCGTGAGTGAAGCTGCCGAGAAGCCGAAGGCCGCTCGCAAGCCTCGCGCCAAGGCCCCGGTCAAGACCGAGGATGTTGCGGCCGCTGCCGTTCAGACGCCGATCGTGACGGAAAAACCAAAGCGAGCCCCGCGCAAGGTCGCGACCGCTGCTGCCGTAGAGAAAGCGCCTCCAGCTCCCAGGAAGCGTACCACTGCGACAGCCAGCAAGGAGACGCCTAGAACGCCCAAGAAGAAGGACCAGGCATGACGGGTGACATCGACGATAAGCCACAGCCGCTTATCGAACACCTCATGGAATTGCGCACGCGGCTCATTTGGTCGCTCGTGGCTTTTTTCATTGCCTTCATTGGCTGTTTCGCAGTGGCGAAGCATCTCTTCAATTATCTTGTCTATCCCTATAAATGGGCCGTCGAATGGGCTCATCTCGATCTCGCGAAGTCCGAACTGATCTACACGGCGCCGCAGGAGTTCTTCTTCACCCAGGTGAAGGTCGCCATGTTCGGCGCTCTGGTCATCTCCTTTCCAATCATTGCCGCGCAGATCTACAAATTCGTCGCGCCAGGCCTCTATAAGAACGAGCGCAACGCCTTCCTTCCGTTCCTGATCGCGTCCCCCGTCTTGTTCCTGATGGGCGCCGCACTTGTCTACTTCTTCTTCACGCCCATGGTCATGTGGTTCTTCCTGAAGATGCAGCAGACGCCGGGCGACGGCCAGGTGGGTATCGCGCTGATGCCGAAGGTCTCGGAATATCTGAGCCTCATCATGACGTTGGTCTTCTCTTTCGGGCTCGTCTTCCAGCTCCCCGTCATTACGACGCTGCTGGCGCGGGTCGGCTTGCTGACGTCGACCTGGCTTGCTGAAAAGCGCAAATTCGCGATCGTTTTCGCCTTTATCGTCGCCGCCGTGCTGACACCGCCAGATCCGATGTCCCAGATCGGCCTTGCACTGCCGACGATCCTTCTCTACGAGATTTCCATCTACGCGGCGAGACTCGTGGAGCGCCAACGTAGCCGGCAAACGCTTGAAGAGAGTGGCGGGACTTCCGAGATCACCAAGACGGACGACGTCTAGGCGAGGAAGGTTCAGCCTCGTTTCCCAGCTATTGCCGTTTCGACCTCCGACCGAAGCCTCGGTCGGAGTTATACTTACGTCAAACGACCTGGAACGAAGATGCTTGATATCAGATGGATTCGTGAGAATGCCGAAGCTTTCGATGCAGCGCTTGCAAAGCGCGGTGCGGAGCCTCAGTCGCAAAGCCTCATAGCGCTCGATGAGAAGCGCCGCTCCGTCATTCAGTCTGTCCAGGACATGCAGTCTCGCCGCAACGCTGCGTCCAAGGAAATCGGCGCGGCGATGGCGCAGAAGAACAGCGAGCTTGCGGAAAAGCTGAAGGCCGAGGTTGCCGACCTCAAAGTCTCGCTTCCGGCTGCGGAAGAAGAAGAGCGCACGCTGACGGCCGAGCTCAATGATGCGCTGTCGCGCATTCCGAACATCCCGCTCGAGGACGTGCCCGTCGGTAAGGACGAGCACGACAACGTCGTCAAGCATGCCTGGGGCGCCAAGCCAACCTGGAACCATCAGCCGAAAGAGCATTTCGAGATCGGCGAAGCGCTCGGCTATATGGATTTCGAGCGCGCAGCAAAGCTGTCAGGCTCGCGCTTTACGGTGCTGACCGCTCAACTTGCTCGTCTTGAGCGCGCGCTTGGCCAGTTCATGCTTGATCTCCACACCAGCGAGCATGGCTATACCGAAGTCAGCGCACCGCTGATGGTACGCGACGAGGCAATGTTCGGAACAGGTCAGCTGCCGAAATTTTCCGAGGATTCGTTTAAGACCACGGACGGCCGCTGGCTGATCCCGACGGCGGAGGTTTCCCTGACCAATCTCGTTTCCGGCGAGATCCTTGAACAAGAGAAACTGCCGCTGCGCTTCACGGCTCTGACGCCATCCTTCCGCTCGGAAGCGGGCTCCGCTGGCCGCGACACGCGCGGCATGCTGCGCCAGCATCAATTCTGGAAGTGCGAGCTCGTGTCGATCACCGATGCTGAAAGCTCCATTGCCGAACATGAGCGGATGACGGCTTGCGCGGAAGAGGTGCTGAAGCGCCTCGGCCTGCATTATCGCGTCATGACGCTCTCGACCGGCGATATGGGCTTTGGCGCACGCAAGACCTACGACCTCGAAGTCTGGCTGCCGGGGCAGGATACCTATCGCGAGATTTCGTCTTGCTCGGTCTGTGGAGATTTCCAGGCGCGGCGCATGAACGCCCGCTACCGCGGCAAGGACGATAAGAACACCAAATTCGTCCACACGCTGAACGGTTCTGGCACTGCAGTCGGCCGCTGCCTCATCGCCGTCCTTGAGAATTATCTCAATGCCGACGGCTCGGTCACTATCCCCGACGCACTCCTGCCATATATGGGTGGTCTGAAGAGGATAGAAAAAGCAGCATAATCGGGGGGGCGATGCGTATTCTTCTGACCAATGATGACGGCATTCATGCCGAAGGTCTGGCGGCGTTGGAACGTATCGCCCGCACTCTGTCCGACGATGTCTGGGTTGTCGCGCCCGAGACGGACCAGAGCGGTCTTGCCCACTCATTGAGCCTTTCCGAGCCGTTGCGCATGCGCAAGGTTTCCGAGAAGCACTATGCGCTCAGGGGAACACCGACGGATTGCGTCATCATGGCGATCCGCCAGGTGATGGACGTCAAGCCGGATCTGGTGCTTTCGGGCGTCAATTCCGGCTCGAACGTTGCCGACGACGTCACCTATTCCGGTACCATAGCCGGTGCGATCGAGGGCACCCTGCAAGGCGTTCGTTCCTTTGCGCTGAGCCAAGCCTATCTCTATGAAAATGGCTCCCGCGTCGTGCCCTGGGATGTCGCCGAAACGCATGCGCCGGCTTTGCTCAACAAGCTAATGACTGTCGATTTGCCTGACGGGACGTTCCTCAATCTGAACTTTCCGAACTGTCGTCCCGACGAGGTCGGCGGAGCGGAAGTGACCGCACAGGGCAATCTAGCCTTCAACGTGCAGGTCGAGGAGCGGGCCGATGGCCGCGGATTCCCATATTATTGGCTTCGCTTCGGCGAGCGAAACGGGATCTTCCGCCCGGGCACTGATATTCAGGCGTTGAAACAAAATCGTATTTCGGTAACGCCTTTGAAACTCGATTTGACGGATTATTCGGCGCAAGACCGCGTGGCGCGGGCGCTCGGTATGGAGTAGCGGATTGACACCTCGTTTGGTGGAAAAGGAAGGCTTTGCGGCTGTGGTTTTGCGGCTGCGGGCAGAGGGCATATTGGACATCGATCTGATGACGGCGGTCGAGCAGACGCCGCGCATGCCTTTCGTGCCGGTGCAGTTTGCCGATGATGCCTATTCCAGCCGGACAATTCCAATCGATTGCGGTGCCTTCATGGAAGGCATCGATTTGGTAGTGCGTATTCTTCACAGCCTGAAGATCAAGCCTGGCCACCGCGTGCTCGAAATTGGTACGGGCAGCGGTTTCACCGCTGCCGTCATGGGGCGGATCGTCGAGCGCGTGCTGACGGTCGATCGCTACAAGACGCTGACGACATCGGCGCAGCAGCGCATGGATGCGCTCGGCCTGCGCAATGTCATCATCCGCCAGGCGGACGGCAGCGCCGGTTTACCGGGCGAGGGCACGTTCGACCGCATACTGGTCACCGCCGCCTTTACCACGATGCCGCGCTTCTATGCAGAACAGCTGGTGTCCGGCGGCTCGATGATAGCCCCACTTATCGTCGATGAGCATACGTGTCGTCTGGTGCGCCTGACGAAGACGGGAAGCCGATTCGAGCGCGAAGAATTATTCGACGTTCCCTACCAGCCCATCGTTCCCATGCTCGCCTCCTATCTTTGAGGCCCAATTCGGGCTGATGCCCCTATGGAAACGGGCGATTGGCACCGTTTCATTTTCTATGGTTATCAATTCCTCAAAAAAACACATGCCGCACCAGTGCTTTAACCGCATGGTAAGATTAACGCGCTTTAATCGACCCATAATCGGTTGCGTCTTAAGTGGGTCGAGTCATGGGTTTCAGTCTTTCTTCAAACGTCAGCAAATCGGCAGGGAAAGTCCTGGTGGCCGTTCTTCTGGCGAGTACTGCCACAGCTTGCAGTTCGGACACGACCCGCTTCAGCGGTCTCTTTAACAAGACGGACAATGTAACGACCGGCTCGATCAACCGGCGCGGCCTCAATGGCCCGAATGGTGATCCGGTGCCGCGCGCCGACGTTGCTCAGGCGGGCGGCTACGGCCAGCAGGACTATTCGCAGCAGAGCGCGCCGGTGTCGCAACCATACCCGAATTCTCCGGCTCGCTATAACCCATCCTATTCCAGCGCGCGGGCTTCAACCGCTCCTGTCGCAATCCAGCGCACCGATCTCGCTCCTCCGAGCGCTTCCGCCAGTGCCGGTCGTCCTCGTGCGGCATCGCAGGGACAAGCCGAAGCGCTCGCGCAGCCGTTTCCCTCGTCGCGTGGAAATGGTTCCCGTGCCGCACCGGCGCTTGCTCCCGATGCGATGTCTACCGGCACGATCAAGGCCGCCGCCGCGCAGCAGATGTCTCCCGGCTGGACCACGGTCAATGCCCCGAGCGTAACGCTGCATCAGGGCGAAAACATTGCGCTGCTGTCGCGCCGCTATGGCGTTCCGGAAAAAGAAATCCTGCGCGCGAACGGCCTGCGCAATGGCGCTGCCGCGCAGCCAGGCCAGCAGATCGTCATCCCGACGATGAATGGCGCCGGTGTCTCAGGCCCAGCCAAGATGGCCGCTGAAGCGACGGACCTTTCTAAGGGGGGCAAGATGCCCGGCCCGGCCAAGGCGCCGCAGCAGGAAGCGCTTGCGCTGCCTTCCGGCAACCAGATGCGCGGCAAGTCCCAGGCCGGTCTTGCCGATCCCAATAAACTCGCCGCCGGCAATGGCAAGGGGCCGACGCCGAAGGGCACCTACGTCGTCAAGCCGGGTGACTCTTTGGCGAGAATTGCCAAGGAAAGTGGTGTTTCCGTTGCCGAACTGAAGCGTGCAAACAACATGCAGGCCGGCGACAGCATTCGTATCGGTCAGGCGCTCGCGTTGCCGCACGGTGGCGTCGCTGCCGCAGATCCGGTCAAGACCGCATCGATCGAGCCGCAGAAGGCGTCGGTCAAGCCGGGCGCACTGCCTGTGGAGCCGAAGCAGGCCGCCGCCGACCCGATCGCCAAGCAGGCACCTAAGGTTGCCGCCCATGCCGATGCGGCAGCTGATGCCCCCACCAAGCCGAAGGAAGTTGCCTCCGCTTCGCCGAGCCAGTCCATCAATGATGCCGCAAAGTCGGATGCGCAGGCCGATGCGCCTGAGGCGACCGGTATCGGCAAGTATCGCTGGCCAGTTCGCGGCGCTGTTGTCGCCGGCTATGGCGCCAACGTCAACGGCAGCCGCAACGACGGCATCGACATCTCCGTTCCAGAGGGCACGCCGATCAAGGCTGCCGAAAACGGTGTCGTCATCTATGCCGGCAACGGCCTGAAGGAACTCGGCAACACGGTCCTCGTTCGCCACGACGACGGCACGGTAACGGTCTATGGCCACGCGGATGCGCTTAGCGTCGCTCGCGGCCAGAAGGTCCAGCGCGGTCAAACGCTCGCCACGTCAGGCATGAGCGGCAATGTCAGCCAGCCGCAGCTGCACTTCGAAGTCCGCAAGAATTCGGCTCCGGTCAACCCAATGACGTTCCTTGAATAGTAGGCCTCGCGTCTCAAGGACTCTGCAAAAAGCCCGGTCAGTGCCGGGCTTTTTGTCGTTTATGGCGATGTGGATCGATTGAGGATCAATCCCGTTCCAGCACGATGCGCAGCCGGCCGGCCAGATCCTGGATATATTGCCAGGCGACGCGACCGGAACGGGCGCCGCGGGTCGTCGCCCACTCCAGGGCTTCGTGATGCATTTGAGCGCGATCGAGATCGAGCTTGAAGTGATCGGCATACGCGTCGATCATCTGCAGATAATCTTCCTGGCTGCATTTGTGAAAGCCGAGCCAGAGGCCGAAGCGATCGGAGAGCGAAACCTTCTCCTCGACGGCTTCCGAAGGATTGATGGCGGTCGACTGTTCGTTTTCCATCATGTGACGCGGCAGCAGGTGGCGACGGTTGGATGTCGCATAGAACAGCACATTATCAGGCCGTCCCTCGACGCCGCCATCCAAAGCAGCCTTCAGCGACTTATAGGCGGTGTCGTCATGATCGAAGGAGAGATCGTCGCAGAAGATGATGATGCGATGCGGCGTTGCCTTCAGGATATCGAGCAGCACCGGCAGCGAGGAAATATCCTCGCGATGGACTTCGATCAGCTTCAGTGAAACGCCGGTCGCCCGACGCACGTCTTCATGCACCGCCTTGACGAGCGAAGATTTGCCCATGCCGCGCGCGCCCCAGAGCAGCACGTTGTTGGCGGCAAAACCTTCGGCGAAACGCAGTGTGTTTTCGTGCAGAATATCGCGTACGTGATCGACGCCGCGGATGAGGGTCAGCGCCACACGGTTCGGCCGTGACACAGGCTGCAGATGAAGTCGCGTGGGGGCCCAGACGAAGCAGTCGGCGGCATTCCAGTCATTGACGGCCGGGGCCGGTCCGGCCAGGCGTTCGACAGCGTCCGCAAGGCGACGGACTTCGGCAAGGATCAGGGCGTTTTGGTCTTCAGTCACCGTTTCCTCCTGAATATTGAGCAAGAAAGTCGTAAAATGCGCGCTGTCTTGCCGGGTATCATGCTCCCTTGGGGGCTGAAAGGCTAACAGACCGGGAAAACGGTACGGTTGACGGCTGTTTTTGTTGCATTCGCCATGCGCGTAACTATATTCCGGCCACCTGACGCGGGGCCTTGTTCCCGCTAGGAGTTCAAGGGAGTTCTCGATGTTTATCACCAACGCATATGCGCAGAGCGCAACAGATTCGGCCACGAGCGCCTTCGGCGGTTCCGGCTTTGAAATGATCATCCTGTTCGTGCCGCTGGCCGTCGTCTGGTATTTCCTTCTCATCCGCCCGCAGCGTGCGCAGGCGAAGAAGCGTGACGAAATCCTGAAGAATATTCGTCGCGGCGATCAGATCGTCACCAGCGGCATCGTCGGCAAGGTTACGAAGGTGATCGACGAAAAGGAACTGGAAGTCGAGATCGCCGATGGCGTGCGCATCCGCGTTGTCCGCAGCGCTATTTCCGAGGTTCGCGTCAAGGGTGAGCCCGTCAAGGCGGACGCCGCGTAAGGCTCCTCCCGAGAGGCGGCTTCCGCCGCCGCTGCGCATCTTCCAAATTCGAGATCGACTTTCTTGAAGGATTGTGCACAAATTCAAGGTGTTACTGCGCCCTTTGCATTTTCGTTCGAAAGGGGGGCGCAGTAGGGAAGTCCTAATTCGAGAGAGCGATGCTGCACGTCTCCTGGTGGAAGACCACCCTGATCTGGTTCGTCGTTCTCTTGAGCGTGCTTCTGGCCGCTCCCAATCTGCTTGGCGAGCGCGCGCTTTCATTCCTTCCAACATGGTGGGCACACCGAAAGATCGAACTTGGCCTCGATCTTCGGGGCGGATCGCATCTGCTGCTGAAGATGGAACGGGGCGATGTCGAGAAGGATCGCCTGGAAAGCATTGTCGGCGATATCTCCACCCGGCTGCGCACCGTCAATGTCGCCTATTCAGGCCTGACCGGCACTGGCCGCAAGATCCAGCTTCGCATTAACGATCCCGCACAGATCCAGACGGCCTTGAAGGCACTGCAGCCGCTGACATCAGGGCCGGATAAGCCGTCCGCGGTTCTATCTCAGGGTGACAACGGTGCGCTGATGCTCGATATCACCGATGCTGAGATCGACAGCCATTTGTCATCGGCGATCGCACGCGCGATGAAGGTCATCCACGCCCGCATCGCACAACTCGGCGTCGGCGAACCCGTAATCCGCAGGCAAGGGTCTGACCGCATCGTCGTCCAGGTGCCGGATCTTGCCGACGCTCAGCGGCTGAAGAACCTTCTCGGCCAACCCGCCAAACTCAGCTTCCGCCTGATAGATCAGTCGATGTCGGTCCAGGACGCTATGGACAAGCAGCCACCGGCCGGGTCAGATGTGCTGTTTTCCGAAGATGATCCGCCCGTTGGCTATCTCGTGCAGCGGCAGCCGCTGCTCTCGAACATCGATTTTTCCGATGCCGTCGCGGTCGTTGACAATCAAAAAGGCGAGGGCACGGTCTCCGTCAAGCTGACGCCGGAGGCGACCCACCGCTTTGCACAATCGACGGCCAGCAATCTCGGCAGGATCATCGTTGTCGTGCTTGACGATCAGGTCATCTCCGCGGCGTCTTTGAAGACGGTCATCGCAACCGGCGAGATCGACGTTCCCGGTGATTTCACGGCCCAGGGCGCTCAGGATCTCGCCGTCATGGTCAAGAGCGGACCATTGCCCGCGACGCTGACGACGGTCGAGGAACGGACCATTCAGCCGGGCCTCGGCGGCGAAACGGCGCGTTACGGTCTGATCGCCTGCATTGCCGCCGCGGTCTTCGTCGCCGCGTTGATGATCGGTTTCTATCGCCTGCTCGGCATCATCGCGACCATCTCGCTCGTCATCAATATGATCATGGTCGCAGCGCTCATGGGGCTGCTCGGCATCACGCTGACCTTGCCCGGCGTCGCCGCGATCGTTCTTATCATCGGCATCGGCCTCGATGCGCTGGTGCTGATCTATGAGCGTGTGCGCGAGGAGGAGAAGAAGACCCATCTTCTCGTCGATGCGCTGCGCCATGGCTTCAACCGCGCAGCTGCGACCGTGGCCGACGCCAATCTGACGGTGCTGATCGTTGCTGCCATTCTCTTCTACGCCAGCACGGGGGCGGTGCGCGGCTTTGCCGCAACGCTGATGGTTGGCGTTATCTCGACCTTCTTCACCTCCTGCTTCGTCACGCGGTCGCTCGTGAATATGTGGATTTCACGCCGCAAGCCGCGCACCTTGCTTGTTGGCGTGCGCAGCGGCATTTTTGATAATGCCAATATTCGCTTCATGGGCATCCGCCGCTATACGTTTACGGTCTCCGCCGCCCTGTCCGTCATCACGCTCATTGCCTTCGCGACGGTCGGCATGCACCTCGGCATCGATTTTGCCGGCGGATCGATCATCGAGGTCCGCGCCAAGCAGGGTGTTGCCGATGTTGCGGATATTCAGACGCGCCTTGAAGCCGTCGTACCTGGCGACGTGCGTGTCGAGCGGTTGGCCGATCGGCTTGGCGCCGTGGTTCGCGTCCATGCGCAGGACGGTGGCGAGAACGCCGAACAGTCGGCCGTTTCCCAGGTGCAGGACGAATTGAGCAGGAACTACAATTTCTCTCGCGTCGAGGTCGTCGGCCCGGCGGTATCGGGCGAAATCACCATGACGGCCTCCCTTGCCGTCCTGGCGGCGCTGGCAGCAATTCTGATCTACATCTGGCTTCGGTTCGAATGGCAGTTCGCAGTCGGCGCGATCATCGCGACGCTGCACGACGTCATCCTGACGCTCGGCCTCTTCGTGCTATCAGGCATGGAATTCAACATGACCGGTATTGCCGCGATCCTGACGATTGTCGGCTATTCGCTGAACGACACGGTTGTCGTCTATGACCGCATGCGCGAAAACCTGAAGCGCTATTCGCAGATGCCGTTGCCGATTTTGATCGATGCCTCCATCAATCAGACATTATCTCGTACCATTCTGACATCTGCGACGACGCTTCTGGCGCTGCTCGCGCTCTATATTTTCGGCGGCGAGGTGATCCGTGCCTTCACCTTCGTCCTGCTTTTCGGCGTCGCGGTCGGCACTTTCTCGTCGATTTATATTGCGGCGCCCGTGCTGATCCTGTTCAAGCTGCGGCCGGATAAGTTCCAGACCGGCGGCGAAAGCAATGGACCCGCAGCCGGCAACATCCAGTCAGGCAAACCAGCGGTGTGATACAGTGGCTAAAGGTATAGAAATCCGAAACGCGCATTTCCCCGGACGCGCGCCAATCGATGCTTACGGAAATGGCGGCTTTCGCTTTGCCGACATGTCGCATCGCGGCTCGCTGCTTTGCCTGCCCTCGGGCATCTACGGCTGGGACATGCTGCAGGGCGATGCGCTGACGCCGGATCGCTTCCAGAAGGTTCTCGATGAAGCTGCCGAGATCGAAGTGCTGCTCGTCGGCACCGGCATGGAGCTGCGACCGCTTCCCGCCGAGTTGAAGGCTGCCCTGCGTGGAAAGCAGATTTCATCCGACCCGATGAGCACCGGCGCTGCCGTGCGCACATTCAACATCATGCTGTCCGAATCGCGCGCCGTGGCCGCCGCGCTGATCGCCGTCTGATATTCGGATCCAGGTATGACAATAACAGCTGCGCCCCGTAGCAACCGGGACATCTGCCTCGCAACGCTTCGCGACACCGATCGCGATCGCTATCTCGCCTGCCTGCTGGCGCCGGAAGAGAAGCGTCCTGCGCTGGCCGCACTCTATGCCTTCAATGCAGAGCTGGCGCGCGTGCGGGATCTCGTGCACGAGCCGCTGCCCGGCGAGGTGCGCATGCAGTACTGGCGCGATCTCCTGGAGGGGCAATCTCACGGATCGAGCGAAGCCAATCCGCTGGCCTCCGAGCTTCTGACCGCGATCGAAGAATATCGCTTGCCGCGCCAGACGCTGATCGACATGATCGATGCGCGCATCTTCGATCTTTACGACGATCCTATGGAAAGCCGCAGCAGCCTGGAAGGCTATGCCGGCGAGACGGCATCTGCTCTCATCCAGCTTGCAAGCCTGGTCTTGTCTGCAGGCGAGGCGAAGCGCTCCGCCGATGCCGCCGGCCATGCGGGCGTTGCTCAGGCAATCGCCGGCTTGCTGCTTCTGATGCCGCTTAATCGCCATCGCGGCCAGGTGTACCTTCCGCTGGAGATTCTCTCGGCGACAGGGCTAGATCGCGACAGTTTTCTCGCTGGTGAAGACAAGCCGCGCATTTCGGCAGCGGTCGAAGCCTTTGCCGGTCTTGGTCGCGAGCATCTCGCCAAGGCGAAAGCAGCAGGCCCTGTACCGCAGGCGGTATTCCCCGCCTTTCTGCCTGTTGCCTTGGCCGAGCCTGTCCTGCAGAAGGCACAGAAGCTTGGTGCCGGCATCTTCGATCGATCCCTTGTGCTGCCGCAATGGCGCCGGCAGCTGCGCATGGCGATAGCATCGATCACAAAGAAAATCTAAAATACACCAAGCTCGCGCAAGTCTCGGCGTTTATGGAGATGGCCGGCACTTGATTTGCATTTCAGGGGGATCTGCCGTGGGTATTGTCGTCTGGTGCATATTGTTCGCGATCGTCATCTTCATTGCCTATTACGCGACGCGCATGGCATCGCAGAACAAGGAAGATGGCCTGTACGATACCGGCCTTGCCATTCTGGAATTCGGCCGCGCTTTTCCGACCGAAGCGATCCGGCAACTGCAGACGACAGCAGACGGGCAGGCGGTCTTCGTGCGCCTGCATGACGACAAAGCCGGCTTCATGCGCAACGTGCGCAATCATTTCAGCGTCCATCTGATCGAGCCGGGCAGGGCGCGCGCCAAGATTTCGGCAACCGGTCATGGGCTGACGATCGATTTTCTGGATGTGCCGCATCACAACGGCACGTTCGAGTTCAAGACGCCAACGGAAGCTGCGGAGGTCTCGCTCTGGCTGCTCGGCAATTACGTCGCCGGCGAGGACGCGAAGCTCGATCACCACGCACCGCCGGCAGCAAGCTGAAGATCATGAAAGTCCGTTAGAACGTTTGCGCTTTTCTTTGAATCGCGAAACGCTCTATCCTTTTGATTTACGCAATTCCGGACGGAAAACCGCTTCGCACTTTTCCTGGAATTGCTTTAGCTCAGGCGCTTTCCGCCAACACGGGCGCCTGTACGCCAAGCCACGTGGCGCAGTCGGCAAGTGCACGCTTGGCGATCAGCTGCCGCTTCATGATGGTCTTGTCCTTGCCGCGGAAGCGCTTGACGCCCTCCGGCTTGACGATCGAGCCCGGCTCCAGCTCCGGGAAAAGCCCGAAATTAATATTCATAGGCTGGAAGGAGCGCTTGCCCGGCTCCTCGTCCGAAACGATATGGCCGCCGGTAATGTGGTTCAGCAACGAGCCGAGCGCCGTGGTGGACGGTGGCAGCGAGGGAGCTTCACCCTTACGCTCCGCTGCCGCGAAGCGGCCCGCAAGCAGGCCGATGCTGGCGCTTTCGACATAGCCTTCGCAGCCAGTGATCTGGCCGGCAAAACGCAGGCCCGGCCGGGATTTCAGCACCAGCGAGCGGTCGAGCAGGGTCGGCGAGTTGATGTAGGTATTGCGGTGCAGGCCGCCGAGGCGGGCGAACTCCGCATTTTCAAGGCCCGGAATGAGCCGGAAGATCTCTGCCTGCGCGCCATATTTCAGCTTCGTCTGGAAACCGACCATGTTGTAGAGCGTGCCGAGCGCATTATCCTGACGCAGCTGCACGACGGCATAGGCCTTGACCGTGGGATTATGGGCATTGGTGAGCCCCATCGGCTTCATCGGCCCGTGGCGCAGCGTCTCACGGCCGCGCTCCGCCATGACCTCGATCGGCAGGCAGCCATCGAAATAGGGCGTTCCTTCCCATTCCTTGAAGCCAACGGCATCGCCGGCGATCAGCGCATCGAGGAAGGCATTGTATTGAGCCTCGTCCATCGGGCAGTTGATATAGTCTTTGCCCGTACCGCCGGGACCGACCTTGTCATAACGCGACTGATACCAGCAAATGTCCATGTTGATGCTGTCGCGATAGACGATGGGCGCGATGGCATCGAAGAAGGCGAGCGCATCCGCGCCGGTTTCGGCCTGGATGGCGCTGGCAAGGCCGGGTGCCGTCAGCGGACCGGTGGCGATGATTGCCTGATCCCATTCCTTTGGCGGCAGGCCTTCAATTTCCTCGCGGACGACTGTGATCAGCGGATGGGTTTGCACTGCCTGCGTCACGGCGGCCGAAAAGCCGTCGCGATCGACAGCAAGCGCGCCGCCGGCCGGCACCTGGTGCTTGTCTGCACATGCCATGATGAGCGAACCCGCCATGCGCATTTCCGCATGGATGACGCCGACGGCATTGCTGGTAGCATCGTCGGAGCGGAATGAGTTGGAGCACACCAGCTCGGCAAGATCGTCCGTCTTGTGGGCTTCCGTGCCGCGCACCCCGCGCATTTCATGCAGGATGACCGGAACGCCGGCATTGGCGATCTGCCACGCGGCTTCCGAGCCCGCGAGGCCGCCGCCGATAACGTGAATGGGGGAGTGGGAGGTGATCTGTGTCATGCGCGCGTCATTATCACGGGCGGGCCGGCGATCCAATGCCTTGCTAAGGCATGTCGAGCAAAACTGAGCGGCGGTCTTATGGCAACCTTAGTCTCCGGTCCGCCTGCTTAGGGCGAGCTACCTATCGAAAGACCTTGAGGGTGGTTCTGCAAGAGTGATGCGGTTTCCGTCAGGATCCACCAATTGGGCGATCTTTCCATAGTTGCCTTGCGATTCACCCCTGAGCTTTGCGCCAACGTCTTCGAGCGATTTGCGAGCTTCATCCATTTTCGGCACCACCATGGTTAGTCTGCCATGCCCCGCATTCTCTTTGTCGTGGAAGATTTGAATGTTCGCGCCTGCGACATTGCGCCATTGGATCAAGCCATCCATCGGACGATCGTCAGGTTCTCGCTCGAAAAGTTGAGTATAGAACGCCTCCGCCTTCTCCATGCTTGCCGTCGCGAGCGCGGCGTAAATTCCTTGGATTTGCATTCTCCGCCTCCCTGCTTAAAAGGTTTCCACCGGTAAATGAAAAGGGGGCGGTTCCGTTCCAAAATCGCGCGTGATGGCGCCAGCGGCTATGTCCACTCGGCGCGCGCGGCTACCGTGGCGCAGTACGTCTTGCGGCAATTGTACGGGGCTTCTAATCGCCGGAATCAAAAACGGCGCCGAAAGGCGCCGTCTTGAGGCAGTCTGCTCAGTCCGTTCCTATTAACGGAAAGAACGAGCAGCGATGTTGCGGATTTCGTAACGGCTGACGCCGATGTCCGAAAGGGTCTGGCTGGAGAGGTTGCCAAGTTCGTTCAGAGTGCGGCGGTAGCTGATCCAGTTCTTTGCAATGCGAATCGGGTTCATGATCTTTTCCTCAGTATCTTGTTTGCGGGCGGTACGATTACCGCCTCAGCGCTTGCACTCTATATAGGCGCGAAGAGACTGATTGTGCAGTGCAAAGAAGAGGCGTCTGCCATGCATTTGTGCAATATGACGCCCAAAAAGCAGCCGATGCTCAAAATTTGTGTGCTTTGCAAATGGGGAATAGCTCGCAGCGGAATCGATTATGCTGCGTCTGCTCAGTCGATAGGCAAAAAAGAACGCCCGCCGCGGAGGTCCGCAACGGGCGTTGAGAAGGCTTTCGCTATTGGGCGAAGCCTATCCGGCTATTAACGGCCGGTGGCTTCGCGGGCAACGCGATGGATGTCGGCGCGGTCGATGCCGAGGTCGTGCAGTTCACGCGAGCTCATGCGGCCGAGTTCGTTGACGGTCTGACGATACTTGCGCCAGTTGTTGAAAGAGCGGGTCAGGTTCATTGTAGTCCCTTTCGAGGATCAAGGATCGAGCAGTTCCGTGATTGGTTCCGTCGTCGATCTAATGGATTTAAATATATGCTGCGCCGCGAAAACTAAAAGCGCGAAAGCTTCATGCCACCTATGCGCCAAATGCAAGCCTTATGGGTGATTTGCCTAAGATGGTGGCTGCTTTGTATGCATATCGCGGCCAACCGGGTTCGCCGCTGGAACTCAATTTCGAGCAAATGTCGGGTATTCCGAAGCGTTTGCAGCCGGCGGCCCGCTTTTAGCCGTGTTTTCGCCGGCCTTGCTGTTTTGGAGGGCTCGAATCTGCTGCGAACTGCCATGCGGCCTTTCGATTGCAGTCCGCTGACCAATATGCGCATCTGCGCAGCATAAACCGATTTAGGGGAGGTAAAAAATAACGCCCACCGCGGGAGGGGATGCGGTGGGCGTCATTTATGGTGATCGACGACTGGGAGGAGGAGTGTCGTCAATCGATCGGAGCGCATTGGGAGGAGGAGTATGCAGCTCCGAATATTGTGTCGGGATATCCATCCCCAGGCTTGCTCCGATCTGCATCGGCCCGGCGCGCCACCGCCGTTTTGTTGTCTGATAAATAGTATGACTTTTCGAATTTGTGCAGCGCAATAATTTCATGGGAGGCATGAGCTGTGCGCATATCTGCAGTCGGTATCTATTTACCAGCCTCGAAGATACTGCATGATCCCTTAATTCCGTATTAATATGGCACATATTCCTGTGAGCCGATGCTTCTGCCAGAACCGCTCGGCTCGCATCGATTGTGCGGCGATTTGTGCTAACTCTGTCGCAAGCAGAATCGCAGCGAGGGGGGCCGGGCATGTACAGGGGCAGGCTGGAGCGGGATCTGAAGATCTGGACCGACAAGGGCCTGGTTGATGCGGGGACGGCGAGAGCCATCCTCGGCGAGTATGATGGCCGCCAGACGAGTTTCAGCGCCGGCCGGGTATTGACCATCATCGCCGCCGTGCTTCTCGGCCTTGCGATCTTGCTGTTCATATCTGCAAACTGGGAGACCATTCCGAGAATTGCCCGTCTGCTGGGGCTGGTCACGATGATATGGGCCTTCTATCTCGCGGCTGCATATTTGTTAGGCCAAGGTCGCTCTATCATCGCCGCTGCATTGTTGATTCTCGGCACCTTGAGTTTCGGTGGCGCCATGGCACTGGTCGGCCAGATGTACAATCTGTCCGGCGATGAACTGAGAATGATGCTCGTCTGGTTCGCTGCGGCCTGCATCGTGGCGGCCCTGTTCCGTTCCTCGGCTCAGGTCGGGCTCGCCGGTTTTCTGGCCTGGGCATTTTGCGGCGTCTATCTCTGGGGGCATTTCGACGAATGGTATGGAATCATGCCCTGGATGCCGCCTCTGATGGCTGCCGTCCTGATTGCGCTTGTCCGCTATGCCGACGCGCCCATGGCTCGGCATTTGGCTTATCTCATGCTCGTCGGCTGGCTGACATGGCTGTTTGGCCGCCATGAGGGATTGAATACCGCGATCCTGTTTGCCGCTCTCGGCATGGCAGCGTTTCTCGTCGTCAGCGTTCCCGCTTCGCCGCTCCTGCCCTTCGCCCGCACGGCCGGCGCCGCGCCGGCTTTCTACACCTTTCTGATCGCATCGATCGGCTTTCTCCTGGTTCATGCCGAAATCAGCAACGGTTCCTTTGAAAATAATGTCTGGGTCGAGGATAAATTGCCGCTTGTCATCGTGGCGGCGGCGACGTTGGCGAGCTCCGTGATCGCCATCGCGCTCAGTGGCCGCGACAATGGCGCGGTGCGTTATCTCGCTTATTTCGTCTTTGCCTGCGAAATTCTTTATCTTGCAGGCGAGACGATAGGCTCGATCATCGGCACAGCGGGGTTCTTCCTCGTTGCCGGCTTGCTTGTGGCCATTGCCGCCTGGCTGGTCATCCAGCTGGAACGGCGCTTTTCCGGCAATAGCGGTCAGGGGACACGGGCATGACCGATATCGCTGAAAAGAGCCCGACCATTAGTTCCCGCCGCCTTTGGATTGTTGCCATCGTCATTGCCGCTTTGCAGACGGCAGTTCTTGGCTACATGGTCGGCGAGCGAGCTTGGGGCCTGCGGAGCGGCGTCGAGATTCTCTTGAAGACGGCACCGGTCGATCCACGCGATCTTCTGCGCGGCGACTACGTTACCTTGAACTACGACATCTCACGGGTTCCGTTCTCGACGATGGTCGAGGGACCGCCGAAAATGAGCCGAAGTGCCGCGATATTGTCCGTTCGCCTTAAGAGACAGGATGACGGTTACTGGGGCATCATCGAATCATCCTTTGGAAAGCTCGATCCGAAACCTGATACGGTCGTGCTCAAAAGCCTGCCTGTCGACTATGTTTTCTATGGCGATGTCACCGATCCCCAGCAGGCGATTGTCGGGGTCACCTATGGCATCGAACGCTATTACGTGCCCGAGGGGCAAGGCCGCGATATCGAGAGCGCCCGCAACGACAATCGCGTCGCCATTGCGGCGCGCGTGTCTTCTGACGGTGTTGCCCATATCAGAAGCCTGCTTCTCGATGGCAAATCGGTCTATGAGGAGCCGCTTTACTGACGATATCTGCACGAAGAGCTCCGATAAGCTTTAAGCGTCGTCGCGGAACCGTCATTTTTCCTTTGCGTGGTTTGAAACGGGTGATATAGAGACGCCGCGCTCCGGAAGGCCCCATGGGCAGGCATCGCCATGCGGTTTTGGGAACGCGGGTATGGTGAAATTGGTAGACACGCCAGATTTAGGTTCTGGTGCCGCAAGGCGTGGGAGTTCAAGTCTCTCTACCCGCACCAACACTGTCTTGTGGACGGGGGGAGGCTGACCAAGCCTGTCTTCCAAATGCCGCAGGACGCGCCATCTTGCCCAAAGCATCCCGCTTTCGATGAGGAAGTGGACAAGATGTTTTGGCTCGTGACGGGATAGAGCTGCCTTTTGCGCGTTTGTTTGAATGCGCGGCGCTCTTGCAAGGTGAAATAGAATTGCATCCAAGCCACGCTCGGGATTTTCCGGCGTCGTGCTCATCGAAACGAACGGCAGGCTGGGCACGGCCGCCATGAATGAAGGTAGGACAATGCAGGTTATCGAAACGCTCGCTGAAGGGCTGAAGCGCGAAATCAAGGTGGTCATCCCGGCCAAGGACATGGAAGTGCGCATGAACGAGCGCCTGGCCGAGGTCAAGGACAAGGTCCGCATCAACGGCTTCCGTCCGGGCAAGGTTCCGGTCTCGCACCTGAAGAAGGTCTACGGCAAGTCGATCATGGCCGATCTCGTCAACGAAATCGTTCGCGACCAGCCGCCGGCGATCCTGACCGAGCGCGGCGAAAAGTCGGCCACCCAGCCGGAAATCGCGATGACGGAAGACCAGGACGAGGCAGAAAAGATCCTCTCCGCCGAGGCCGATTTCGAATTCACACTGTCTTACGAAGTCATCCCGGCGATCGAATTGAAGCCGGTCAGCGGCATCAAGGTTACCCGCGAAGTCGCCGAGATCGGCGAAGACGAAGTGACCGAGCAGATCCTCAAGATCGCCGAAAGCGCCCGCAGCTACGAGACCAAGAAGGGCAAGGCCGCCAACGGCGACCGCGTCACCATCGATTACCTCGGCAAGGTCGATGGCGTTGCCTTCGACGGCGGCAAGGACGAAGACGCGCAGCTCGTTCTCGGCTCCAACCGCTTCATCCCGGGCTTCGAAGAGCAGCTCGTCGGCCTCAAGGCTGGCGATGAGAAGGTCATCACCGTAACCTTCCCGGCCGATTATCCGGCCAAGAACCTCGCCGGCAAGGAAGCTACCTTCGACATCAATGTCAAGGAAGTTGCAGCTCCTGGCGAAGTCGAAATCAACGACGAACTCGCTTCCAAGCTCGGCCTCGAATCGGCTGACCGTCTGAAGGAGATCGTTCGCGGCCAGATCGAAAGCCAGTACGGTTCGGTTACCCGCCAGAAGGTCAAGCGTCAGATCCTCGATCAGCTCGACGAAATGTACCAGTTCGACACGCCGCAGAAGCTCGTCGACGCTGAATTCGCCAGCATCTGGCGCCAGATCGAAACCGACCTCAGCGAATCCGGCAAGACCTTCGAAGACGAAGACACCACGGAGGAAAAGGCTCGCGAAGAATACCGCAAGCTCGCTGAGCGTCGCGTTCGCCTTGGCCTCGTTCTCTCCGAAATCGGCGAGAAGGCCGGTGTCGAAGTCAGCGAAGACGAACTGCAGCGTGCTCTCTACGCACAGCTTCAGCAGTTCCCGGGCCAGGAAAAGGAAATCCTGGAATTCTTCCGCAAGACGCCGGGCGCTTCCGCTAACCTGCGCGCCCCGATCTTTGAAGAAAAGGTCATCGACCATCTGCTGACCGAGGTTAACGTCACCGACAAGACCGTTTCCAAGGAAGCGCTGCTGGCTGACGACGAAGAAGAAGACAAGCCAGCTGCCAAGAAGGCAGCTCCGAAGAAGAAGGCTGCGGCCAAGGCTGAAGCGACTGAAGCTGCGGCCGAAGGGGAAGAAGCTGCCGCTCCGAAGAAGAAGGCCGCTCCGAAGAAGAAGGCTGCTGAAGACAGCGCCGAATAATCGGTTCTCTTTCCGACTGAAATTGAAGCCCTGCCGTTCGCGGCGGGGCTTTTTTGTTGTGCCGATATCATTGAAGCTTTCTGACACCATCGGCTTAGTCGATATTGCCTAGTCCGGCTCCATATCGCCTTTGCGGTTCAGGCAGCGCTTGCAGCCTAACTCGATCGTTTGCAATGGACACTTCTCATTAGAGCCTTAGTCTCTACCCGAAGCCTAGCACGGTGAACGGCGAAGGAGGCCGAACTTGATTGAAGCGGCAATGTTTGACCTGGACGAAACCCTTATCGATCGACGCGCCGCCCTGATGGCATTCTTGCCGGATCAATTCAAACGGCTTGAAGATCAACTGAAGGGCGTCACTTTTCAGAATTTTCAGGCGACGTTCTTTGCCTTGGAGAAGGAAGGTCTCGTCGACAAACAAAAGCTTTATCCGCGGTTAGCGGCTGCTCTCGGTGTGAGCGATGATTGCGGAGTTCTCTTGCTCTCTGATTTTCAAAGGCGCTACCCACATTTCGCACGGTCCTCGATAGGCGCCTTTGAAATGCTTGCCGCGCTGCGCAGGCACGGCTTGAAGACGGCCATCATCAGCAATGGCCATAGCGACGTTCAATCCGCAAAAATTGAGATCACCGGACTGAGAGATGCCGTGGATCTCGTGGTCATTTCAGAGGATGTCGGCCTGCGGAAGCCGGACGCGAGAATTTTTCAGCTTGCCGCTGAACGGTTGGGCGTGGCCCCGGCAAGCTGCATTTTTGTTGGTGACAATCCAGAGGCCGATGTCAGGGGCGCGGAGGCGGCGGGAATACGAGGTGTATTCTACGCTGCTGGCACTTCTTGGCCAGACACGCTTCCATCCCCGAAATACAGCATCTGTTCCTTCGCCGAAGTCCTGCCCCTGATCGAAGCCCTTGCGTGAGACCTATCGGCCTCACTTAGGGTGAGGTTTCACGGACGCGCTCAAATCTCCGACTTGATGTCGCCCATGCGGTTCCAGGCGTCGAGGCCGGCGATCTTGTAGGCTTCCGCGAGCGTCGGATAGTTGAAGGTGTTTTCGACGAAATATTCGACGGTGCCTTTGAGGTTCAGCACGGCCTGGCCGATGTGCACGAGTTCGGTGGCGCCTTCGCCGACGATGTGGACGCCGAGCAGGCGGCGTGTCTTCAACGAGAAGATCATCTTCAAGAGGCCGGTATCGAGGCCCATGATATGGCCGCGCGACGTCTCGCGGAAGCGGGCGATACCGCATTCATAGGGAATGTGCCGGTCCTTGACCTCTTCCTCCGAGAGACCGCAGGTGGAAATCTCCGGCACGGCATAGATGCCGTAGGGAAAGTATTTCGGCGGCTCCTTGGCGATCGCACCGACGGCGACGCGGGCGGCGATGCGGCCCTGTTCCATCGACGTGGAGGCAAGGCTCGGGAAGCCGACGACATCGCCTGCAGCGAAGATATGCGGAACCTTGGTGGCGAAAGTCTCCGGATTGACGTTCAGGCGGCCGCGCGCATCGGCCTCGAGGCCGGCAGCGGCAAGATTGAGGGTATCCGTGGCACCCATGCGGCCGGCAGCGAAGAGAACCATGTCGGTGGTGATATGGCGGCCATTGTCGAGCGTCAGTTCGACTTTGCCGTTCGCCAGGCGCTCCACTTTCTCGGCCTTCTGGCCGAGCAGCAGCTTCATGTTGCGATCACGCAGCTGATAGATGAAATCCTCGACGATCTCCTTGTCGATGAAATCGAGCATGGTGGATTTCGGATCGATCAGCGTCACCTGCGTGTCGAGCGCGCTGAAGATTGTGGCGTATTCGATGCCGATGACGCCGGCGCCGATGACGACCATCGATCGCGGCAGATCCTGGATATCGAGGAGTTCGTCGCTGTCGAGAACCGTCTTACCGTCGAACGGCATGTAATCCGGACGGAAAGGTTTGGTGCCGACTGCAAGCAGAATGCTGGCGGCGGACACGGTGACGACTTCGCCATCATCCTTGACGATCTGCATCGTCTGCGGATCGACGAAGCTTGCCTTGCCCCGAATATGCTGGACGCGATTACGGGCGAACTGATGCTCAAGCACCTCGACCTCGTGGTCGAGAGTGATCAGCAGGCGGCGGCGCAAATCTTCGGCGCTGATTTCCTGTTTGACGCGGTAGGCGCGGCCGTAGAAGCCGCGTTCTCGCCAACCCGAAAGGTTGAGCGCCGTTTCGCGCAATGTCTTCGAAGGGATGGTGCCGGTGTGGACCGAAACGCCGCCGACCCGTTTGCCTTGCTCGACGACGAGCACCTTCTTGCCGAGTTTGGCGGCCTGGATAGCGCCTCTGCGGCCGGCAGGGCCGCTACCCACGACTAGGAGATCGAATTGGTCCATCGGGAAGCCTCGGATGACTGGACTAGGGAATCAATGTCGCAATGCAACATGCACTCCGTCAACCGGTAGCGGCTCAATGTTACAGATTATCTAACGGGAAGTTTGGCGCTCAGGACGCTGAAAGGCCAAGCCAGGGTTCCAGCTTCTCGAAGGTACGGTCCATGGCATAGGCACGGGTGAAGGAGAACGGCAGGTGACCATAGATGATCGACATCTGGCCCTCTGCGGTAGCCTCATTCGTCTTGGCAATGGCGGCGAGGTAAAGTGCCGAGGCTAGGCCGGTTCTGTCGGCCCCGGCCTGGCAATGAATGAGGATCGGCTTCGGCGCATTCCGCATGATCTCGACAAGCTGCGCCGCCTGTTCCTGTGTCAGCTCGCGGCCCGAAGACATGTGGAAATCGATATGGTCGATGTTGAGCGCTTTCGCCTGAGCAACTTCGGTATCATACCAATGGTGCCCGCTATTGTCGCCGCGCAGGTTGATAATGGTCTTGATACCGTATTGCTTCTGAAACTCGGCGATGTTGCTGGCCGATGGCTGTGAAGAGCGGTAGAGCTCGCCGGCGATGACCGGATGGAAATTCGTCGTCCAGAGCATGTGAGCATAGAAGCCGCCAGCGATTGCCGCGAAACCGATCGAGGCAACGAACGCGCCACGGCCAAAACGGCAAAGGCGAGAGGCAAGTGTCGGCGATGTCTTCTGCATGCGATCTCCGGATCGGGTCGACCACTGAGGCGGATTGGTTAAATCAAAACAGCAACTTCCGCCGGCAGGCTTGCCGTTGCGATAGCCGCGATCCTTCTGCCAGATGATCCTGACGCTGAACTGAAAAATGGTAACTGACGGGGATTGGCGAGTCACAGCCACTTCGAAAAATCGGAAGTGTCGGCTGCTTTAAAAAATATAAATATATCAAAAGTGTGAGCTGTATTTTTAACTAAAAATCTTAGGAATCGTTCGGTGATTTCAGATCAATCGCAATGCCCGGAAGCTGACGTGGCCGTTTTTTCCAATGATAACATGGTCGTGAACAGTGATTCCCAAGGGCTTGGCGGTATCGATGATGGTCTTTGTCATGTCGATATCGGCGCGGGATGGGGTTGGGTCTCCCGACGGGTGGTTGTGGACCAGAATCACCGCCGAGGCGGAGAGTTCGAGTGCGCGTTTGACGACCTCGCGCGGATAGACCGGCGTATGATCGATGGTGCCGAAGCCCTGTACCTCGTCGGCGATTAGGGCATTGCGCTTGTCGAGAAACAGTAGGCGGAATTGCTCGCGGGCTTCGTGCGCCATGGCGGCATGACAATAATCGATAAGCGCTTTCCAGGAGGAGAGCACCGGCTTGCCCGTCAATTCGCTCTTCAGCATACGCTGTGCGACGCTCGCGACCAGCTTCAGGTCGAGCGCGACCGCATCGCCGACGCCACTGACCTCGGTCAACAGGCCGACCGGCGCACCGAACACGCCTCCAAGCGTGCCAAAGCGGGTGAGCAAGGCCTTGGCGATGGGTTTCGTGTCGCGACGCGGGATCAGCCGAAAGAGCAGCAGCTCGAGGATTTCATAATCGGCCAACGCCGCGTCGCCACCGTCGCGATAGCGATTGCGCAACCGTTCGCGGTGACCATGATAATGGGCTTCGCCATTGGCTGGCGCGGATTTGGCCATCGGGGCGGATTTGGTGGTCTGCGAGGCCGGCTTGACAGTCTGTTGGGGGAAGAACAGCCGCTCGTCGAGCAGCGGAGCCTCTTCTAAAGTCTCCGGCTTCCCGCCTCTTTCGAGGGGCATGTCACCATGTCCATTGGAAGAAGCGGGACGTTTCGCCATGAATTATCCCTGCAGCGGCGGCAAGCCGGGGCGGTCGAGGCCGCCGGGCGACAGGGTGAAGATCTCACAGCCCGTCGCAGTGACGCCGACCGTATGCTCGTACTGCGCCGAGAGCGAACGGTCGCGAGTGACGGCGGTCCAGCCATCGCCGAGCACTTTCACATGCGGCTTGCCGAGATTGATCATCGGCTCGATGGTGAAGATCATGCCTTCGCGCAGTTCCGGGCCGTCATTGACGCGGCCGTAGTGCAGGATGTTCGGCGAGTCGTGGAAGAGGCTGCCGACGCCGTGGCCGCAGAAGTCACGCACGACCGAGCAGCGTTCACCCTCGGCATAGGTCTGGATCGCTTCGCCGATGGCGCCCGTGCGGGCACCCGGACGAACGGCGGCGATGCCGCGCATCAGAGATTCATAGGTGACTTCAAGAAGCCGTTCGGCCGATCGCTTGATTTCGCCAACCGGATACATGCGGCTGGAATCACCGTGCCAGCCGTCGAGCACATAGGTCACGTCGATATTGACGATATCGCCCTCGCGCAGCGGCTTGTCATTGGGAATGCCGTGACAGACGACGTGGTTGATCGACGTGCAGGAGGATTTCATGTAGCCGCGGTAGTTCAGCGTCGCCGGATAGGCGCCGTGATCCATGCCGAATTCGAAGACGAAACGGTCGATGACGTCGGTGGGCACGCCGGGCTTGGCGATCGCGGTGAGTTCATCGAGGCAGCGCGCGGTCAGCTGGCAAGCCTTGCGCATTCCGGCAAAGGCGTCCTCTCCGTAGATGCGGATAGCACCCGTATTTTTCGCCGGCGCCGTTGCGGCTTCGATGTAATTCACCATGACTAGCCTTCGATAGAGATCTTAAACTGTTCTAATGCAGCTATGCCGGGTTCGTCTATCGGGATCAACCCGGCAGGCGCGATTTCCGTCGGCGAAACCCTGCATTTCAGCGCATAGACTTCGACACCACGCGCCAATGCGCGATGGTAGGCCTTCGCGTAGACCGGATCGAGATCACCGCAGATGCGGAAGCGATGGCAATCATTGCGCTGGATCACGAACAACATAACGGCGCGGTAGCCGGCCTCGGCCATATCGCCGAGTTCTTCCAGATGCTTGGCGCCGCGTGCCGTCGCCGTATCGGGGAACTCTGCAAGACCGGGCTGCCGCATGAAATGGACGTTTTTCACCTCGACATAGGTGGTTGTCCGCAAAGGGTCGGTCAAGAGCAGGTCGATGCGGGAGTTGCGGCCGTAATTCTGCTCGCGTTTGACCATCGTGTACTCCCCGAGATCGGAGACTTGCCCGAGCGCGATCGCTTCGGCTGCAATGCGGTTCGGCATGGCGGTATTGACGCCGACGGTCGTGTCGTCGGCTTCGATCAATTCGAAGACATGGCGGTATTTTCGCTTCGCGCCCTCGTGCTCGGAAAGCCAGATGCGCGAACCGGACGTCGTCAGCCCAAGCATCGATCCGGTATTCGGGCAGGAGCCGGTGATGAAGGTGCCGTCCTCCAGCTCGGCATCGAAGAGGAAGCGCTTGTAGCGGGAAATCAGGCGGGCAGGGACGAGAGGCGAAGGAAATTGCATAATCGGCGACTGCCTACGCCCGTTCCAGGACGTAGCTGCCGGGTGCTTCTTCCAGCGCATTGAGGGCCTTGCCGCCGGGTTTGCGCGCAGCCGTCATGCGATGGTCTTGCTCGAGGATCCAGGCATGCCAATGTGGCCACCAGGAGCCAGGCGTTTCCTTTGCCTCGGCGAGCCAATCCTCATAGTCTCCGCCCAACGGGCCGCCTGTCCAGAACTGGTATTTGTGCTTGTCGGGCGGGTTGACGACACCGGCAATGTGACCGGAGCCGGTCACGACGAATTCCACCGGACCGCCGAAACATTGGCTGCCGACGAAGACCGATTTGGCCGGCGCGATATGGTCTTCGCGCGTCGCCAGATTGTAGACGGGGATGCGTACGTCCTTCAGCGACAGCGTCTTGCCGTCGAGCACCATTTTGCCCTGGCTCAATGCATTGTTGAGGTAGCAGTTGCGCAGGTAAAATGAATGGTTGGCCGCGGCCATGCGCGTCGAATCGGCATTCCAGAACAGGAGGTCGAAGGGTAGGGGTTCCTGCCCCTTCAGATAGTTATTGACGAAATAGGGCCAGATCAGTTCGGAGGCGCGCAGCATGTTGAAAGCCGTCGCCATCTTCGAGCCTTCGAGATAGCCGAGCACATTCATCTGCTCTTCGAGCGCTGCGATCTGCTCCTCGTCGACGAAAACCTTCAGATCGCCAGCAAAGGTGAAATCGACCTGCGTCGTCAGGAAGGTGACCGTTCGGATGCGCTTGTTCTTTTCCTTGGCATGGAGGGCAAGCGTGGCTGCAAGTAGCGTGCCGCCGACGCAATATCCGATAGCATTGACCTCCTGCTCGCCCGTTGCCTTTTCGACCGCCTCCAGGGCGAAATCGATGCCCTCGCGGGCATAGGAGGTCCAGTCCTTCGTCGCATGGCGATGGTCCGGGTTTACCCAGGAGATCACGAAGACCGTGTGACCCTGCTCCACGCACCATTTGATGAAGGATTTCTGTGGGTTGAGATCGAGAATGTAGAATTTGTTGATCCAGGGCGGGCAGATCAGCAGCGGCCGTTTCAAGACCTTGTCGGTCGCCGGCTCATATTGGATCACCTGGCAGACATCGCTCTGCGCAATGACCTTGCCCGGGGTGAGTGCCATGTCGCGGCCAACAGCGAATTTCGTCATGTCCGTTTGTCGCAGCCGCAGCTCGCCGTGACCGAGGCTGATATCTTCCGCCAGCATCTTCATGCCGCGCACGAGATTCTCGGCATTGGAGGCGATGGTTTCGCGGTAGACCTGCGGATTCGTCGCGATGAAATTGGTCGGCGAGAAGGCGGCAGTGATCTGCTTCGTATAAAACGCCGCCTTGTGACGCGTATGTTCGTCCAGTCCTTCCGCTTCGCCAACCAGCTTTTCCGCCCAGTTCGACGTCAGAAGATAGGTCTGCTTCAGGAAGTCGAAGAAAGGATTTTTCTGCCAGTCCTCATCGGCAAAGCGCCTGTCCTTCACAGGTTCGGCTTCGGCTGACGAATCGCCGCTGAGGCGCTGCATGGTCTTCGTCCACAGGCCGAAATAGCCGGAAAGCAGATGAGTCTGCGCCTCCAGCGTCCGGCGGGGATCGGAAAGCCAGTACTCTCCGACCTTGGAGAGTGTCTTGACCATGTCGGTGAAGGGATCGGCAACCGTATCGACCTTCTCGCCGCGCTCGCGTGGCGCAAGCCAGGCGGAGGCCGCCTTGCCGAGATTTTCCAGCGCACGGGCAAAGTTGACGGCCATCGCTTCGGGATCCTTGACGATGTAAGGCTCGACTGACTTTGGATCAAAGCCGGGAAAGCCGCCATTACCTTCATTCTTGTCCCGCTTGCTGTCGGTCACGCATCATCCTCCCGGCGGCAGCTCGTGTCTTGTTTTCCATTTGTACATCTTGCGGGAAAAGGAATACAAGTCGAATGAAACGCAACCCTGCTCTTGCTTTGCTGCTGCGACAAATTTAACAGTCGCAACCCACAGCAAGGAATAGCGCAGGAAGACAATTATGGGCGGCGGCATGGTGGCAAGACTGAACCGGTATTCCGTACTCTGCGGTGCAATGTGCGGAATTCTCGCATTGACGCTCGCGGGCTGCTCGACGCCCGAGGAAAAGGCGGCCTTCGCCAAGCGCAAGCAGCCGCCTCAGGCTGTCATCGTAAAGCCCGCCAAGGGCACGCCGGTGGTGGAAACCAGCACGCAGCAATATTACAAGGACGGCTATCCTTCCTTCAACGCGCCGCCGACCGCTGCAAACGTCCAGATCAACGATCAGCAGGCGGGCGATCTGGTCAAGCAGCTGACGGCGCTCGGATCGCAGCGCAAGGCTGGCACGATTTCGGAGGCCGAGTACCAGAAGCGCGTCGCCGAAATGCGCAAGCTCGCTGCCGAACATGGCCAGGATACGCTGCAGGAAATTCAAAAAGAGAGCGGCACGCAGCCTGCCCAAACGCAGAATTAGCCTTGCGTTTCAGGCGATTTGGACGCAAAGCGTTCGGATAGGCCGAAATTGGATGTATCTTGACGGGCGGATTGCATTTTGCGTGCATAAGCGCCCAAGATTCACCTTATCTTTCGAGATAGCATGAATACGGCGCCGCGAGTCCCAAGTTCGTATCGCGGCTGGCCGGGAGATCAACGAACTTCAGCGCGGTTTTGAGGGCCGCTGTCCCATGGGGAAAGAAATGGAAGAGTTTCATAAAGTCCGGCGTTTGCCGCCCTACGTTTTCGAACAGGTCAATCGTTTGAAAGCGAGCGCGCGAGCGGGCGGGGCGGACATTATCGACCTCGGCATGGGCAATCCAGATCTTCCCACCCCCAAGGCGATCGTCGACAAGCTGTGCGAAGTGGTTCAGGATCCGCGCACGCATCGCTATTCCTCCTCCAAGGGCATTCCTGGCCTTCGCCGCGCGCAGGCCGCCTATTATGCCCGCCGTTTCGGCGTGAAGCTCAATCCAGATACGCAGGTGGTCGCCACCCTCGGCTCAAAGGAAGGCTTTGCGAATATGGCGCAGGCGATCACTGCGCCCGGCGACGTGATCCTCTGCCCGAACCCGACCTATCCGATCCATGCCTTCGGCTTCCTGATGGCCGGCGGTGTGATCCGCTCGATCCCGGTCGAGCCGGATGACAGCTTCTTCCCGCCGCTGGAGCGGGCCGTGCGCCACTCGATCCCGAAGCCGCTCGCGCTCATCCTGAACTATCCTTCGAACCCGACAGCCTATGTGGCGACGCTGGACTTCTACAAGGAAGTCGTCGCTTTCGCTAAGAAGCACGACATTATCGTGCTTTCGGATCTGGCTTATTCGGAAATCTACTTCGACGACGCGCCGCCGCCGTCTGTGCTGGAGGTCCCGGGTGCTATCGACGTAACCGTCGAGTTCACCTCGATGTCGAAGACCTTCTCGATGCCCGGCTGGCGCATGGGCTTCGCAGTCGGCAACGAGCGGCTGATCGCGGCGCTGACACGCGTGAAGTCCTACCTCGATTACGGTGCATTCACGCCGATCCAGGTGGCGGCGACCCACGCGCTGAATGGTGACGGCTCCGACATCGCCGAAGTTCGCAACATCTACAAGCGCCGTCGCGACGTTCTGGTCGACAGCTTCGGCAAGGCCGGCTTCGACGTGCCACCGCCGGCGGCGACCATGTTCGCCTGGGCGAAGATCCCGGAAAAGTTCCGTCATCTCGGCTCGCTGGAATTCTCCAAGCTACTGGTCGAGAAAGCCGACATCGCAGTTGCTCCAGGTATCGGCTTCGGCGAGCAGGGCGACGATTACGTGCGCATAGCGCTTGTTGAAAACGAGCATCGCATCCGTCAGGCGGCGCGCAATCTGAAGCGTTTCCTCTCCACCGCGGATGAGGCCATGCACAATGTGATTTCGCTGAACGCTCATCGTTCATAATATCGTGCGGCAGCCGTTTCCGCGGCTGCCGTCCCAATACTGATCAGGAATTTTCCATGGCAGATGCCCTCAAAATCGGCATTGCGGGCTTGGGTACCGTTGGTGCCTCGCTCGTCCGCATCATCCAGAGCCGCGCTAACGAGCTTGCCGTTACCTGCGGTCGTCCCGTCAAGATCGTCGCTGTTACGGCGCGCGATCGCACGCGGGATCGCGGCATCGATCTAACAGGCATCGAATGGTTCGGCGGTCCGGTCGATCTGGCGCAGAAGGCCGATATCGACGTCTTCGTCGAGCTGATCGGCGGTTCCGAGGGCGCGGCCAATGCAGCTGTGCGCGCAGCGCTTGCACGCGGCCTGCATGTCGTCACCGCCAACAAGGCGCTGCTTGCCTATCACGGTGTCGAGCTCGCGCAGATCGCCGAAGAGAAGGGTGCCCTGCTGAATTTCGAAGCAGCCGTTGCCGGTGGCATCCCGGTCATCAAGGCCCTGCGCGAATCCCTGACGGGCAATACGATTTCCCGCGTCTATGGCATCATGAACGGCACCTGCAACTACATCCTGACCCGGATGGAGAAAGAAGGCCTGTCCTTCGCCGATTGCCTCAAGGAAGCGCAGCGTCTCGGCTATGCCGAGGCCGATCCGGCTTTCGACATCGAGGGCAATGACACGGCTCATAAGCTTGCCATCCTGACGACGCTTGCCTTCGGCAACCGCATTGCGGCCGATGATATCTACCTCGAGGGCATCACCAACGTTTCCATCGAGGATATCCGCGCTGCCGCCGATCTCGGCTACCGCATCAAGCTGCTCGGCGTCGCCCAGCGCACCGAAAGCGGCATCGAGCAGCGTGTGCACCCGACCATGGTGCCGCTCGATTCGGTCATCGCCCAGGTCGATGGCGTTACCAATGCCGTGGCGATCGAATCCGATATTCTCGGCGAACTGCTGATGGTCGGCCCCGGTGCCGGCGGCAATGCCACCGCATCTTCCGTGCTCGGCGACATCGCTGATATCGCCAAGAGCCGGCCGGGCGAGCAGCGTGTCCCGGTGCTGGGGCACCCCGCCAAGGCGCTGGAGCCCTACCGCAAGGCGCAGATGCAGAGCCATGAAGGCGGCTATTTCATCCGCCTGACCGTGCTTGACCGTACCGGCGTCTTTGCCAGCGTCGCGACCCGTATGGCGGAAAACCATATTTCGCTCGAATCGATCGTCCAGCGCTCCAAGCAGCATCTGGCGCCATCCGATCACCAGACGATCATCCTCGTCACCCACGCGACGACGGAGGATTCGGTGCGCAAGGCGGTTGCGGCAATCAAGAACGAAGGCTATCTCGTCGGCGAGCCGCAGGTCATCCGCATCGAGCGGCCGAAAGAATAGTCTCAGCAGCGGCGGCGTGCCTCAAAGGGACGCCGCTCTCAAATTCCGGGAGAGATGGTGGAGCAACCGGTCGATCCAGTTCAGCGGGCATTTCTGGGTGTCGAGCGCTCGGTATCAGGCAATCGCTGGGTATCCAGGCTCGATCAGGCCGGCCAGAACAGGGCGCTCGCCATTGCGCAGACGCATGGTCTGCCTGAACTGATTGCCCGCGTGCTTGCCGGCCGCGGCGTCGGGCAGGATGAAGCCATGGCCTTCCTCGATCCGACCATCCGCGGCTTAATGCCGGACCCGCATCTGCTGACCGATTGCGAAAAGGCCGCACGACGGCTGTTGCATGCGATCAGCAAGGGCGAGACGGTCGCGATCTTCGGCGACTACGATGTCGATGGCGCTGCCTCCTCGGCGCTGCTCTATCGCTTCCTGACCCATTTCGGCGTCCCGGCCAGCATCTATATTCCCGATCGTATCTTCGAGGGTTACGGCCCCAATCCCACGGCCATCAATCAGCTTATCGACAATGGCGCGACGCTGATCGTGACCGTCGATTGCGGCTCCACCAGCTTCGAATCGCTTGATGCGGCAAGGGCGCGTAATATCGACGTCGTCGTCATCGATCACCACCAGGTGGCGCATGAGCTGCCGCCATGCCATGCGCTGGTCAATCCGAACCGCGAAGACGATCTTTCGGGGCAGGGGCATCTCTGTGCCGCGGGGGTGGTCTTCATGGTTTTGGTCGCAGCCTTACGGCTGCTGCGCGAGGCCGGTGATTCCCGCGTGCGTTCGATCGACCTGCTTGCCTGGCTCGATATCGTCGCGCTCGCGACCGTCTGCGATGTCGTGCCGCTGAAGGGCCTCAACCGCGCCTATGTCGTCAAAGGACTGATCGCCGCCCGCCATCAGGGCAATCTCGGGCTCGCGGCGCTCTTTCGCAAAGCCGGTCTCAATGGTCCCGTCACACCCTATCACTTCGGCTTCCTGATTGGCCCGCGCATCAATGCCGGCGGCCGTATCGGCGATGCTGCTCTTGGTGCACGCCTGCTGACGCTGGCCGATGGTGGCGAAGCCGACACGATCGCCGCGAAGCTGGACGAGCTCAATCGCGAGAGACAGGCCATGGAGGCCGCCATGCTGCAGGAGGCCGAGGCCGAGGCGCTGGCGGAATATGGCAATGGCGACGGCGCTTCCGTCATCATCACGGCGCGCGAGAACTGGCATCCGGGAATCGTTGGCCTCATTGCATCGCGCCTCAAGGACAAATTCCGCCGGCCGGCCTTCGCCATCGCTTTCGATCCGTCGGGCAAGGGCACAGGCTCCGGCCGATCCATCAACGGCTTCGACATGGGTCGCATGGTGCGCGCAGCCGTCGATGCCGGTCTGCTGGCCAAGGGCGGCGGCCATGCGATGGCGGCCGGTCTGACGGTGGAGCGAAGCAACCTCGGCAAGCTGCGCGCTTTCTTCACGGAGAAGGCGGAGAAACAGGTAGCAGGGCTCGTTGCCAACGAAACGTTGAAGATCGACGGTGCGCTCGGCGCAAGCGGCGCGACTGTGGAGCTGATCGATAGGCTGGAGACAGCCGGTCCCTATGGCTCGGGCCATCCGCAGCCCGTCTTCGCCCTTCCGAGCCACAGACTGCGCGATTCCCGCCTCGTCGGTCAGTCGCATATCAAGATCACGCTTGAAGCGATGGACGGCGGCCGAGTGGATGGCATCGCCTTCCGTGCGGCCGAGACGCCCTTGGGTGAGCTGCTGATGTCGTCGCGCGGTGCACAGATCCACGTTGCTGGCACGCTCGGTGCCGATCACTGGCAGGGTAGCCGGCGTGTGCAGCTTCGCGTCACGGATGCGGCGAAGGCTCCGTAACGCAAATCACGCACGGATACGCCGATACATACCCGCGTTTTGCGAGAAAAATCATAAATTTAAGAGGAAGGTACAGTGGCACGCCCTAGGGGAGTCGAACCCCTCTTTACAGAATGAAAATCTGTCGTCCTAACCGATAGACGAAGGGCGCGTGCTGTGGCGCCCTTATAGTCAGCACCTTTCATTCCCGCAAGCGGAAAAACGAGGAAAATCGCAGAAAAATCCATGACTAGCCGAAGATTTTTCGAGGTGACTGTGGAAAACGTTGAGCCGCGCGATTGGTACGCCCTAGGGGAGTCGAACCCCTCTTTACAGAATGAGAATCTGTCGTCCTAACCGATAGACGAAGGGCGCATGCTGCGCGGTGTAAATAGGAACAGCCTATCACATCCGCAAGCGGTAGCTTAAATGAATTGTCTATGGGAAAGAACAACAGTGGCACGCCCTAGGGGAGTCGAACCCCTCTTTACAGAATGAAAATCTGTCGTCCTAACCGATAGACGAAGGGCGCGTTCAGCTGTTGTGTGGCGCGCTTATAGCGGGGCGATTTCATTCCCGCAAGCGGCAATTTTGCTTTTTTGTGGAAAAATGACAGATGGGTGAAACTACCGCCGACGCTGAATAAGCGAGCCTTAACAGGCCCTTGCCAGTGATTGTGAAGAATCCTTTGAAACGTAGGCTCTTTATTGCCCGGTCGCGCCCTGCACCGGCTGCACCAGCAGCTTCCCGTTCTGCGGCTGGTTCTTCGAGGCGATGAATTGGGCGAGGGCGGCCGCCTGTCTACCGTTCAATTCATGGACATTCGGGCTCGGCGTTGCTGCCGCTCCGGACGCCGTTACCTGGGCAATCGGCTGTGGCGAACCCGCAGCCGGCGAGGTTGCATTGCGGATGACGGGCGGCGGCAGCATCTCTGCCGAGGTGCGAGCGTTCGGCGCGGCGGTATCCGTCGCCTGCGGCGCCGTTGCCTGCATCGCCGTTGGCGGTGTGCTGTAGACACTGCGCATCATCGGCGTAATGGGTTGGGCTCCGTCGGCTCCGGCCTTGGCAAGCGTCCCATCCGGATTGACGGCAATGGGCGGCGGTGCGGAAAATATGCTGCTTCTGCTCGCATTGACGCCGGTCGGCTGCGTGACCAGCCCGGCAATACCGGTTTGCCCCTCGGGGGGAGTTTCCATAGGCGCCGGATAGAGCGCCTGATTCTGCTGCGCGACGATCTGCTGGCGCGTGCCGTTGACGCTATGTACCAGCGGGTCGCGATAGGCGAGGTCGGCGTTGCGTCGCCGGGCAGCGGCCTTGTTGTTCATATCGGCCGCGAGCTGCTCCGCTGCCGTCGGCTGCGCGGCGGGCGCAATGTCTGACGTCTCGGTCGGCTTTTGACCCTTGGTCGCGCAGCCCGCAATCATCACAAATGAGGCAAGAACGGCAATTGTGCTTGCTAGCTTCTTTCTGCCGTATAAAATCTGCTGATCGCACATAGGACGTTCCCTGCAAAAAGGCGTGCATCGGAACGGCCTCCTGCGAGGGACGCTGATATCGCACGCGCCGACTGGGAACGATGACCGCGCGATATCCGATGCATGATGCTTCGAGTCGTCCAAGCATGCCGGAGGATGGGCATGAGCGGCAAGCGCGAAACGGATGGCTCCGCGCGTGCCGTAAGCCTCGCGAAAGCTTAGGTCTTACCAGGAGCCGGTATTGGCCATGGAAGCCCAGGGCTCGGCCGAGGGAAGATTGGCGCCCTTCTGCAGGATTTCGATCGAAATGCCGTCCGGAGAACGCACGAAAGCCATGTGACCATCGCGGGGCGGGCGGTTGATCGTGATGCCGTTGTCCATCAGCTTCTGGCAGGTCGCATAGATATCGTCGACCTCGTAGGCGAGGTGGCCGAAATTGCGTCCTCCGCTATATTCTTCCGGGTCCCAGTTATAGGTCAGCTCGAGACTGGGGGCGCCGTTGCTGCGGGACGATTCGGCATCCTCGTCGGCCGCAAGGAAAACGAGCGTATAGCGACCTTTCTCGTTTTCGTAGCGGCGAGTTTCGACAAGCCCGAACAAGGTGCTATAAAAATGCAACGAGGCGTCGAGATCGGTGACGCGGACCATCGTATGGAGATAACGCATTCTATTTCCTCTCTTAATGTTGAGCTGGACGGATCTTCGATCGCGGCACCAGCTTCGCGCAAGTCTTGGAGCAATAATCTTAGGGTGGGAATAAACGAAAACTAGGACTTGCGCTTTTCCGTTACCAAGATGTTAATCTTGATATCAGGGAATCAGTTAACCGTAACAGTGTGACGCGTAATCGAGGGCTGACTAGGATGGGTGACAGAATTTCATCGAAGGGAGTTGTCGACTTCGAGGAGATGTCCGGCGATACCGTCGAGCTCATCGAAATCTCAGGCGTCGTCAAGTGGTTCGATGTCGCCAAGGGCTTCGGTTTTATCGTGCCTGACAATGGCATGCAGGACGTATTGCTGCACGTGACGTGTCTGCGCCGTGACGGTTATCAGACGATTCTCGAAGGAACCCGCATCGTCGCGCTGATCCAGCGCCGGGAGCGCGGATATCAGGCTTTCAAGATCCTCTCCATGGACCAATCGACGGCCGTACATCCGTCGCAGATGCCGCCTGTCCGCACACACGTGCAGGTGACCGCCACGAGCGGCCTTGAGCGCGCACTGGTCAAGTGGTTCAACCGCACCAAGGGCTTCGGCTTCCTGACGCGCGGAGAGGGCACGGAGGATATCTTCGTGCACATGGAAACGCTGCGCCGCTTCGGTCTCGCCGAGCTTCGGCCGGGGCAGGTGGTGCTCGTCCGTTTTGGACCGGGCGAAAAAGGCCTGATGGCCGCCGAAATCCACCCGGATGCGCCGAGCCCGGTGACACGGCCGCACTGATATGAGCAAAGCTGATTTTTCCGGAATTTTGAAAAGCGCCATTTTGGCGCTTTTTCTCGTTGGGGCCGTAATCCCCGTGTCCTTTGCGGGACAAACTGTGGGCCGGCAGTCGATGGCTTTCGATTCGGAGCCGCTTTCAATCGCATCGCCCAAGGGCCAGACGCATAAATTCACCGTGGAACTGGCCCTGACGCCGCCACAGCTCGAACTCGGCCTGATGTATCGCGATAGCATGCCGGCCGATCATGGCATGCTGTTCGATTTCGGCACGCCACGGCCTGTCATGATGTGGATGAAGAACACCAAGTTGCCGCTCGATATGCTGTTTCTGGATCAAAAAGGTGTTGTAACCCATATCCAGGAAAACGCCGTGCCCTATTCCGAAGCGATCATCAGCTCCGGTGGGCCGGTTGCCTATGTCATCGAGCTGAATGCCGGTATTGTTCGCAAACTCGGCCTTGCCGTTGGCGATACGGTGACGAGTGCCACCATTTCAGGAAAGCTCGGCAAGTAAATTTTCACCGGGGAAGATGTGCCGGCCGAGATTTTACCTGTTGCAGCGGGGAGATGAACCGTGTATCTCCCCACTCGTTCCGCAGGATCAAGCGTTCGGCGGAAATCAACTCATGATCCCGTTTGGGTCATGTGACGGTACGGAGTGTAGCGCAGTCTGGTAGCGCATCTGGTTTGGGACCAGAGGGTCGGGAGTTCGAATCTCTCCACTCCGACCATTTAATATCCCCTCATAGAAGTCGTTGAATTCGTCCCGATGGCGGCTGCCTTTTCGCTTGAAAACAAAGGGATTCGCGGCTAAGCAAAAGTCGTGTTCGCGTGACCTGCAAGGGATCGCGCCAAGGCAAGAGAAGCAAGAAGGCGGATCATTCCCGCTTGATTCGGAGGCGCTGCAGCAATGCCTGCCAAGATTTATCGTCCTGCAAAAACCGCCATGCAATCCGGCAAGGCCAAAACCAATATCTGGGTTCTGGAGTTCGATCAGGAAACGCCGCGCAAGATCGATCCGATCATGGGCTATACCTCCTCGGGCGATATGCGCCAGCAGCTCAAGCTGACCTTCGAGACGCAGGAGCAGGCGGAAGACTACGCCAAGCGCAACGGCATCGATTACCGCGTCGTCCCGCCGAAGGATCCTATCCGGCAGACGTTGTCTTATTCAGACAACTTCCGCTTCAACCGCATCCAGCCCTGGACTCACTGAAGCCAGGCACTTATTGAACGCCGCCCATTGAGTTTGGCGGCGGTTTCAGGCATGTGTTGCCCGCCGCGCGTGAGATGCGGCCAGGCCTTACGGCCCCTTAGCTCAGCTGGATAGAGCACTTGCCTTCTAAGCATGTGGTCGCAGGTTCGAATCCTGCAGGGGTCGCCATTCTCCGATCAGATAGCGTGCTGCTGATCACGCGCGATCAGCCCGCTCTTTATGCTCAGTTCGCCGTCGTTGACCAGCCGCCGGCGCCTACGGGCCTTGTAGCATCGACCGCCATCTGAATGAGATCGTGGCCGTACATTGCTCCGGCCAGTTTTATGACGATGATGGCGGCGCTTAAAAGTGCAAGTCCGCCGATGATCCTGTCGCTTCTTTTCACGGCCCGCTTCCCTCGACGTCTCGTGAATTCCGCATTATTCGCGGCTATAAAGAATATATCGCGTTTTTTGCGAAGCGCTACAGGGCTTGCTCACGCTGCCATTTGCAGGCGGCAACCAGGAGAAGACAGTCCGCGATATCCTCGCCTAACGCCGATAACCGTCACTGAACCTATGAAAAAACCCGCCGGCTGCGATGCAGCGGCGGGTTTTGTTCATTCGATCTATTCCAAATCAGTGCAGGATCTGGCTGAGGAACAGCTTTGTGCGCTCATGCTGCGGGTTGTCGAAGAATTCCTTCGGCGAATTCTGCTCGACGATCTGGCCCTGGTCCATGAAGATGACGCGGTTGGCGACCTGGCGGGCAAAGCCCATCTCGTGGGTGACGCACAGCATGGTCATGCCTTCTTCGGCAAGGCCGACCATGGTGTCGAGCACTTCCTTGATCATTTCGGGGTCGAGCGCAGATGTCGGCTCGTCGAACAGCATGATCTTCGGGTTCATGCAGAGCGAGCGGGCGATCGCCACGCGCTGCTGCTGGCCGCCGGAAAGCTGGCCGGGATATTTCTTGGCCTGCTCCGGGATCTTGACGCGGGTGAGGAAGTGCATGGCGATCTCTTCCGCCTGCTTCTTCGGCATCTTGCGCACCCAGATCGGTGCCAGCGTGCAGTTTTCCAGAATGGTCAAATGCGGGAAGAGATTGAAGTGCTGGAACACCATGCCGACTTCGCGGCGCACTTCGTCGATCTTCTTCAGGTCGTTCGTCAGCTCGACGCCGTCGACGATGATCTGGCCCTTCTGATGTTCTTCCAGGCGGTTGATGCAGCGGATCATCGTCGATTTGCCCGAGCCGGACGGGCCGGCAATGACAATGCGCTCACCGCGCATGACCTTCAGATTGATATCGCGCAGCACGTGGAAATCGCCGTACCACTTGTTCATGTTGATCATGTCGACCGCGACCTCGGTCTCGGAGACAGTCATTTTCTTCGATTGGGCTTCAGCCATTTTGTGTTTCCCTCAATTTTATCGCTTGTGGCCGGTGTCGAGATGGCGTTCCACGAAACCTGAATAGCGCGACATGCCAAAGCAGAACAGCCAAAAAACGAATCCTGCGAAAACGAGACCCGTTACGGGGGTCACCGCAGTCGCCCAGTTGGCATCCGCGAAGTTCTGACGGACGATGCCGAGCAGGTCGAACATGCCGATGATCGCAACCAGCGACGTGTCCTTGAACATACCGATATAGGTATTGACGATGCCGGGAATGACCAGCTTGATTGCCTGCGGCAGAATGATCAGCCGCATCTTCTGCCAGTAGCCGAGACCGAGTGAATCGGCGCCTTCGAACTGGCCCTTCGGTATCGCCTGCAGACCGCCGCGAATGACTTCGGCCATATAGGCCGAGGTGAAGATCGCAACACCGACGACGGCACGCAGCAGCTTATCGACAGTCCAGCCCTGCGGCATGAACAGCGGCAGCATGTAGCTCGCCATGAACAGCACCGTGATCAACGGCACGCCGCGGATCACTTCGATGAAGATCACGCACAGCATGCGCACAACGGGCATTTTCGAGCGGCGCCCCAGCGCGAGCACGATGCCGAACGGAAAGGAGACCGCGATTGCGACGAAGGCAATGACCAGCGTTACCAACAGCCCGCCCCATCTTTCCGTTTCGACGATCTCAAGACCGAAACCGCCATGAAGCAGGAAGAAAGAGATGATCGGCAGCACGAAGAATGCCAGGATTGCGTTCAATCCCTTCCTGGGAACGGACGGTATCAGCAGCGGTACAAAGCTCGCGACCATCAAGATGCAGACGAGCAGCGGCCGCCAGCGCTCGTCCGGCGGATACAGGCCGAACATGAAGATGACGAATTTTGCGCGGACGAAGGCCCAGCAGGCGGCGTTCCAGCCATCTGGCTGCGTTCCGCCCTGGACCGTAGTGGCGCAGAATGTGCGGTCCGTGCCGCTCCAGACTGCGTTTATGAATAGCCAGTCGACCAGGTGCGGTATCGTCCAGGCCAGGAAGGCGACAGCAATCAAGGTCAGGACGATGTCTTTCGGCGTGGCAAACAGGTTCTTTTTCAACCAGTGCCACGGACCTTTCTCGCTGGCGGGCGCCGGCTGCGCCACAAGCAATGTCTTGCTGACGAAGTGTTGATCTACGCTCGACATCTTATCTCTCCACCAGAGCCATCTTGGCGTTGAACCAGTTCATGAACAGCGAGGTTGCGATGCTCAAGATGAGATAGACGACCATCCATAGGATGACGATTTCGACGGCTCGGCCGGACTGGTTGAGGATCACGCCGCCGACGGCGACAATATCTGCGTAGCCGATGGCGATGGCGAGAGATGAGTTCTTGATGAGATTGAGATATTGGCTCGTCAGCGGCGGAATGATGATGCGCATTGCCTGTGGTAAGACGATCAGCCGGTTGATGGCTGAGGCTCGCAGACCGAGTGCGCCCGCTGCCTCCGACTGCCCCTTTGCCACGCCGCGAATGCCGGCGCGAACGATCTCGGCAATGTAGGATGCGGTGTAAAGGGAAAGGGCGAGGAGAAGCGCAAGGAACTCCGGACCTATCACCGTGCCGCCTGTCAGATTGAATTTGCCGGCAACCGGGTAGTCGAAGGAAAGCGGCATGCCCGTCACCAGGAAGACCAGCAACGGCAGGCCGATCAAGATGCCGATCGACACCCAGATTGTGTGGAATTGCTGACCCGTTGCCGTTTGACGCCTGTGCGCCCAGCGTGCCACGAAGAACACCGCGGCCACGGCGACGAGGAAGGCCGCGCCGACGACCCACATGCCCGCACCGAAGATCGGGCTCGGGAAGGCAAGCCCGCGGTTGCTGAGATAGCTGGAAAACGGCAGGTGCACGGCATCGCGCGCCTGCGGTAGCAGTACCAGAACGCCGCTGTACCAGAAGAAGATGACGAGCAGCGGCGGGATATTGCGGAAGATTTCGACATAGGCCTGCGATAGCTTCGCAATGAGCCAATTATGCGAAAGCCTACCGAGGCCGACTAAAAAGCCGACGATCGTTGCCGCAACGATGCCCACCAGCGAAATGAGAAGCGTGTTGAGCAGGCCAACGATGAGCGCAGTAGTATTGGTCGAATCGCTGGAGTAGGGGATCAGCGCCTGCCCCAGGTTGAAACCGGCGCGACCTTCGAGAAAGTCGAAGCCGAAAGATCTGTTCAAGGCGCGCAGATTATCCATCGTATTGGTAACGATGAACCAGCAGAAGGCCACAAGGATAATGATCGTGACGGCCTGGTAGAACACGCCCCGAACTTTGGGGTCGTACAACGCTGCCGATAAGGCTGAACGCTCGCCTTCGGGCGAGTTTGCAGTAATTGCCATGTATAAATTTTCCCCAATGTGCCCGTTTCAGGCTTGTTTTCTTGAGGGAAGAGAGGCGAAGCCGCCTCTCTCTTTAAGTTAGGCTAGGACTCTTAAGCCTCAGCGCACCGGAGGGGCGTACTGAATGCCGCCCTTGTTCCACAGAGCGTTGATGCCGCGGGCAATCTTCAGCGGGCTGCTTGCACCGATATTACGCTCGAAGATTTCGCCGTAATTGCCGACGCCCTTGATGATGTTGTAGGACCAATCGTTGGTCAGGCCCAGGTCGGTGCCGATCGTGGAGCCTTGCTCGGCGCCGAGGAAGCGCTTGATGTCCGGATTGGCCGAATTCTTCATTTCGTCGACGTTCTTCTGGGTGATGCCGAACTCTTCAGCGTTCACGAGTGCGTAGGCCGTCCAGCTGACGATATTGAACCACTGGTCGTCACCCTGACGAACGGCCGGGCCGAGAGGCTCCTTCGAGATGATCTCGGGCAGAATGACGTTATCGTCCGGGTTCTTCAATGTCAGGCGCACGGCATAGAGCTGCGACTGGTCTGTGGTGAAGACGTCGCAACGGCCGGAATCATAAGCCGTCGTGATTTCTTCGAGCTTGTCGAAGACAACGGGATTGTACTGAAGGTTGTTGGTCTTGAAATAGTCGGCGAGGTTCAGCTCGGTCGTCGTGCCGGACTGGACGCAGATGGCAGCGCCCGACAGCTCGAGCGCGGACTTCACGTTCAATTCCTTGCGGACCATGAAGCCCTGGCCGTCATAATAGGTGACGGGGCGGAACTTGAGGCCGAGCGCCGTATCGCGGTTGATGGTCCAGGTGGTGTTACGGGAAAGTACGTCGATTTCGCCCGACTGCAGCGCGGTGAAGCGGTCCTTAGCGCTGAGAGGTGTGTATTTCACCTTGCTCGGATCGCCGAATACGGCAGACGCTACAGCCTTGCAGAAGTCGATGTCGAAGCCGGCCCAGTTGCCGGCCGCATCAGGCTGTGCAAAGCCGAGAAGAGCAGGATTCACGCCGCATTGCACGAAGCCCTTGGCTTTCACGTCGCTGAGCGTCGAAGCCGACGCACCGGACGCGGTGTAAGCCAATGCTGCGGCTCCGAGGAATACGGAGAGAGCAAACTTTTTCATTTTCCCTACCTTTGTCTATTTGTTTTATAATTAAAAGAGTATCGCCTCCGAAGCAGGTCCCTGGGGAACCACGTTCCTTCCTTCTCGGAGCGAGTGGCGCTATCACAGTCGTAAAAGGTGTAGCGGTCAAGAGATTGCCCCAATTATTGCGGATTTATTCGGCATTTTCGCTCGCCCTGGCCGAAAACTGGGCATTTGGCGTCAAAATGAGCGACGTTTTGCCAAAAAACTGCACGAAAATGCGGTTTCTTCTCTCGTTTTCGTTATTTTAGCCTTCGAATAATGTGAGCGCATTGGAAGCACCGGGGTTGACCAGGCGGAGCTTGGTCGCCACAAATCCACTTTCTCGCAGCGCCAAAGGCATATCCGGACATGAAAGACAAAGACAACTTCCTGCAGAACGCCGGCATCAACACGCGTTTGTCCCATATCGGCAATTCGCCATTCGATTTCCATGGATTCGTCAATCCGCCCGTGGTGCATGCTTCGACGGTCCTGTTTCCCAATGCGCGCGTGATGGAAACGCATGACCAGAAATACACCTACGGTACGCGTGGAACTCCGACCACGGATGCGCTTTGCGAGGCGATGAATGCGCTGGAAGGCTCCGCCGGAACGGTGATCGTTCCCTCCGGGCTTGCAGCGGTGACGGTGACGTTTCTCGCTTATCTGTCTGCCGGCGATCATGCCTTGATCGTCGATTCGGTCTACGGCCCCACGCGATTCTTCTGCGATACGATGCTGAAGCGCCTCGGTATCGAGGTCGAATATTACGATCCTATGGTGGGTGCCGGCATCGAACAGCTGATCAAGCCGAACACCAGGCTGGTCCATACCGAAGCGCCGGGTTCCAACACCTTTGAAATGCAGGATATTCCGGCGATTTCGTCGGTAGCTCATCGTCACGGCTGCGTCGTCACCATGGACAATACCTGGGCGACGCCGCTCTATTTCAAGCCACTCGACCATGGCGTCGATGTTTCCATTCATGCCGTGACGAAATATCCGGCTGGCCACTCCGATATCTTGATGGGAACCGTTTCGGCCAATGAAGCGCATTGGAAGCAATTGATCGCGGCGCATGGGCAGCTCGGCCTCTGCGGCGCGCCTGACGATGCCTATCAGGTCCTGCGCGGCTTGCGTACCATGGGCGTGCGTCTGGAGCGTCATCAGGAAAGCGCGCTTGCGATCGCACAATGGCTCGAGGGCAGGGAAGAAGTTGCGCGCGTGCTGCATCCGGCCCTGCCGAGCTTTCCGGGCCACGACTTGTGGAAGCGCGATTTCAAGGGGGCGAGCGGAATCTTCTCTTTCGTTCTGGCCGTCGACGATCCGCAAAAATTCAAGGTGAAGGCGCATGCCTTCCTGGATGCTCTGCGTATTTTCGGTCTCGGCTATTCCTGGGGCGGCTTCGAGAGCCTTGCACTGCAGGTCAACCTCAGTGACCGGCGCGTGACCAAGGCTCCGACGGAGGGGCCTGTTATCCGGCTGCAAATCGGCCTGGAAGACGTCGCCGACATCAAGGCGGATATTGAAAGGGGCTTTGCTGCCGTCCGGCAGGCCTGATCAGCCGATGGCGCGATAGCCGTAGATCCAATCCATGTCCGCCGCGAGACTTTGCGGCGGGCGCAACGAGAGGACGAGATCGCGCGCGAGGCGGATGGGGCCGCGTGCGTGATAGGCAAACTGGTTGAAGGCGGCGCGCTGGCGCAGGCGGGATATCCGCGGGGCTCGATGCCTCTCGTAGAGCTCGAAAGCTTCCGCGGGCTCGCGTCCCGAAAGCATGCCGGCAAGCTCGAAGGCGTCCTCTATCGCCATGGCCGCACCCTGGGCCGCAAACGGCATCATCGCATGCGCAGCGTCCCCGATCAGAATCGTATCGCTGCCATTATGCCATCGGCCCGCCTTCATCTCGTAGAGCGGCCAGAAGCTGGCCTGCTCCTGGGCTTCGAGCATTTGCAGGATCGTTCTGTTCCAGCCGGAAAAGCCGCGCAGCATCTGCTCACGCTGCGTTCTGTTGCCGGCTACGCCCCAATCGCGGCTGGTGCCGCTGCCGGAGACGATCGCGACAATATTGAAGGCGGCATTTTCCCGAATGGGATAGCAGACGAGATGGCTCGATGGCCCGAGGAAGGCCGTAACGCTTGTCTTGCTCAGGACGGAAGGGGCGACCGCCTCAGGGACGGAGAAGCGCCAGGCAATATTGCCCGAAAAGAGGGGCGAGGGCGCGCCTGGCACCATCGCATGCGCCTTCGACCAGACGCCGTCGGCACCGATGACGAGATCGAACTTCCTTCCGGCGATCTCTTCCAGTGCCAGCTTGTTTTTGATGTCGATGTGCCGGCCGAGATGCAGCCTGCATAGGGTATTGCCCGTCACCGCATCCAGAAGCGCCTTTTGCAGGGTCGCCCGATGCGCGGTCCCATAGGGCGCACCCCATCGCTCTCTTGCAAATTTTCCACAGGGAACCAATGCAACAGGACGCAGGGATGAGCCGGACACGAGCCGGACTTCCTCCGGCTCCAGCCAGACGGATCGAAGTTTGTCGAGAACGCCGAGCGTATTGAGAATGCGGGAGGCATTTGGCGAAATCTGCAGGCCGGCGCCAACCTCGGTCAGCACCTCTGCCTGTTCGAAAATGTCGGAGGCAATGCCATGTCGCGCCAGCGCCAGCGCCGCCGTCAATCCAGCTATTCCGGCGCCGATGATTGCGGCTGCTTTGATCGGCATTTTCTTGTGTCCGATCGGACGCTATGGCGTCAGGCAGCCTTGAAATGGAAGACGCAGCCGGCCGGATTGGTCTGATCCGCCTTCAGCGACGGATTGTAGCGATAGAGCGTCGAGCAGTAGGAGCAGACCTTCTCGTTCTCGTCTCCGAGATCGATGAAGATGTGTGGATGATCATAGGGAACCGAAGCGCCGGTGCACATGAATTCCTTCACGCCGATTTCGATGACGCGATGTCCGCCGTCGTTCTGGAAATGGGGAATATTGTGGCCGGCCATGATGATCTCCGAATGCGTCTTGCCGTGAGCGGCATGAATGTTGCGCCAGACTTGGTAGCCCCTCTTTATAATCCTTCTTCCCGATTGTGTAGTGCGAAAGTCCGGCTTGATGCAGAGATTTTCGCAAGCGCAGGGTTCATTTGATATCGCCGATAAAATATGGTCCGCCGCCAACAGGACCCAACTTATAAAGACGACGCCATGAATTTGAATGCTCCCAAGATGCTCCATTTCGTCCGAGATGGATTGAAGCTCGCCTTTTTCGACGAAGGAGATCCGAACGGCCCGCCGGTGCTGCTGATCCACGGCTTCGCCTCCACGGCGATTACCAATTGGGTCAATCCCGGCTGGCTGAAGACGCTCGGCGAGGCGGGTTATCGCGTCATCGCCATCGACAATCGCGGTCACGGCTCGAGCGACAAGCCTTACGATGTCGATGTCTATCACCCTTGGATCATGGCAGAGGATGCCGTGGCACTCCTCGATCATCTGGGCATTTCAGAGGCGCACGTCATGGGTTATTCCATGGGTGCGCGCGTTTCGGCCTTCATGGCAATCGCGCATCCTGATCGTGTCCGCTCGCTGGTGCTGGGCGGTCTCGGCATTGGAATGGTTGAGGGCGTCGGCGATTGGGATCCGATTGCCGATGCGCTGGTGGCGCCGTCGCTCGATGATGTCACCTATGCCCGCGGGCGCATGTTCCGTGCTTTTGCCGAACAGACGAAAAGCGACCGTCAGGCGTTGGCCGCCTGCATCCAGGGCTCGCGCGATCTGGTATCACGGGACGATGTGGCGAAGATCGAGGCACCGACATTGATAGCCGTCGGCACCAAGGACGATATTGCCGGCTCCGGGCAGGAGTTGGCTGCACTGATGCCGAATGCCGAGGCCATAGACATTCCGAACCGCGATCATATGCTCGCCGTTGGCGACAAGATCTTCAAGGCTGCGGTTCTGGAATTCTACCAGCGCCTGGACAAGCGCTAGGTTTCAGGTCACTTGCCGGTGAAATGCGGTTTCCGCCGCTCGGCAAAGGCGGCACGGCCCTCGGCGTAATCGGCGCTGTCGAAAGTCTCGGCGCCGATTACTTCCGCCTCGCGCAACAGGTCGCCATCCTGCTCGATGACAGCCCGGATTGCGAGTTTCGAAGCATGCAGCGCGATCGGCGCATTGGCCGCAATCGCATGGGTGAGGGCGGATACTTCCTGATCGAATACGCTTTCCTCGACTTCCTCCAGAAGAAAGCCGACAGCCGCCATCTTCTCGCTCGACATGGAGGCACCGGTAAACAAGGCAACCTTCGCCATCTGCTGCCCGAGCGCGTTGACGATATCCTGCACGGCGTCGGCGGGATAGGCGATGCCGAGGCGGGTGGCGGGAACGGAAAACCGCGCGCCTTTTTCGGCGATCCGCAGATCGCAGGCGGCGGCGAGCCCGAAGCCGCCGCCATAGCAGATGCCACGGATTGCGGCGATCGTCGGCACGCGGCAGTGGCGAATCGCCTCGAAAGCCCGACTGTTCAGAGCCTCATAGGCGACTGCGGTGTCGGAATTCTTGCGAACGCTGTCGAATTCGCTGATATCGGCGCCGGCTGAAAAATCCGCGCCCGTGCCGCGTAGAACAATCACATGCGCATGGGCTTCATCGGTCAGAATGCGCACTGCTTGCGGGATCGCACGCCACATGGCGGCCGTCACCGCATTCTTTCTGTCGGGGTTGCTGATCGCGATCATGCCTATGCCATCGCTGCATGTCGCGCGAATGAGACCGCCGGCAAAGTCATGCCCGAAAATCATATGCAACCAACCCATTTGTCTTGTGTGGCTTTTATTCTATATAATGCACCCCTGACAGAAAATCGGGAGACCGCCAATGGTCGCAGCAACGGATATTCGCCAGGTAGAAGGCTTAGGCGCAGTGAAGCTCATGGACCCGATCTGGGACAGCATGCGCGAGGAAGCACGCGCCGCTGCCGAAAAGGATCCGCTCCTTGCTGCCTTCCTCTATTCGACGATCATCAACCATCGTTCGCTGGAAGAATGCGTTATCTATCGCATTTGCGAGCGGCTCGACCATCCGGACCTGCAGGCCATCCTCCTGCGGCAGACCTTCGAGGAAATGCTGGCAGACTGGCCGGAGTGGGGATCGATTCTGCGCGTCGATATCCAGGCCGTCTACGATCGCGACCCTGCCTGCCTGCGGTTCCTGGAGCCGGTGCTCTATTTCAAGGGTTTTCATGCGCTGCAGACACATCGCCTTGCGCATTGGCTCTATAATCGCGGCCGTCGCGATTTCGCGCTCTATCTGCAGAGCCGTTCCTCCAGCGTCTTCCAGACCGATATCAACCCGGCGGCGCGCATCGGCAAGGGCATCTTCCTCGATCACGCGACCGGCCTCGTCGTGGGCGAGACGGCCGTCATCGGCGACAACGTCTCTATCCTGCACGGGGTCACGCTCGGCGGCACCGGCAAGGAGGGCAGCGACCGCCATCCGAAGATCGCCCATGGCGTTTTGATCGGGGCGGGAGCAAAAATTCTCGGCAATATCCAGATCGGCCATTGCTCGCGTATCGCCGCAGGCTCGGTAGTGCTGAAGGAGGTCCCCGCCAAGACGACCGTGGCCGGCGTTCCGGCCAAGGTGGTCGGGGAAGCAGGGTGTTCCGAGCCGTCTCGCTCGATGGACCAGCTGCTTGCCGAGCAATTGGTCGTGGATCAGATCATGGGCGCGGGAATCTAGGAAGTTCCAATTCGATTTTCCGAGGCTTGCGCTGCCGCTGGATAGCTATGCGCGGTTCCGGTCTTTACACCGCCGCTTTTCCTATGCAAGAAGCGGCCAACCGAGATCCTCACGGAGAAGCATTGTGAAGCCTGAAGAAATCAAGAAGCTCGACGCCTATTTCAAGCGCACGTTCAACCCGCAGGTCGTGGTGAAGGCCCGCCCGCGCAAGAACGATTCTGCAGAAGTCTATCTCGGCGAAGAGTTTCTGGGTGTTGTCTATATCGACGATGAAGATGGCGACCGCTCCTATAACTTCTCGATGGCCATTTTGGACGTCGATCTCTGATTCCATCGATCTCGTATAGTGATCGAGTATTCGGGCCGTATTTCATTGAAATGCGGCCTTTTTCTTTGGCAGTTGCCAATTTGATCATTCCGCCGCCGTTTTGATCTCTTGCGGCTTCTTTCTGACCAGATGCCAATATTTTAATCAAAGCCTGTGGTTGCAGGCCCGATGATATATTTTAGAAAAAACAAAATGATGCGCCGCACCCGAAGCCACTGGCGGCCTGTTCTCCTCCGTAATGCAACCACAGGGAGATATTGCGGCGCACAAGACTACTTGACTAATTGTGCGTCGCATTTAAGCTTTACCCTGTAAACCGGCCGCCGGCCGGCCAATAAGGGACGGAGAAGCATGTTCAATTTCGATGAAGCAAACAAGAAGGGCAAGGAAGCCATGGACACGGCGCTGAAGAGCTATTCCGATGTCACCAAGGGCTTTCAGGCGATCGCCGCCGAAGCCGCTGAATACTCCAAGAAGTCTTTCCAGGATGGTGTTGCGCACTTCGAAACGCTCGCCGGCGTCAAGAGCTTCGAAGCTGCCTTCGAACTGCAGAGCAGCTATGTGAAGTCCTCCTACGAAAATTTCGTTGCCGAAGCCACCAAGCTCGGTGAAATGTATGCCGATCTCGCCAAGAACGCCTACAAGCCCTACGAAGCGCCCGTCGCGGCTGCAACGAAGGCTGCCAGCAAGGCAGCAGCTACGGCGACCGCCGCTTAAGCTTTCGCCGAAGGGCAAAAATTTCCGGAAAGGCCGGCTGCGCGATGCGTGGCCGGTCTTTTGCGGTTTGGTGCATCGAACCAAAGGCGAAGATATGCAGCGACTTTTTTGACCGCAGCCCGCTTTGTCAGCGAATTGTGATTGCAGTGTCCCGCAAGGGGCTTAAAATCCCGCCAATATGAACTAAGTTAGAGGTTCGGATATCCGGCCCGACCAAGTGACGAACCCAACCCCAGTGCCAAGTCGGAATGCAATAGCTTCTGCCGGATGATTTGAGGAATGAATGAAATGATCGCTGAGCCGATCCGGATGCAAAACAACAGCGAAAGGAACGGGGACAACGGAAACCGTGGGACCTCGGTGATTACGCGCACCAAGCCCAAGACCAAAAAACCGAACCTGTACCGCGTGCTGCTTCTGAATGACGACTACACGCCCATGGACTTCGTGATCCATATCCTGGAGCGTTTCTTCCAAAAGGATCTCGAAGGTGCCACCCGTATCATGCTTCATGTCCACAACCATGGCGTGGGTGAGTGCGGGATATATACATATGAAGTAGCCGAAACGAAGGTGAGCCAGGTGATGGATTTTGCCCGGCAGCACCAGCATCCGCTGCAATGTGTTATGGAAAAGAAGTGAGGATCTGAACGTGCCAACATTTTCGCCTAGTCTTGAGAAGGCGCTGCATCAGGCACTGACCTACGCGAACGAGCGGCATCACGAGTATGCCACGCTGGAACATCTGCTTTTGGCGTTGGTAGACGACGCCGATGCCGCAGCTGTCATGGGCGCGTGCAATGTTGATCTCGACGCGCTCCGTAAGACTCTGACTGAATACGTCGATAATGAACTCTCCAACCTGGTTACGGGCTATGATGAAGACTCGAAGCCGACCTCCGGCTTCCAGCGCGTCATCCAGCGCGCCGTGATCCATGTGCAATCTTCCGGCCGCGAGGAAGTGACGGGCGCCAATGTTCTCGTCGCGATTTTCGCGGAGCGGGAAAGCCATGCTGCCTTTTTCCTGCAGGAGCAGGAAATGACCCGCTATGACGCGGTCAACTATATCTCTCACGGCATCGGCAAGCGCCCGGGTTCCTCCCAGACCCGCACGCCGCGCGGCGCCGAGGAAAGCGAATCCGAGAGCAAGCCGACCTCCCGCGGCGAGCAGGAGGAGGGCAACGGCAAGAAGCAGCAGGATGCGCTGAAGGCCTACTGCGTCAACCTCAATGAGAAGGCCAAGAGCGGCAAGATCGATCCGCTGATCGGCCGCCACTCCGAGGTCAACCGCACCATCCAGGTGCTGTGCCGCCGCTCGAAGAACAACCCGCTCTATGTCGGCGACCCTGGCGTCGGTAAGACGGCGATTGCCGAAGGTCTTGCCAAGCGAATCGTAGAAGGCAAGGTTCCGGAAGCTCTGGCCGATGCCACGATCTTTTCGCTCGATATGGGCACGCTGCTTGCCGGCACCCGTTATCGCGGCGATTTTGAAGAGCGCCTGAAGCAGGTCGTCAAGGAGCTCGAAGAGTATCCGGGCGCCGTGCTGTTCATCGACGAGATCCACACCGTTATCGGTGCGGGCGCCACCTCCGGTGGCGCGATGGATGCGTCCAACCTGCTGAAGCCTGCTCTTTCCTCAGGCGCGATCCGTTGCATCGGTTCGACCACCTACAAGGAATACCGTCAGTTCTTCGAGAAGGACCGGGCTCTCGTCCGCCGCTTCCAGAAGATCGACGTCAACGAGCCGAGCATCGAGGATGCCATCGAAATCATGAAGGGTCTTAAGCCCTATTTTGAAGAGTATCACCACCTGCGCTACTCGAACGACGCCATCAAGTCGGCGGTCGAGTTGTCGGCCCGCTACATCTCCGACCGCAAGCTGCCGGACAAGGCGATCGACGTCATCGATGAAACCGGCGCCGCGCAAATGCTGTTGCCGCCCTCGAAGCGTCGCAAGCTGATCACCGAGCGGGAGATCGAGGTGACGATCGCCACCATGGCCCGCATTCCGCCGAAGACGGTTTCCAAGGATGACGAGATGGTTCTCGCCAACCTCGAGCAGGAACTGCGTTCGGTCGTCTACGGCCAGGATACGGCGATCGAAGCACTTTCGACTTCGATCAAGCTGGCACGTGCCGGCCTGCGCGAACCGAACAAGCCGATCGGCTGCTACGTCTTCTCCGGCCCCACCGGCGTCGGCAAGACGGAAGTTGCCAAGCAGCTTGCCTCGTCGCTTGGCGTCGAGCTGCTGCGCTTCGACATGTCGGAGTACATGGAGCGTCATACGGTTTCCCGTCTGCTTGGTGCACCTCCCGGCTACGTCGGCTTCGACCAGGGCGGCCTCCTGACCGATGGCGTCGACCAGCATCCGCACAGCGTGGTTCTGCTCGACGAAATCGAGAAGGCGCATCCGGATATCTTCAATATCCTGCTGCAGGTCATGGACCATGGCGCGCTGACCGACCATAACGGCAAGAAGATCGACTTCCGCAACGTCATCCTGATCATGACGACCAATGCGGGCGCTTCGGAAATGGCCAAGGCTGCGATCGGCTTCGGTTCGTCCAAGCGCACGGGCGAGGATGAAGAGGCTCTCAACCGCCTGTTCACCCCGGAATTCCGCAATCGTCTGGATGCGGTCATTCCCTTCGCGCCGTTGCCGACGACCGTTATCCACAAGGTCGTGCAGAAGTTCATCATGCAGCTGGAAGCGCAGCTTTCCGAACGGAACGTTACCTTCGACCTGCACGAAGACGCCATCGCATGGCTGTCCGAGAAGGGTTACGACGACAAGATGGGCGCCCGTCCGCTGGCGCGCGTCATCCAGGAAAACATCAAGAAGCCGCTGGCGAATGAAATCCTCTTCGGCAAGCTGAAGAAGGGCGGCGTCGTCACCGTCACGGTCGGCAAGAAGGAAGACGGCTCGACCGGCATCCTGCTCGAGGCGATCGCCGACACCGCTCCGATCCGGCCGAAGCCGGAAGCCGAAGTGGGCGATGTGCCGGCCGAGGTGGAAGAGGATGACGGCGACACGACAGTCAAGGCCAGAAGCCGCGTCGGTAAGGCTGCAACGGCAGCCGATAGCCGCCGCTCAGCTAAAGCCGCGACCTCAGGTGAAAGCGGCGAGTCCGAAGGCAAGTCACCGCGTAAGGGCGGTGGCGCGGTTCCGAAGGTTCCGCGTAAGTAGTCACCGATCGGTGATTTGAGAAAAATGAAACGGCTGCATTAGAGATAATGCAGCCGTTTTTATATGGTTATGAGAAAAATCTCAGAGAGGACTTGAGGAACTCAGCGCATCAAGGCAGCGCTTCGATGATCTTCCTCGCGTTTTCCGCCAGCACGGCGCCATCCTCCATCTTGCCCGAATGCGGCTTCAGCGCGACACCCTCGATGCGCGGAATAACGTGGAAATGCAGATGGAAGACGGTTTGTCCCGCGGGGGGCTCGTTGAACTGCGCGATATAGACGCCGTCCGCGTCGAAGGCTTCCCGAACGGCGACGGCGATCTTCTGTACCACAGTGATAGCCTGCTGCAGGGCGGCCGGATCGGCGTCGAAAATATTGCGGGAGGGCGCCTTCGGCACGACAAGCGTGTGGCCCGGCGACTGCGGCATCACATCCATGAAGGCGACTGTGTGCTCATCCTCGTAGACGCGGTAGGAAGGGATCTCGCCCTTCAGGATCTTTGCGAAGATATTGTTGTCGTCATAGGCGGGGCTGGTCATCCAGTGTCTCCTCGTCTTGCGTTTGTGTTTATGCCGAACGGTTAGATATCCTGCCGCTCGCCCTTGCGGAAGGGGCTGTGCTCGGTGAGGATTTCGCTCATCTCCTCCACTTGTTCCCGCTCATGCTTCAGATAGTCCGCAACGGCGCGTCGCAGGCCCTGATGGCCGATATAGTGCGCAGAATGCGTGATGACGGGAAGATAGCCACGCGCCAACTTGTGTTCGCCCTGCGCCCCGGCTTCCACGCGCTTCAAGCCTTTACTCAGCGCAAAATCGATCGCCTGATGATAGCAGACTTCGAAATGCAGAAAGGGATGATCCTCGATGCAGCCCCAATGGCGGCCGTAAAGCGTCTCGCCCCCGATGAAGTTGATGGCGCCGGCGATGTAACGTCCTTCGCGCTTCGCCATGACGAGCAGGATATCGTCAGGCATACGCTCGCCAATCAGCGAATAGAATTTCCGCGTGAGGTAGGGGCGGCCCCATTTGCGGCTGCCGGTATCCATATAGAAGGCGAAGAACTGGTCCCATATGCCTTCGGTCAGATCGCTGCCGGTCAGCCAGTCGATGGTGATGCCGTGCTCGACCGCCGCGCGCCGTTCCTTCTTCAACGCCTTCCGCTTGCGCGATGCCAGCGTCTCCAGAAACGCGTCGTGATTGGCATAGCCCTCATTGATGAAGTGGAATTGCTGGTCGGTGCGATGCAGATAACCGTCCGTTTCGAAAACAGAAATCTCGTCTTCCGGCAGGAAGGTGATGTGCGCCGAGGAAACGCCGAGCTGCCGGGTGACCTCTTTCAGGCTCTCGGGAAGCGCCGGCTGCAGCACGCTTCGGTCCTGTCCCTCAGCGACGAGCAGCCGCGGTCCCGTGGCGGGTGTGAAGGGAATGGAGCACTGCAGCTTCGGATAATAGCGGCCGCCGGCCCGTTCGAAGGCATCGGCCCAGCCATGGTCGAAGACATATTCGCCCTGGCTATGGCTCTTCAGGTAGCCCGCGACGGCACCAAGCAATTCGCCGCCGTCGGTTTCGAGCAGCAGATGACTGCCGAGCCATCCCGTCTTGTCAGTCGCGGAACCGGACTCCTCCAGCGATGAGAGGAAGGCGTGCGAGACAAAGGGATGGTATGGCAGGACGCTGCCGGTTCTGGACGCTCCGGCGAGCTTCGACCAGCTTTCCGGGGCGATATTCTTGAAGGATCGTTCGACTCGAATGGATAATTCGTCTGTCATCAAACTCTTGCGCTTGGAAGGAAGGGGCTCTCACCACTGCGCCATGCGCCCGATGGGCTGTTGTCGGCGCAGCGGCAATTTGGGTATGCGCAAAGCCTCTCCTTCAATCGATGCCGATTTACGAGGCCAGGCGCGGATCAAAACCTTCGAATGTCATCTGGTCTGCATTGGCAAATGTATGTTTGCGGGCCGCCTCGTCGCGCACGGTCCAGGTGATGACCGGAATACCGCGCTGGCGTTGCGCCGTAACAAAGGGGTTCGGCAAGTGGCCGTAGAAGTACGAAATGAAGTCTAGCCCAAGATGCATGGCTTCGTCATGCTGAAAAAACGTCTCAGGCTTGTTTCCTTCGGCCGTCAGTCCCACAGGGTAGGGTGCTTCCAGCGCCTTGAGGTCCTTGAGCAGCCAATGGTCGAAACTCATCAGGGCCACATGGCCTTTATAGCCTTCGAGCACTTCGAGAACGGATTCGGCAAAGCCTTCGTCATCGCCCTCGCGTCCTTTCAGCTCAAGCACGAGCGGCACCTTGCCGCCGCAGAGCTGCAGGAGTTGCTTCAGCGTCGGGATCTTGTCGTTCGTACCGCCGACAGAAAGCAGGCCGAGTTCCGCCGAGGTGCGCTCGCGCACTTCGCCCGGCAGGTTGCAGACGCGCTGGAGGTCGTCGTCGTGGAAGACCACGGGAACGCCGTCCGAGGCGTAGTGGAGATCGCACTCGATGGCAAAGCCGGCTTCGATAGCGCGGCTGAAGGCGGAAAGCGTGTTCTCCCAAACTTCTTTATTCATGTCATGATAGCCGCGGTGAGCGACGGGGCGCTCGGTCAGCCAGGCAAGCTTGCTCATCATGCAATTTCCAGAATGGCATCGATTTCAACGGCGGCATTGAGCGGCAGGGCGGCCATGCCGACGGCGGCGCGGGCATGCTTGCCGGCTTCGCCCAGTACGTTTGCCAGAAGATTGGATGCGCCGTTGATCACAAGGTGTTGTTCGACGAAATCGGGCGTTGAGGCAACGAAGCCATTGAGCTTGATCAGCCGCTTGATCCGGCCGAGATCGCCGTCGAGGGCAGCTTTCGCCTGGGCGAGAATATTGATGGCGCAGAGCTCTGCCGCACGCTGGCCGGCGGCCACGTCGACGTCCTTGCCGAGATGGCCCGTCACGCCGATCTTGCCGTTTTCCATCGGCAGCTGGCCCGAAAGATAGAGAAGATTGCCGCTGATGACATAGGGAACGTAATTGGCGGCCGGTGCTGCAGCCTGCGGCAGAACGATGCCGAGTTCCTTCAGGCGATCCTCGATAGCGTCGGACATTATTCATCTCCCGTTTTGTTGTAAAAACTTCAAAAATCCGGCATCAAGACTAAATTCGGTCACTTAGGATCGGCAGCCTCGTTTCAGCCGAAAGCGTTCTTATAACATCGCGTGCGAGTCCAACAGGAGATAATGAATGTTCCGCTCGAGTCTTGCTGCTACCGTTTTTTCGGGCCTGAGCATTCTGTCCCTAGGGGCTTCTGCAGCCCATGCGGCCGGTCTGAGCGGGCTGATCGCGCATCGTGCCGTCTACGACCTTGAACTGAAGGATGCTTCTGATCGCTCCGGCATTTCCGGCATGGTGGGCCGCATGGTCTATGAGTTCGAAGGCTCGGATTGTACCGGATTCACCACCAATTTCCGCTTCGTGACGAAGATCGATACGGGTGATTCAACGCGCGTCAGCGACCAGCAGACGACGACTTTCGAGGATCTCGGCAAGCGCTTGTTCCGCTTCGAAACCAAATCCTATACCGACAGCCAGCTCGACAAGGACGTGCGCGGTGCGGCAAGCGACGACCAGAAGGGCATCAAGGTCGACCTCACGCAGCCGCACAACAAGCAGGTCCAGATCATCGAGAGCCGTTTCCCGACGGAGCATATGCTCGACATCATCCATAACGCGAAGCTCGGCAAGAATTTCTTCGAGGCGCAGGTCTTCGATGGTTCGGATGACGGCGACAAGCCGCTGATCGCCACCACCGTCGTCGGCAAGGAGCAGACGCCGGCCACCGATGATCCCGATGCTGACAAGGCTGGCGCCTTCTCCAAGACACCTTTCTGGCCGGTGACCGTGGCTTATTTCAACGAAAAGTCCACCGGCGACGCCGTACCCGTCTACCGTATGTCCTTTAAACTCTACGAGAACGGCATCACGCGCGACCTCACCATGGATTATGGCGACTTCGTGCTGACCGGTAAGCTCACCAAGCTTGAAGTTCTCGGTACGAAGGCCTGCCAGTAGCCCGCTGCGGGACGGATTGAGATAAGAATCGGCTATTTTGAGCCTCAAGCCTTGCATTCCACGCGAATCGAATGTATGGGCACCGGCATTCCACACGTAAGGCATGGGATTGTCCGGGAGAAATCCGGATTGTTCCGCCCGGTGGCATTCTCGAAGAGGATGCTGTTCGCCTTGCGGAGGTTCAACCGGAAAAGGATACAAAGGCATGGCATTGCCCGATTTTTCTATGCGCCAGCTTCTCGAAGCAGGTGTTCACTTCGGCCACCAGACGCACCGCTGGAACCCGAAGATGAAGCCGTACATTTTCGGCGATCGTAACAACATCCACATCATCGACCTCGCCCAGACGGTTCCGTTGCTGAGCCGCGCTCTGCAGGTTGTCAGCGACACCGTTGCCCGCGGCGGCCGCGTCCTGTTCGTCGGCACCAAGCGTCAGGCGTCTGAACTGATCGCCGACAGCGCAAAGCGTTCGGCTCAGTACTACGTCAACGCCCGCTGGCTCGGCGGCATGATGACCAACTGGAAGACGATCTCCAACTCGATCCAGCGTCTGCGCAAGCTCGACGAAATCCTCTCCGGCGAAGCCCAGGGCTTCACCAAGAAGGAGCGTCTGAACCTTGAGCGCGAGCGCGAAAAGCTCGACAAGGCCCTCGGCGGTATCAAGGACATGGGCGGCACGCCGGACCTGATGTTCATCATCGACACCAACAAGGAAAAGATCGCGATCGACGAAGCCAAGCGCCTCGGCATCCCGGTTGTCGCCATCATCGACTCGAACTGCGATCCGGACCTGATCGACTATCCGATCCCGGGCAACGACGACGCCTCGCGCGCCATCGCTCTTTACTGCGACCTGATCTCGCGCGCTGCCATCGACGGTATCGCTCGCCAGCAGAGCGCATCGGGCCGTGACCTCGGCGCTTCCGAGGAAGCTCCGGTCGAGCCGACCCTGGCGGACGGCACCGAAGCCTGATCGCGCCAAGAGGCGGACAATAAACTGTCCGCCCAAGCGCAATGACATCCGGGATAAGGCCGTTTGCGACTTAACAAGTTCGAGCGGCCTTATCGCGTTTTTGGTAACTGCTCGCCTGGATGGAAAATCCAGGCATGTTCCAATCAAGAATTCCACAGTATGACGCTGCTTCATAACGCTGTCATACTTACGGGTACATTTCGTCCCTCAAATCGGTGCCGCTTTGGCTTGACGCCCTTCGCCGCACCGTATGAACCGACAAGAGGAAGCTTATGACCGAGATTACGGCTGCACTGGTGAAAGAACTGCGCGAAAAGTCTGGCGCAGGCATGATGGACTGCAAGAAGGCGCTGACCGAGACGAACGGCGATATCGAAGCCGCGATCGACTGGCTGCGCGCCAAGGGCATCTCCAAGGCCGACAAGAAGTCCGGCCGCACCGCCGCTGAAGGCCTGATCGCCATTGCCGGCGCCGGTCACAAGGCCGTTGTTGTCGAGCTCAACTCCGAAACCGACTTCGTTGCCCGCAACGATGCCTTCCAGGACCTCGCTCGCGGTATCGCCGAAGTTGCGCTGTCCACCGACGGCACGGTTGAAGCTATTTCGGCTGCGACCTATCCCGCATCCGGCAAGCCGGTCGCCGACGCCATCAAGGACGCGATCGCAACCATCGGCGAGAACATGACGCTGCGTCGTGCCGCCAAGCTGGAAGTCGAGCACGGCGTCGTGGCGACCTACATCCATAACGCTGCCGGTGACGGTATCGGCAAGCTCGGCGTTCTGGTCGCCCTGAAGTCGGTCGGTGACAAGGCCGTTCTGACGTCGATCGGCCGCCAGGTTGCCATGCACATTGCTGCTACCAACCCGCTGGCTATCCGTGCCGAAGAAGTCGACGCCGCCGTCGCCGAGCGCGAACGCAACGTCTTCATCGAACAGTCCCGCGAATCCGGCAAGCCGGAAGCCATCATCGAAAAGATGGTCGAAGGCCGCATGCGCAAGTTCTTCGAGGAAGTCGCTCTTCTCTCGCAGGCTTTCGTCATCAATCCGGACCTGACGGTCGGTGCTGCCCTCAAGGAAGCTGAAAAGACCGCCGGCGCCCCGATCGAAATCACCGGCATGGCCCGTCTGCTGCTCGGCGAAGGCGTCGAAAAGGAAGAAAGCGACTTCGCCGCAGAAGTTGCTGCTGTCGCCAAGGGCTGATCTGAGCATTTCCAGGAAAAGTGCGTAGCGGTTTTCCGTTCGGAATGCGTAAGGAAACAAAACGATCGGGCTTTTCCGCAGTTTGAAGACGTGCGGAAAAGCCCGATCGAAAAGAGACATATCCCGGTTTGGTGAAACCATATCAGGGAAAACGTATGGGCATCGCGTGACAACGCGATGCCCTTCGTGTATCCGGCTTTCACAATCATTCCCCGGTGATCACTTCAAGGAGCTACGATGTCCCAGCCGATCTACAAGCGCGTGTTGCTCAAGGCCTCCGGTGAAGCTCTGATGGGCAGTCAGGGTTTCGGTATCGATGTTACCGTCGCGGACCGGATTGCCGGCGACATTGCGCAGGCGCGCGAAATGGGTGTCGAGGTCGGCGTCGTCGTCGGCGGCGGCAACATCTTCCGCGGGGTAGCCGTGGCTTCCAAGGGCGGGGACCGCGTGACCGGCGACCACATGGGCATGCTTGGCACGGTCATCAATGCATTGGCCCTGGCGACCTCGCTGCGCAAGCTTGATATCGATACCGTCGTGCTCTCGGCCATCTCCATGCCGGAAATCTGCGAGAGCTTCTCGCAGCGCGCCACGCTTTACCACCTCTCGCTCGGCCGCGTGGTGATCTTCGCCGGCGGTACCGGCAATCCCTTCTTCACAACCGATTCTGCCGCAGCGCTGCGTGCCGCCGAAATGGGCGCCCAAGCGATCTTCAAGGGAACTCAGGTCGATGGCATCTATTCCGCCGATCCGAAGAAGTTCCCCGATGCCGAGCGCTTCGAGCATCTGACCCATAGTCAGGTGCTTGAGAAGGGGCTGGCGGTCATGGATGTCGCAGCCGTTGCGCTTGCACGTGAAAATTCCATTCCGATCGTCGTCTTCTCCATTCACGAGAAGGGCGGTTTCGCGGAAATCTTGACCGGCGGCGGCCGCAAGACCATCGTATCAGACAATTGATATTCCTGTGACGTCGGGTCAGCCCCGGTGTCGCCTCATTACAGGGGAGCATAGACATGAGTGAAGCCAGCGATCTCAAGGAACTGAAGCGCCGTATGGATGGCGCCATTGCGGCATTCAAGAGCGATATCGCCTCACTGCGCACCGGGCGGGCATCCGCCAACATTCTCGATCCTGTGACGATCGAAGCTTATGGCTCGCGCATGCCGCTGAACCAGGTGGCCAACATCACCGTGCCGGAGCCGCGCATGCTGACCGTGTCGGTATGGGACAAGTCGATGGTCAGCGCCGCCGAGCGAGCCATCCGCGAATCCAATCTCGGCCTCAATCCGATCGTCGATGGCCAGAACCTGCGCATCCCACTGCCGGAGCTCAACGAAGAGCGGCGCCGTTCGCTGGTGAAGGTCGCCCATGAATATGCCGAAAAGGCGAAGGTAGCGATTCGCCACGTACGTCGCGATGGCATGGATGGCCTCAAAAAGGCCGAAAAAGACGGCGTAATCGGTCAGGACGAGAGCCGCTCGCTGTCCGAACGTGTGCAGAAAATGACGGATGAGACGATTTCGGAAATCGACCGCTTGCTAGCGGACAAGGAAAAGGAAATCATGCACGTCTGATCGTACGCTGGGGAGTGTCGAGCTTTTCGTAATATTGAAAGCCGCGACCGCGCCCTAGATTACCAGACCATAGCATCTTTCCGCTGAACGAAACCGGACCCATATGTCAGCTCCTACGTTGTCTGCCGTACCTGAACACGTTGCCATTATTATGGATGGCAACGGTCGCTGGGCCAATGCGCGCGGCCTGCCGCGCACCATGGGTCATCGCAAGGGCGTGGAGGCGGTTCGGGAGACGGTGCGGGCGGCGGGCGACATCGGCATAAAATATCTGACGCTGTTTGCTTTCTCTTCGGAGAATTGGCGCAGGCCCGAGGCGGAGGTGAGCGATCTCCTCGGCCTTCTCAAAGCCTTCATCCGTCGAGACCTTGCCGAACTTCATCGCCAGAACGTGCGTATCCGCGTCATCGGCGATCGTACCGGTCTGCGTGGCGATATCCTGCCCCTGCTGCTCGAGGCGGAGGAGACCACCAGGAACAATACGGCCCTGACGCTGGTTATTGCCTTCAACTATGGCTCGCGCGACGAAATCACGCGTGCCTTCGTAAGTCTTGCCAAGGATGTCGAAGCCGGAAGGCTGCGCCCGCAGGACATCACTGCGGACTTGGTCGATGCCCGTCTCGACACGGCAGGTATTCCCGATCCGGATCTCATCATCCGCACGAGCGGCGAGGAGCGGCTCTCGAATTTCCTGCTCTGGCAGGCCGCTTATTCGGAATTCATGTTCGTGCCGGATTATTGGCCCGATTTCAGCCGCGAGCTCTTCTTCTCGGCGTTGGAGAAATATGCTGCGCGCGACCGGCGTTTTGGCGGCCTTTCCGCCAAGCAGGCGGCGGCCGTGGGGTCCTGATGAGCCGCGAACTCAGGCTGCGCATTATTTCTGGCATTATTCTCGCCGTCGTCGTTCTTGCTGCTACCTGGTATGGCGGCACAGGCTTTCGCCTGCTGGCCGCCGTGATCGGGCTCCTCGTCTATTATGAATGGTCGATGATATCGGATCTGCATGGCCGCGATCCTCAGGGAAACGCGCTCGGCTGGCTTGCGCTCGTATTGATCGCCGGTGCGACCGCATTGAGCGAATCCGTCTATTCCATAGAGGTTCTTGCTGCCTTCGTCGCTGTCACGGCGATCATGGTCGCCGCGCGCGGCAAGAGCTGGTGGCTGCCGGGCGGCATATTCTATTCCGGACTGACGGCGATTGCCCTTGCCGAGATTCGCGATGACGATTTTCGCGGCTTCGTGCTGATGCTGTTCATCTTTGCCGTGGTATGGGCGACAGACATCTTTGCCTATTTCGTCGGCCGCGCTATCGGCGGACCGAAGCTGGCGCCACGCATATCGCCGGGTAAAACATGGTCGGGCGCAATCGGCGGCGCCGTCGCAGCCGTCGTTGCGGGAGCCGCTGTCGTCTGGAGTTTCTTTTCAGCTGAAGATCTGTGGATTCCCGTCCTTGCCCTGGTGCTTTCGGTCTGCAGCCAGATCGGCGACCTATTCGAGTCATTCATCAAGCGCAAGTTTGGCGTGAAAGACTCCAGCCATCTGATTCCCGGACATGGCGGCGTCATGGATCGGGTCGATGGACTAATTTTTGCTTGTTTTGCAGCGTTTTTGTTGGCTATCGTAATATCGCTGACAATGGGCGGCGAGACCTTTTCATTGGGCGGCGTTCTGCTCGGGGTCTGATACCAGAGCAATTCCAGGAAAATCGCGCAGCGGTTTTCCGTCCGGAATTGCGATAAAACAGAAAGATGGAGTAGTTCGGAGCTTCTGTGAAAGCTTGAACCCCTCTAACACGAACAGGATCGTTGCATGGGTAGCGCGGCTGGCTTCATCGGTTTCTTGACGAACAACGTCATTACGTTTGTTTTTGTGCTGTCGCTGCTCGTTTTTGTGCACGAAATGGGCCATTACCTGGTGGGCCGTTGGTCGGGCATCCGCATTATGGCTTTTTCGATCGGCTTCGGGCCGGAGATTGCCGGATTTACCGACAGGCACGGCACCCGTTGGAAGCTTTCCCTCATTCCGCTCGGCGGTTATGTGCGATTCTTCGGTGATGAGGATGCCTCCAGCAAGACCGATGTGGATCAGCTCTCGGCGATGACGGAGGAGGAGCGCGCCCAATCCTTCGCCGGCGCCAAGCTCTGGAAGCGTGCTGCAACCGTCGCCGCAGGCCCGATCGCCAATTTCCTGCTCGCAATTGTAATCTTCGCCGTTCTTTTCAGCGTTTACGGCCGCACGGTCGCTGATCCTGTCGTTGCCATGGTGACGCGTGACGGCGCGGCCGCGGAGGCTGGCATTGAACCAGGCGACCGCCTGATCGCTGTCGATGGCAACAAAGTGACGACTTTCGATGAAGTGCAGCGCTATGTCGGGCTGCGTCCGGGTCGCACTATTGTACTGACGGTCGATCGGGATGGACAGAGTCGCGATTTCCGGATCGTGCCGAAACTGGTCGAGGACACGGATCAGTTCGGCAACAAGATGGAAATGGGCCGCATCGGCATTGCGCTGGTCGATCCGGTCGTCACAGCGGTGGAGCCTGCTGGACCAGCGGCAAAGGCCGGCGTGCAGGCGGGAGACCGCTTGATTGCCGTTGATGGCAATAATGCTGCCACCTATTACGATATCGGCCGCTACATCGCCGAGCACCCCGGCAAAAGCATCGTGCTGACCGTTCAGCGTAATGGCGTGACCCGCGATTTCACGATGACGACTGAAACATTGACGGACACGGATGCATCCGGCAACAAGAACGATGTCGGCAGCATCGGCATCGCACCGATCGATCCATTGATCGCGTCGATCGGTGCTGACAGTCCAGCTCAGGCGGCGGGCTTGGAGCTCAGTGACCGCATTCTTTCTGTGGATGGAAAAGCGATCGGCTCTATCGGCGAGGTGCAGCGTTACGCGGCAGCTCACGCCGACAAGCCCATCACCCTGTCGGTGAAACGCAACGACCAGACACGCGACGTGACCGTGACGCCGAAAAAGTCGGAGGAGACCGATGTCTTCGGCGCTCGGACGGAGATTGCCACGATCGGGATCGGCGACGGACAGAAGCCGATCAAGCTTCGCTACGAGGCTTATGGGCCGCTGCGGGCGCTTTCCGAAGGGGTGAAACAGACCGGCAGCATCGTTTCCGGCACCTTTGAATATCTCGGCAACGTTATCGGCGGATACATGAAGGCCGATCAGCTCGGAGGACCTATTCGGGTTGCGCAACTTTCAGGGCAGATGGCAACCCTGGGCTTTGCTGCGGTGCTCCAATTTGCCGCCATACTTTCTGTTTCAATAGGGTTATTAAATTTGATGCCCGTCCCGGTACTTGATGGCGGCCATCTGATGTTCTATGCGATTGAAGCCGTAAGGGGAAAACCTCTGGGTGCACGGGCGCAGGATATCGCTTTCCGGATTGGATTTGCGATGGTGCTCTCGCTCATGGTGTTTGCGACCTGGAACGATATTAGTTCCAGAATAGGCTAGTGGGGCGACGAGAGGAAAATTACGATTTATTTACGATGTTTCAAAGCCGTAGTGGCGAATGGGCCACGCTTTGAAATGAAGTAAACAGAAATTAACGTGCTCCCTTGCTTGTATGTCAAAAGCGGGTAAAACGACACACGTGGCCGGAATCGGGTTCGCTCGAGGCTGGGGACGATTGAAAAAAGGTAAGAAGTGAAATGAAGGCTGGTTCAAAATTTTTGAACGCAGTGTCGGCGGTAGCGCTGTCTGCAGGTGTTGTTGCGTCGGGCGCTGGTGTGATCACCCTTGCCTCTGCTTCTGTCGCTGAAGCAGCTGTTATTCAGCGGGTTGACGTTCGCGGTGCTGGGCGCGTCGGCGAGACGGCCGTCCGGGATAATATCACGATCAAGCCCGGCAAGAGCTTCTCCGCCAGTGACATTGATGCTTCGGTGAAGCAGCTCTATGCCACCGGATATTTCTCCGATGTCCACATTACCGTTTCGGGTAGCACGCTGGTCGTATCGGTCAGCGAAAACAAGCTCATCAACGCTGTTGTCTTCAACGGCAACCGCAAGATCAAGGACGACAAGCTTCAGGGCGTCGTGCAGACGCACGCTGCAGGCCCGTATAACGAGGCGACCGTTCAGGCTGACGTCAAGACCATCAAGGATGCCTATGCATCCATCGGTCGTAACGATGTGCAGGTGACGACGCAGACCGCCGAGGTCGCGCCGGGCCGTCTGAACGTGGCCTTCGTCATCAATGAAGGCGAGCGTACCAAGATCGACAAGATCAATTTCTCGGGTAACCAGGCCTATGGCAGCGGTCGCCTTGCTTCGGTCATCGGCACGAAGAAGAGCAACTTTCTCTCGTTCCTGACGCGTAAGGACGTCTACAGCCCCGAGCGCCTGCAGGGCGATCAGGATCAGCTGCGTCAGTTCTACTACAATCATGGTTATGCCGACTTCCGCGTCGTCAGTGCCGATGCGACGCTGAATGAGCAGAGCAACGAATACACGCTGAATTTCAACGTCGATGAAGGCCCGCGTTACACCTACGGCGACATCAACGTCATCTCGACCGTCGACGGCATCAATGCCGACGAGCTGAAGGGCCTTGTCATCACCCACAAGGGCGATGTCTACAGCGCCAAGGATATTCAGACTTCGATCGAGAACATTTCCAAGCGCGTCGCGGCTGCCGGCTATCCGTTCGCCCGCATCACGCCGCGCGGCAACCGTGATCTGTCCGGTCATACCATCGGCATCGAATATCTGGTCGACCAGGGCGAGCGCGCCTATGTCGAACGTATCGAAATCCGCGGCAACACCCGCACGCGCGATTACGTCATCCGTCGCGAGTTCGACCTGAACGAAGGCGATGCTTTCAACCAGGAGATGATCACGCGCGCCAAGCGTCGTCTTGATGCGCTCGGCTACTTTACCAAGGTCGATATCTCGACGGCTCAGGGCAGCGCTCCGGACCGTGTGGTTGTTATCGTCAATGTCGAAGATCAGCCGACCGGCTCCTTCGGTATCGGCGCCGGTTACGCTGTCGGCAACAATGGCGGCCTGCTTCTCGAAGCCTCGGTCGAAGAAAAGAACTTCCTCGGTCGCGGTCAGTACATCCGTCTCGCCGCAGGTGCCGGCACGGAAGGCAACCGTACCTACAATATCTCGTTCACCGAGCCTTATTTCCTCGGTTATCGTCTGGCTGCCGGTTTCGATATCTTCAAGAACCAGACGTCGAGCGACGATTACTACGACTATTCGGAAGAAGGCTTCTCGCTGCGTGTCACCGCGCCGATCACCGAGAACCTGGCAACGACGCTGCGCTACAACTACAAGCGCCTGACCTACGACGGCACGAACGATTGGCAGAACAATCTTTCGGCTCCGTATCTCAACCTCGTCGAGAATGGCCCGTGGGTGCAGTCGACGGTTTCGCAGACCTTCACCTACAATACGCTTGATGATCAGAACCTTCCGCGTGAGGGCATCATCGCCAAGTTCACGCATGAATTTGCGGGTCTCGGCGGCGACTCCGACTTCTACAAGCTGAGCGGTAAGGCTCGTTACTACCAGATGATCAGCGACGAAGCCGATATCATCGGCTCGTTGACGGTGGGTGCCGGCTACGTGATGCCGACGAATGGCAAGCTGAACGTCTTCGATCAGTTCACGCTCGGCGGCCGTGAAATCCGCGGCTTCGAGAATGCTGGTATCGGTCCGCGTTCGTCGCACGGCGATCCGCTTGGCGGCACGACTTACTTCACGGCTTCGGCTGAAGCGAGCATGCCAATGCCGGGTGTTCCTCAGGATATCGGTCTGCGTATTGCAGCCTTTGCCGACGCAGGCACGCTCTATGGCAACAAGGCGAATCTCTTCGGCGATACGCTTCACAACGACAGCTCGATTCGCGCATCGCTCGGTGCCGGTCTGATCTGGTCGTCGCCGTTCGGTGTCATCCGCGTTGACTACGCCGTGCCGGTCTTGAAGGAAGATTACGACAAGACTGAGAATTTCCGGTTTGGCATCGCCAACCAGTTCTGATATCGGCAGTCCAGAACTGCGGGCTTGAACACCGTTCTGGAGCTGGTGCTTATGGAACATACTGGTTTTTTCCCGCCCCACGGTGGTGTCAGCTTGAAACAGCTGGCTGAGCATCTTGGGGCGGAACTGGCTGATGCGACCTCTTCGGAGGTCGTCATCAGATCTATCGCTCCTGTCTACCGGGCAGGCGAAGGTGATATTTGTTATATCCTTTCCCGAAAGAATCGTGCTGAGCTGGAGACCTGCAAGGCTTCGGCGATCATTTGCCTTCCGGCGCTGAAATCTTTCGTCCCCGATCACATCCCGGTACTTCTGTCGAAGAAGCCGCATACGGATTTCGCCATTGCCGGTGCATTGCTGCATCCGCAAGCCATGCGGCCGGTTACGTTTACCGCGAATCCGGCGAGGATTTCGCCCGCCGCGACGATCGATGCGACCGCTAAGCTGGAGGCCAATGTCGGCATCGAGCCCGGTGCAATTATTGGCCCGGGTGCAGAGATCGGCGAGGGGACCTATATTGGCCCTAACGCCCTCATCGGGCCGGGTGTCAAAATCGGGCGCAATTGCAGCATCGGCGGCGGTGCGAGCGTGCTCTGCGCCTATCTCGGTAATGGCGTCATCGTCCACAATGGCACGCGCATCGGTCAGGACGGTTTTGGCTATGCGCCGGGACCGCGTGGCATGGTCAAGATCGTGCAGATCGGCCGCGTCATCATCCAGGATAATGTCGAGATCGGCGCCAATACCACGATCGATCGCGGCACCATGGATGATACCGTGATCGGCGAAGGCACGAAGATCGACAACCAGGTCCAGATCGGACATAACGTCCGCATCGGACGTCACTGCGCTATCGTCAGTCAGGTCGGTATTGCCGGCAGCACGGTGATCGGCGATGGCGTGCAGATCGGCGGTCAGGCGGGCCTCAACGGGCATATTCACATCGGCGACGGCGTGCAGATCGGTGCCAAGAGCGGCGTGATGAACAGCATCCCGGCGGGCGAGCGCTACGCGGGCCTTCCGGCGCGGCCGCTTTGGGATTTTCTAAGGGAATCGGCGGAGATCGCGAAGCGGTCAGGAGCCAGAGACAAGAAAGACGGGAGTGCGGAGCATGACTGAGGAAGCCAAGGCGTCGTTGTCATCGGCTGACGTTCTGGAAATTATGAAGCTTTTGCCGCATCGCTATCCCTTCTTGATGGTCGACAAGATCATCGAGATCGATAGCGATAATTCCGCGATCGGCATCAAGAACGTGACGGCCAATGAGCCGCAGTTCACGGGGCATTTTCCCGGTTCTCCGATCATGCCGGGCGTATTGCTCATCGAGGGTATGGCGCAGACTGCGGGTGCGATCTGCGCCCGCAAGGACGGCATCGGCGGCAACCTCGTCTACTTCATGACGATCGATAACGCTCGCTTCCGCAGGCCGGTCGTTCCGGGCGACCGCGTCGAGTTCCACGTCGTCAAGCAGAAGCAGCGTGGCACCATCTGGAAGTTCCATTGCGATGCCAAGGTCGACGGTTCTCTGGTGGCCGAGGCTGATATCGGTGCGATGATCGTACGGAAGGACCAGGAACAGGCATGAGCAGCATCGCAAAGAGCGCCCGCATTCATAAGCTGGCGGTTGTCGAAGACGGCGCGGTCGTCGGCGAGAATGTTGTTGTCGGCCCGCTCTGCTATGTCGGTCCCAAAGTTGTTCTGCACGACGATATTCAGTTGCTCAATAATGCAGTCGTGACTGGCCGCACGACGATCGGTAAGGGAACGAAGATCTTTCCGATGGCCGTTGTGGGCGGTGATCCGCAGAGCGTTCACCATCACGGCGAAGAGACGACGCTTGATGTCGGCGAGAACTGCACGATCCGTGAAGGTGTGACGATCAACACCGGTACGGCCGATTACGGCGGCAGGACGATCGTCGGCAACAACAACCTCTTCCTCGCCAATTCGCACGTCGCACATGATTGCCGCGTCGGCAACAATGTCATCATGTCGAATAACGTCATGTTGGCTGGGCATGTGACCATCGAGGACCGCGCCATTCTTGGCGGCGGCTGCGCTGTGCATCAGTTCACGCGTATCGGCAGGCAAGCCTTCATTGGGGGGCTTACGGCAGCCAGCTACGATGTCATCCCTTACGGCATGTTGAACGGCAATCCCGGCGTGTTGTCAGGATTGAATGTCGTGGGGATGAGCCGCGCAGGGATAGATCGCGCCGTCATTCACCGCGTTCGCCGCGCCTACAAGACCATCTTCGAAGGCGAAGGATCCATTCGCGACAATGCAGCGGCTATTCGCGAGGAATATGCCGATTGCAAGGAAGTGATGGAAATTCTCGATTTCATTGCTGCCGAAAGCGACCGTGCGCTTTCATCGCCGAATCGTGGCAAGAGCTGAGGGTGGTTTCGGCCAGCGAAAACGGCAAGGGCAGACTGGCGATCATCGCCGGCAGTGGGCTTTTGCCGGTTTACGTCGCCGATGCCGCCCGCCAAGCCGGAGAGAATCCTGTCATTATTGCTTTGACTGACGAAGCGGACCGCGACTGGTCTGCCTTCGATCATGCCAATCTTGGCGTCGGCAATTTTGCTGGTCTCGAGGCAATGTTCCGCCGACACGGTGTCGATCGTGTTGTCATGTCGGGCGGTGTCGCACGACGTCCTTCGTGGCGTCAGGTGCATCCGACCTGGCGCGTCATCAAGGAATTACCCTCCACCATCCGCACTCTTCTCTCGGGAGGGGACAACGCCGTTCTACAGATGGTCATTCGTCTGATCGAGGCCGGTGGTGTTCGCGTCGTGGGTGCGCATGAAATTGCGCCGGATCTTTTGGCGGCGACCGGGCCACTTGGAAAAATCTTGCCGGCGAAAGAGGATCTGCGCGATATTGCTCAGGGCGCAAGGGCCGCCGATGCGCTTGGGCTTTTGGATGTCGGACAGGGCGCCGTCAGCGTCGGAGGCCGCGTTGTCGCGCTCGAGGGCGCCGAGGGTACTGACAAGATGATCGAGCGGGTTGCCGAACTGCGTGCGGCCGGACGCATCTCGACGCGCCGTCGTGGCGTGCTCGTCAAACTCTGCAAGCCGCAGCAGGATATCCGGGCTGATCTACCGTCGATTGGCGTGTCTACGGTATCGAACGCCAAGAAGGCTGGATTGGCCGGTGTCGCCGTCGAAGCCGGCAGAGCGCTGATCCTCGACCGGCAAGCGGTAATTGCCGCTGCCGACGAGGCCGGCATTTTCGTCTGCGGCATCGATCGCGGCCTCAGCGCCGAGGGCTTCATGTGAGCGCCGCGCCTTTGAAGCTTGCCGTCGTTGCCGGAGAAGTCTCCGGCGATCTCTTGGGTGGCGATCTCGTCGCGGCCCTGAAGCGGCGTCACGGTGGTGCGGTCGAGCTGGTGGGCGTCGGTGGCGAAGCGCTGGAGGCGCAAGGTCTGCGCTCGCTCTTCGATTACTCCGAGCTTTCGATCATGGGCTTCATTCAGGTCATCAAGCGCCTGCCAAAGTTACTGGCCCGCATCCGGCAGACGGCAGATGCGATCATTGCCACAAAGCCCGATGTGCTTCTGATCATCGATAGCCCCGATTTCACCCATCGCGTTGCCAAGCGTGTACGCAAGGCACTGCCCGACCTGCCAATCATCGATTACGTCTGCCCCAGCGTCTGGGCATGGAAGGAATATCGCGCGCAGAAGATGCTCGCTTACGTCGACCATGTGTTGGCCGTATTGCCCTTCGAGCCTGCTGCAATGGAGCGCCTGGGCGGTCCGGCAACCACGTATGTCGGCCACCGCCTGACGGTCGATGCTAATCTGCTGGAAACTCGCCGTCTGCGCGCCTTGCGCGGTCTGGCAGGCCCCGATGCACAAAAGACGATCCTGCTTCTGCCCGGATCGCGTGCATCGGAGATTCGGCAGCTGCTCCCGGTTTTTGAGCAGGCTATCGAAGAACTTAGCCGGAGAAATAACAATCTTCGTTTTCTGCTGCCGACAGTGCCGAAGCAGGAGGCGCTGGTTCGTTCGCTGACGGAAAAATGGCAGGTCAAGCCGGATATATTTGTCGGGCAGGATGCCAAGTGGAGCGCCTTTGCTGAGGCCGATGCTGCCATGGCCGCCTCCGGAACCGTGATCCTGGAGTTGGGCCTAGCCGGGGTTCCTGTGGTTTCGACCTATAAGACCGAATGGCTGGCGAAATTCGTGCTGTCGCGGATCAAGATCTGGACGGCCGCCTTGCCGAACCTCATCGCCGACTATGCTGTCCTGCCGGAGCTCATCAATGATGTTCTGCGGCCGGGCATGCTGGCCCGCTATATGGAGCGGCTGGCGAGCGAGACGCCGGAGCGTGCGGCGATGTTGGCGGGTTACGATCTGGTCTGGGAGCGAATGCAGACCGAGGAGCCGCCCGGTGATAAGGCGGCGCAGATTGTTCTGGATGTTCTAGCCCATAAAAAAACCGGTCATCTCTGACCGGTTTTTTTGTTTCAATACCGAAGCTTAGCGCTTGGAAACAGGCACATATTCGCGCAGCGGAGCACCGGTGTAGAGCTGGCGCGGACGGCCGATGCGCTGATGCGGATCCTCGATCATTTCGTTCCACTGGGCGATCCAGCCGACGGTGCGGGCAAGAGCGAAGAGAACGGTGAACATGGTCGTGGGGAAGCCGAGAGCCTTCAGCGTGATGCCGGAGTAGAAGTCGACGTTCGGATAGAGCTTCTTCTCGATGAAATACTCGTCCGTCAAAGCGATGCGCTCCAGCTCGATCGCGATGTCGAGCAGCGGATCGTCCTTGATGCCGAGTTCGCCGAGAACCTCATGCGCCGTCTTCTGCATGATCTTGGCGCGCGGGTCGTAGTTCTTGTAGACGCGGTGGCCGAAGCCCATCAGGCGGAACGGATCGTTCTTGTCCTTGGCGCGGGCGATGAATTCCGGAATGCGGTCGACCGTGCCGATTTCGTTCAGCATGTTCAGGGCCGCTTCGTTGGCACCGCCGTGAGCCGGTCCCCAGAGGCAGGCGATGCCTGCTGCGATACAGGCAAACGGATTGGCACCGGAAGAGCCTGCCAGGCGAACCGTCGAAGTCGAAGCGTTCTGCTCGTGATCTGCATGCAGGATGAAGATGCGGTCCATGGCGCGGGCAAGCACCGGGTTGACGACATATTCTTCGCAGGGAACGGCAAAGCACATGCGCAGGAAGTTGGACGCATAGTCGAGATCGTTCTTCGGATAAACGAAGGGCTGGCCGATATGGTACTTGTAGGCCATGGCGGCGAGCGTCGGCATCTTGGCGATCATGCGCAGGCTTGCGACCATGCGCTGGTGCGGATCGGTGATGTCGGTCGAGTCGTGATAGAAGGCAGAGAGCGCGCCGACACAGCCGCACATGACGGCCATCGGATGCGCGTCACGGCGGAAGCCTGTGAAGAAGCGCGACATCTGCTCATGCACCATCGTGTGGTGGGTCACGCGATAGTCGAAGTCCTTCTTCTGCGCTGCCGTCGGCAGTTCGCCGTAGAGAAGGAGGTAGCAGACTTCCAGGAAATCGCCGTGTTCGGCCAGCTGATCGATCGGATAACCGCGGTGCAGCAGAACGCCTTCGTCGCCATCGATATAGGTGATGCTCGACTCGCACGATGCGGTGGAGGTGAAACCAGGATCGTAAGTGAAAGTAGAGGTGTTCTTATAAAGGGCACCAATATCAATGACACTCGGGCCGATGGTTCCGGTCTTGACCGGCAGGTCCACCGTCTTTTCACCCCAAGTTAGTTTCGCGCTTTGTTCCGTCATGCTGATCCTCCAAGATTTGGCGGGATTGACGCCATAAAAAGCGCCAAAAGGTTAAGCGACTACCGACTAGCTATATGATCCAGAGCCTAATGCCAAGTTATCCTAACGCTGAATTGTGCAATGCAGTATCAACTTTTGGGCACTGCAGAAGCGCCCTTTCGTATGCTACGCCGGGAAACCGGCCCAATTGAGCTTTGTTCCCGCCGATTTCAGTTGAATTCACTGTGTGGTGACGGCACAAATCGCGCAGAAGCTGTAATTTGGCGCGGGGGCAGTCAGCGAGTGCCTAATTTGGAGGCATCCGACCAGCAGGAAGAGAGCAGGGACGTCACCGCGTCTCCGCAATCTCGCGCCTTTTCCGCCACGATTACCCCTAGCGCCAAAGCGCAACAATGGGAACGAACACAGGATCAGGCGCCGCTGACGTCGCGTTTGCTGCGTGTTCAGAAGCGTCTTGGAACTGCCGTCCTCGGCTTGATTGCGGAGGAAGCGGCCCATGGCCGCGCTGTTCTTTTCGCGCCGATCTATATGGGTTTGGGTGCGATTATCTGGTTCGAGGCGCAAGTCGATCCGCCTCCGCAGGCGTTTCTCGCAGGCCTCGTTTTGTTTGCTTTGGGTTTTTTGCTAAAGCGCGATGCGGGCAGGCTGCTTCATCACACACTTTTCGCCGGTATGCTCATCTGCCTGGGCATGGCGCTCGCGCAGTGGGAAAGTTGGCGGGTTTCCACCGTCATGCTCGACTCGGCCGTGACGACGACCGTGACCGGGCAGATCGAGCGACGGGAATCCTATGACAATGGGCGCTGGCGCTATGTCGTCCGCGTCGAGGCAACGGAAAAACCCTCTATCCGCCGCGCGCCGCAGCGGGTTACGGTCTTCGTGCGCAAGCAGGTAGAGCCGTTCGATCTGGGGGATCGGATCCAGGGCAGGGCGCGCCTGACGCCTCCGGCCGGACCGGCATTGACGGGTCTTAACGATTTCGCTTTCAGCTCTTATTTCAACGGCATCGGCGCGAATGGCTTTGCCTACGGAACGCCGGAATTATTGTCGCCATCCGGTGACGATGCTGCCGGCTCGTTACTGGATGCGGCCGATATCTGGCTCGCTGGCCTGCGTAACAGCATCGGCGACCGCATCAGGCAAACTTTGCCTGGAGACACCGGCGCCTTTGCAGCAGCGCTTGTCACCGATGAGCGACGTGCGATCTCGAAGGATACGACCGAAGCCCTGAGAATTGCCGGCCTGACCCACATCATTGCAATTTCCGGCCTCAACATGGCGCTGTCGGCCGGCATCTTCTATGTCGGTCTGCGCTATTTGTTCAGCCTGTTTCCCGGTGTCGTCCAGGCCTGGCCGACGAAGAAGTTCGCAGCCTTCGGCGCGCTTCTGACGGTCACGGCCTATTACCTCATTTCCGGCTTCGGCGTCTCTGCCGAACGCGCCTTCATCATGATGGCGATCATGCTGGTGGCCGTGCTTTTCGACAGGCCATCCATCAGCTTGCGCAATGTGGCGCTCTCAGCCATCGTCATCCTGGTCTTGTCATCGTCTCAGGTACTCGGTCCGAGTTTCCAGATGTCTTACGCCGCAACGCTGGCGCTGGTATCAGGCTATTCGCTGTGGAAACGACGGCGGCATCGCGAAAACATCCTGCCGCGCATCCGTCTGTTAAGTCCACTACTGTTCGTCACGCGCTTCTTTGGAGGCGTGATGTCGACCTCGTTCATCGGCGGTGCGTCGACGGCCATTTTCTCGATCGAGCACTTTCACCGGTTGGCGACATATGGACTTGCTGCCAACCTTGCGGCCATGCCCGTCGTCTCTTTCATCGTCATGCCCTTCGGTATGATGGCGATGCTGCTGATGCCTTTCGGAATCGATGGACCGTTCTGGAAAGTCACCGGTGAGGGACTGGAGCTTGTGATCGCTATTGCAAAAACGGTGGCTGGGTGGGGAGGTGATATCACCTTCGGCCGCCAGCCTGGCTGGCTGATGCCGACTTTCATTGCCGGCTTCCTGATCATGAGCATGTTGCGGACCCGGCTTCGCCATCTGGGCCTGTTGCTGCTGCTGTCATCTGTCGGTGTGGCCGCGTTCGGCTCTGGTGTGCCGAAGCCGGATCTGATGATCTCGGAAGATGGCATTCTGGTTGCCTTGCGCCAGGATGATATCCTCGCCACCAATCGCGAGAGACCGCAGGCCTTCATCTTTGAGCAATGGCAAAAAGCACTGGTCGCAGCCGAACATCAACCGCCGACCATGCTTCCGACCGATAGCCGGCTTCCGCAGATCAGCAAGACGGATCGGCACAAGCGACTAAGTAACGAGGAGGAGAAGGCGGTCCGCACCGCAATGGAAGAAGCTTTGGACCGCACCATGCAAGGCAGCTTTGCCTGTCAGAAGGGAGCATGGTGTGTCGCCATGCTCGAAAACGGCGCGATATTGGTCACCATTGAGAATGCAGCCTATCTGCCCGCGGCTTGCGACACCGGGAGCATTGTTGTGACGCCAATCCGGCTGCGGCTGGACCATTGCCGTTCCGGAGCAACGCTCATAACCGGTGCGACATTGCGCAAAACCGGCTCCATCGAAATGGTGCTTACCTCAGACAAGCCCATTATATCCGCCGCATTCAACAACCCGCAGCGCCCCTGGACCAGGCATCGAACCTATGATTGGCGCACCGGCAAATTCGACGCGCCAATTGCAAAGGCGCCGCCAGTCCCGGACAATTCACCGGTCAGTGATAGCGACGAATAAGGCCGACGAGCTTGCCCTGAACCTTGACGCGATCCGGCCCGAAGATGCGGGTTTCATAGGCTGGGTTCGCGGCTTCCAGCGCGATGGAGGCACCCTTGCGACGGAAGCGCTTCAAGGTAGCTTCTTCATCGTCGACGAGTGCAACGACGATATCGCCGGGATTGGCCGTGGTCGAATTGCGGATAATGACCGTATCGCCGTCGAAAATTCCGGCGTCGATCATCGAATCCCCTCGAACTTCAAGCGCATAATGTTCGCCGGAGCCGAGCATGTCGGCGGGAACCGTAATGTCGTGCGTATTGTTCTGGATGGCCGAGATCGGAACGCCCGCTGCGATGCGACCCATCACCGGTACGGACGCCGAGCCGTTGTGATCGTCATTTGCCACCTTCGACGGAGCGGGCGGGGCAACGGGCTGCGGCTTGCCGAGGCTGCCCTCGATGACGCTCGGCGAAAAGCCGCGACGCGGCTGAAGGCTGGGATTATAAGCATCCGGGAGCTTGATGACTTCGAGAGCCCTGGCCCTGTTCGGCAGCCGGCGGATAAAGCCGCGCTCCTCCAGCGCCGTGATCAGACGATGGATACCGGATTTGGATGCCAAATCCAATGCATCCTTCATCTCGTCGAAGGACGGCGGAACACCGGATTCCTTCATGCGTTCGTGAATGAAGAGAAGCAGTTCCTGCTGCTTGCGCGTCAACATCGTCTTGGAACCCCAGAATCAAGAAAAGCCGTGAAACAAATCCAGAACGGACACTATATGTTCCATATGTGTTCCGCAAGTGCTTAAATTTCGGTAAAGCCTTGTAGTGTCAGTTAAATAATTACGACTTACGAATGGGTCGGGTTAGGATGTCGAGACGTTATATAGGCCTCAACCATTTGAAAAATATAGAAAATATCGCCATTTCCGTTCTCGGGCTTTACTGCTCGGTCGGCGTATTCAAGAAGCGGATCCATATTGGACGTCATTGGCCACACGCGTTGAGGGTAAGAATCAGCAATCACGTTTGCGAGATTGCTTTCAGTCCTGCCCCTATGCGTTGAGTGTTCCATACTCCTATCTTGAATTGCGCGGGGGAAGGGCGCAAATCTGCTGCCACAGGCAAACAGGAGGAACCATGATTTCGTCACCGCACCCGCTGGATCATCTCGTGCTGCCGACCGTCAATATCGCTCTGGCGCGCGAACGCCTCGGCAAGCTCGGTTTCACGGTGGCTCCGGATGCGCGTCATCCCTTTGGCACACAGAACGCCTGCGTCTTCTTTGCCGATAAAACCTATCTCGAACCCCTGAGCGTGGCATCTCTGGAGCAGTGCGAGAGGAGCATTTTGGACGGCAATGTTTTCGTCGCGCGCGATCAGGCTTATCGTTTCCGGGTGGGGGAAGATGGTTTTTCGGCCGTGGTGTTCGGCACGGATGATGCCGTGGCGGATGACGAGCGCTTCAACGCGGCGGCGATTTCCGCAGGGCGAATGCTGGATTTTTCCCGTCCGATGAAGATGCCTGACGGAACGGAAACCACGGCCGGCTTTCGTCTTGCCTTTGCCGCTGATCTGCGCGCGCCTGATTTTCTCGCCTTCTGCTGTCAGCGCATCAATCCGCTGCCGGCTGACCGCAGCGTGCTTGAGCGTCACGAGAACGGCGTGACCGGCATTGCGCGGGTAGCGCTTTGCGCGCCGCAACCGGCCGTCTATCGCCGCTTCTTCGAAGACGTTGTCGGCAGCCCGCAAATAACGGAGCATTCCTTCGGTTTGACCATCAAGGCGGCCAACGCCGATCTGGAGATTTTGACGCCGCAAGGCATGGAGGCGTTCTATGATCTGGCTGTTCGCACGAATGATCCGGGGCTCAGGGCGCGGGCAATCCTTTTCAAAACGCGCGATCTTTCCGTGACATCGTCGCATTTCACTGCTAACGGCGTCACCTATACGCGTAAGAACAATCGTCTATTGGCGAGGTTGGCGCCCGGTCAGGGTGCATTGTTCGCCTTTGAGGAGACAAAATGAGCACAAATTCCGAAGTCACCGTCGGCGAGGGTGCCTCCAAGGTCCTTTTTTCCAATACTGCAAAGCTGTCGCTGATCGCCGGCCCCTGTCAGATGGAAAGCCGCGATCATGCCTTTATGATTGCCGGCGTGCTGAAGGAACTCTGCGGCAAGCTCGGCATCGGCCTTGTCTACAAGTCCTCCTTCGACAAGGCGAACCGCACATCGCTGTCGGGCAAGCGCGGCATCGGCCTGGAGAAGGCCCTGGAAATTTTTGCCGACCTCAAGAAGGAATATGGCTTTCCCGTCCTGACCGACATCCACACGGAAGAGCAGTGCGCCATCGTTGCCAAGACGGTCGATATCCTGCAGATCCCGGCCTTCCTGTCGCGCCAGACAGACCTTCTGGTTGCCGCTGCCAAGACTGGCCGCGTGGTCAACGTCAAGAAAGGCCAGTTCCTGGCGCCATGGGATATGAAGAACGTGCTTGCCAAGCTGAACGAAAGCGGCAATCCGAATATTCTTCTTTGCGAGCGCGGCGCCTCCTTTGGCTATAATACGCTGGTCTCGGATATGCGCTCGCTGCCGATCATGGCGGCGATGGGCGCGCCCGTCATCTTCGACGCGACCCATTCCGTGCAGCAGCCAGGCGGGCAGGGCGGTTCGACCGGCGGCGATCGCCGGTTCGTCGAGACGCTGGCACGCGCCGCGGTCGCTGTCGGCGTCGCCGGTGTTTTTGTCGAGACACATGAGGACCCGGACAATGCACCGTCCGATGGCCCGAACATGGTCTATCTGAAGGATATGCCGCGGCTTCTGGAAAAGCTGCTGGCCTTCGACGCTATCGCCAAGGCCTGAAACGTAGCCGGCATTCAACAGGCTGACATGAACTTGCGTTACGGGCCTGCAGGAGTGCCAAATCGCGGCGCGGATCGCCATTGAAATTTCCGCGCCTTCGATTAAGACGATTTAAATCGATTTATAAACCAGCGAGCAGGGAGCTATCATGACCGCAATCACCGACATTATCGCCCGCGAGATTCTCGACAGCCGTGGCAATCCGACCGTTGAAGTCGATGTCTACCTCGAAGACGGCAGCTTGGGCCGCGCGGCGGTTCCGTCGGGTGCGTCGACCGGCGCACATGAAGCCGTCGAGCTTCGCGATGGCGGCAAGCGCTACCATGGCAAGGGTGTCGAGAAGGCCGTCGAAGCCGTCAATTCGGAAATCTTCGATGCGATCGGCGGCATGGATGCCGAAAACCAGATCCAGCTCGACAACATCATGATCGAGCTCGATGGCACCCCGAACAAGTCGCGCCTCGGCGCCAATGCCATCCTCGGCGTCTCGCTCGCCGTTGCCAAGGCTGCTGCCCAGAGCGCGAACCTGCCGCTCTACCGTTATGTCGGCGGCGCTCACGCCCGCCTGCTGCCGGTTCCGATGATGAACATCATCAACGGTGGCGCTCATGCCGACAACCCGATCGACTTCCAGGAATTCATGATCCTGCCGATCGGCGCCGACTCGATCCGCGAAGCCGTCCGCATGGGTTCGGAAGTCTTCCACGTTCTGAAGAAGGAACTGGCATCGCAAGGCCACAACACCAACGTCGGCGACGAAGGCGGTTTCGCACCGGGCCTTTCCAGCGCGCCTGCAGCTCTCGACTTCATCATGAAGTCGATCGAGAAGGCGGGCTACAAGCCGGGCGAAGAAATCGCTCTCGGCCTCGATTGCGCCTCGACCGAATTCTTCAAGGACGGCAAGTACGTTCTTGAAGGCGAAGGCCGTACGCTGGAATCCGGCGCCATGGCTGAATACCTCGCAGAACTCGCCGCCAAGTATCCGATCGTTTCGATCGAAGACGGCATGGCTGAAGACGATTGGGAAGGCTGGAAGACGCTGACCGACCTCATCGGCAAGAAGACGCAGCTCGTCGGCGACGACCTGTTCGTCACCAACTCTGCCCGCCTGCGCGATGGCATCGGCATGGGTGTAGCCAACTCGATCCTCGTCAAGGTCAACCAGATCGGCTCGCTGACCGAGACCCTCGACGCCGTGGAAACTGCGCACAAGGCGAACTACACCGCCGTCATGTCGCACCGCTCCGGCGAAACGGAAGATTCCACGATCGCCGATCTTGCCGTTGCCACCAACTGCGGCCAGATCAAGACCGGCTCGCTGTCGCGTTCGGACCGTCTTGCCAAGTACAACCAGCTCATTCGTATCGAGGAAGCGCTCGGCCCGCAGGCAAAATATGCCGGCCGCTCCATTCTTCGTGGCTGATATCTGAAGCCTTGGATCCGCACGGGTCTGCGGCCAGATTGTTCGCTTGGATCGAACCGCGCCTTCGGGCGCGGTTTTTTGTTGGCCCTGGCAGTTAGAGTCAACGGACGGTTAATCTCTGCCGGTTATCTTGGCTCCAGGTATTTGATTTCATGTGATCTTGTTTGGGCCGAATAGGCTTTGAGGAGATCGCGTAAAGCCAGAGCGTGACGAGCGAGTATGTGGACAAAGTATCATAAAAAGAGAAGGTTCGGCCGTCTCATCCTTCCCGCCATCACCATCGCTTTTGTGAGCTACTTCGGTTATCATTGCATTCATGGCGATTACGGCCTGAAGGCGACCGAGGTTTTCGAGCAGCGTCGCGTCGACCGTGCCAAGGAGCTGGCTGACCTTGTCGCCAGGCGCGAGCACCTTGAAAGGGAGGTTGCGCTGTTGAGTGATGGCTCTCTGGATAAAGATATGCTCGATCAATATGCGCGCTATCAGTTGACCTATTCCAAGACGAACGAGATCGTCATCTTCAATAAATAGTCACAATTAACCGAATTCCGGTTAATTGCATTTTTGTGAGTTAGATCAATAACTTGCAGTGAATATGAGCCATGCAATTATAGCATTGCTGTGGCGGACAATCTTCCCTATGTTACGCCTCACCAAAAACGAGGCTACTCACACAGGGAGGGTTGAATGGCGCCGCGAAAGAACGCGACCGTTTCCAGCCGTAAAACAGCATCAAGGCCTGCCAAGGAAACCAATGGCGGCCCGATCGCAGATTTCGATCGTGATGCGGAGCTCAAGGCTTATCGTGAGATGCTCCTGATCCGCCGCTTCGAAGAGAAGGCCGGCCAGCTTTATGGCATGGGCTTCATCGGCGGCTTCTGTCACCTTTATATCGGTCAGGAAGCAGTCGTCGTCGGCATGCAGCTGGCGCTGAAGGATGGCGACCAGGTCATTACCGGCTATCGCGACCATGGCCATATGCTGGCGACCGGCATGAGCGCACGTGGCGTCATGGCCGAGCTCACCGGACGCCAGGGCGGCTATTCCCGAGGGAAGGGCGGCTCCATGCACATGTTCTCCAAGGAAAAGAATTTCTACGGCGGCCATGGCATCGTCGGCGCACAGGTTTCGCTCGGCACCGGCCTTGGCTTTGCCAACTGGTATCGCGGCAATGACAATGTCAGCGTTGCCTATTTCGGCGATGGTGCCGCCAACCAGGGCCAGGTCTACGAAAGCTTCAACATGGCGCAGCTCTGGAAGCTGCCGGTTATCTTCGTGATCGAAAACAACCGCTACGCCATGGGCACCTCGACGGCTCGCGCCACCGCTCAGGCCGATTTCTCCAAGCGTGGCGCTTCGTTCGGCATTCCCGGTATTCAGGTCGACGGCATGGACGTCCGCGCCGTCAAGGCTGCGGCTGACGAAGCCGTTGCGCATTGCCGCTCAGGCAAAGGCCCGATCATCCTGGAAATGCTGACCTACCGCTATCGCGGTCACTCCATGTCCGACCCGGCGAAGTACCGTTCCAAGGACGAAGTGCAGAAGATGCGCTCCGAGCACGACCCGATCGAGCAGGTCCGTATTCGCCTGCTCGACAAGGGCTGGGCGACCGAGGACGATCTGAAGGATATCGACAAGGATGTCCGCGACATTGTCGCAGACAGCGCCGATTTCGCCCAGAACGATCCGGAGCCGGATGCATCCGAGCTCTACACCGACATTCTGCTCTAAATCGGGGAGGGACACTATGCCCATCGACATTCTCATGCCCGCCCTTTCTCCGACTATGGAAGAGGGTACCCTTTCGAAATGGCTCAAGAAGGAAGGCGACAAGGTCGTTTCCGGTGACGTCATTGCCGAAATCGAAACCGACAAGGCCACCATGGAAGTGGAAGCCGTCGACGAAGGCACGATCGGCAAGCTGCTGATCGACGCCGGCACCGAAGGCGTCAAGGTCAACACCAAGATCGCCATCCTCTTGCAGGACGGCGAATCCGCAGACGCCATTTCGTCCGCAAAGGCTGCACCTGCCGCCGAGCCGGCAAAGACCGAAGCTCCTGCCGCCGCTCCGGCGCCGGCCGCTGCACCGGTCCCGGCCCAGCCAAAGGCTGCCGCTCCTGCCGATCCGGAAATTCCAGCTGGCACGGAACTGGTGTCGATGACGGTGCGTGAAGCGCTGCGCGACGCCATGGCCGAAGAAATGCGCGCCAACCCGGACGTCTTCGTCATGGGTGAAGAAGTCGCCGAATATCAGGGCGCCTACAAGGTGACCCAGGGCCTGCTGCAGGAATTCGGCGCTCGCCGCGTGATCGACACCCCGATCACCGAGCATGGCTTTGCTGGTATCGGCGTCGGCGCTGCGATGGCGGGTCTTCGTCCGATCGTCGAGTTCATGACCTTCAACTTCGCCATGCAGGCGATCGACCAGATCATCAACTCCGCCGCCAAGACGCTGTACATGTCCGGTGGCCAGATGGGCGCTCCGATCGTCTTCCGCGGCCCGAACGGTGCTGCTGCCCGCGTCGGCGCTCAGCACAGCCAGGACTATGCCGCCTGGTACAGCCACATTCCGGGCCTCAAGGTCGTCATGCCCTACACGGCAGCCGACGCCAAGGGCCTGCTCAAGGCGGCGATCCGCGATCCGAATCCGGTGATCTTCCTCGAAAACGAAATCCTCTACGGTCAGCACTTCGACGTGCCGAAGCTTGATAACTTCGTTCTGCCGATCGGCAAGGCTCGTATTCACCGTCCGGGCAAGGACGTCACGGTCGTCTCCTTCGGCATCGGCATGACCTACGCCACGAAGGCCGTCGCCGAGCTGGAAGCCCAGGGCATCGATGTCGAACTCATCGACCTGCGCACCATCCGCCCGATGGATCTTCCGACGATCATCGAATCGGTCAAGAAGACCGGTCGCCTGGTCACCGTCGAGGAAGGCTATCCGCAGTCCTCCGTCGGCACGGAAATCGCCACCCGCGTCATGCAGCAGGCCTTCGATTATCTCGATGCGCCGATCCTGACGATCGCTGGCAAGGACGTACCCATGCCATACGCCGCCAACCTCGAAAAGCTGGCGCTTCCGAGCGTCGCCGAAGTGGTCGATGCGGTGAAGGCCGTTTGCTACAAGTAAGGGGAGGGCTCATCGATGCCTATCAACATCACTATGCCTGCCCTCTCGCCGACCATGGAAGAGGGCAACCTCGCCAAGTGGCTGGTCAAGGAAGGCGACAAGATCAAGTCCGGCGATGTCATCGCCGAGATCGAGACTGACAAGGCAACGATGGAAGTCGAGGCTGTCGATGAGGGCACGGTCGCCAAGATCGTCGTTCCCGCCGGCACCGAAGGCGTGAAGGTCAATGCCCTGATCGCCGTGATCGCTGCCGATGGCGAGGATGTTGCGGCTGCAGCATCAGGCGCTGGTGCCGCTGCTGCTCCGGCAGCCAAGGAAGCTCCGAAGGCGGAAGCCACACCTGCGGCAGCTCCGGCTTCGGCAAGCGTTTCGGCTCCTGCACCTGCACCCGTTGCATCGGCTCCGACTGCAAACGACGGTCATCGCACCTTCGCGTCTCCGCTCGCACGCCGTCTCGCGAAGGAAGCCGGCATCGATGTGACTGCAGTTTCCGGCACCGGCCCGCATGGCCGCGTGGTCAAGAAGGATATCGAAGCTGCCGTTTCCGGCGGCACCGCCAAGGCTGCTCCTGCAACAGCACCGGCTGCACAGCCGGCCTCCGCTGCTGCTCCGGCCGCTGCGAAGGGCATGTCCGACGACGCCGTGCTCAAGCTGTTCGAGCAGGGTTCCTACGAGCTCGTGCCGCATGACGGCATGCGCAAGACGATCGCCAAGCGCCTGCAGGAATCCAAGCAGACGATCCCGCACTTCTACGTCTCGGTCGATTGCGAACTCGACGCGCTGCTGGCTCTCCGCACGCAGCTCAACGATTCCGCTCCGAAGTCGAAGGATGGTGTTCCGGCCTACAAGCTCTCGGTCAATGACATGGTCATCAAGGCCCTGGCGCTGGCGTTGCGCGATGTTCCGGATGCGAATGTCTCCTGGACCGACAGCGCCATGGTCAAGCACAAGCATGCCGATGTCGGCGTTGCCGTCTCCGTTCCGGGCGGCCTGATCACCCCGATCATCCGCAGCGCCGAGCAGAAGACGCTCTCCACCATCTCCAACGAGATGAAGGACTACGGCAAGCGCGCCAAAGAGCGCAAGCTGAAGCCCGAGGAGTATCAGGGCGGAACGACTGCCGTATCGAACATGGGCATGATGGGCGTCAAGAACTTCGCCGCCGTCGTCAACCCGCCGCATGCGACCATCCTGGCCGTCGGCGCGGGCGAGCAGCGCGTCATCGTCAAGAAGGGCGAAATGGTGATTGCCAACGTGATGACCGTCACGCTGTCGACCGACCACCGCGCCGTCGACGGTGCACTCGGTGCCGAGCTCCTGGCAGCCTTCAAGGGCTACATCGAAAATCCGATGGGGATGCTCGTCTGAGCCTTGTTGTGACACGGAGGCATGAATGACCAAGACTGTTCTGTGTTACGGCGACTCGCTGACATGGGGCTACAGTGCCGAAACGGTCGGCCGTCATGCCTATGAAGATCGGTGGCCGAGCGTGCTGCAAAAGGCGCTCGGCAACCAGGTGCGCGTGATCCCGGAAGGATTGAACGGCCGCACGACCGCTTTCGACGATCATCTCGCCGATTGCGACCGCAACGGCGCGAGGATCCTGCCGACGATCCTGCAGACCCACAATCCCCTCGATCTCGTCATCATCATGCTCGGCACCAACGACATGAAGCCCGTCGTCGCCGGTTCGGCCTTTGCCGCTCTGCAGGGCATCAGCCGCCTGGTCCAGCTGGTGCGCAATCATGCCTGGGGGTTCGACTACGAGGTGCCCGATATCCTCATCGTCGCCCCGCCGGCAATCACGGAGACTGCCAATGCCGCTTTTGCGGCCAGCTTTCTCGGCGCAGTCAAGGAATCGAGCAAGCTGCCGACGCTCTATAGCGATCTGGCGGACGAACTCGGATGCGGCTTCTTCGACGCTAATACGGTCGCTGTGACCACGCCGCTCGATGGCGTTCATCTCGATGCGGAAAACACCCGGGCGCTCGGTCGCGGCCTCGAGCCGATCGTGCGGATGATGCTCGGTCTCTGATAGATTCAAGGCGCCGGCTCCGATCCGCCGCCAGCAATAAGGCAGGAAACACATGGCTGAGAATTACGACGTCATTATCATCGGCTCCGGTCCGGGCGGTTATGTCGCCGCCGTGCGCGCCGGCCAGCTTGGCCTGAAGACCGCGATCGTCGAGCGCGAGCACCTGGGCGGCATCTGCCTCAACTGGGGCTGCATTCCCACCAAAGCGCTGCTCCGTTCGGCCGAAATTCTCGATCATTCCAACCATTTGAAGGATTACGGCCTCGTTCTCGAAGGCAAGGTAAGCGCGGATGTGAAGGCCGTGGTTGCCCGCTCGCGCGGTGTCTCCGCCCGCCTCAACCAAGGCGTCGGCTTCCTGATGAAGAAGAACAAGGTCGACGTCATCTGGGGCGAAGCCAAGATCACCAAGCCCGGCGAGATCGTTGTCGGCAAGTCGACCAAGCCGGTCGTCGAGCCGCAGCATCCGTTGCCGAAGAACGTCAAGGGCGAAGGCACCTACACCGCCAAGCACATCATCGTCGCGACCGGAGCCCGTCCGCGCGCGCTGCCAGGCATCGAGCCGGACGGCAAGCTGATCTGGACCTATTTCGAAGCGCTGAAGCCGGATTTCCTGCCGAAGTCGCTGCTCGTCATGGGTTCGGGCGCCATCGGCATTGAATTTGCAAGCTTCTATCACTCCATGGGCGTCGACGTTACCGTCGTCGAAGTCATGCCGACCATCATGCCGGTCGAAGACGCCGAAATCTCCGGCATTGCCCGCAAGCAACTGGAAAAGCGCGGCCTGAAGATCTTCACCAAGGCGAAGGTCACGAAGGTCGATAAGGCTGCCAACAGCATCACCGCCCATGTCGAAACCGAACGCGGCAAGGTGCAGCAGATCGTTGCCGACCGCATGATCTCGGCCGTCGGTGTCCAGGGCAATATCGAGAACCTCGGCCTCGAGGCGCTCGGCGTGAAGACCGACCGCGGTTGCGTCGTCATCGATGGCTACGGCAAGACCAACGTGCCGGGCATCTACGCGATCGGCGACGTTGCCGGTCCCCCGATGCTGGCGCACAAGGCCGAGCACGAGGGCGTCGTCTGCATCGAGAAGATCGCCGGCTTGCCGAATGTTCACCCGACCGACAAGAGCAAGGTGCCGGGCTGCACCTATTGCCAGCCGCAGGTTGCTTCCGTCGGCCTCACGGAAGCCAAGGCCAAGGAACTCGGCCGCGATATCCGCGTCGGCCGCTTCTCCTTCGTCGCCAACGGCAAGGCGATCGCGCTTGGCGAAGACCAGGGTCTCTGCAAGGTCATCTTCGACAAGAAGACCGGTGAGCTTCTGGGCGCACATATGGTTGGCGCCGAAGTCACCGAACTCATCCAGGGTTTCGTCGTCGCCATGAACCTGGAGACGACCGAAGAAGAGCTGATGCATACGATCTTCCCGCATCCGACCGTTTCGGAAACGATGAAGGAAGCCGTGCTGGATGCCTACGGCCGGGTGCTGAACGCTTGATAATTTCCTGCCATGCCCTTTATCCAGGGGGTGGAAAACAGGAAAGGAAATCAACATGTCTATAACGGCGGAAGGTTGGATCGTCTTTCTTCTCATCGGGCTGGTCGCAGGTTTCCTCGCGAGCCTGATCGTTGGAGGCGGCGGGCTCATCGGTTGCCTGGTGAGTGGTGTGATCGGGGCTTTCGTGGGTGGTTTCCTGTTCCGTTATTTCGGGATATCGCTCGGCATTGAAAATGCGCTTGTCGTGGAGATCGTTCATGCCACGGTCGGTGCGATCATCGTGGTGCTGTTGGCGAGATTGATCGTCTAGGGCATCATCGTTAAGACGCAACGCGACGCCCGGCAGGACTGTCCTGAAGGGCGCCCGAAAAGAGGGTTTGATGGAAAGCGTAGGTTGGCTGGGTCTGATCATCATCGGCGGTCTTGCGGGCTGGCTCGCGGGCAAGCTGATGGACGCACGCTATGGGGTCATCCTGAACATCATCCTCGGCATTGCCGGCTCGGTCGTGACTGCGGCGCTGATGGTGGCCCTGCATGTCGGCGTACCCGGCGGCCGGCTTGGCTTTTTCATCACCGGTTTCATCGGTGCATGCATTCTGATATTCCTCGCCAAATTCGCTCGGCGATGAAGGGCCGCATTTCAAGCGGCGGAAAGTAGACGTTTCATGGTCACCATTCTCGACACGATCAACCCGGACGCCAAGCGCGTGCGACACCCGGAGAAGGCGCATCGGCCGGACACGGAAGTCCTGCGCAAGCCGGACTGGATCCGCGTGAAGGCGCCGACATCGAAGGGCTACGCCGAAACCCGCTCGATCGTGAAGGAGCACAAGCTCGTCACAGTGTGCGAGGAAGCCGGCTGCCCGAATATCGGCGAGTGCTGGGACAAGAAGCACGCCACCTTCATGATCATGGGCGAGATCTGTACCCGCGCCTGCGCCTTCTGCAACGTCGCGACCGGCAAGCCGAACGCTCTCGACATGGCGGAGCCGGAAAACGTCGCCAAGGCCGTCAAGCAGATGGGCCTCAGCCACGTCGTCATCACCTCGGTCGACCGCGACGATCTGGAAGATGGCGGCGCCGAGCATTTCGAGAAAGTCATCTGGGCGATCCGCGCCGCTTCGCCCTCGACCACGATCGAAATCCTGACGCCGGACTTCCTGAAGAAGCCGGGCGCCCTGGAGCGCGTCGTCGCAGCCAAGCCCGACGTCTTCAATCACAATCTGGAAACCGTACCCGGCAATTATCTGACGGTTCGTCCCGGCGCGCGCTACTTCCACTCCGTCCGCCTGCTGCAGCGGGTCAAGGAACTGGACCCTACCATGTTCACCAAGTCGGGCATCATGGTCGGCCTCGGCGAGGAGCGAAACGAAGTGCTGCAGTTGATGGATGACCTGCGCACCGCCGATGTCGACTTCCTCACCATCGGCCAGTATCTGCAGCCGACGCGCAAGCATCATCAGGTGATGAGCTTCGTCACGCCGGAAGAGTTCAAGTCCTACGAAACCGTGGCTTACACCAAGGGCTTCCTTATGGTCGCTTCCAGCCCGCTGACGCGCTCGTCGCATCACGCCGGCGACGATTTCGAGCGTCTGCGCGCGGCTCGCGAGAAGAAGCTGCTGCTGGCTGCGGAATAAACGCACCAGGATTACATCTTGCCATTTGAACGAACCGCGGCGATTGTGCCGCGGTTTTTGTTCGCGCTGTCATTTGTTTGTCATTGACGCGGCCTACGGAACACGCCGCCGTTTGTTACCGGTTTCGGCGCTTTAGAATCGACTATGGAGCTGAACCGTGGAGCAGATTGTTGCGCCGCAGGCGCTTGTTCATGCCGTGGATATCACCGAAGCGGCCGATCATATCCGCAGGGCGAACCGAATCCTCGTCATGGGCTGCTCCGGCGGGGGCAAGTCGACGCTGTCGCAAAAGATTGCCGCCCGCTTCGGCCTTGCCTATGTCTCGATCGATCGCGACGTTTTGTGGCTGCCGGGTTGGGTTCAGCGCGATAGGGACGAGCAGCGTGCCATCATCGTTACCAAAGTTCAGGAGGAGCGATGGATCATGGACGGGACCAATCCCTCGACATTCGACATACGCCTGCAGCGTGCGGATTTCGTCATCTGGGTTCGAATGCCCCGGCTGTTATGCATTTGGGGCGCCGTTTCCCGTTGGATCAAATGGATGGGCCGCACGCGACCGGAAATGGCGCCAGGTTGCATCGAGAAGATCGATTGGGAGTTCCTGCGCTTCATCTGGACATTTGAAGAAAAATTCACGCCGCGGGTTCTTGCCGGTCTTGCCGAGCACGGCCCCGATGTGCCGGTTTTGCAGCTGAAATCCCGCGGCGAAATGCGTCAGCTTCTTGATCTTCTCGGCCGTCCTGCTTAATTGCGGCTCATGCCTCAGTTCGAAACTCATCGCCCCGTTCCGCATTCGCCCGACCAGATGTTCGACCTCGTCGCCGATGTGGAGCGCTATCCGGAATTCTTGCCGCTTTGCGAGGCGCTGACGATCCGCAGCCGCAAGGAGCGTGACGGTAAGAGCCTGCTCGTTGCCGATATGACCGTCGGGTATAAAGCCATCCGTGAGACGTTCACCACGCAAGTGCTCTTAAACAAGGCGGAGCGCGCGATCGACGTGAAATACATCGACGGCCCGTTCAAATATCTCGACAATCGCTGGCGTTTTGCGCCGCTGGAAAATGGCGGCTGCAGCATCGATTTCTTTATCGATTACGAGTTCAAGAGCCGCATCCTCGGCGCTTTGATGGGATCGATGTTCGATCGGGCCTTCCGCATGTTCACGGATGCCTTCGAGACGCGCGCGAACAAAATCTATGCTTGAAACCGCGCCCGGTTATTGAGCGAGCGTGACAAGCATCTCCAGCGCCGTTTTCAAAGTGGCGAGCCGAACCTTGTCGCGGCCGATATCGCCATAGCGCATTTCGTGATGGAGGAGCGCGCCGCTGCGAGCCTTGGCGGCGAGGTGGACGAGCCCGACCGGCTTTTCTGTCGAACCGCCCCCAGGGCCGGCGATACCGGTTACCGCTACGGCAAAATCAGCCCGAGAGCGGAAGAGGGCGCCGTGGACCATTTGCAGCGCCGTTTCCTTTGATACAGCGCCGAACTGCGCCAGCGTCTGCTCCTGAACGCCGAGCATCTCCATCTTGGCAGTGTTGGTGTAGGTGACGAAGCCGCGATCGACGACGGCGGATGAGCCGGGGACCTCCGTCAGCGCGCCGGCGATCAGTCCGCCGGTGCAGGATTCGGCCGTCGCGACCATCCAACCTCTAGCCGTAAAGTCGGTGACGATCTTTTGCGCAAGCGCGAGAATCTCCTCCGGGAAATGGGTCACGCCTTGCCTCCGCGATAAACGACGGTGGCGGTCGCGATGGCCGCTATGCCTTCGCGGCGGCCGACGAAGCCGATCTGCTCGTTCGTCGTTGCCTTGACCGAGCAGCGATCGATGCTGATGCCCAGAAACTCCGAAAGCCTGGCGCGCATGGTGTCGCGATGCGGCCCGACCTTCGGCGCCTCGGCGATCAGCGAGACATCGGCATTCATGATGGTGCCGCCGCGTTCGCGCACGATCTTTGCCGCATGCTCGATGAAGATGCGCGACGGCGCGCCCTTCCATTGCGGATCGGAAGGCGGGAAATGATCGCCGATATCGCCGGCGCCGCAGGTGGCGAGCAGCGCGTCCGTCAGAGCATGCAGGGCGACATCGGCGTCCGAATGCCCCTTCAGCTTCTGGTCGTGGGGAATGAAGACGCCGCAAAGGGTGACGCCATCGCCCGGCTCCAGCTGGTGTACGTCATAGCCGTTGCCGGTGCGTACATCAGGCAGCAGGCCGGCGCCGAGCTTTTCATCGGCCATGGCAATATCCTTTTTGATTGTCAGTTTTACGTTGTCGGCGCTGCCGATCACTAATGTCACCGGTAGGTTACACCATTCCGCGATTGCTGCATCGTCCGTGAAATCGGTTCTGCCATCGGCAGCGGCTTTTTCATGGGCGTCGAGAATATCGGCGAAACGGAAGGATTGCGGCGTCTGCGCGGCGTGCAACCCGGTGCGGGGAATCGTGTCGACGACTAGCCCATCGGCATTGCCGCGCTTCAGCGTGTCGGTGACGGGCATAGCTGGCAGCACGGCCGGCGCGCCGTCTGCAAGCGCTGCGGCGACACGATCGAGCAGATCATGGTCGAAGAAGGGGCGGACAGCATCGTGGATCATCACATGCGTGACGCCGCTGTCTTTCAAAGCGCGCAGCCCGGCAAGCACGGATTGCTGGCGAGTCGCCCCACCGAAGGCGATCTTGATCCCAGGCAGGCCTGAAGCCTGTTCCAGCGCCGCACGCAGCAGTTTCTCATCGTCGCGATGGATGACGGCGACGATTTTCGATGCCTGCGGCCATGTCACGAATCTTTCAAGCGTATGCGCAATAACCGCTCTGCCGCCGATCGGGCGATATTGCTTGGGGCCTTCTTCCGGAGAGCCCGCCCGTTCGCCGCGCCCGGCGGCCACGATGACGATTCCCACCGACAACGGTTGCTTTGAATGCATTTGCGTCATAAATCCCCGAAGATGAAAGGCTCCGTCTGCGGCATGGCTTTGAAAAGCGTAGAGCTTTCTTTTGAACAAGCACATGCTAAATAGATCGCCAAAACGGGACCCTGCTCAAGCAGGGTCTATCGCCTCAACTGAATATTTTCCAGCATCTGCCCAAAAAATATCGGGATTCGTCGAAACCCCTTGGCAAACTTTCAAAGCGTGTCTAAAAATAGTGCAGACGTATGGTGTGCCCGAAAGATAATCATTTGCTGTCTTCCAAGCTTGCAGCCCCATTTTCCATCGGTTCCGTATCCATCCGGAATCGTGTGATCCTGGCACCGATGTCGGGCGTAACCGATCTGCCTTTCCGGCAGCTTGCCTTGCGCTACGGCGCCGGTCTGGTCGTTACCGAGATGGTCGCAAGCCGTGAGCTTGTGCAGGATACGGCTGAATCCTGGGCGCGTCTGAGAAGCGCGGGGCTGAAGCCGCATATGGTGCAGCTTGCCGGCCGCGAGGCGCATTGGATGGCCGAGGCCGCAAAGATCGCCGCGGACAATGGCGCCGATATCATCGATATCAATATGGGCTGCCCCGCCAAGAAGGTGATTGGCGGCTATTCCGGCTCGGCACTGATGCGCGACCCGGACCATGCGCTGACATTGATCGAAGCGACAGTCCGTGCGGTGAACATTCCCGTCACGCTGAAGATGCGGTTGGGTTGGGACGAGAATTCCATCAATGCGCCTTATATCGCGCGCCGGGCCGAAGAGGCCGGCATCCAGCTCGTCACTATTCACGGTCGTACGCGCATGCAGTTCTATGAGGGCAGGGCGGATTGGGATGCCATCCGCGCCGTGCGCGATGCCGTCTCCATACCGCTTGTGGCGAATGGCGATGTCGAAACGGCAGAGGACGCGCAGGAAATTCTGCATCGCTCCGGCGCCGACGCTGTCATGATCGGCCGTGGTTGCCAGGGCCGTCCGTGGCATGCGGGCGTGATCGCCGGCCATCGCGAGCCAAATCGTCAGGAGATCGTCGAGATCGCTCTCGAACACTATCGCATGATGCTGGAATTCTACGGCGAAACAGTCGGCATTCGTCATGCCCGCAAGCATCTCGCCTGGTATCTCGATCGCTATGCGCCGGCAACGGCAGGTGCGGACAAGGCAAAAATCATGACGTCGAAAGAAAGCGGCGAGGTGGCTGCATCCTTCCGTGCCGCGCTGCAGGCCGGCGCCGATCTCGCCCAATGCGTTCAGGAGGCTGCATGACTTCGAAATCCAGCTCCGGCGCCGGTGATACCGCGGCCAACTCTGTCGCCATGGCGGTTCTCAACGCGATCCAGAATCCCGTCGTCATGGTCGACGAAGCGGGTCTCATCGCTTTTGCCAATTGGGAGGCAGAGGCCTTCTTCGGCGCCAGCGCATCGCATCTGTCGCGCTACAAGATTTCGAGCTTCATTCCCTTCGGCAGCCCTCTGCTGGCGCTGATTGACCAGGTGCGCGAGCGCCGCGCGCCGGTCAACGAATATCGCGTCGATCTGAGTTCGCCGCGCCTGGGACAGGACAAGCTGGTGGATATCTATGTTGCGCCGGTTTCCAGCGAGCCCGGCTCCGTGGTGGTCGTATTCCAGGAGCGCTCCATGGCCGATAAGATCGACCGGCAGCTGACGCATCGCGCCGCAGCTCGCTCGGTCACCGGTCTTGCCTCCATGTTGGCGCATGAGATCAAGAATCCGCTTTCGGGCATCCGCGGCGCCGCACAGCTTCTCGAACAGTCGGTCGAGGACGACGATCGCGCACTGACGCGCCTCATCTGCGACGAGACGGACCGTATCGTCTCGCTGGTCGACCGCATGGAGGTTTTCTCCGACGAGCGGCCGGTCGATCGCGTCCCCGTCAACATCCACTCGGTGCTTGATCATGTGAAGGCCGTCGCCAAGGCGGGCTTTGCCCGCAACATCAAGATCTCAGAGAATTACGACCCCTCGCTGCCGGCGGTCTTCGCGAACCGGGACCAGCTCGTGCAGGTGTTTCTCAATCTGGTGAAGAACGCCGCTGAAGCGGTAGGCGACCGTCAGGATGGCGAGATCATGCTGACGACGGCCTATCGTCCCGGCATCAGGCTCTCGGTCGCCGGCACGCGGGAGAAGATCTCGCTGCCGCTGGAATTCTGCGTCATCGACAATGGCCCGGGCGTGCCCGCCGATCTCGTGCCGCATCTCTTCGATCCGTTCATCACGACCAAGACGAACGGAACCGGCCTCGGCCTTGCGCTGGTCGCCAAGATCATCGGTGACCACGGCGGCATCGTCGAATGCGACAGCCAGAACCATCGCACCACTTTCCGTGTTTTGATGCCTGCCTCCAAGGGCATCACCTCAGAAGATGCCCCACTTCCGAACTCTACAGGGACTACTCGATGACAGCCACGATCCTTGTCGCCGATGACGATGCGGCCATCCGCACCGTGCTCAACCAGGCTTTGAGCCGCGCGGGTTACGACGTACGCATCACGTCGAACGCCGCCACGCTCTGGCGTTGGGTCTCCGCCGGCGAAGGCGACCTTGTCGTAACCGACGTCGTCATGCCCGATGAAAACGCATTCGACCTGTTGCCGCGCATCAAAAAGGCGAGGCCGGATCTGCCTGTTCTGGTCATGAGTGCGCAGAACACCTTCATGACGGCGATCAAGGCATCCGAGAAGGGCGCTTACGACTATCTCCCGAAGCCGTTCGACCTGACCGAGCTGATCGCGATCGTCGGCCGTGCCCTGTCCGAACCGAAGCGCAAGCCGGCAAAGCTCGACGACGACATGCAGGACGGCATGCCGCTTGTGGGGCGTTCGGCCGCGATGCAGGAAATCTATCGCGTGTTGGCGCGTCTGATGCAGACCGATCTCACGCTGATGATCACCGGCGAATCCGGTACCGGCAAGGAACTGGTGGCGCGTGCCCTGCATGACTACGGCAAGCGTCGTAACGGTCCCTTTGTGGCCATCAACATGGCCGCCATCCCGCGCGACCTGATCGAATCCGAACTGTTCGGCCACGAGAAGGGCGCCTTCACCGGTGCGCAAACCCGCTCGACCGGACGTTTCGAACAGGCCGAAGGCGGCACGCTGTTCCTCGACGAAATCGGCGATATGCCGATGGATGCGCAGACGCGTCTGCTGCGCGTGCTGCAGCAGGGCGAATATACCACCGTTGGCGGCCGCACCCCGATCCGCACCGATGTCCGCATCGTCGCCGCCACCAACAAGGATCTGAAGCAGGCCATCAATCAGGGCCTCTTCCGCGAGGATCTCTATTACCGCCTCAACGTCGTGCCGCTGCGCCTGCCGCCGCTGCGCGACCGCGCCGAGGACATCCCGGATCTCGTGCGTCATTTCATCCAGCAGGCCGAGAAGGAGGGGCTGGGTTCCAAGCGTTTCGATCAGGAAGCGCTCGAACTCATGAAGGCCTATCCCTGGCCCGGCAACGTCCGCGAGCTGGAAAATCTTATCCGCCGGCTAATGGCGCTTTATCCGCAGGATGTCATCACCAAGGAGATCATCGACGCGGAGCTGCGCGCCGACGTGCCCGACAGCCCGATCGAAAAAGGGCCGGTCCGCACCGGCTCCATGACCATCGCGCAGGCGGTGGAAGAGAATATGCGGACCTATTTCGCCAGTTTCGGCGAGAACCTGCCGCCCCCGGGTCTCTACGACCGCGTATTGACGGAGATGGAATATCCGCTGATTCTCGCCGCCCTGACCGCGACACGCGGTAATCAGATCAAGGCAGCCGATCTTTTGGGTCTGAACCGCAATACGCTGCGCAAAAAGATCAGAGAACTGGGTGTTTCGGTTTACAGAAGTTCCCGAACGGCTTGACAACGCGAGCCGATGCGTTGCATTTTCGCCACATTGCGTTGCTTAAAGGTCACGCAGTTGATTCGTCGTTTTTGCAGTGGCGATTCGTCTGGCCAGCTCTCCAAAAGGCAAGAGTTCGTCTGATTTTTCAGCTATTTGCAATGATGACCTGAAGTAAGGGTTTCGCTCCTTAGCGAAACCGGACGACAGTTCCCGCCTCTGCCTGTCACTCGCATGAAGGTCGTAATTGGCCGTGCATTTGACCAGGGCGCCGACCGTCGCTCGGGCGTGGAGATTGATGGGAATGATACAGGACGCGGTGTCGCCGGCGGCGAGCGACGAGACGGTTGTCAAGGTGACGGATCGTCGTGCTTCCTTTGCCCTACCTGGTCTGATCCTGGCCGGCGGCGCGCTTTTGTGCGCCATCGCGACCTTGCTGATGCTTCTCGGGCTGACGCCGGTTGCCCCGACCTCCTCGGTCGTTTTCACCTCCGTCGTTATCAACGGACTGTTCGTCCTGGGTCTGATCGCTCTGATCGCCCGCGAGGTAGCGCGCCTGATGAAGGCACGCAGCCGTGGCCGCGCGGCGGCCCGCCTGCATATCCGCATCGTCGTTCTGTTCTCGATCGTCGCGATCACACCGGCCATTCTCGTTGCCATCGTTGCCAGCCTGACGCTCAATGTCGGCCTGGATCGCTGGTTCGGCGTGCGCACGCAGCAGATCATCAGCTCCTCCCAGAACGTCGCGCAAGCCTATCTGATGGAGAATGCGAGCTATCTGCAGGGTCAGACCGTGTCGATGGCAAACGATCTGGAGCGTAACCGTTCGCTCTTCAATCTCGATCGCACCGGCTTTGCCGACTTGATGACCCGTCAGGCACGCGGGCGCGGCTTGCTGGGTGCATTTCTCGTGCGCCGCGACGGCAGCGCCATTGTCCAGGCCGAGATCAAGACCGAACGCCCGCTGCCGGCCATTCCAAAAGACGCGCTTGATTCTTCGGCCAACGGGCAACCGACTCTCATCCCGCCTGGCGTGACCAATCTTGTCGGCGCTGTCATCAAGCTCGATGAAATACCCGGCGCGTTTCTCTACACCGTTCGGGCGGTCGACCCGCGCGTCATGAATGCCATGCGGATGGTGGAGGACAATACGGTCGAGTACAAGGCGATGGAAGAAGGGCGCATGTCGCTCCAGATCGCTTTTGCCGTTCTTTATATCGGCTTTGCTCTCATCGTGCTTCTGGCGGCGATCTGGACCGCGATTGCGATCGCTGACCGCATCGTGCGGCCGATTCGCCTTCTTATCAGCGCCGCAGACAATGTCGCCTCGGGCAATATGAACGTGCTGGTGCCGGTACGCTCGGCTGACGGCGACGTCGGCAGCCTGTCGCGCACCTTCAACAAGATGATCTCGGAAATTCGCACGCAGCGCGATGAAATCCTTGAAGCGAAGGACGAGGTCGACGACCGCCGCCGCTTCATCGAAGCCGTGCTTTCGGGTGTGACGGCGGCCGTGATCGGTGTCGAGCACGATCGGCGCATCACCATCGTCAACACCTCGGCCGAAGACCTGCTGACGTTAAAGAGTGATGAGCTCATCGGCAAGAATCTGTCTGATATCTCACCAGAGGTCGATCAGGTCGTGACGGAAGCGACGACGCGCCATCGCAGCGATTTCCGCAAGCAGATCAGCCTTGTTCGCGGTGGCACTGTGCGAACGCTCAGCGTTCAGGTGACGCGTGAGGAATCGCGCGATGCCAATGAATCTTATGTCATCACCCTCGATGACATTACCGATCTTGTCATAGCGCAACGTTCGACCGCCTGGGCCGATGTCGCCCGCCGCATTGCCCATGAGATCAAGAACCCGCTGACGCCCATTCAGCTGTCGGCCGAGCGTATCCGCCGCCGTTTCGGCAAGAACATCGCCGATGCCGACCGCCCGGTCTTCGACCAGTGCACGGATACGATCATCCGGCAGGTAGGCGATATCGGCCGTATGGTAGACGAATTCTCCTCCTTCGCCCGCATGCCGAAGCCGACCATGGAGCCGACCGATCTCCGCGATATTCTGCGTGACGCCGTGTTCCTGCGCGAAATGGGCAATACGCATGTCCAGTTCGGGCGTGAGTTGGGCGACGAACGGCTCGAGGGCATGTTCGATGCGCGAATGCTCGGCCAGGCGTTCGGCAATCTCATCAAGAATGCGGTCGAGGCAATCGAAGGCGTACCGAGCGACCAGGCTCGCGAGCAGCCGAAGATCCTCGTGCGCTCGTCGCTCGATCCGGATCGCGATCGCTTCACTGTCGACGTCATCGACAATGGCCGCGGCCTGCCGGTGGAAAACCGGCACAGCATTCTCGAACCCTATATGACGATGCGCGAGAAGGGCACGGGCCTTGGCCTCGCCATCGTCAAGAAGATCATTGAAGACCATGGCGGGCAGATCGAACTCCACGACGCGCCAGCCGATTTCGACCAGGGCAGGGGGGCCATGATCCGCGTGCATCTGCCGCGCCGTGAGCAAGCCGCCGTCGCCCATACAGAAAATGACAAGGAAAGCGTCTATGGCATCTGATATTCTCGTAGTCGACGACGAGGAAGACATTCGCGAAATCGTTTCGGGAATTCTTTCGGATGAGGGGCACGAAACTCGCACTGCGCATGACAGCGATAGCGCTCTCGCCGCGATTTCCGATCGCGCGCCGCGGCTGATCTTCCTCGATATCTGGATGCAGGGCAGCAAGCTCGACGGTCTGGCGCTCCTGGATGAGATCAAGGCGCGCCATCCGGAGCTGCCCGTGGTTATGATTTCTGGTCATGGCAATATCGAAACGGCCGTGTCCGCCATCAAGCGCGGCGCTTTCGATTTCATCGAAAAGCCGTTCAAGGCCGATCGCCTCATCCTGATCGCCGAGCGCGCGTTGGAAAACTCCAAGCTGAAGCGTGAGGTCTCCGAGCTGAAGCGCCGCACGGGCGACGCCGTTGAATTGATCGGCACGTCGGTAGCCGTGTCGCAGCTGCGCCAGACCATCGACAAGGTATCGCCGACCAACAGCCGTATCATGATCTTCGGTCCATCGGGCTCCGGCAAGGAGCTTGTGGCCCGGATGATCCACAAGAAGTCGACCCGCTCCAATGGCCCCTTCGTGGCGCTGAATGCAGCGACGATCACGCCAGAGCGCATGGAGATAGCGCTGTTCGGCACCGAAGGTTCGCCGGGGCAGGCGCGCAAGATCGGCGCCTTGGAAGAGGCCCATCGCGGCATCCTCTATCTCGACGAAGTCGGTGAAATGCCGCGCGAGACGCAGAACAAGATCCTGCGGGTGCTCGTCGATCAGCAGTTCGAGCGTGTCGGCGGTTCCAAGCGGGTGAAGGTGGATGTGCGCATCATCTCGTCCACGGCCTACAATCTCGAGAGCCGCATTGCCGAGGGCCTGTTCCGCGAAGATCTCTATCACCGCCTAGCTGTCGTTCCTGTCCGCGTCCCGGCTCTTGCCGAGCGCCGCGAAGATATCCCCTTCCTCGTCGATCAGCTGATGCGCCAGATTTCGGAGCAGGCGGGCATCCGGCCGCGTCGCATCGGTGACGACGCCATGGCCGTGCTGCAGGCGCATGATTGGCCCGGCAACATCCGCCAGCTGCGCAATAATATCGAGCGGCTGATGATCCTGGCGCGCTCTGACGGCGCAGAAACGCCGATCACCGCGGAAATGCTGCCGACCGACCTCGGCGACATGCTGCCGAAGGTCTCCGCCAAGAATGATTATCACATCATGACATTGCCGCTGCGCGAAGCCCGCGAAATGTTCGAGCGCGATTATCTCATCGCTCAGATCAACCGGTTCGGCGGCAATATCTCGCGCACGGCGGAATTTGTCGGCATGGAACGCTCGGCACTCCATCGCAAGCTGAAGTCGTTGGGCGTCTGAACGGCCGTCCGACATTTCGAACATCACAGAATTCGGATCAGGGGCTTCTATGCCGAGAATAGCTTACGTCAACGGCCGCTATGTCAAGCACAGCGATGCCATGGTGCATATCGAGGACCGCGGCTATCAGTTCGCCGATGGCGTCTACGAGGTGTGCGAGGTTCGCCATGGTGTGATCGTCGACCTGACACGCCATCTCGATCGCCTCAACCGTTCGCTGAGCGAGCTGCGCATCGCCTGGCCGATGACGCGCCAGGCATTGGTTCTCGTGATTCGCGAGACGCTGCGCCGTAACCATGTCCGCAACGGCCTATTCTATCTGCAGGTGACGCGCGGCGTTGCTCGGCGCGATCACGTCTTCCCGCCGGCCGGCACGCCATCCTCGATCGTCGTCACCGCCAAGAGCACGGACCAGTCCGTGATCGCCAAGAAGAACGCCAATGGCATCAAGGCGATCACCGTCCGCGACAACCGCTGGGACCGCGTGGATATCAAGTCGGTCGGTCTGCTTCCGAACGCGATGGCCCGTCAGCAGGCTAAGGAGGCCGGCGCGCAGGAGGCGATCTACATCGATCACAACGGCATGGTGAAGGAAGGCGCGGCGACCAACGTCTGGATCGTCGATCACGACGGGAATCTCGTCACCCGCCCGGCCGAACACGGCATCCTGCGCGGCATCACCCGCACGACGCTGATGGACGTTGCAGCCAAGCTCGACGTGACGATCGTCGAGCGATTCTTCTCGGTAGAAGAGATGATGAAAGCCCGCGAAGTCTTCATCACGGCGGCGACAAGTATCTGTTTTCCGGTCGTTTCTATCGATGGAGAGACGATAGCGAACGGTCATCCGGGCAGCATGTCACAGAAAATTCGTGAAGCCTTTTTCGACGTTGCGGAAAAGACTGCGATTTGATACCAACATTCGCTGGGGGGAGAGAATGAGGGTATCTCCCGTCCGGGACCTCTGTATACCATGACATTCAACCGGCTCAGGTCGGCAAAAAAGAAAGAAGCGGCGCGATGGCGGAACGTTCTCAGAACTTGCAGGACTTGTTTCTCAATACTGTTCGCAAGCAAAAGATTTCACTCACAATTTTCTTGATTAACGGCGTGAAGCTCACAGGTGTCGTAACCTCATTCGACAATTTCTGCGTCCTGCTCCGCCGCGATGGCCATTCGCAGCTCGTCTACAAGCATGCGATCTCGACGATCATGCCGGGTCAGCCGATGCAGATGTTCGAGAGCGAAGAAGCCGCATCCTAACCGGGACTTGCCGTTATCACGACACGCGATACCAAAAATGATTCCCTCATCCCGGAGACCGTAAAACACCGGGATGACATGCGGGCTGTTGTCGTCGTGCCTGTGCTGAAACAGGCACGCGCGGCGCGTTCCGCTCAAGCCGACAATGCCATCTCCGTTTCACGCCCGCCCGAAAGCCGGCTGGAAGAGGCCAAGGGCCTCGCGCTCGCCATCGACCTTGATGTCGTCAACGGCTCCATCGTTCCGATCAACGACCCGCGGCCGGCAACGCTGCTCGGAACCGGCAAGATCGAGGAAATCCTCGCGCTCCTAGATGAGTTCAACGCCGGGCTCGTCATCGTCGATCATCCTCTGACGCCGGTACAGCAGCGCAATCTCGAGAAGGCATGGAACGCCAAGGTCATCGACCGTACCGGCCTCATTCTTGAAATCTTCGGCCGCCGCGCCTCCACCAAGGAAGGTACGCTGCAGGTCGAGCTTGCACATCTGAACTATCAGAAAGGCCGGCTGGTTCGAAGCTGGACCCACCTTGAACGCCAGCGCGGCGGTGCCGGCTTCATGGGCGGCCCGGGTGAAACCCAGATCGAAGCTGACCGTCGCATGCTGCAGGAACGGATCATCCGGCTGGAGCGCGAGCTGGAGCAGGTCGTTCGCACGCGCCAGCTCCATCGCGCCAAGCGAAAGAAGGTGCCGCATCCGATCGTGGCTCTGGTCGGCTATACCAATGCCGGCAAGTCGACGCTGTTCAACCGCATCACCGGCGCCGGCGTTCTGGCCGAAGACATGCTGTTTGCGACGCTCGACCCGACGCTGCGCCGCATGAAGCTGCCGCATGGCCGTACCGTCATCCTCTCCGACACAGTCGGCTTCATCTCCGACCTGCCGACTCACCTGGTGGCCGCCTTCCGGGCGACGCTGGAAGAGGTGCTGGAAGCCGACCTGGTCCTGCATGTCCGCGATCTCTCGGATGACGACAATCAGGCCCAGAGCGCTGACGTGATGCGCATTCTCGGCGATCTCGGCATTGGCGAGGCCGAAGGCGCCGAGCGCATCCTAGAGGTCTGGAACAAGATCGACCGCCTGGAGCCGGAAGCTCACGATGCCATCGTCCAGAAGGCGTCGACCGCGGAAAACGTCATTGCCGTCTCAGCGATAACAGGCGAGGGCGTTGAGCGTCTGATGAATGAAATCAGCCGGCGCCTTTCCGGCGTGCTGACGGAAACGACGATCACCTTGCCCGTCGAAAAGCTGGCGCTGCTGCCCTGGCTTTACAATCACGCCATCGTCGATAACCGCGAGGACAATGAGGACGGCACGGTGACGCTCGACGTGCGCTTGACCGAGGCTGAAGCGGCTGAGTTGGAGCGGCGCATGGGCAATGGCCCGAAGCCGCAACGCGAAGACTGGGAATAGGCGGGTTTACGCCGACTCGACGCCTGCCAGCTGTCGCTCGATGGCTTTTGCCGACTGCCAGATTTCTTCCATCCGCTCTAGCGAGGCGCCTTCCAGCGTCTCGCCTTTAGCCTCGAGCGTCGTTTCGATGTGATGGAAGCGGCGGCGGAATTTGGTGTTGGTGCCGCGCAACGCCTGTTCTGGATCGGCGTTCACATGCCGGCCGATATTGACGACAGCAAAGATTAGATCGCCGAGTTCGTCGCTGACCTTGGCCTTGTCGCCGCTTGCAAGCGCTGCCCGTAATTCGCCGATTTCCTCCTCGATCTTGTCGAGGATCGGCTCCGGCGCAGACCAATCGAAACCGACCTTGGCGGCGCGCTCCTGCAGTTTCAAGGCTTCGGTCAGGGCAGGGAAGGTCCGCTGCACTGAGCCCAGAAAACCGGCCTTGAAGTCTTCGGTGATGCCGCTCTTCGCCCGCCGCTCAGCCCGTTCCCGCTTCTCTTCGGCCTTGATCCGGTCCCATTGCAGCGTCACCGCATCCTCGGTCTTGGCATCGGAGACGGCAAAGACATGCGGATGGCGGCGGATCATCTTGCGGGTAATGGCATGCACGACATCGCCGAAGGAAAATGCTCCGGCCTCCTCGGCGATCCGCGCGTGGAAGACGACCTGCAGCAAGAGATCACCGAGCTCGTCGCAAAGATCGTCGTTATCCTTGCGCTCGATCGCATCCGCGACCTCATAGGCCTCCTCAATCGTGTAAGGCTTGATGGTTTCGAAGGTCTGGACGATGTCCCAAGGGCAGCCGCTCTCCGGGTTTCGCAGCGCCGCCATGATGTCGATCAGACGGGAAATGTCTCGCGATGCTTCCATCGTTGCCTCAAATTTTGCTCTGTCAGTTCAAAGGAATGTCGTTGTCGCTTTTCGACGCCTGGTAGTTCTCGGAGAGACCGGCATAGGCCTGCTTGATGCGTGCCGTCTGGTCCTTCAGCTCGGCCTTACGCGGATCGGCTTCGGTCTCCACAAGGTCGGAAATGGCAAAGCTGTTCCAGAATGCGTTTTGGCGGCGATAGCCCCCCGGCTCCAGGCCAAAGACTTCCTTCAGGATCTTGAGATCATGCGGGATTGCGAAAGCGTCCCGCGAATCTTCATGGCTGAAGAAGTAGTAGAAATTGTCGAAACCGGCCCAGGTGATCGCCGACATGCACATGGTGCAGGGCTCATGGGTCGACAGAAAGATCAAATCCTTGGTCGGGGGCTTCTCGCCGAGCTCGTAGAAGCGCTTCAGGGTGTGAACCTCGCCATGCCAAAGCGGGTTTTCCAATTCATTGTTGGTTTCCGCGATGACGAGCGAGAGATCGGACTTGCGCAGGATGGCCGCGCCGAAAACCTTGTTGCCGACAGCTACGCCTTTGCGGGTCAGGGGCAGAATGTCATGCTCGACGACGTTGAGAAGGCGTGCAGCGATGCTATTGTCAGACAAGGGTTTTCTCCAACGATTTTCGCTGCAGTCTATCGGGGTTGCAAATGCCGCGATATGCGTAAATAACTTAAAGACTGTGTTTGCCACAAGCAATAAAGCAGCTCGGCAACGGGGCCGAGTAATAAAAATCTATAGATTTTATAGGCTTATTGCAATCTGCTCGCCTGGTGAGTTTTGCTCAAATCCTTGTCATGTCGAGCAAAAGAATACGCGCACGCATGGGCATTAGAATTTCTGTTTCTTCAATCTCTTGGCAGCAGGGGCGATATTCGCAAAATCTCGAAGTGGAACCATGATGCCTCCCAGGACTGAACAGCTTTCAGTGTTTCCCGCTTTCTTCCGCGTGGAAGGAAGGGTAGCGGCTGTCTTCGGCAATGGCGACGAGGCCTTTGCCAAGGTGCGACTGCTTTTGAACACGCAGGCGAAAGTCGTTGCCTTTACGCCGGCGCCCGAGGCTGACTATCATGCTTTCCTCATCGCCAACCGCATCGAAACCGTACGTGGCGATTTTTCATCCGATCAGGTCAAGGGCGCGACGCTCGTCTTTGCTGCTACTGGCGATGCCGAGGCGGATCGCGCGATCGTCGATGCGGCTCGCGCCGAGCGAGTTCCGGCAAACGCCGTCGATCAGCCCGACTATTGCGATTTCTATACGCCGGCGCTGGTCAATCGCGCCCCAGTGGCCGTCGCCATCGGCACCGAGGGCGCCGGTCCTGTGCTGGCGCAGATGATCCGCGCGCAGATCGATCAGCTGCTGTCGCCGTCGCTCGGCAAGCTTGCGGAATTGGCGACGCGCTTCCGCAAGCCGGTCGAGCGCTTCGTGCCGCGTGGCGTTGCTCGCCGCATCTTCTGGCGGCAGTTCTTTTCCGGGCCGGTCGCCGATGCCGTCAATGCCGGCCATGTCGCGCAGGCGGAGCAGGTGGTCGATGAGCTGCTGCGGTCGTCCCGCGAAGTCGAGGGCCGTGTCTGGCTGGTCGGTGCTGGCCCGGGCGCCGAAGATCTGCTGACGCTGCGGGCGCAGCGCGTGATGATGGAGGCCGATGTCATCGTCTATGACGCGCTGGTGCCGCAGGCGATCGTCGATATGGGACGTCGCGACGCCGAGCGCCTGTCCGTCGGCAAGCGCAAGGGATGCCATAGCAAGTCGCAGGAAAAGATCAACGATCTGCTGGTGCAGCTTGGCCGCGAAGGCAAGCGTGTCGTGCGGCTGAAATCGGGCGATCCGCTGGTTTACGGCCGTGCCGGCGAGGAAATGGCGGCTCTGCGCGCCGCCGGTATCGGCTATGAGATTGTTCCCGGCATCACCTCGGCCTTTGCCGCCGCTGCCGATTTCGAATTGCCGCTGACGCTGCGTGGCGTCGCCTCGTCGCTGGTCTTTACAACCGGTCACGATCTCACGGGCGATGTGCTTCCCGATTGGGCGAGTTTGGCCGTATCCGGCGCCACGATTGCGGTGTATATGGGACGTACGGTTGCCGCTTCCGTCGCCGGCCGTCTGATGCAAGCCGGCCTACCGCCCGAGACGACCGTTGCCATCATCGAGAATGCTAGCCGGCGCGATCGCCGCCTGATGCACGGCATCCTGCGGGACCTGCCCGATCTCGAGCATCGCGATGAACTGGGCGGCCCGGTCATGGTCATTATCGGCGACGCCGTCGCCGGTGCGAATTTTGAACAATCCGAGCCGCTGGTCCGTCGCGAGGCCGCTGCTCAAGACTATGCAAGGAACTGATTGATGGTCGACAAGGTTCTGACCGCAAACCGGCTCACCGATGGCGTCGCCGTCTGGCTGAACGCAAATGGCGAGTGGGTGACATCGCTGCAGGAGGCGCTTGTCGCTCGGCATGCCGAAGCGGAAGCCGCGCTGGAAGCGATCGGCAAGCAGGCCTATGCTGACAACAAGGTCGTCGACGTCAATCTCATCGACGTGCAGGAAACGGGTGGCAAGCTTTGGCCGCTGCGTCTGCGCGAGCGCATCCGCGCCGAAGGCCCCACCATGGAATATGCTGCGGGCTATGCCCCGGCCGATCCCGATTTCATTGCAGTCTGAGAAGTCCCGAGGAAGTCATGTATCGTTACGATGAATTCGACCACGCCTTTGTTGCGGAACGGGTTGCCCAGTTTCGCGATCAGGTGGAGCGACGCCTCTCGGGTGAGCTTTCGGAAGACGCCTTCAAGCCGCTGCGCCTAATGAACGGCGTCTATCTGCAGCTGCACGCCTATATGCTGCGCATCGCCATTCCCTATGGCACGCTGAGCTCGCGCCAGATGCGCATGCTCGCCCATGTCGCACGCACCTATGACCGCGGCTATGGCCACTTCACCACGCGTCAGAACCTGCAGTTCAACTGGCCGAAGCTTTCCGAGATGCCGGATGCGTTGGCCGATCTTGCTTCGGTCGAGATGCACGCCATCCAGACCTCGGGCAACTGCATTCGCAACGTGACCGCCGACCATTTTGCCGGCGCTGCGGCTGACGAAGTCGCCGATCCCAGGCCTTATGCCGAAATCCTGCGCCAATGGTCCTCCGTTCATCCGGAGTTCTCCTTCTTGCCGCGTAAGTTCAAGATTGCCGTCACCGGCGCCGAGCGCGACCGTGCCGCCATTCAGGTGCATGATGTCGGCCTGCATCTGAAGAAAAACGACAAGGGCGAGATCGGTTTTGCTGTCTATGTCGGCGGCGGGCAGGGGCGTACGCCGCTGGTTGCCAAGCTGATCCGTGACTTCCTGCCGGAAGCGGATCTTCTCTCCTACATCACCGCCATCATGCGCGTTTACAATCTGCATGGCCGCCGCGACAACAAGTACAAGGCGCGCATCAAGATTCTCGTGCATGAAACGGGCGCCGAGGAACTGGCACGCCAGGTCGAAGTCGAGTTCGACAAGCTGCGAGATACCGAGCTGAAGCTGCCGGAAGCCGATGTCCAGGCCATCTCGGCCTATTTCGCGCCGCCAGCGCTGCCGCAGCGCCCTGAAGGCTGGGAAAGCCTGGCGCGCTGGAAGAAGGCCGATCCGGCTTTCGCGCGCTGGGTGCAGCAGAACGTGCAGCCGCACAAGAATCCCGATTACGGCATGGTGACAATCTCGCTGAAGCCGATCGGCGGCATTCCTGGCGATGCGACGGATGTCCAGATGGAAGCCGTCGCCGATATCGCCGAGGAATATGCCTTCGACGAAATCCGCGTCAGCCATGAGCAGAACCTCATCCTGCCGCACGTGGCGCTGGCCGACCTCGAAGCCGTCTATCGCGGTCTGGTGGCCAACGGTCTCGAGACGGCGAATGCGGGCCTGATCACGGATATCATCGCCTGTCCCGGTCTCGATTATTGCGCGCTTGCCAACGCGCGTTCCATTCCGGTTGCGCAGGAAATCTCTACGCGTTTCGGTTCGCCTGAGCGCCAGGCGGAGATCGGTGAGCTGAAGATCAAGATTTCCGGCTGCATCAATGCCTGTGGCCATCACCACGTCGGTCATATTGGCTTGCTCGGTGTGGAGAAGAAGGGCGCAGAACTCTACCAGATCACGCTCGGCGGCTCCGGCGACGAAAATACCTCGATCGGTGAGATCATCGGCCGCGGCTTCGAGCCCGACAAGGTGACCGACGCCATCGAAACCATCGTCGACACCTATCTCGGTCTTCGTCTGGATCCCTCCGAAACTTTCCTGACCGCCTACCGTCGCGTCGGGCCGCAGCCGTTCAAGACCGCGCTCTACGGCGCGTCCTCGTCGGCAGCCGAAGCAGCGTAAGGAGATCGACCATGACCAAGATCTGGCGTGAAACAGGCTTTGTGGAGCATGATCCGTGGGTCATCGAGACTGACGAGGTCAAGGCAACCGAGGCGCATAAGCCGCTGCTCGACCTCGATGCGTTGATCGCAAAGGCGGAAGAGAGCAATGAGGCCGGTCTCGGCGTTGTCATCAAGCCAGCCGACGACGTGACACGGCTGCAGCCCTATCTCGACCGTCTCGATATCGTCGCGGTTGCTTTTCCGGCATTCAACGACGGCCGCGCCTTCAGCCATGCCTCGCTGCTGCGCCAACGCCTCGGCTACGCCAATGAGCTGCGTGCTGTCGGCGACGTGCTGATCGACCAGATTCCATTGATGCTGCGCGTCGGCATTGATAGTTTCTCGGTGACGAATGAGACCGCACTAAAGAGATTGGCGGAGAACCGCCTTCCGGGCATTCCGCATTACTATCAGCCGACCGCGCGCCGCGCAGAAGGCGGGCAGGCCTATAGCTGGCGGCGATTGCCGGCAAAGTCGGCCTGATATCGAAAGGCGGCTGTTGCGGCAATTTGACAGTGTCGGATTGCCGTATTCAAGCCTTTCGAATTATGTACGCTCGGTGAGATGGGAAACTTGACTGGAATAGACATATTTCAGTCCGATAACGTCGGTTGGAATGGAATGCCTTTCAAAACCGGCTATATTGTTATATCAGCGTCGCGAAATGAGCCTGCCAGGGAATACGTGCCCAGGAAGAACGCGTAAGACTAATACGGGATTCGAGACAGAATGAACGCCCCCGCAAAGACAGATGAATTTGCTTCAGCAGTACCCGCCGGCGTTTTCGCCGAGAAGGTGCTGAGCGTCACGCATTATACCGACCGGCTCTTTCGCTTCACCATGACCCGGCCGCAGGGCTTCCGTTTCCGCTCGGGCGAGTTCGCCATGATCGGGCTCATGGTCGATGGCAAACCGCTTTATCGTGCCTATTCGATCGCAAGCCCCGCCTGGGCTGACGAGCTTGAATTCTTTTCCATCAAGGTGCCGGACGGTCCGCTGACCTCGCACCTACAGAACATCAAGCCCGGCGACGAAGTGCTGATGCGCAAGAAGCCGACGGGCACGCTGGTTCTGGACGCGCTGACCCCCGGCCGTCGGCTCTATATGTTCTCGACTGGCACCGGAGTTGCGCCGTTTGCGAGCCTTATCCGCGATCCGGAAACCTATGAAAAATTCGAGGAAGTCATCCTCACCCACACGACGCGCGATGTTGCCGAGTTGAAATACGGCTTCGATCTTGTCGAGGAAATCCGCAATGACGAGATCCTCAGCGAAGTCGTCGGCGATAAGCTGCGCCACTACGCGACCGTCACCCGCGAGGAATTCCCCTTCAAGGGCCGCATCACCGATCTCATCGAAAACGGCAAGCTTTTCAGCGACCTCGGCGTACCGCCGCTGGATCCCGCGATCGATCGCGGCATGATCTGCGGCTCCTCCGCCATGCTGAAGGACACCAAGGGCCTGCTCGAAAAGGCCGGCCTGAACGAAGGTGCCAACAACAAGCCGGCCGAGTTCGTCATCGAACGCGCTTTCGTCGGTTAAGCGAATTATTCCAATGCATGAAAAAGGCGGTTTCGGCAACGAAGCCGCCTTTTTCATGCATTGTTGAGATAATCGATGAGTGCGGCCATGGCTGTGCGCGCCTTGTCGGCATCGCCGCCGCGGATGGCGTCTATCGCTTGAACATGCATGGCAATCGCGCCGCCCATGCGGTCATGCGTTCCAGTCGAATACCACAGCCGGCGCGCATGTGTTTGAACTGGGGCGAGCGCTGCCGTGATGAAGTTGTTGGGGCAGGCGGCTTCTAGAATTTCATCGAATGTCTTGTCGGCGGCGAAAAAACCGGGCAGGTCGCCGGTACTGGCGCATTCCGCCATCCGTCGGGCGCATTCCCGCAATCGCTCCCGCTGCTGCGGATCGGCATAGGTGGCGGCGAGTGCGGCGGCAATCGGTTCCAGTTCGCGCCGCACCTGCATGACATATTGATGATCTTCCGGACGAATTTCCGCGATTTGCAGGCCGACGCGCGGGCGCACATGGATCAATCCCTGCCAGGCAAGCTTCTGAATGGCCTCGCGCACCGGCGTCCGTCCGTGTCCCGCCATCTCGATCAGCTGTTTTTCGGTCACAAGGTCGCCTGGCTTCAACTTAAGCGACACGATCGCATATTCCAGCGCGAGATAGGCAAGATGGCTGAGCGAATTCTGCATCCGAAATCAGGTCCGGCTTATGCGTGGGGGCACACAGTGTCATCTGGCCTCGTCGAAGGCAACGGTCGTGACACGTCAACAAGGCCGGCTTGGCGGCCCGTTCAAATCGCCTTATCCGAAATCGTCGTCCCTAAGGGCCGACGATTTCGGGATATTTCGCAAGTGGAGCAAAGGAGCCGCGTCGTTATTGGCCGATTGCGGTGGCAAGGGTGGGCGGTCTTCGTTTGGCGGCCATGAGCAGGTCCAGCTCGGTGGACGACGGGCCGAACTTGTAGAAGAGGCGTTTTGCCTCCGCATCGTCGAGACGGTATTTCCGTGTAAACTCGGCAATGCTATATGGGCGGCCGCGGATGACTTTGCGGGCGGTTGTCCGATTGGCGTTTTCTGTCATGTTTCCAACCTCCTTTCGGTTCCTCATCCGATAGATAGCGCCAAGGTGGAGCTTGGAAAGACCTTGAAAACCGCGTTGCCTCCGCTAAAGGCAGTCTTCCGCCGGGGCTCACGCAACAAAAAAGGGAAGGCGATTTGCTCCGCCTTCCCTTTTTTCCTCTTCCCAATTCGGGCGTATGCAGCCCGATACGCTGCTATCGCCTGATCAATCGCCCGATGAAAATAAGAATGCAGGCGCCGATAAAGCCAGTGACCAGATAGTTCAGCCATACATGGAACGGCAGCGCGATGCCGAGGGCACGGAACAGCCAGCTGGCGACGAGCGCGCCAACAATGCCGAGGATGATGTTCATGATGATGCCGGTGTTGCTCTTCATGATCATCTCGGCGAACCAGCCAGCCAAACCGCCGATGATAATTGCTGCAATCCAACCTACGTTTGCGTCTTCCATAAAAGAACCTCCTGAGGGCCCGACAGGTTGTTAACAATAGCTGATATACACCAAAAACGATTCGCACCCCAACTGTTGCGCATGGCGAGCCGATTGATCCGTTCATTGCAACCCTGATTATTAAGGGAAATTGTTACGGTTGTTTGGGTCTCTGAGAATCGATTGTCTTGCCGGAGCTCATTCATCGCTGGCGCCGGAGTTCTGATTTTCCTGAAGAACGGGCGGCTTCTTCGGCCCTATGGCGTCGTTTCGTGGTAGTAAGGCGAGGAAAAGCATCCTCGGCCGCTGACAACCGCAATTTTATGGGTTGACCACAATAAGGCGTCTGCATATGTTCCGCGCACTTCCAGCCGGGGCAGCTTCTGCCAGCGGAGAGGGAGAGCGTAGCTCAGTCGGTAGAGCAACTGACTTTTAATCAGTAGGTCATGGGTTCGAATCCCATCGCTCTCACCATCGTTTCTTTGTCCAGCCCGGAGAGATAGGCCGCCAAACGCCCTTAGGCGAAGGTGCGGATTTTCGTATTGCCGATTTTCCAATGATATCGCCGTTACCTAGACCAGGCACCTGGCCAAGGTGCGGCACACAAACAGGAAGAGCCAATTTTTAACGAGCAACCCAGACACAAGAATAGCCCGGTATTCGCTGCCTGCAAGGGAGATGCGCGAATCGAGATATTTAACTGAGCGCGCTGATCCACTAAATGGGCGCTCTTAAATACCAAAGGATCAAGATGTCTGACCATCCGCGTTCATTAGAGTCGACAAGGCGTTGCTTGTCGGACCGAAAGCCTAAAGGCACCATTATTTACATAATGGTCGCTGCGGTTGCGGTCATCATCGGATTGACTTCCGGACGGCACGAGAGCGCGATGCAAACCGTCCCCCAGGTTGCGAAGCTGGTTCATTAGAACGATCATGAGCTCACCCGAAGGCTACGCACAGCCCGGCAACCTTCGCAGTTTTTGCGTTGCTGAATCTCACGGATTGTCTTGCCTCGGTTCGCATCTCGCTTTCATCCGTCAATCAGAATGCACAGGTTGTTGATGACGTTTGGTCCGAATTGGCTGGCGGCGAATCTCGATTTGATAGTATCATAGCTCCATCAATAAAACTGTTGGTGAAGACGACGGGCGAATGATGGAATTCGTGGCAGAGCTGTCTCTGTGGGAGATTTATGCAATCGTTTGCGGGTTGCTGGTATCCTTCGGCCTTTTGGCCGGGCTGATCGCAGGCAGGCGGTTTTCTATAGCCTTGAGAGTGCTGCCGCTTCTCGGAATCGCGATCACCGCGCCCGTGACCGAGCGGCTTGTGATCCCCTACCTCTCCGAGCGTTATCCGGTGATCTTCGCCAACAAGGATTTGCCTAAGAAGATCGACCAGAAAACCACGCTGACGAAGATAGACCTCAGCGATCACATCTATAGCTATTTCTACGATCTCGATGACGATGACGACGATTTCGATCCGCCTCTCGTCAAATCCGCGCAGCTTACCGATCTCTGCGACTTCCTGCTGCCGAAATTCAGTTCGGGCGAAGCATCTTTGGCGAATTACATCTATCAGCTGAAGGGCAGGGACTATTCGTTTTCGGTCGACAGCACCGACTGTTCCTGACGTTGGGCAGGCGAAATATCAGTGGCGCAGTGATTCGGGACTAGCGATCGCCTTGCGGCGCTCTCGCCTTTGTGCCGTTCGCAGCTGGTACTTACGCGATTGTCGAGAGCGCAACGACTGCGACTACCGTCAGTCCCCCGAAGATCGGCAGCAATTTGAGCATAACAAGCCGCGCGAGCTTCTTTCTTTCGATCGACGTCATGATCAGCATTCCTCACATGGCAGCGAAGCTTAAACGGATGGAATTCAAGATTCGTTTCATGCCTGTCGTCGCATTATTATATTATATGTCGCTAAAAGTACAGCGAAGCGGCATTTGCCTAATTCGAAGACAACAAATCCGCTCGTTATTGGGATAGGGAGCGCTGAGCATAATCGTGTCGCGCCTTCGATCGGAACCTAATTTCATCAAGTGAGTTCCCTCTTTAACAAAAAGGAGGCACGTCTTGGCACAGGATCGACATGAATCGAATGGCGAACGTGAGAAGAAGCAAGCGCTGGCAAAGATACAGCACAGCAAGGCGCAGGAGAGCGATCGAATGAATAGGGAAAGGGATGGAGCTTCAGTCGTTGCCGATCCCAGAAATAGGCTTGCGGAGGGCAAGACCGATCCGGCGACAAAGGAGCGCAAACCGAGAGATGCATGAGCGATAATTGCTGCTCATACATTTGGCGGCCATCTGAATGATCGAACGAAATTCAAATCCGGCTGACGCGATTTTTCGCCAAGGCCTGGCATTTCGTCTGAATTTTGCGTGAGAGTAACGAACCGGTTGCGGTCAACCTTACCGCCAGCTGGATGGTAAAGTTGACCGCGATTTCAGAGTGAAAAAGTCTAGGCCTTGCCGCCGTTCTTCTTGCAATCGCTTCGGAATTTGGCGCGCGCCTTTCCATGCAGGCCCTTGGCATCGGCCTGGGCCGAACATGCCTTGGAAACGGCAGTTTGGGCAGGCTTCGCTGCCTTTGGCTTCATCGTATTGGTCGTCGATGGCGTCGATGTTGTTGCACTGGGCGTGGTCGTTGTCGTGGTGCTGGGGGTAGTTGCCGTCTGTGCCATCGCGCTTACGCTGAAGAGTGCGACAAAGGCTGCAGTCGTGAACATAGTAGCAATTCTCATGGGGGCTTTTCCTCCGCTGACTAGCTTGAGTGGAATGTGCGTTGTTCGACGAACATCAACAGCTTGAACCAATATTTTTACAAATGCAATTCGCTCATCGCATAGCTTCGCGACCCCTGGTTGGGCCCGGAAAACCGGGGAAAATCGGGGTTTTGCACCCGGGTGCAGCTATCCCAATTCCGTCAACTTTAAGGCACGACGGCGAGCTCGCTCGAAAAGGTGATTGGCTTTCCGGCACTCGCGTCGTTAGGAAGGGAGCCGGAATGACATAGCCGGAGTCCATCGTGTCGCTTGCCGATATTTCGCTTCTAAGTGCCTTGCTTGCCGGAGCCCTTTCGTTTCTTTCACCCTGCGTGCTGCCGCTCGTGCCGCCCTATCTCTGCTACATGGCGGGAATCTCGGTCGAGCAGTTTCGGGGCGGAGGAGCGGCAGTTGCCGCAACACCGAGCGTACGCGGCAATGTGTTGATGTCGGCGCTGTTCTTCACTCTGGGGTTTGCCACGGTATTCGTCGCGCTTGGCGCCGGTGCGTCCTCGATCGGCATGCTTCTGCGCCAACATCTCGATGTTCTCGCCAAGATCGGCGGTTTGATCATCGTCGTCATGGGGCTGAATTTCCTCGGCGTCTTCCGCATCGGCCTTCTGGCACGGGAGGCGCGCTTCCAGAGCGGCGGCAAGCCGGCGACGCTGACGGGCGCCTATATCATGGGCCTTGCCTTCGCCTTCGGCTGGACGCCCTGCATCGGCCCGGTGCTCGGCGCCATCCTCGGCATTGCCGCATCGCGCGAAACGGTCGGCGCGGGCGCCGGCCTGCTCGCCGTCTATTCTCTCGGGCTTGCCATCCCCTTCTGGATCGCCGCCGGCTTTTCCGGCGCCTTCATGCGCTTTCTCTCCCGTTTCCGCCGTCATCTGGGCACGGTCGAAAAGGTCATGGGTGCGCTTTTGGTGCTCACCGGTCTCGCCTTCATCTTCGGCTATATCAGCGACATGGCGATCTGGTTTCAGCAGACCTTTCCGATCCTGATGAAAATCGGCTAAGTCGGGCGATATTTTCGCCTCTCGTTCTTCTCGGCAAATGGAACATGCCCGATGGCTGACCCCCACGGCTGATATTGTTGGTCTGTTGCTGCCGTTCTTCGGGCTGATCCTGGTCGGCTACGTCGCCGCACGCGTTACGAAGCAGCCGGCCGAGGCGCTCGGCTGGTTGAACACGTTCATCATCTATGCCGCGTTGCCGGCCCTGTTCTTCAAGCTTGTGTCCCAGACGCCGATCGAACAACTAACGCGGATCGACTTCATCGCCACCGATATCGCCGCGACTTACTCGATTTTCCTGCTGCTGTTTCTGATCGGCCGTTTCCTGCGCTGCAATTCGGTTGCCGACAGCACCATCCAGAGCTTTGCGGGAGCTTATGGCAACATCGGCTACATGGGGCCGGGACTTGCGCTGCTGGCGCTTGGCGAAAAGGCGGCCGCTCCGGTGGCGCTGATCGTCTGCTTCGAAAATGCGCTGCACTTCATCGTCGCACCCGCTCAGATGGCACTGGAAAGTGCCGACAGGCGTTCGCCGGCGAAGCTCGCCGTGGATATTGGCCGCAAGGTGCTGCTGCACCCCTTTATCCTGTCGACCGCGCTGGGTTTCGTCGTGGCAGCGTTTTCTCTCCATCAGCCGCTCGCCTTCGAGCGATTTGTCAATTATCTCGCGCAAGCTGCTGCTCCTTGCGCACTATTTGCCATGGGTGTGACGCTCGCGCTGCGTCCGCTAAAGCGGATTCCGATCGAGATCGGCTACATCGTGCCGGCAAAACTCGTCCTGCATCCGCTCTTGGTCTATGTCGTTCTACAAGCGGTCGGCGGCTTCGATCCGATCTGGATCGAGGCGGCCGTATTGCTTGCGGCGCTCCCGACGGCAACGAATGTCTTTGTCATTGGTCAGCAATACGACGTCTGGCAGGAGCGGGCCTCCGCCACTATCCTGATCACCACGGCCTGTTCCGTGGTGACGGTTTCGCTGGTGCTTTACCTGATAAAGTCGGGCGCCCTACCGGCGCAGCTTTTCCCGTAATGCCGAGGAAAAATTGCGCAGGCCGCCGCCGGGTTCGATGCCCTCGCGCATGACGATGTTGCGGAGCGGCGCGATGGCCGAAAGCACATGCAGGCCTGCTGCCCGCAGCATCTGCACGGGCAGGAAATCCGACAGAAGCGAGCGATTGAGGAGATCGACACTCGCCGTGCGGCTGACAATATCGGCGCGCCTCTTGCGATCGAAACTGTCGCCCGATGTCGCCGAGATCGGCTGGTCAGCGCGCGAGCAGAGAATGTCCGACAAGGCCAGGATATCGCGAAGGCTGAGATTGAGGCCCTGCGCGCCGATGGGCGGGAAGACATGGGCTGCTTCGCCGATCAGCGCGGCGCGCCCCTTGCCGAAGCGATAGGCCGTCATGCCGGAAAGCGGCCAGACCTGCACGCTGTCCTCGATCGTGACCTGGCCGAGCATCGACTGCATCCGCTCCTCGACCAAGCGGCCGAGTTCTTCGAGCGACTTCTCCGCATTGGCAGCGGCTTCGGCCGGCTTCTGCACCCAGACGAGACTGGAGCGTCTGCCGGGCAGAGGTACCTGCGTGAAGGGGCCGCTTTCGGTGTGGAATTCCGTGGAGATGTTCTGGTGCGGCAGGCTATGCGCGAAATTCAGAACCATCGCCGACTGCGGATAGGACCAGCCCTTGGTTTTGATTCCGAGGGTCTCTCGCACTGTCGAATTGCGGCCGTCCGCGCCAACGACGAATGCCGCATCGATCGAATCACCATTGTCGAGAGTGATAGCGACACCATCATCGCGGAAGGTGATTTCGGAAGCCGTCGCTTCGATGCGGCTGACATTGCCTTCCGCTTCGATGGCTTGGCTGAGGTTGTCCAGCAACACGGCATTCGGAATATTGTAACCGAAGGCATCCAGGCCGATTTCCGATGCCCGGAACGAGACCGTCGGTGCCCGCAGCAGCCGTGACGTGCCATCGATGATGCGCATCGTGGTCAGCGCCGCCGCCGAAGGCGCGATCTTTTCCCATAGCGTCAGTCGCTCCAGAAAGCGGATCGATTGATCCATCAGCGCCGTGGTCCGCTTGTCGGCTTTGTTGTGCGGCGCGGCCACAAGGGCGACGGATCTTCCGCCGCGCGCCAGTGCGAACGCCGTGATCATGCCGGCGAGCCCACCGCCGATAACGGCCACTTCAATCTGCTTCATATCGATGCCTCAATTGCCTTCGGTACTGAAAATAAGCGCTTAGCCTGTTGAAATCCATGGGATGAAACATCGCAACGGGTGAAAATGACAGTAAGTCGCGCTAGCGTGCCCCGATAAACGCTTTTGCGCTGGCGATGCCGACCAAAGGATGCATATTAGCAAGAAAAACCGCCTGCCGGGGCAGGTGAATAAGCTGACGAGTCGTGGGGCGGATGAAAATCTTCAATTACAAGCGGGTGCCTTATGCGGAGATGCGTGCCTTCTCCGTTCATATACTGACGGCATCCGGATCGTTTCTCGCCTTTCTCGGCGTCGTCGCGGCATCAGAACATCGCTTTGTCGATATGTTCTGGTGGCTTGGCCTGGCGTTGCTGGTCGATGGCATCGATGGGCCGATCGCGCGCAAGGTCCGCGTCAAGGAGGTGCTGCCCAACTGGTCCGGCGATACGCTCGACAATATCATCGATTACGTGACCTATGTGCTTCTGCCAGCATTCGCGCTCTATGAGAGCGGCATGATCGGCGAGCCCTGGTCGTTTGTTGCAGCCGGGATGATCGTCGTTTCCAGTGCCATCTATTACGCCGATACCGGCATGAAGACGGACGAATATTTCTTCTCCGGGTTCCCGGTCGTCTGGAACATGGTGATCTTCACGCTTTTCGTCATCGGCGCCAGCGCCACGACAGCCATGATTCTCGTGGGCGTTTCCGTCGTCCTGACCTTTCTGCCGATCAATTTTCTGCACCCCGTGCGCGTCAAGCGCTTGCGGCCGCTGAATCTTGGCATATTTCTCTTCTGGTCGGCACTCGGCATCTATTCGCTGCTGATGCATTTCGTCATGCCGCAATGGGCCGTTGTCCTCTTCGTCATCAGCGGTATCTATCTCTATTGCATCGGTGCCGTGCTGCAGTTTTTCCCGTCGCTCGGACGTCAATGAGGATTGCGCATCATGAAGAAGACCAAAGTCATCCGTATCCATGAGAATGGCGGTCCGGAGGTCATGAAGCTGGAGGAGGTGGATCTGCCGCCTCCCGGCGCGGGTGAGGTGCAGCTTCGTCAAGCCGCGATCGGTCTCAACTTCATCGACGTCTATTTTCGATCCGGCCTCTACAAGGCACCTCAGTTTCCATTGCCGCTCGGCAAGGAAGCTGCGGGCACGATCACCGAAGTTGGGCCTGGCGTGACCGATTTTGCTGTCGGCGATCGCGTCGCCTATGTCGGCAGCGATGGCGCCTACAGCGTCGAACGCAACATCGAGACCCGCCATCTGGTGAAGGTGCCCGACGATATCCCGCTTGAAACCGCCGCATCGATGATGCTGAAAGGCATGACGGCCGAATATCTGCTAAACCGCACCTTCAAGGTCGGCCCTGGAACGACGCTTTTGTTCCACGCGGCCGCCGGTGGCGTTGGCCTGATCGCCGGCCAGTGGGCCAAAGCCCTCGGCGCCGAAACCGTCATCGGCACTGCCGGTTCCGCCGAAAAGGTCGAACTGGCGCTGGCGCATGGCTACGACCACGTCATCGACTACAGCAAGGAGAATTTTGCCGAGCGCGTTCGCGAAATCACCGGAGGCAAGGGCGTCGATGTCGTCTATGACTCGGTTGGGAAGGATACTTTCCCGCAGTCGCTCGATTGCCTGAAGCCGCGCGGGATGTGGGTCACCTTCGGCCAGTCTTCCGGTCCGATCGAGAATTTCAATCTCGCCATCCTCAACCAGAAGGGTTCGCTCTTTGCCACGCGGCCGAGCCTTTTCGCCTATGTCGGTACACCTGAGGAGTTGAGAGCCAGTGCAAAGGCGTTATTTGCTGTTGTGCAAAGCAGCAAAGTGCGTATCAATATTCATCAAACTTATCCGCTTGTTGACGCAGGGCGCGCACATGCGGATCTGGAAGCCAGGAAAACGAGTGGAACTACACTGCTGATCCCATAGATCCGTAAAGGGCAGGAACGGTGGGAAGGAAATGAGGGGAACGTGTCGTCATCTGATGCGCCGACAGCCGGTGCACTATTGTCAGTACGCAAACTGACGAAACTCTTCGGTAGTTTTGCAGCCTGCAACGAAATCGATCTCGAAATTCAGCCAGGCGAAATTCACGCCCTTCTAGGCGAAAACGGCGCTGGCAAATCCACGCTGGTCAAGATGCTGTTCGGCGTGCTCGAACCGTCGCATGGGCAGATCGTCTGGCAGGGACAGCCTGTGGCGATCGATGCGCCCGGCACGGCGCGCAAGCTCGGCATCGGCATGGTATTTCAGCATTTTTCTTTGTTCGAGGCACTGACTGTCGCGGAAAATATAGCGCTCTCGCTCGACAACAATATCCCGCTCGCAAAAATTTCCGAAGAAGCCGCGAAGCTCTCTCACGCCTATGGCTTACCGCTCGATCCGAATGCACATGTGGCCGATCTGTCCGTCGGAGAACGCCAGCGCATCGAGATCGTTCGGGCGCTCCTGCAAAACCCTAAACTGATCATTCTCGACGAGCCCACCTCGGTTTTGACACCGCAGGAAGCTGATCGCCTTTTCGAAACCCTGTTTAAGTTGAGGGATGAGGGCCGCTCTGTGCTTTATATCAGCCACCGGCTTGAAGAAGTGCAGCGCATCTGCTCGCGCGCCACCGTCCTGCGTCACGGCAAGGTCACAGGCGCCTGCGATCCCAGGCAGGAAACGACCGGTTCTCTCGCCCGCATGATGGTCGGCAATGATGTCGCCAGCGTGCAGCACGAGGGGCTTGGCAATAAGGGGGATATTCTCCTGGAGATCGCGGGCCTCTCGGCACCGTCGCGAACCCCGTTTGCCATGGCGCTGAAGGACGTTTCCCTGCGCGTACGGGCCGGTGAGGTGTTGGCGATTGCCGGCGTTGCCGGTAACGGCCAGGGCGAATTGTTCGATGTCATTTCCGGCGAATACACGGTCCCCGCGGATGATCTCGTCCAGCTTCGCGGCAAGTCCGTCGGCACCAAGGGCATCAATGCGCGCCGGTTGATCGGCGCTGGCTTCGTGCCCGAGGAACGCCACGGCCATGCTGCGGTATCGACGTTGAAGTTATCGGATAACCTCGTGCTTGCCCGGCATCAGTCGGATCGCAAGTCGTTCCTGGGGGGTGGCTTCTTCAATGTCATCAGGCACGGCGCGGTCAAGCAGGCGACGAAGCGCATCTGCGAGGCAATGGATGTGCGCAAGAGCGGCGAGGATCCGGCTGCCGGCGCGCTGTCTGGCGGCAATCTGCAGAAATTCATCGTCGGCCGTGAGCTGGATCGCCAGCCGAGCGTACTCGTCGTCAATCAACCGACCTGGGGCGTTGACGCCGGCGCCGCAAGCCGCATCCGCCAGGCACTGGTCGATCTCGCCCGCGACGGCTCGGCCGTGCTCGTCATCAGCCAGGATCTGGATGAGATTTTCGAAGTCGCGACCGATATCGCCGTCATCTCGGAAGGGCGTCTGTCGCCGTCCTATCCGGCCGGCGAGCTGACCCGCGAGAAGATTGGACTGCTGATGGGCGGTCTGCATGAATCGAAGACGCATTCGGAGCCTGCACATGCGCATTGAACTTGAAAAGCGCCCGCAGGTCTCCAAGCTGTTCGGCTTGCTATCGCCCCTGCTTGCTCTCGCATTGGCGTTGATCGCTGGCACCATCATGTTCGCCGTCATGGGCAAGGATCCCGTCGAGGCGCTCGATGCATTCTTCGTCGAACCTCTGCTGGAGGTCTGGTCGCTGCACGAACTGGCGATCAAGGCCGGACCGCTGATCCTGATCGCCGTCGGCCTTTGCCTCTGTTATCGCTCCAACAACTGGAATATCGGCGCCGAAGGGCAGTTCACCATGGGCGCGATCGCCGGCTCCTTCATCCCTATCGTCTTCACCGATTGGCATTCGCCCGTGATCCTGCCTTTGATGCTGATCGCTGGCGCCGTCGGCGGCGCGCTCTATGCCGCCATTCCGGCGCTCCTGAAGGCGCATTTCAATACCAACGAGATCCTGACGAGCCTGATGCTGGTCTATATCGCGCAGCTATTTCTGGATTGGCTGTCGCGCGGGCCATGGCGTGATCCGCAGGGCCATAACTTCCCGCAGAGCATTGACTTTCCGCCGGAAGCGGTTTTGCCGGCGATCTGGGAGGACTCCGGGCGTGCGCATTGGGGCATCGTCTTCGCCGTGGTCGCGGCGATCCTTGCCTGGTTCATTATGAAATATACGCTGAAAGGCTTTGAGATAAGCGTGCTTGGACAGTCGGCGCGGGCAGGGCGCTTTGCCGGTTTTTCCTCGCGGAAAATGGTCTGGTTCGCCTTCCTCGTCTCCGGTGCACTCTCGGGACTGGCGGGCATATCTGAAGTTTCCGGTTCCATCGGCCATCTGCAGCCGGCGATTTCGCCGGGTTACGGTTTCACCGCCATCATCGTCGCCTTTCTTGCACGCCTTAATCCGCTCGGAGCCATTCTCTCCGGTCTGGTGCTGGCGCTGACTTATCTCGGCGGTGAAGCCGCGCAATTGTCGCCGGGTATCTCCGCCAAGGCGGCCAGCGTCTTCCAGGGCTTGCTTTTGTTCTTCGTACTCTCCTGCGACACACTGATCTATTACAAAATCCGTGTGGTCTGGTCGCGGGTCCGTGGAGGTGCGGCATGAATGTGTTTGAAGCCATCCTGCTCACCATCATCACCGCATCGACGCCGCTCGTCATCGCCGGCCTCGGCGAGCTCGTGGTGGAACGCTCCGGCGTCCTCAACCTCGGTGTCGAAGGCATGATGATCATTGGTGCGGTCGCTGCTTTCGTCGGAGCGCAGATGAGCGGATCGCCCTATGTCGGCCTGCTGACCGGCATCGTCGGGGGCGCGCTCTTCTCGCTGCTGTTTGGTTTTCTCACGCTGACGCTGGTGACGAACCAGGTTGCGACCGGCCTGGCGCTGACCATCCTTGGGCTCGGCCTTTCGGGCATGATCGGCGAAGGTTATGTCAGCGTGCCGGGCGTGCAGCTGCACGAGATCGTCTTTCCGCTGCTGTCGGACATACCGTTCCTCGGCCCGGTGCTGTTCAAGCAGGACCTGACCTTCTATCTGTCGATCGCGCTGCTCGTCGGCGTCAACTGGTTCCTCTTCCGCAGCCGTGCCGGCCTGAAGCTGCGCGCCGTCGGCGATAGCCATGGCTCGGCCCATGCTCTCGGCATCGACGTCATCCGCACCCGTTATCTCGCAGTCATGTTCGGCGGTGCCTGCGCGGGGCTTGCAGGCGCTCAGCTGTCGCTGGTCTACACCCCGCAATGGGTCGAGAACATGTCGGCCGGCCGCGGCTGGGTGACGCTGGCATTGGTCGTCTTCGCATCCTGGCGGCCGATGCGCGTTCTGGCTGGCGGCTATCTCTTTGGTGCCGTGACGATCCTGCAATTCCATGCGCAGGGCTTCGGCGTCGGCATTCCCTCGCAATTCCTGTCGATGCTGCCCTATGCGTCGACTATTGTGGTTCTCGTTATCATCTCTCAAAATCGCCGCGCGACCTTGATCAACACGCCAGCGTCGCTCGGCAAAGCCTTCGTTCCGGAGCGCTGATTGCAACAGCCGGACCGATTTCTGCAAAACACGTCAAACCAGTAGGGGTAACCATGAAAAAACTAGCACTCGCCCTCACAACGACAGCCGCCGCCATCGTTGGTTTCGCTGCCGCTGCTGAAGCAGCACCGACCAAGGTCTGCTTCGTCTATGTCGGTTCGCACACGGACGGCGGCTATTCGCAGGCGCACGATCTCGGCCGTCAGCAGATCCAGAAGGAATTCGGCAACAAGATCGAAACGCCCTATCTCGAAAACGTACCGGAAGGCCCGGATGCCGAGCGCGCCATCGAGCGCCTTGCCCGTTCCGGCTGCTCGCTGATCTTCTCGACCTCATTCGGCTTCATGGACGCGACCGTCAAGGTTGCCGCCAAGTTCCCGAAGGTGAAGTTCGAGCATGCGACCGGGTTCAAGAGCGGCCCGAACCTCGCAACCTACAACTCGCGCTTCTATGAAGGCCGCTATATCCTCGGCCAGATCGCCGCCAAGACATCGAAGAATCATGGTGCCGCCTACATCGCTTCCTTCCCGATTCCGGAAGTGGTGATGGGCATCAACTCCTTCGAACAGGGCGCCCGCTCCATCGATCCGAGCTTCAAGCTGAAGGTGGTATGGGTTAACACCTGGTTCGACCCGGGCAAGGAAGCCGATGCCGCCAAGGCTATGGTCGACCAGGGTGTCGATATTCTGACGCAGCACACCGATACGACGGCGCCGATGCAGGTGGCTGAAGAGCGCGGCATCCACGCTTTCGGTCAGGCTTCCGACATGATCAAGGCGGGCCCGAAGGCGCAGTTGACGGCGATCATCGACACCTGGGGTAACTACTACTCCAAGCGCGTTCATGCGCTGCTCGATGGCACGTGGAAGTCCGAGCAGAGCTGGGACGGCCTGAAGGACGGCATCCTGAAGATGGGCGACTATACGAATATGCCTGACGACGTGAAGAAGATGGCTCAGGAAACCGAAGCCAAGATCAAGTCAGGCGAGCTTGCTCCCTTCACCGGCCCCATCAACAAACAGGACGGTACGCCCTGGCTCAAGGCCGGCGAAAAGGCCGATGACGGCACCCTGCTCGGCATGAACTTCTACATCGAAGGCGTGGACGACAAGCTGCCGGCTTCTAAGTAAGCACGAGAAATAGTTTAAGTTGAGAAGGGGCGTTCAAAACGCCCCTTTTTGTTGCGCTGCAACATCGAATGCTGATTTACAAAAGTATTACTATATGATTTTTAAACCTTGGCCTGAGGAAATGGCCTTTGGGAGGAAATCATGAAGTTGAAGACTGCACTGATCAGTGCGACGATGCTCGCTGCCTGCATGTTCACATCGGCATCGGCTAAAGACCTGGTCGTCGGATTCTCGCAAATCGGTTCGGAGTCTGGTTGGCGTGCGGCCGAAACGACGCTGACGAAGCAGGAAGCCAAGAAGCGCGGCATCGATCTGAAGTTCGCCGATGCGCAGCAGAAGCAGGAAAACCAGATCAAGGCGATCCGGTCCTTCATCGCGCAAGGCGTTGATGCGATCCTGCTGGCACCGGTCGTCGAGACCGGCTGGGATGCTGTCCTGAAGGAAGCCAAGGAAGCCAAGATCCCGGTCATTCTGCTTGACCGCACGGTTGCTGCACCGAAGGACCTTTATCTGACAGCTGTCACGTCCGACCTGGTTCATGAAGGCAAGGTCGCCGGTGACTGGCTTGTAAAGACGGTCGGCGACAAGAAGTGCAACATCGTCGAGCTGCAGGGCACGACCGGCTCCTCGCCGGCCATCGCCCGCAAGAAGGGCTTCGAGGAAGCCATCAAGGGTCACGACAATCTGAAGATCGTTCGTAGCCAGACCGGCGATTTCACCCGCGCCAAGGGCAAGGAAGTCATGGAAAGCTTCCTGAAGGCTGAAAACGGCGGCAAGGATATCTGCGCGCTTTACGCCCATAACGACGATATGGCCGTCGGCGCTATTCAGGCGATCAAGGAAGCTGGCCTGAAGCCGGGCAAGGACATCCTGACCGTGTCGATCGATTCGGTTCCGGATCTCTTCAAGGCCATGGCTGCCGGTGAGGCGAACGCAACCGTTGAACTGACGCCGAACATGGCAGGTCCTGCCTTCGATGCGCTCGATGCCTATTTGAAGACCAAGAAAGAGCCGCCGAAGTGGATCCAGACGGAATCCAAGCTCTATACCCAGGCGGATGATCCGCAGAAGGTCTACGAGCAGAAGAAGGACCTTGGCTACTAAGACGAAAGCCATCGCACCGGATCGGCAATGCCGCGCCGGTGCGATATCCTGTGCAAGATGCCGGCGCACCCACGGAATGCGCCGGCTATCGCTTTCGCAATTTGAATCATTCCAAGGAAATTCGCGCTTCATGGCTCACGACGTAGAGCGACTTCTGACGGCGACAGGTTTTTGTAAATATTTCCCCGGTTCGACCGCTCTCGATCATGTCGATTTCACATTGATGCGCGGCGAGGTCCATGCGCTTCTCGGCGAGAACGGTGCTGGAAAATCGACCCTGATCAAATGCATGACCGGCGCCTATCGCCGCGATGCGGGTGCCCTGGTTCTCGATGGGGCCGAGATCGATCCGCATGATACGCTTGCCGCTCAGAAGCTCGGTATTGGAACCGTCTACCAGGAAGTGAACCTGCTGCCCAATCTGAGCGTTGCGGAAAACTTGTTTCTGGGCCGTCAGCCGCGGCGATTCGGGATGGTCAGCAGCCGCGTCATGAATAAGATGGCCAGAGATCTGCTGTCGCAATATGGCCTGGATATCGATGTCAGCCGTCAGCTCGATCGCTTTTCGGTCGCCATTCAGCAGGTGATCGCCATCGCTCGCGCTGTCGACCTTTCCGGCAAGGTCCTCATTCTCGATGAGCCCACTGCGAGCCTGGATACGCATGAAGTCGAGATGCTGTTCGGCATCGTCAGGCGATTGAAACAGCGCGGGCTGGGAATTGTCTTCATCACGCATTTCCTGGAGCAGGTTTACGAAATCTGCGATCGCATTACCGTTCTCCGCAACGGCCGGCTGGTCGGCACGCGCGATGCGAAGGGTCTTCCTCGGCAGACCCTGATCGCCATGATGCTCGGCCGCGAACTCGCCGAGACGGAAAGTACGATAAAGCAGAGCGAGACGGAAAGCGGCCCGGTCAGATATCACTTCACGAATTTCGGTAAGCGCGGCAAGATCAAGCCGTTCGACATGGAGGTGCGCGTCGGCGAAGTAGTCGGCATTGCCGGCCTGCTTGGCTCAGGGCGCACAGAAACTGCCGAAGTGCTCTTCGGCGTCGAGCGCGCCGACAGCGGCGAGGCGAAAATCGAAGGCAAGACCATTGCGCTTTCCAGTCCACGCGCGGCGATTAAGAGCGGCTTCGGCTTCTGCCCGGAAGACCGCAAGACCGATGGGATCATCGGTGATCTCTCCATTCGCGAAAATATCGTTATGGCGCTGCAGGCAAGGCGAGGCTGGGCAAGGCCCTTGCCGCGCAGCGAGCAGAACGCCATCGCCGATCGCTATATCAAGGCGTTGGATATCCGCACGACCGATCGAGAAAAGCCGATCAGGCTGCTTTCAGGCGGTAACCAGCAGAAGGCGATCCTTGCTCGATGGCTGGCGACCAATCCGAGCTTCCTCATCCTGGATGAGCCGACGCGCGGCATCGATGTCGGTGCCCATGCGGAAATCATCCGGTTGATCGAGGATCTTTGCCGGCAAGGAATGTCCCTGGTAGTCATTTCATCCGAACTTGAGGAGCTTGTCGCCTATAGTTCGCGCGTCATCGTCCTGCGTGACCGCGAACATATTGCCGAGTTGGCCGGAAGTGAGATCACGGCCGGAAATATCGTCGAGGCCATCGCCACGGCTCAAAAGACGCGGGAGGACGCATGAGCTCGCCAATCAAAACCTCCTTGCTTCGGCTGCTGCCTCAGCTCATCGCACTCGCGGTTATTCTTCTCTTGAATTTCATAATGTTCCCGCATTTCTTTCATCTGGAAGTTCAGAATGGAAGACTCTACGGAAGCTTGGTGGACGTACTCAATCGTGGTGCGCCGGTAGCGTTGCTTGCCATCGGCATGACGCTAGTCATCGCCACGAAAGGCATCGATCTGTCCGTCGGCGCGGTCATCGCAATCTGCGGTGCTGTTGCGGCATCCTCGATCGTTGCCGGCTACTCGCTTTCCTATACGCTGTTGTTGACGATTGGCGTCGGTCTGGCATGTGGGCTCTGGAACGGTTTCCTCGTCGCCGTACTCGATATCCAGCCGATCATCGCAACGCTGGTGCTGATGGTGGCGGGCCGCGGCATTGCGCAATTGATCACTGAGGGCGCGATCCTTACCTTCAACAATGACGGACTGATCTTTCTTGGCAGCGGCTCGTTCGTTGCCCTGCCGATGCCGGTGGTGATCTGGCTTGTCGCTGCGCTTTTGGTGATCGCTTTGGTCCGGCGCACGGCTCTCGGAATGTTGGTCGAAGCCATCGGCATCAATCGCCGGGCAAGCACCTTGTCCGGTATCCGGACCCCGGTCCTGCTGATTGCGGTTTACGCATTGAGCGGCCTTTGTGCCTCCATCGCGGGTATCATCGTTACGGCCGACATCAAGGGTGCGGACGCCAATAATGCCGGTCTGTGGCTTGAGCTGGATGCGATCCTTGCGGTCGTGGTTGGCGGCAATTCGCTGCTCGGTGGTCGTTTCAGCATCGTCGGTTCGCTGATCGGCGCAATGATCATTCAATCGGTCAATACAGGCATCCTGCTCTCCGGCTTTCCGCCGGAATTCAATCTGGTGATCAAGGCGATTATCGTCATCGTCATTCTGGTCATCCAGTCTCCGGCGGTTCAATCCGCCACGTCATTCTTCTGGCGTCGCCGAGACGAGGGGCAGATGGTGCAAAAGGAGCAGGCAAAGTGAATTCGAAATATCTTCCGCTGCTTGCGACGATCCTCATCTTCATTCTGGCCTATATCGCCTGCGTGACGCAGTATCCGAATATGCTGTCGACGCGGGTGATGGGCAACCTGTTGACCGATAACGCATTTTTGGGAATTGCCGCCGTAGGCATGACCTTCGTCATCATCTCGGGCGGCATCGACCTGTCCATCGGCTCGATCATTGCCTTTACCGGCGTTTTCCTGGCTGTCATTCTGCGCGATACGGCGATCCACCCGTTGATCGCGTTCGTTCTTGCTCTTGTCATCACGACGATTTTTGGCGCCGGCATGGGTGCCATCATTCACTATCTCAGTATGCCGCCTTTCATCGTGACGCTGGCCGGCATGTTTCTGGCGCGAGGCATCGCCTTCGTGCTGTCGATCGACAGCATTCCGATCGAACATGATTTCTACTCTCAGCTCAACGACCTCTATTGGCTGATGCCTGGCGGCGGCCGGCTGACATTGATCGGCGGCCTCATGCTGCTCGTCTTTGCCGGCGGCATTGTGCTGGCGCAGCGCACCCGCTTCGGCGCCAATGTCTATGCTCTCGGTGGCGGCGCTCAAACGGCGGTGCTGATGGGCGTGCCTGTCGGCAAGACGACAATCCAGATCTATGCCCTTTCTGGATTTCTTGCTGGCCTATCCGGAATCGTTTTTTCTATCTATACATCTGCCGGATACTCGCTTGCCACGGTCGGCGTCGAACTCGATGCGATCGCTGCCGTGGTCATAGGGGGAACACTGCTGACGGGAGGAGCGGGGTTCGTCGGGGGAACACTCATCGGAATTCTCATACAGGGCTTGATTCAGACCTACATCACCTTCGATGGAACCCTTTCCAGCTGGTGGACGAAGATATTGATCGGCTTGCTGCTGTTTGCCTTTATTCTGATGCAGAAGGGACTTCTGCTGCTTTCCCGCTTGAACCGACGATATGTCTGAGGGAGGGACAGAGCTCTTGCGAAACCGAATGCTTGAGACCGGAAAAACCGAGGGAAAATCTCGCACGAGCCACGCTCAGGTGGTCGATGAGTTAGGCAAGGCGATCGTCTCGGGTGCATTTCCGATCGGAAGCATTCTTCCCGGTGACAGCGAGCTTCTGCAACGGTTCAAGGTATCCCGCACGGTTCTGCGCGAAAGCATGAAGACTTTGGCCGCAAAGGGGCTGGTGGTGCCGCGTGCGCGCGTCGGCACGCGCGTGACCGAGAAGATCCATTGGAACATGTTCGATAATGAAGTGCTCAATTGGCATTTCGAAAGCGGCGTCAACAAGGAATTTCTTCTTCATCTTTACGATATACGCATGGCGTTCGAGCCTTTCGCCGCGAGTCTGGTGGCGAAAAGGGCCAGCCGTGAGGACATCGAACTGCTTCGCAATCTTGCTGCCGCCATGGCAGCGCCGCACCATACTTCCGACAGCCTCGCAGTCGCCGATTTGCATTTTCACTTGGCAATTACTGAGGCTTCGCAAAATCCGTTCATGCGGTCGCTGGGTGGGCTTATCAAAGCCGCACTGGTGGGCATGTTCCGCATGAGCGCGCCGCCGTCTACCAATGGTTTCGCCAATATTGCGGACACGCATATGGCGATAGTGGACGCGATAGCGGCGCGTGACAGCCTTTCCGCTCATAAGGCGATGGAATTTGTGATCATCGATGGGCGTCAGCATGTCCTCGAAGCTTTCGAGGCTCTCGCCGAGGCCTAAAGGTCGCCTTGAATTTCGCCGTAGTTCATCGCTCGACTTGTTGATATGAGGGGAGTCGCTCGGCCTGTGCCGACGCCTGACCGTATATCTCGGAGCCTGAAATGGAACGCAGCTGCCTCGCCATCATCCTCGCCGCCGGTGACAGTACCCGCATGAAGTCATCGATGTCGAAGGTCCTGCATCCGATTGCCGGGCGCCCGATGATTGCCCATGTCATGGATGCGATCTCCAAGACCGGGATTTCGGCGGCGGCGCTGGTTGTCGGGCGCAATGCGGATGAGGTCAGCGCGGCAGCGTCGATCGGCGGCATCACCATCGAATCTTATCTTCAGAAGGAACGTCTCGGCACGGGTCATGCCGTGCTGGCGGCGCGCGAGGCGATTGCCCGTGGATATGACGACATTATTGTTGCCTACGGAGACGTCCCTCTGCTGACCGATGTGCCGCTCCGTGCCGCCCGCGAGGGACTGGCCGATGGTAACGACATCGTCGTCATCGGATTTCATACGGAACATCCCAACGCCTATGGCCGGTTGCTGGTCAAGGATGGCGAGCTGATTGCCATTCGAGAAGCCAAGGATGCAACCGATGCCGAACTGGCGATAAAATGGTGCAATAGCGGACTGATGGCGATCAACGGCCGCAAGGCGCTGGAGCTTCTCGACCGCATCGGCAACAACAATGCCAACGGCGAATATTACCTCACCGATCTCGTCGAGATCGCCCGCTCGCTTGGCGGACGCGCCGTTGCCGTCGATGCGCCCGAAGTCGAGATGACCGGCTGCAACAACCGCGCCGAACTTGCCTTCATCGAGCGCCTCTGGCAGGAGCGCCGCCGGCATGAGGTGATGCTGTCGGGCGTGACCATGATAGCGCCGGAAACCGTTTTCCTCGCCTATGACACCGTGATCGGCCAGGATGCGCTGATCGAGCCGAATGTTGTCTTCGGGCCGGGCGCGGTCATCGAGGGAGGCGCAGTCATTCATGCCTTCTCGCACATTGAGGGCGCCCATGTCAGCGCTGGAGCGACAGTCGGACCTTTTGCACGGCTGCGCCCGGGCGCCGATCTCGCCGGTGGCGCCAAGGTCGGCAATTTCTGCGAAGTCAAGAACGGCAAGATCGGCGAGGGCGCCAAGGTCAATCATCTGACCTATATCGGTGATGCGACGATCGGAGCCGGCAGCAATATCGGCGCGGGTACGATCACTTGCAATTATGATGGCGTCAACAAGCATGAAACGTATATCGGCGCCAATGCTTTCGTCGGTTCCAATTCGTCGCTGGTTGCGCCCATCCGCATCGGCGACGGCGCATATATTGCTTCCGGCAGTGTCATCACCGAGGATGTTCCGGCCGATGCGCTGGCCTTCGGCCGGGCTCGCCAGGAAATAAAGCCGGAGCGGGCCAAGGTGATCCGCGAGCGAGCCCTTGCCATCAAGGCAGCGAAAAAGGGCGGCCACTAAGACTCGTGCGTTGACGTAACGGTCCGAAATCGAAAGTGACCGTGGTTGCAATTGAGAAAATTGCAGGAATGATTAGGACTTGCCTTCATATCTGAGGCCAGACGGAGAGCTGTATGTGCGGTATTGTTGGGATCGTCGGAACGAAGCCTGTGGCGGAGCGTTTGGTGGACGCGCTGCGGCGGCTCGAGTACCGCGGCTATGATTCGGCTGGAGTCGCGACGATCCATGACGGCGTGATGGATCGCCGCCGCGCGGAAGGAAAGCTCTTCAATCTGGAGAAGCGGCTGGAGACGGATCCTCTGCCAGGCACGACGGGCATTGCACACACACGCTGGGCAACCCACGGTGTTCCGAATGAAACCAATGCCCACCCGCATTTCGTGGAAGGCGTTGCCGTCGTCCATAACGGGATCATCGAAAACTTCTCCGAGCTGCGCGAAGAGCTGAAGGCCGAAGGGCAGGAATTTGCCTCGCAGACGGATACGGAAGTCGTCGCCCATCTTCTGGCCAAATATGTCCGCGAGGGCTTGGACGCACGTACAGCCACGCTGAAAATGCTGAACCGCGTGACCGGCGCCTACGCATTGGCCGTGATGTTCCAGAATGATCCCGGCACGCTGATTGCGGCGCGTTCCGGTCCGCCGCTTGCCGTCGGTTACGGCAAGGGCGAAATGTTCCTCGGCTCGGATGCGATCGCGCTTGCGCCTTTCACCAACGAAATCACCTATCTTGTCGATGGTGACTGCGCCATCGTCACCCATGCCGGCGCGACCATTCTCGATTTCAGCGGCGAGGAAGTGAGCCGACCGCGGCAGATCTCACAGGCGACGGCTTATGTGGTGGACAAGGGTAATCACCGCCACTTCATGGAAAAGGAAATCTACGAGCAGCCGGAAGTCATTTCCCACGCGCTCAGTCACTATGTCGATTTCGCCAGCTATCGCGTGCGCCCGGATGTCTCTGCCATCGATTTCGGGGGGGGTTCCGGCCTTGCGATATCAGCCTGCGGCACCGCCTATCTCGCCGGCTTGGTGGGTAAATATTGGTTCGAGCGCTATGCGCGGCTGCCGGTCGAAATCGATGTTGCCTCCGAGTTCCGCTATCGCGAAATGCCACTGTCGCCGTCGCAGGCCGCGCTGTTTATCTCGCAGTCCGGCGAGACCGCGGATACCTTGGCTTCGCTGCGCTACTGCCGGGACAACGGCCTGAAAATCGGTGCTGTCGTCAATGTGAGGGAATCGACCATCGCGCGCGAATCCGATGCCGTGTTTCCGATCCTGGCTGGCCCGGAAATCGGTGTCGCCTCGACGAAGGCTTTCACCTGCCAGCTTGCCGTTCTCGCCTCGCTGGCGATTGGAGCAGGCGTCGCTCGAGGTACCATCAGTGCCGAAAATGAACAGGAAATGGTGCGCCATCTCGTCGAGATGCCGCGTATCATGGCGAATGTTCTGAATATCATCCAGCCGCAGATGGAAAGCCTGTCGCGCGAGATCTCGAAGTTCAAGGATGTGCTCTATCTCGGCCGCGGCACCAGCTTCCCGCTTGCCATGGAAGGCGCGCTGAAGCTCAAGGAGATTTCCTACATCCACGCAGAGGGCTATGCGGCCGGCGAATTGAAGCATGGGCCGATTGCGTTGATCGACGAGAACATGCCCGTTATCGTCATCGCCCCGCATGACCGCTTCTTCGATAAGACCGTTTCCAACATGCAGGAAGTTGCGGCTCGTGGCGGTCGAATCATCTTCATCACCGATGAAATTGGCGCTGCCGCATCGACATTGCCGACCATGGCGACCATTACCTTGCCCATCGTGGACGAGATCATCGCGCCGATCATCTTTTCGCTGCCGATTCAATTGCTTGCCTATCATACGGCCGTGTTCATGGGCACGGATGTCGATCAGCCCCGCAATCTCGCCAAGTCGGTCACCGTGGAATAGGATTCCTTCCGCCGCGCATTTGCCGTCACGTCCTCGTGAGTCGATCGCTTGTTCGGCTCGCAGACGCGGCTGCCGGGTTGTATGCCGCGCCAATTTCTGGCACGATTCGCCCACGGAGATGGTGGGGAGGGTTTGCCGGGAAGCGGTAGCGACGGGACGGAGTTTTCGAGCGGCGAATGACTGAAAAACTCATCAAAATGTCCGTGACGACGCGGATCAGAAACAATTTCCTGGCCGGCCTGATTATCTGTGCCCCGATCGCCATTACGCTATGGCTGACCTGGTCCGTCGTCCATTGGGCCGATAGCTGGGTTCGCCCCTATATTCCCGCGCGGTACGATCCCGAGAGCTATCTGAACTTCGCTGTGCCCGGTACGGGCCTAGTGATTGCGATGATCTTCATCACGATTGTCGGCTTTCTGGCCAAGAACCTGATCGGTCAGAGCATCGTCCGCTTCGGTGAGTCGATCGTCAATCGCGTGCCGCTGGTGCGAACCATTTACAAGAGCGTCAAGCAGATCTTCGAGACTGTGCTGAAGGAGCAGGGCACATCCTTCAAGAAGGTGGGGCTGATCGAATATCCAAGCCCCGGCCTCTGGTCCATGGTCTTCATATCGACGGATGCCAAGGGCGAGATCGCCTCGAAATTCAATGCCATGGGTCAGGACATGGTGGCGGTCTTCCTGCCGCCGACGCCGGTGCCGACGGCCGGCTTCCTTGTCTTCGTTCCGCGCGAGAAGATCACGGTGCTCGATATGAGCCCTGAAGATGGCGCCAAGCTGCTGATCTCAGGCGGCCTTGTGTCGCCGGAATACAAGGAACTGGTCGCAGCCAAGAAACTGCAGCAGCCGGTTCCGATGAACTCCTTGAGCTAGAATTGCTCATCTTCCAATGGTTGGATCAATAGCTTCGCGTTTTGCGCGAATTGTCATGCCTCTATCATATTGACACCTTAGATCGTCAGTCGGGGCAGATAATCGCATGTATCTCAGCATCGAATGTTCGGGGCACCGGCGCCGGACTGCAGTTCTTAGCGCGGCCCGAAAACGCGCCGGAGATAAATGCCATTGTCTCCGCAAATGTTTTCATCAGGAGGATATTGTCTTGAGCTATATGCGTTCGAAGAGCTTGCCGCTGCTGTCGGCGGCGCTTGCCACATTTGTTTTCACGGCTCCGATGCCGGCGCTGGCGGATAATTCCGTCACGGTCGAAGGCGTGACGCTCGTCAACAAGGGCCGCGTCGCGGTCGGCCGCATCCCGGCCAATTTGCGCGATAAGTTCGGCGAGACCTTCGGTTCCGGTTCGGGCATGTCGATCGATACCAAGAGCTGGGTTCGCAATGCCGATGGCACCTACAACGGCTCGCTATGGCTGCTGCCGGACCGCGGCTATAATGTCGCCGGAACCACGGATTACCGCGGGCGTCTCAACACCATCGATATCAAGCTGACGCCGGTTGCCCCCGGTGCAACACCTCCAGCCGGCCAGGAACAGTCGGGCCTCGAAGCCAAGCTCGTGGATACGCTGCTGTTGAAAGACAACAAAGGCAACGAAACCACTGGCCTTGATCCAGCCAACAGCGTTCGCCAGGCGGAAGGCGGCATGCCGCTTTTGCCGCAGGCACCGAACGGCAAGATCTCGCTCGATAACGAAGCCATTGCCCGGCTGCCCGATGGTTCGATGTTCATCAGCGATGAATACGGTCCCTATATCTACCGCTTCTCGGCGGATGGGCTGATGATCTCGGCCACGGCACCGCCGGCCGCATTTCTGCCTATGCGCGAGGGCGTTGTGAATTTTTCCTCGAACAACCCAGGTCCCGGCGAAACCGCGCCCGATCCGAAGGATCCGACCAGCGGGCGCCAGAACAACCAAGGCTTCGAGGGCATGTCTCTGACCCCGGACGGCAAGTTCCTGATCGTGGTGCTCCAGTCCGCAACCCGCCAGGATGGCGGCGATTCCAGCTCCACGCGCCAGAATACCCGCGCGCTGGTTTATGATGCCGCCGACCCTGCAAATCTGAAGCTGGTGCACGAATATGTTGTGCCGCTGCCGGTCTTCACCAATGACAAGGGCAAGACGGCCGTTGCCGCCCAAAGCGAAATCGTGGCGCTCTCATCGACAAGCTTCCTGATGCTCGCGCGCGACAGCAACAATGGCTATGGCCAGAAGGGCGATAAATCGCTCTATCGCAGCGTTGTGGCTGTCGATGTTTCCGCTGCCACCGATATTGCCGGCGGCAAGTTCGACAGCGATACAGCGGTCGCGCCGAAGGGCGTTCTTGATCCTTCGGTAAAGCCGGCGGCAGTCAGCAATTTCATCGATATCAACGACAGCGCCGATCTAGCGCGCTTCGGTCTGCATAACGGCGCGCCGAACGACCGCAACAACCTCTCGGAAAAGTGGGAGGCCATGTCGATCGTCAGCGTTCAGGATCCAAAGCTGCCGGACGATTACTTCCTGTTCGTCGCCAACGACAACGACTTCATCACCCAGGATGGTTTCCAGGTCGGCGCTGCCTACAAGGATGATAGCGGCGCCGATGTCGACACCATGTTCCAGGTATTCCAGGTTACCATTCCCGGTCTCGCCGCAAAGTGATCTGATGAAACGCGGATGGATGCGGCTAACGCGTCCATCCGCCTACCCAGCTCGCAGGAAGCGGATCGCCTCATCGCGGCGGAAGAGATAGAGCAGGGTGCGTACCGCACTGCCACGCTCACTGGTCAGTTCCGGATCGCGCTCGATGAGATAGGCGGCATCCTTGCGAGCGATCTCGAGAAGATCGGCATGAGCCTCGAGGCTGGCGATACGGAAGCCCGGTGTGCCGGACTGGCGTGTCCCCAGAAGCTCACCTTCGCCACGCAGCTTCAAGTCCTCCTCGGCAATGCGGAAGCCATCTTCGGTCTCTCGCATGATCGACAGCCGGGCATGCCCGGTTTCGCCGAGCGGGCCTTTGTAGAGCAGGATGCAGGTCGAGGCTTCGTCGCCGCGACCGACGCGCCCGCGCAACTGGTGAAGCTGCGCCAGGCCGAAACGCTCGGCGTGTTCGATGACCATGATCGTCGCATCTGGCACGTCGACGCCCACTTCGACGACTGTCGTAGCCACCAACAGACGGATCTCGCCATTCTTGAACGCCATCATCACGGCATCTTTTTCGGGGCCGCTCATGCGGCCATGGATTAAGCCGATGCCGGGGCCGAGCGCCTTGGTCAGTGTCTCATGCCGCTCCTCCACCGACATTAAATCTGATTCTTCGGATTCCTCCACAAGTGGGCATATCCAATAGGCTTTTTTGCCTTCCGCTAGCGCACTCCTTAGGCGCGCGACGATGTCGCCGGTTCGTTCATTCGGAATGGTGATCGTCTGGATCGGCTTTCGGCCCGCCGGCTTCTCGGTGAGCTTGGAAACATCCATGTCGCCAAAGGCGGCCAGCACTAGCGTCCGTGGGATCGGCGTTGCGGTCATGACGAGCATGTGGGGAGAGATACCCTTTGCGGTCAGGCGCAGGCGCTGGTGGACGCCGAAGCGGTGCTGCTCGTCGACCACAGCCAGCATCAGATTGGCATAGGCGACGCTGTCCTGAAACAAAGCATGCGTGCCGATGATGATCTGCGCCTCGCCGGAAGCAATGCGCTCCAGGATTGCATCCCGTTCCCGGCCCTTCGTGCGGCCTGTGAGAACTTCGACAGAAAGGCTTGCACTTGCTGCGAATTTTGAAATCGTGGCGAAGTGCTGTCGGGCGAGGATTTCAGTCGGCGCCATGAGCACTGCCTGGCCACCGCTTTCGATCACGGCGGCAATCGCCATCAACGCCACCAGCGTCTTGCCCGCGCCGACATCGCCCTGCAGCAGCCGGAGCATGCGCTCGGTGCCTGCCATATCCTTGAGAATATCCGCAACCGCATCACGCTGGCTATTCGTCATAGAGAAAGGAAGAGATTCCAGTATCTTGCCGCTGATTTCTCCAGTAGCCTGCACAGGCTGCCCCGCAACCTTGCGCAGCCTTTGGCGCACCAGCGAAAGCGATAATTGCCCCGCCAGGAATTCGTCATAGGCCAGCCGGCGGCGCGCGGGAGATTGCGGATCGATATCGGCCGCATCCCTAGGCGCATGCAGCATGTGGAAGGCATCGGAGATCGAGGGAAAGCCATGCTTCTGCGTGAGAGCAATATCATCCCACTCGGGCAGCTGCGGGATGCGCGGCAATGCTGCCTCTATCGTCTTGCGCAGGAACTTCGGCGTAAGCCCGGCGGTTAGCGGATAGACCGGTTCGACCAGCGGCAGGTTTTCCGCCTCGCTCTCGCGCATAATATAATCCGGATGCACCATCGACGGTCGGCCGTTGAACCAGTCGACCTTGCCGCTGACGGTAACGGTTTCATCGATCGGCAGCTGCTTTTCGAGCCATTGCGCCTTGCCGCGAAAAAAGACCAGCGCTAGTTCGCCTGTTTCGTCGTGCAGATAGACGCGATAGGGCACGTTGCTGCGCGGGTTGGGCGGCGGCTGGTGGCGATCGACGCGGCCGGTGATGGTGACGATGGCGCCCTGCGGCGCTCGGGCGATGCCCGGTTGTTCTCGCCGGTCGATGATCGAATGCGGCGCGTGGAAAATCAGGTCGATGACGCGGCAATCGTCGATGGTTTCCCGATCCAGCAGCTTTACCAGCAACTCGGATACCTTCGGCCCGACGCCTGATAGCGAAGAAATAGAGGCAAATAGCGGGTCGAGGATAGCGGGACGCATGGCAGGCAAAATGCGACGGGCAGGGCGCATTTGGCAAGGGGCAGCGAAGAACTCGATCCGTTTGAGCTCCACACTCCCCGGAAAATTGCATCGCAGGTGCTTTTTTCTGAAAAACCGGTTCCCACCTTTGAGCGCTGGTTTTATAGAGACGCATCAACATAAAGGTATTTTTGATGACTGGGCTGACCCTCAGCAGTGCCGATCTCGATCCTCGCCGCCGGCGCATCCTTTTCCGTTGCTGGCATCGCGGCATCCGTGAGATGGATCTCGTCTTCGGCCAGTTTGCCGATAATGAACTGCCGGGCCTCCCTGAAGCCGATCTTGATGAGCTGGAGCGCATCATGGCCGAAGAGGACAACGATCTTCTTAAATGGATCCTCGGTAGTGAGCCAACGCCGCAGCATCTGCAGACGCCGCTCTTTGAGCGCCTGGCCTCCTATAAGCCCGATTTTGAAGAGATCGCCGAAAGGTTCGGATTAACGAAATGATCCCCGGTTTCGACGCGAAGAAGCTGCTCGCCGCAAGCGAGCCGATGACGATCGGTCATGTTCCGGCCGGTCTGGAGCCGTTCCTGATTGCCGAAATGGCAAAGGCCGGCCAGCCGGTTGCCTATGTCATGTCCGACGGCCAGCACATGGCCGATGTCGAACAGATGCTCGGCTTCATCGCGCCTGAAATTCCGGTACTCACCCTGCCGGCCTGGGATTGTCTTCCCTATGACCGTGTTTCCCCAAGCTCTGACACCTCGGCCCGGCGCCTTGCGGCTCTGTCCGGCCTGATCGCGCATCATCGCAAGCCGCATGCAGCCATTGTGCTGGTGACCGTCAACGCCATGCTGCAGAAGGTCGCCCCGCAGGATATCATCGAAAGCCTGGCGTTCTCGGCACGTCCCGGGAACCAGGTCCGGATGGACGATATCGCGGCTCGCCTCGAGCGCAACGGCTTCGAGCGCGTGGCGACCGTGCGCGAGGTCGGCGAATATGCCGTGCGCGGCGGCATTCTCGACGTCTTCGTTCCGGGCACGGAAGAGCCGGTGCGTCTGGACTTCTTCGGCGATACTCTGGAGAGCATCCGCAGCTTCGATCCGGCCAGCCAGCGCACGACTGGGCAGGTACGCTCGCTCGATCTCAATCCGATGAGCGAAGTGACGTTGACGCCGGATACGATCAGCCGCTTCCGCAAGAACTATCTCTCCGCCTTCGGCGCCGCCACGCGCGATGACGCTCTCTATCTCGCCGTGTCCGAAGGTCGGCGATACGCCGGCATGGAACATTGGCTGCCGCTCTTCTACGAGAAGCTCGAGACGGTTTTCGATTACCTTAAAGGCTTTCGCTTGGTCACGGATCACACCGTGCGCGAAGCGGCAGAGGAGCGCTCCAAGCTCGTCTTCGACTATTACGACGCCCGCCTTCAATCCGGCCAGCAGGCCAAGGGGCAGATGGCACAGGGCACGCCCTATAAGCCAGTAACGCCCGGCCAGCTCTATCTCGATGGCAAGGCATTCGGCAATGCGCTTGACGCCTTCGGCGCTATCCGTATTTCGCCCTTCAACGAGCATGAGGGCGAGGCGCGTCGCGTCATCGAGCTTGATGCCCGCCAGGGGCCGCGCTGGGCGCGGGCAGCGACCGACACAACCGATAGCGAGCGCGTCAACGTCTTCGATGCAGTCGTCAAGCATATCGCCGACAAGCGGGCTTCGGGCGGTAAGGTGCTGATTTCGGCCTGGACGGAAGGCTCGCTCGATCGCCTCCTGCAGGTGCTATCCGAACATGGGCTGGCGCGCGTCAAGACGATCGAGGCCTTCAAGGACCTTGGCGGCCTGGCGAAGGGCGAGGCTGCTGCCGCCGTGCTGAGCCTCGAAGCCGGTTTCGAAGCGGGCGATCTGATCGTTATCGGCGAGCAGGATATTCTCGGCGACCGGATGGTGCGCCGTTCCAAGCGGCGCAAGCGCGCCGCCGATTTCATCTCGGAAGTAGCAGGCCTCGATGAAGGCTCGATCGTCGTTCATGCCGAGCACGGTATCGGCCGTTTCGTCGGCCTCAGGACCATCGAGGCAGCCGGCGCACCGCACGCCTGCCTCGAGCTGCAATATGCCGACGATGCCAAGCTGTTCCTGCCGGTCGAAAACATCGATCTGCTCTCGCGCTATGGCGGCGAGGGCACCGAGGCGCAGCTGGATAAGCTCGGCGGCGGCGCCTGGCAGATGCGCAAGGCCAAGCTCAAGAAGCGCCTGCTCGATATGGCCGGCGCCTTGATCCGCGTCGCGGCCGAACGCCTGACGCGGCATGCGCCTGTACTCAGCACGCCGGACGGATTGTATGACGAATTTGCCGCGCGCTTCCCGTATGACGAGACCGACGACCAGATGAACGCCATTGAGGCGGTGCGCGAGGATCTCGGCGCCGGCCGGCCGATGGATCGCCTCGTGTGCGGCGATGTCGGCTTCGGCAAGACGGAAGTGGCGCTGCGCGCAGCCTTCGTCGCTGCCATGAATGGCGTGCAGGTCGCCGTCGTCGTGCCGACGACGCTGCTTTCGCGCCAGCATTTCAAGACCTTCTCCGAGCGCTTCCGTGGGTTGCCGATCCGCATACAGCAGGCATCTCGTCTGGTCGGTTCCAAGGAACTGGCGCTGACCAAGAAGGAAGTCGCCGAAGGCAAGACCGATATCGTTGTCGGCACCCACGCGCTGCTCGGCGCCGGCATCCAGTTCGCCAATCTCGGCCTGCTTGTCATCGACGAGGAGCAGCACTTCGGCGTCAAGCACAAGGAGCGCCTGAAGGAACTGAAGAGCGACGTGCATGTGCTGACGCTGTCGGCGACGCCGATCCCACGCACCTTGCAGCTCGCGATGACTGGTGTGCGTGAACTGTCGCTCATCACCACGCCGCCGGTCGACCGCATGGCGGTGCGCACCTTCATCTCGCCCTTCGATTCGCTGGTCATCCGCGAAACGCTGATGCGTGAGCATTATCGTGGCGGCCAGAGCTTCTATGTCTGTCCGCGCCTCGCCGATCTCGCCGATATCCATGCCTTCCTTCAATCGGATGTGCCGGAGCTGAAGGTGGCGGTCGCCCATGGCCAGATGCCCGCCGGTGAGCTGGAAGACATCATGAATGCCTTCTACGAGGGGCGTTATGACGTGCTGCTGTCGACGACCATCGTTGAATCCGGCCTCGATGTGCCGACGGCCAATACGCTCATCGTTCACCGCGCCGACATGTTCGGCCTTGCTCAGCTCTACCAGCTCCGTGGCCGCGTCGGCCGCTCCAAGGTGCGCGCCTTTGCGCTCTTCACGCTGCCCGTCAACAAGGTGCTGACCACGACGGCGGAGCGCCGGCTCAAGGTGCTGCAGTCGCTGGATACGCTCGGCGCCGGCTTCCAGCTGGCGAGCCACGATCTCGATATCCGCGGCGCCGGCAATCTGCTGGGCGAAGAACAGTCAGGCCATATCAAGGAAGTTGGCTTCGAGCTCTACCAGCAGATGCTCGAAGAGGCCGTCGCCGAGGTCAAGGGCGTCGACGAGATCCAGGATACCGGCTGGTCGCCGCAGATCTCCGTCGGCACGCCGGTCATGATCCCCGACGATTACGTGCCCGATCTGCATCTGCGCATGGCGCTCTACCGCCGCCTCGGCGAGATCACCGAGCTGAAGGAGATTGACAGCTTCGGAGCCGAGATGATCGATCGCTTCGGTCCCTTGCCGATTGAGGTGCAGCATCTCCTCAAGATCGTCTATATCAAGTCGCTCTGCCGCATCGCCAACGTCGAGAAGCTGGATGCTGGCCCGAAGGGTGTCGTCGTACAGTTCCGCAACAAGGAATTCCCGAACCCTGCCAACCTCGTCGGCTATATCGCCAAGCAGGGCACGATGGCCAAGATCCGCCCCGACCAGAGCGTGTTCCTGACGCGAGACCTGCCGACGCCGGAAAAGCGGCTGCAGGGGGCGGCTGTGGTCATGACGCAGCTGGCGGAGCTGGCAAGATAGAAGGTGGGCGCTCAGCCAGCGGCTTTGCGCCTGATGAAGAACCCGGTATCCGGCCCGCCGCAACCTATTTTCGGCGGCAGGCCGAGATCGGATATTTCCTCAAGCCGCCTGCGGCTCGCGCATCTCCGCAACATCCGGAATGCGCGCGATGACCTTGATTTCGAAATCGAAGCCCGCCAGCCAATTGACGCCGATCGCCGTCCAGTTCGGGTAGGGTTTTTCGGTGAAGATCCGGTTCTTGACGGTCATGATAGCGCCGAACTGCCGCTCGGGATCTGTGTGGAACGTGGTGACATCGATGATGTCATCGAAGGTGCAGCCTGCCGCTTCCAAAGTTGCCTGCAGATTGTCGAAGGCGAGCTGGACCTGCTTTTCGAAATCCGGCTCAGGGCTTCCATCCGCGCGGCTGCCGACCTGGCCGGAGACGAACAGCAGATCGCCGGAGCGGATTGCGGCGGAATAGCCGTGCTCCTCGTAAAGCGCATGCCTGTTCTTCGGGAAGATTGCGGTACGTGTCGTCATAATGTCTGGCTTTCGTTGATGTGAAAAGATCGGAAGGACGCAAGCTCACGCGAGACTTCCAAACTGCCGCTTCGTTTGATATACGGTGTGTATGTGAAATATGCATATGCGCGACGTATGTCAATATTTCAAATACGAAACGTATGTGAAATTTGAGAGTGATATGGCAAAGCGCCTGGAAACCATGGAAGAAAATCGGAGCAAGCTGATTGCCGCCGCGCGGAAAGCCTTCGCGGAGAAAGGATTTGCGGCGGCCTCAATGGATGAGTTGACGGCGGATGTCGGCCTGACTAGAGGCGCCCTCTATCATAATTTCGGCGACAAGCGCGGATTGCTCGCCGCCGTCGTCGATCAGATCGACAACGAACTGGCGCTACGGGCGAAGGAGATCGGCGCACAGGCGGATGGGGACTGGCAAGGTCTGCTTGCCGAGGGGGAGGCCTATATCAAAATGGCTCTCGATCCGGAGGTCCAGCGCATCGTCTTGCTCGACGGTCCGGCCGTTCTGGGCGACCCCTCGAAATGGCCCAGCCAAAACAGCTGTCTCGCCGGCACCCGGCAGACGGTTTCAAAGCTTCTGAAACAAGAGGTAGTCAAGCCGGTCGATCCCGAGGCTGCAGCCCGGCTCATTTCCGGCGCAGCGCTGAATGCTGCGCTCTGGGTTGCTGCCAGCGATAATCCGGCGGAAGTGCTGCCCAAGGCGATAGAGGCCTTCCGGGCGATGGCTTCGGGATTACTGGCAAAGACCTAATGCCGGTATGACGCGGCTACTTCCGCGAATCGCAGATCGCGGAAGCTCTTGCAGCTATGATCGAAAAAGCGGAATCCCGCTTAATTCATCCCCGCCCGTGCTTCCGCTTTCATCTTGGCGATGTCGCGCAAGGCCTCGGCGAGCACATCCGGCGTCTGCGCGCCGCTGACGGCATACTGCTGGTCGAAGATGAAGAAGGGAACGCCGTTGACGCCGATCTTCTGGGCGGCGTCGATCTCGCCGATGATGAGATCGCGGTCGGCGTCGGAGGCAAGCAGGGTTGCTATGACGGAGCGGTCGAGGCCGGCCTTTTCGGCAATATCGAGCAGTACGGCATGATCGCCGACATTGAGGCCCTCTTCGAAATTGGCCTTGAAGAGCGCATCGACCACCTTGTCCTGCTTTTCGCGGCTTTCGGTGACGGACCAGTGGATGAGGCGATGGGCATCGAGCGTGTTCGGGCCGATCTTGATGGCGTCAAAATCGAACTTGATTCCCACTTCGCGGCCGAGCTCGGTTAGCATCTTGTGCCCCTCGGCGACACGCTCCGCGCCGCCGAGCTTTTGCTCCAGCGCCTTTTTCTGGTCGACGCCTTCGGGCGGATAGTCGGGATTGAGCCGATAGGGTCGCCAGTTGAGGTCGACGCCTACTTCGTCCTGCACCTCGGCAATGGCGAGCTCCAGGCGGGCCTTGCCGAGATAGCACCATGGGCAGACGACATCCGAGACGATGTCGATCGTGATGCGTTCCATGGTTTCATCCTTTCGGTTTTTCGGGCTGTTCTCCTCCATCTAGGCCTTTGTGCCGATGGCTTCAACCGGTTACCGAAAGGGAACCGGCCGAGATTACTGCGCGGAAGCGTCCCACCACGCAGGTAGATAGTACCCGTAAAGCGGCAGAACGCCGGGATGATTGACACGGCTGCGCCGCGCCGCCCATTGCTGGTCGATATGGTAGAGCGGCACTAGATAATATCCAGAAATCAGCATCCGATCGAAAGAACGCACGGCGTCGCGGAAATCCTCGGCCGAACGCGCCATCAAAAAATGTGATATCAGCGTATCGACATCGGGGTCTGCGACGCCGACGAAATTAAGGCTGCCTTCGGTCTTGGCGGCAGAGGAGCTCCAGCGCCCCACTTGCTCGATGCCCGGCGATAGCGACGAAGGGTAGGACTTGATGATCATGTCGTAGTCGTAGTTGATCGTCCGGAGCTGATATTGCGAATCATCGACCGTGCGAATCGTTACGGCAATGCCGAGCAATTCCAGAGACCGGCGATAGGGGATCGCCATGCGTTCCTGATCTGCATTTTGGGTCAATATTTCGAAGCTGAGCTGTCGGCCGTTCTTATCGACCATCTTCTCGCCGCGGATTGCATAGCCACCCTCCTTGAGCAGGGCTACCGCCTCGCGCAGGATCTTGCGGTCACGCCCGGAACCGTCGCTGACGGGCAGCTTGTAGGTGCCATCGAGCACGTCCGGATCGATGCGGTCCTTGATCGGTCCCAGCATGGCGAGCTCGTGCGGATCCGCGGGAATGCCGAACGACGAAAGATCTGAATTTTGCCAATAGCTCTCCGTGCGCTTATAGGCGCCCGAATAGAGATTTCGGTTTAGCCATTCGAAGTCGAAGGCGAGGGTCAGTCCCTTGCGCACATTCTTGTCGGCAAACATCGGCCGCCGCGTATTGAAGACGAAACCGAGCATCCCGCTTGGTATTTTTGGCCTAAAGGTCTCCTTGATGATGGCGCCGGAAGTCACCGCAGGAAAATTGTAAGCCTGCTGCCAATGGCCTGGACTGCCGTCGGGGTAAATATCGACATCGCCTTTCTTGAAAGCTTCGAACAGCGTCGTGTCCTGCAGGAAGTAATTGACGGTGATTTCATCATAATTGTCGATGCCGACCTTCGACGGGAGGTTCTTGCCCCAGTAGTCAGAACGGCGCTCGAAGACGATGCGCTGGCCGGGGTCGATGCTCTTGATCCTGTAGGGGGCGGAACCGATCGGAATGCGCAGGGAGGTCTGATCGAAGCTATCCGTGTCGATCGCATGCTTCGGCAGAACCGGCAGCGAAGAGGCGATGATGAGCGGCGTTTCGCGATTGGCTTTCTCGTTGAAGCGGATCATCACGCTGTGCTCACCAACCTTCTCCATGCTGGCGATGGTCTCAAGCCACGATGAAAACGGGACGCGGCCTTTGTCGCGAAGAAGCTGGAACGTGAAGATCACATCTTCCGGCGTTACGGGCTGCCCGTCCGACCATTTGGCGTCGGGATTGAGGTTGAACTGAATATAGCTTCGGCTCTCGTCCCATTCGACCGTCTGCGCCAGAAGCCCATACAACGTAAAAGGCTCGTCGCGAGAGCGCACCATCAGCGGTTCATAAACGAGATTGCCGTATTCCGGGTCCCACATGCCCCGCGCCGTCGTGCGCATGCTCTTCAGAATGAAGGGGTTGAGATTGTCGAAAGTGCCGACGACGCCATAGCTGACGCGGCCGCCCTTTTTGACATCCGGATTAACGTAAGGGAAATGCTTGAAGTCCGCCGGCAGCGCCGGATCTCCATGCATGGCGATGCCGTAAAGCGGCTGAGCTGCCGCGGCATTGCACAAGGTTGCGAAGAACAGGAAGGCAGCGATCCGGAGCGCTTGCATGGCATCCTTTCCGGGAAGGGTATGATTCGGCCGAACATTATCATGAGCGTGCCGAATTCAACACGCGACTGCGGAAATCTTAGGACTTGGCAGAAAAGACCAAAGAAAAGCTGGATATCCGTGCCAGTGCGATGTAACAGGGGTGCCGGGTTTCTCGGGTCATGTATTTGCCTTATTCATTCGACAGGTGGACGACGGTTTGACCCGAATTGCATGGGACGGCGCGCTGTCGTCCCGCAGCGGATTTCAGGAGGCGGTTTCGCTATGATGTTCAAGACTGACAACAAAATGCGGGCAGGTCTTTCTGCTCTGGCTCTCATGATTGGCGCGGCCATGCCGGCTGCCGCTTTCGCGCAGGATGCGTCCAACGCAGCTCCGGCCGATGGCGGTGGTGATCCCAACCAGCCGCGTCTGGGCTGGTACAAGACCTGCACCAAACAGGACGATGCCGACATCTGCATCGTGCAGAACCTGATCATGGCAAACAACGGCCAGCTCGTTACGGCTGTTGGCCTCATCTCCGTCGACGGCAAGGTAAACCGCAAGATCCTGCAGATCTCCGTTCCGACGGCCCGCCTCATTCCGCCGGGCATCACCATGCAGGTCGATGGCGGCAAGGGTCAGAAGCTCGATTACGCCGTCTGCCTTCCGGACAAGTGCACCGCGGAAGTCCCCGTGACGGACGCGATGATTGCTTCGCTGAAGAAGGGCACCGACGTCACCTTCACGTCTGTGAATTTCCGTCGCGCTCCGAACCCGATCAAGATCTCGCTGACCGGCTTCGGCGCAGCTTTTGACGGCCCGGCGATCTCCGATAGCAAGCTTGCCGAAAGCCAGAAGAGCCTGCAGGACAGCATGCAGAAAAAGGCCGAGGAAGCTCGCAAGAAGCTCGAAGACGCGCAGAAGGCCGCCAAGCAGCAGTAAGCTGACGACAGGTCTCCTTTCATGAGAAAAAGCCCGGAGCGATCCGGGCTTTTTCTTTGCGCAGAGGACGGCATGCGATGCTCGGAAGCCAAATAAAAAGGGAAGGCGTTGGGAGCGCCTTCCCTTTGGAATAGGATATATTTTACCCGCGCTTAATGGGCGAAGCTCATCTTGGGCTTGAGCTGCCCGGTCGGGGCTTGGTCGAAGATCTGAGCGACTTGCGGATTGCGCAAGGGAAGCCCGCTCTCATCGTTGATGAGGTTCTGTTCCGATACGTATGCGACATATTCCGTCTCGTCGTTTTCGGCGAGAAGGTGATAGAAGGGCTGGTCCTTATCGGGACGCACTTCCGCGGGAATGGAATTCCACCATTCCTCTGTATTTGCGAATTCCGGATCGACATCGAAGATGACACCGCGGAAGGGGAACATCCGGTGTCGAACCACGTCGCCAATATTGAATTTTGCGTTTCGTTGTTTCATGGCACGACTTCCTTTCAAGCAATCATGTGGTGACTTTCACCACTGATATCAAGGATTTTGCCCCCATTCCTTCATTGAACTGTCACATTCGGCTCGGGTCTGCTCCGAGCAGCAGCTCAATGTGAAGACGATATTTGGAGGGACGCCCGCCACCGGCTTCCTCATAATGAGGAAAGCCCCGGCAAGGCCGGGGCTTTCGCAATTTTTTATTAGACCGAATAGTACATGTCGTATTCGACCGGATGCGGGGTCATTTCGAAGCGCATGACTTCCTGCATCTTCAGTTCGATGAAGGCATCGATCTGATCATCGTCGAAAACGCCACCGGCGGTCAGGAACTTGCGGTCCTTGTCCAGGCTTTCCAGAGCTTCACGTAGCGAGCCGGAGACCGTCGGGATCTTCTTCAGTTCCTTCGGCGGCAGGTCGTAGAGATCCTTGTCCATGGCCTTGCCGGGATGGATCTTGTTCTTGATGCCGTCGAGGCCGGCCATCAGCATGGCGGCGAAACCGAGATAGGGATTGGCCGTCGGGTCAGGGAAGCGAACTTCGACGCGCTTTGCCTTCGGGTTCGAGCCGAACGGGATACGGCAGGAAGCCGAACGGTTGCGAGCCGAATAGGCGAGCAGAACCGGAGCTTCGTAACCCGGAACGAGACGCTTGTAGGAGTTCGTCGACGGGTTGGTGAAGGCATTGATCGCCTTGGCATGCTTGATGATGCCGCCGATGTAATAGAGGCAGGTTTCGGAAAGGCCTGCATATTCGTCGCCGGCAAACGTCGGCTTACCACCCTTCCAGACCGACTGGTGAACGTGCATGCCCGAACCGTTGTCGCCGAAGATCGGCTTCGGCATGAAGGTTGCCGTCTTACCATAAGCATTGGCGACCTGGTGGACGACATACTTGTAGATCTGCATGCCGTCGGCGCTGCGTACCAGCGTGTCGAACTTGATGCCGAGTTCGTGCTGGGCGGCTGCGACTTCATGGTGATGCTTTTCGACGGTAACGCCCATTTCGGTCAGAACCGTCAGCATCTCCGAACGCATGTCCTGGCAGCTGTCGATCGGCGGGACCGGGAAGTAACCGCCCTTGACGCGCGGACGGTGGCCGAGATTGCCGGTTTCATAATCGGTGTCGTCGTTGGACGGCAGTTCGCTCGAATCGAGCTTGAAACCGGTATTGTAGGGATCGGCCTTGTACTTGACGTCATCGAAGACGAAGAATTCGGCTTCCGGGCCGAAGAAGGCGGTGTCGCCGATACCCGAGGCCTTGAGATAGGCTTCGGCTTTCTTGGCAGTGCCGCGCGGATCGCGGTTATAGGATTCGCCAGAGATCGGGTCGAGGATGTCGCAGAGAATGACCATCGTCGACTGCGCGAAGAATGGATCCATGTGGACCGTATCCGGATCGGGCATCAGCACCATGTCGGATTCGTTGATGGCCTTCCAGCCCGCAATCGAGGAGCCGTCGAACATGACACCATCGGCGAACATATCTTCGTCGACACAGACCACATCCATGGTGAGATGCTGCAGCTTGCCCTTCGGATCGGTGAAGCGCAGGTCGACGAACTTGACGTCGTTGTCCTTGATTTGCTTCAAAATTTCGCTTGCAGTCGTCATGAAATTACTTCCCTTGACATAGATGACGATTGAACGAGCCGCGGCCCGAAGGGCCGGGCGGATTAGATGGCGTCGATGCCCGTTTCGCCGGTACGAATTCGGATGACTTCTTCCACGTTGGAAACGAAAATCTTTCCGTCGCCGATGCGCCCTGTTTGCGCGGCCTTGCGGATGGCCTCGATCACCGCCTCCGCATTTTCGTCCGCCAATACAACTTCGACCTTCACCTTCGGCAGGAAGTCGACGACGTATTCGGCGCCACGGTAAAGCTCCGTGTGGCCCTTCTGACGACCGAAGCCCTTCGCTTCCGTGACGGTGATGCCCTGCAGGCCGACTTCCTGAAGGGCTTCCTTCACTTCGTCGAGTTTGAAGGGCTTAATGATCGCTTCGATCTTTTTCATGAGAAAATGTCTCTCCGCTTCTCCTGTTACAGCAGGCCTATTTCCCGCTCGGCCAACGTGATGCACTTATCATGCCAATTGAAAACAAGCCGCCGTAAAAATTCCCGGCGATTTCGCACCGAGACGATGAATTGATGAGGATTTTTCGGGAAAATGGAAGCGATTTCGCGTCGAAATGCGTTGGATAAGCAAAATTTCGCAAAAAAGTGCCGTGCCCGTCATGTTTGTGCTTCAGCAAGGCCTTGAATGTTATCGGCTAATTGTTGTGCAAATGCATATTTATAAACCAAGATGGCCCCCGCAATAGCGGTTGTTTTTGAGGCAGATTTCGCATCTATAATATCCGCCATGATGTTGCCGCTCGCCGATCTGCTTCTCACCCCTGACGCCATGTCTCGCGTTGACCGCGCTGCGGCCGCATCTGGCATTAGCTCTTATGGGCTTATGGAGAAGGCAGGGCAGGCGGTTGCTGCCGCGGCACTTCGGCACTTTCCCGGAGCGCTGCGTTATGTCGTCCTTTGCGGGCCTGGCAATAATGGCGGGGACGGGTACGTGGCGGCGCTGGCACTGCAACAGGCCGGAGCCGACGTACAGCTCTTTCATCTGGGCGATCCGCAGCGGCTCAAGGGGGATGCCGCCCGCGCTTTCGCCGAGTGTTCCATCGATGGCGCCGCAGTCAGTGGTTACGTCCCGATGACTGGAGATGTGGTGATCGACGCAATCTTTGGCGCTGGACTCTCCCGTCCCGTTTCGGATGATGTGGCGGCCATTATTGCACGGGTCAATGAGACCGGCATTCCGGTGATTGCCGTTGACCTGCCCTCAGGCCTCGATGGGCGCAGCGGCCAGATTCTCGGCGCTGCCTTCCGCGCTGTGCGAACGGTGACCTTCATGACGCGCAAGCCGGGACATCTTCTCCTTCCCGGTCGTGACCTTTGCGGCGAGCTTGAGGTTTTCGACATCGGCATTCCCGACCGTATCGTCCGCGCCAATGCCGACCACTCGCTCGCCGAAAACAAGCCGGCACAGTGGCAGGCGGCCATACCCTCGGCAGGCGTCGAGACGCACAAATACAAGCGAGGTCATCTCGTCGTTTTCTCGGGCGGGCCGAACGCGACAGGTGCCGCGCGCATGTCGGCAATGGCGGGCCTGAGGGCTGGGGCAGGGCTCGTCACTATCGCATCGCCCTCGGAGGCTCTGGGGGTTAACGCCAGTTTGTTGACCTCAATCATGCTGCGTGCAGTCGACGACGAAGCTGCTTTACGGAAATGGCTTACCGATCAGCGTCTTTCGACCTTTATTCTCGGGCCGGGCTTCGGCGCCGGCGAGAAGGCACGGCAATTCTGCCTCGCACTTGCGGATCGCCATCTGGTATTGGACGCAGACGGCATCACCTCGTTTCGCGACGAGCCGCAGCGATTGTTCGATGCTTTTGCCGAAGGGCCGACCCGATTGGTGCTGACGCCGCATGAGGGGGAGTTTGGCCGCCTCTTTCCCGATATTGCCGCCGACGAGACATTGAGCAAGATCGACAAGGCGAGGGCAGCAGCAGAGAAAGCCCATGCCGCGATCATCTATAAGGGCGCCGATAGCGTGATCGCCGCCCCCGATGGCAGGGCCTTGATAAATGCGAACGCGCCGCCCTGGCTGGCGACCGCGGGTTCGGGCGATGTGCTTGCCGGCATTGTCGGCGGCCTCATAGCGCGGGGAGCGCCTGCATTCGAAGCCGCCGCGGCCGGCGTCTGGCTGCATGGTCTGGCAGGCCAGCATGCCGGAAAAGGACTGACGGCTGAAGATCTCGTAGCGGTCATCAAGCCGCTATAGAAGCTATTTTGCCACTTCTCGCTGCAATGCGATTGCGCCCGGAGGGGCGTTCACCTTGCCCTCATGGATCATGAAGGCAAAGACATCACGCGGCTCGGCTTTGATTTTGCGCTTAGCATCGATCAGCGGCAGGTCATCCGGCACCTTGCCCGTGGCCCAGGTTTTCAGGCGATCCGCCCAGGCTTTCAGGTCCTTCGGCGGATAGCAGGTCTTGATGTCATCCGAGCCTTTCTGCAGTCGGGCATATACGAAGTCCGCTGTCACGTCGGCGATCATCGGATATTCGAAATGCTCGGCACAGACTGGCGCCACATTATACTTCTCAAGCAGTGCAATGAATTCCGGCACTTTGAAGGAATCGTGCCTGACTTCGACCACATGCCTGAGAGCAAGCCCATCCTGCTTGGCCGGCAGCAGCTTCAGGAAAGCCTCGAAATCATCCGGATCGAATTTCTTCGTCGGTGCGAACTGCCACAGCAGCGGGCCGAGGTGATCGCCGAGCTCGCTGATGCCGGATTCCAGAAACTTCTGCATGGATTCGCCGGATTCGGAGAGGACACGGCGGTTGGTGACGAAACGGGTCGCCTTCAGGGAGAAAATAAAGCCGTCGGGGACATCGGCGGCCCATTTGGCAAACACTTCAGGCTTCTGCGTGCTGTAATAGGTGCCGTTGACCTCGATCACCCTAAGCTGGCGGCTGGCGTAGTTCAGCTCGTCCTTCTGCTTCAGCGTGTCGGGATAGAAAGTCCCGCGCCACGGTTCGAAGGTCCATCCGCCGATACCTGTGCGGATTTCTCCCGCTTTAGTCATTCTCTCCTCCTTGGCCATTCGGCCGGGTCAATCTCACTCCGCCGCCGCAACCTTCTTCACCGGCCGCCGCTCCAGCAACTCTTTCAGGAATTGCCCCGTATAGGAGCGTTTCTCCTTCACGATCGCCTCCGGCGTGCCGACAGCCACGATCTCGCCGCCGCCATCACCGCCTTCAGGACCGAAATCGAGGATCCAGTCGGCAGTCTTGATGACTTCGAGATTGTGCTCGATGACCACGACGGAATTGCCCTGATTGACCAGTTCGTGCAGCATTTCCAGAAGCTTGGCGACATCGTGGAAGTGCAATCCGGTTGTGGGTTCGTCGAGAATGTAGAGCGTGCGGCCCGTCGATCGCTTCGACAATTCCTTGGCTAGCTTGACGCGCTGTGCCTCGCCACCCGATAGCGTATTTGCCTGCTGTCCCACCTTGATATAGCCGAGGCCGACATCCTTCAGGCTCTGCAGCTTGTCTCGCACGGCGGGAACGGCCGCAAAGAAATCGACGCCCTCCTCGACCGTCATGTCGAGCACGTCGGCGATCGACTTGGTCTTGAATGTGACATCGAGCGTCTCGCGATTGTAACGCTTGCCGTGGCAGACGTCGCAGGTGACGTAGACGTCGGGTAGGAAGTGCATCTCGATCTTGATGACGCCATCGCCCTGGCACGCCTCGCAGCGACCGCCCTTGACGTTGAAGGAGAAGCGGCCCGGCTGATAGCCGCGTGCCTTGGCTTCCGGTAAGCCAGCGAACCAGTCGCGGATCGGTGTGAAGGCGCCGGTATAGGTCGCCGGGTTCGAGCGCGGCGTGCGGCCGATCGGTGACTGGTCGATGTCGATCACCTTGTCGATATGCTCGAAACCGTCGATGCGGTCATGATCGGCGGGGATTTCACGGGCGCCCATGACACGCCGCGCCGCCGATTTATACAGCGTCTCGATCAGGAAAGTAGACTTGCCGCCGCCGGACACGCCAGTCACTGCAGTGAAGACACCGAGCGGAATGGACGCCGTGACGTTCTTGAGATTGTTGCCCCTTGCGCCGACGACCTTGATTTCCTTGCCCTTCTTAGGCTTGCGTCGCTCGTCCGGAACCGGCACGCCGAGCTCGCCGGAAAGATATTTACCGGTCAGTGACTTCGGGTTCGCCATGATCTCCTGCGGCGTGCCATGCGCCACCACCTGGCCGCCATGCACGCCGGCCGCGGGGCCGATATCGACAACATCGTCGGCTGTGAGGATCGCGTCCTCGTCGTGCTCGACGACGATGACGGTGTTGCCGATATCCCGCAGATGCTTCAGCGTCTCCAGAAGGCGTGCATTGTCGCGCTGATGCAGGCCGATCGAGGGCTCGTCAAGGACATAGAGAACGCCGGTCAGGCCCGACCCGATCTGTGACGCGAGCCGGATGCGCTGGCTTTCGCCGCCGGACAGCGTGCCGGAATTACGCGACAGGCTCAAATATTCGAGGCCGACATCATTGAGGAAGCGGAGGCGATCGCGGATCTCCTTGAGGATGCGCACCGCGATTTCGTTCTGCTTGTCGGTGAACGTGCCCGGCAGCGCATCGAACCAGTCGCGAGCAACGCGGATCGACATCTCCGCCACCTGGCTGATGTGCAGCTTGTCGATCTTGACCGCCAGAGCCTCCGGCTTCAGGCGATAGCCGTTGCAGGCCGGGCAGGGGGCGGCCGACATGAAGCGTTCGATCTCCTCGCGTGCCCAGGCGGAATCCGTTTCCTTCCAGCGGCGCTCGAGGTTCGGCACGATGCCTTCGAAATTCTTATGCGTGGTGTAGGAACGCGCCCCATCGGCATAGTGGAATTCGATCTTGTCTTCCGTGCCGTTCAGGATCACGTCCTTGGCCTTGTCGGACAGCTCGTTCCAGCGATTGCCGAGCTTGAAGCCGTAATGCTTGCCGAGCGCTTCCAGCGTCTGGTTGTAATAAGGCGAGGTCGACTTGGCCCAGGGAGCGATCGCGCCATCGCGTAGCGTACGTTCCGGCTCCGGCACGATCAGTTCCGGATCGATCTTCTGCTGCGAGCCCAGGCCGTCGCAGGACGGGCAGGCGCCGAAGGGATTGTTGAAGGAGAACAGGCGTGGTTCGATTTCCGGAATGGTGAAGCCGGAAACCGGACAGGCGAACTTCTCCGAGAAGAGCACGCGCTCATGCGTCTCGTTCAGCGACTTATTGGCGGAACCGCCGGCAGCAGTCTCCTCCGGCGGCAGCGGCTTGTCGGCAAATTCCGCGACCGCGAGCCCGTCGGCAAGACGCAGCGATGTCTCGAAGCTGTCGGCGAGACGCGCCGCCATGTCCGGACGCACGACGATACGGTCGACGACCACGTCGATGTCGTGCTTGTATTTCTTGTCGAGCGCCGGCACATCGGCGATCTCGTAGAACTGGCCATCGACCTTGACGCGCTGGAAGCCCTTTTTCATGAGCTCCGCCAGTTCCTTCTTGTATTCGCCCTTACGCCCGCGCACGAGCGGCGCGAGAATATAGAGCCTCGTGCCTTCCTCATAGGCGAGCACGCGGTCGACCATCTGGCTGACGGTTTGGCTCTCGATCGGCAGGCCCGTGACTGGCGAATAGGGAACGCCGACGCGGGCAAACAGCAGACGCATATAGTCGTAGATTTCCGTGACCGTGCCGACCGTCGAGCGCGGATTGCGCGAGGTCGTCTTCTGCTCGATCGAAATCGCCGGCGAGAGGCCGTCGATCTGGTCGACATCAGGCTTCTGCATCATTTCGAGGAACTGCCGCGCATAGGCCGAAAGGCTTTCGACATAGCGGCGCTGGCCCTCGGCATAGATGGTGTCGAAGGCGAGCGACGACTTGCCGGAGCCGGAAAGGCCGGTCATGACGATCAGCTTGTTGCGTGGCAGATCAAGATCGATGCCCTTGAGATTGTGCTCGCGCGCACCACGTATCGAAATAGTCTTCAGTTCGCTCATCGTCGTATGCAGGTCCTTTGGAGTCTGCCTTTATTTAGTGATGTCAGCCCGCGAGTCGAGGCTGAAATGAAGGGATGGAGCCGGGTTTTCGATTCCGTTGACATCATCATAGGGATAAATTAGAACAAATAAAGAACAAAATTATCGCGGCGATTTCTTTGTGGATGAACGGAACCGAGGAGGCCGCATAAATAGCACCTGACGCCTGCTATGGGTTAAGGTGCTCCCCATAGAATTTCAAAGCCGTCGATGGGCGGCAAGCAGGGTGGTATCATGGCCGGTAGTGTGAACAAGGTAATTCTGGTTGGAAATCTCGGGGCGGACCCGGAAATCCGCCGCACGCAGGACGGCCGCCCGATCGCCAACCTCAATATTGCCACGTCGGAAACCTGGCGCGACCGCAATTCCGGCGAGCGCAAGGAAAAGACCGAATGGCACCGCGTCGTCATCTTCAATGAAGGCCTCTGCAAGGTGGCTGAGCAATATCTGAAGAAGGGTGCCAAGGTTTACATCGAGGGCGCGCTGCAAACGCGCAAATGGCAGGATCAGAACGGTCAGGACCGCTACTCGACCGAAGTCGTGCTGCAGGGCTTCAATTCGACCCTGACCATGCTCGATGGCCGCGGCGAGGGCGGCGGTTCCATCGAAGGTGGAAGTCGTGGTGGCCGCGGCGGCGGTGATTTTGGCGGCGACTACGGTGGCGACGACTACGGCCAGTCCCCATCGCAAGGCTCCTCCCGTGGCGGCGGCGGTGGCAACCGTGGTGGCAGCAGCCAGGGCGGCGGCGGCAACTTCTCGCGCGATCTGGATGATGACATCCCGTTCTGAGATAGGCGCAGCTGCTTGATCTTTAAAAGCCCGCTCGTTTGCGGGCTTTTTCATGAAAGCGTGAGCGCTGCCTTTGCCCCATCCACGACGAACTGCGCGGCAAGCGCGGCAAGAATAACCCCGAGCAGCCGGGTGAGAATGGCGCGGCCGGTAGCGCCGAGCATTCGATCGAGCCGGTCTGAAATGGCAAGGGCTGCAAAGACCAGGGCCAGATTGATGGCGATGACGCCGATCAGCTGCGCGCGGTCGAGTGTCGTCTGCAGCGAGCCGGCCAACAGAATGGTGGCCGAGATGGCGCCGGGACCGGCGATCAGGGGCAGGGCGAGGGGAAAGACCGCAATATTGCGGATGTGATCCTTGGTAATGGCGACTTCCGTCGTCTTCTCTTTCCGGTCCTGCCGCCGCTCGAACACCATTTCGAAGGCGATCCAGAACAGCAGCAAGCCGCCGGCAATGCGGAACGCACCGATGGAGATGCCAAGCACACCAAGCACGCTCGCGCCGAACAAAGCGAAGGCCGCCAGGATGAAGAAGGCGATCAGCGAGCCGCGCAGCGCCACCTGCTTGCGCTCCGAACGATTCATGCCTGCCGTAAGTCCGATGAAAAGCGGCGCGAGCCCCGGCGGATCGACAGTGACGAGCAGCGTCGTGAAGGCATTGATCAGCGTATCCGCGCTCGCCATATAGTCCCCGAAGCTTGTTTTATCGCTGTTAGCGAGCATTGTTATGCGAGGAACGGGCTTTCGCAAAGGGTCATGCGCTGGTGTTGATCAGTTTCGCCATGGAAATGTTCGATTCCATGGCTTAAAGGGGCAAAACCTGTTCAAAAACACCGGCCAAAATTGGCGCTCGCCAGGCCTTTCGGCTATAAATTTCGCAGTGATTCTAAAAGAGATCGTGATCTGTTTTGACTGAGCAAACACCACCCGGCGGCGGGAAGCTCCCGCCAGGCATCGAGCCGATTTCCATCATCGAGGAAATGCAGCGGTCGTATCTCGATTACGCCATGAGCGTTATCGTCAGCCGCGCGCTTCCCGACGTTCGCGATGGTTTGAAGCCCGTTCATCGGCGCATTCTCTATGCGGCGCATCAGAGCGGCTATCACTGGAACCGCAAATATGTGAAGTCGGCCCGTCCCGTCGCCGACGTCATGGGTAGCTATCACCCACACGGCGACGCTTCGATCTATGACGCCTTGGTCCGCATGGCGCAGGATTGGTCGATGCGTGTGCCGCTTATCGACGGGCAGGGCAATTTCGGTTCGATTGACGGCGATCCGCCGGCGGCGATGCGCTACACGGAATCCCGCCTGACGAAGGTCGCCCACGAGCTTCTTGAGGATATCGACAAGGAAACGGTCGATTTCCAGGAAAACTATGACGCGACGACGGAAGAACCCAAGGTTCTGCCGGCACGCTTCCCGAACCTGCTCGTCAACGGCTCCGGCGGCATCGCCGTCGGTATGGCGACGAACATTCCGCCGCACAACCTCTCCGAAGTCATCAACGGCTGTATTGCGCTGATCGACAATCCGGCGATCGAGCTGCCTGAGATGATGGAGATCATCCCCGGTCCGGATTTCCCGACCGGCGCGAAGATCCTCGGCCGCGCCGGCATCCGTTCCGCTTATGAGACGGGCCGCGGCTCCGTCGTCATGCGCGGTGTCGCGACCATCGAGCCGATGCGCGGCGATCGCGAGCAGATCATCATCACCGAGGTTCCCTATCAGGTGAACAAGGCGTCGATGATCGAAAAGATGGCCGAACTGGTGCGCGAGAAGCGCATCGAGGGCATCTCGGACCTGCGCGATGAGTCCGACCGCCAGGGCTATCGCGTCGTCGTAGAGCTGAAGCGCGACGCCAATGCCGACGTCATCCTGAACCAGCTTTACCGCTATACGCCGCTGCAGACCTCCTTCGGCTGCAATATGGTGGCGCTGAACGGCGGCAAGCCCGAGCTGATGAACCTGATGGACATGCTGCGCGCTTTCGTGGCTTTCCGCGAGGAAGTCATCAGCCGCCGCACGAAGTATCTGCTGCGCAAGGCGCGCGATCGCGCTCACGTCTTGGTCGGTCTGGCGATTGCCGTCGCCAATATCGATGAAGTCATCCGCGTCATTCGCCAGGCGCCGGATCCGCAATCGGCCCGAGAAGAGCTGATGACGCGCCGCTGGAATGCGGCGGACGTCGAATCTCTTATCCGGCTAATCGACGACCCCCGCCATCGCATCAACGAAGACGGCACCTACAACCTCTCCGAAGAGCAGGCGCGCGCCATTCTCGAACTGCGTCTGGCACGCCTGACCGCTCTCGGCCGTGACGAAATCGATGAAGAGCTCAATCAGATCGGTGCGGAAATCAAGGACTATCTTGATATTCTCTCGTCACGTGCCCGCATCCAAACCATTGTAAAAGAAGAGCTTGCCGCGGTTCGCGACGAGTTCGGAACGCCGCGCCGCACCGAGATCGTCGATGGCGGTCTCGAGATGGACGATGAGGATCTCATCGCCCGCGAGGATATGGTCGTCACCGTTTCTCATCTCGGCTACATCAAGCGCGTGCCGCTGACCACCTACCGTGCGCAGCGCCGCGGCGGCAAGGGCCGCTCGGGAATGACCACCCGTGATGAGGATTTCGTTACCCGGCTATTCGTTCTCAATACACATACGCCGGTCCTGTTCTTCTCGTCTCGCGGTATCGTCTACAAGGAAAAGGTCTGGCGTCTCCCGATCGGCACTCCGACATCGCGCGGCAAGGCACTGATCAACATGCTGCCGCTGGAGCCCGGCGAACGCATCACCACGATCATGCCGTTGCCGGAAGACGAGAGCACCTGGGACAATCTCGACGTCATGTTCACGACGACGCGCGGAACCGTGCGCCGCAACAAGCTGTCGGATTTCGTGCAGGTGAACCGCAACGGCAAGATCGCCATGAAGCTGGAGGAGGAGGGCGATGAAATCCTCTCCGTCGAGACCTGCACCGAACATGACGACGTGCTGATGACGACGGCGCTCGGCCAGTGCATCCGCTTCTCCGTATCGGATGTGCGTGTCTTTGCCGGCCGCAATTCGATCGGCGTTCGCGGTATCACGCTTGCACCAGGGGATCGCATCATTTCGATGACGATCGTCCGGCATGTGGATGCCGAGCCGTGGGAGCGCGCAGCCTATCTCAAGCGCTCCGTCAGCGAGCGCCGCTCCGCGACGGGTGACGACGAGGAGATTGCACTGGTCGGTGAAGAAGTCACCGAAGAGGGACAGCTCGGCGACGAGCGCTACGAAGAACTCAAGGCGCTCGAGCAGTTCATCCTGACGGTTTCGGAAAAGGGCTTCGGCAAGCGGTCGTCCTCTTACGATTTCCGCATCTCCGGCCGCGGCGGCAAGGGTATCCGCGCCACCGACACGTCGAAGACGGGCGAGATCGGCGAACTCGTGGCCGCCTTCCCGGTCGAGGATGGCGATCAGATCATGCTCGTCTCGGATGGCGGTCAGCTGATCCGTGTGCCAGTCGGCGGCATCCGCGTCGCCAGCCGCGCCACTAAGGGCGTCACCATCTTCTCTACTGCAAAGGACGAGAAAGTCGTATCCGTCGAGCGTATCAGCGAGCCGGAAGGCGACGAGGATGATGCTTCGGCAGCCGAAGACGATGCTGTTGGCGGTGATGCCGGAGATGCCGGCAACGAGGGTGGCAGCGAAGAATAGTCTTCGCTGTGCCCGCTTGGAGAGCAGTGGGGCTGGGCTGGCCTATCTGCACGCTGAAGGTTTTCGATCGCCTGAGCTTGGCAACAAGCTCAGGCGATTGTCATTTGGAGCAGAGCGCACAGGATCTGGCGGCCGCTTCCTAACCCTTTATTCCGGGCGTTCGTTATTTTGCGAAAAAGCCGGAAGAACCTCCAGGCTTTCCCGCTCAAGCTGTGCGAAAACCTCGTCATAACCAAAGCGGAAATGCCAGCCGAGGACCGCGCCAGCAGATTTCGATGCGTAGATGCGATCGATTCTGTCAGGCAGCGGCCAGTTTCGTTGTGCAAATTTCGCGGCAAGGGCGGGGGCGCGCAGTTGGATGATGGAGGCGGCATCGGTCGCGAGCGCTTCGCAGTCTTCTGGTTTAAATAGCGTGCCGGCGGAAACGATATGTCGTTGAAAATCTTTGCCGCCGTTGGTCAGCGCTGCGACATGGGCATCCGCAGCATCGCGGATATCGACGCCGCGATGCAGGCGATGAACAGCCATCACATTGGCTGCTTCTGGAAAACTTCGAGACATGCGTAAAACGCGGACCTGCAAATCCGGGCCAGTCATGCCTTTAAGGAGCTGTTCGGCTTCCAGTTTCGTGCGGTGATAGATGCTTTTCGGTTGCGGTGCGGCGTCTTCATCGACCCATGTGCAATGACCGGGAACGACCGCCCGACCATAAAGTGCGGTCGTACTGGTAAACACCAGTCGTTTCACGCCGGCAGCCAGCGCCGCTTCCGCCAGCCGCCGTGTCCCGTCCACATTGATGCGGCGAAATTCGTCCTCGGAAACCGCGCCGACATGAGGTGCGTGCAGGGCCGCGCAATGAATGACCGCATCCGCGCCCGTCAGCGCCTGGCGTAGCAACGCCGCATCGGTAAAATCTCCGAGGAGATGCGTCGTCGAAAACGGCGAACGATCGATGCCTATCACCCTATGGCTTGGCGCCAGCGCATTAAAGATCGCCCGGCCAAGTCGCCCGGAGCTGCCTGTCAGGACAATGCGCATCTTGATCCCTCGATGAACCACGATCACCATAGCATGATTGAAGCAGCTGGCGCGCTTCCTCTTCCAAAATCATGCTTTTGCGTCTTGGCAGCAGGGCCTAGGGGAAGCGCCGGGACCATAAGGGCAATAAAAAAACCGGACGCTGGCGGGGAAAGCGTCCGGTTCAGGGTCCATCCGAGCATATGTGGCGGGGAGGCGCTCGGTACGCGGAGATCAGAGCGTCTTGTGACGCTTATGCAGCCTCTTGCTCTCTTCGCTTTCGCGATGAAGCGCCGAAATGGTGGATGCGACTGACACGACAAACATGATGCTGATGAAAATTGTAAGCAGCGTCAAAATTGTGAACATGATCGCTCCCTCCTTAGGTGGGACTAGCGTTCAGATCCCTTAGTACTGGCTCGAGGCAACGAAGGGACGAGCCGAAGCAAAGGGACCGTAGATCTTCGACTGGTCGGGTTTCTGATCGTAAAGTGCAACGGTTGCTGCAAGCATTCCCGAAATCATGGCCATCCAAACAACGTTAATAAGGGTGATCTTGTCGGGCATACTCTTCTTCCTTCTTGCCGCAATGTGCAATCTGAGTTTCGGACTGTTAACGCGGCGTTTTCCAAATGGTTCCGCCGATATTGAGAGCTATCTAGCAATGCGTGCCTGAAGCGACCTTGAATGCCTTGTTCATCTGGCGTTCAGATTCGCGATGCGTCTTGCGCATGGCAGTGGCGATTTCTTGGGCAAAATTGATATCTTTGCCGTTTTCCGAGGCGGAATCCCATTCGATCTCATAATTGTCGGAGAAAACATGAACGAGGTATTCGACGAAAAATGAACCGATGATGGCGCCTGCGATGATGAAGACGAGCATGGCATGATGTCCCTGAAACCGAGATCGGCGAGCCGTTGAACCAGGCCCGTTTCGATGTTGATGCCAGTAAATCATTGTCGAGCTGAAACAGGCTTGAACGGCGTATTCATCTGCAGTTCAGAGGCTGCCGCCGGGTTGCAAATCACTTGCGATACGGCCTCATCCATGACAAAAGGCGTCGAAACAACGAGCCGGCTTGATAATGACGACAGCCTTCTATCCAGGGTCCTTCGACCCGATGACCAACGGACATCTGGATGTCCTCGTGCAGGCGTTGAATGTCGCCGCCAAGGTGATCGTCGCGATCGGCATTCATCCGGGCAAGAAGCCGCTTTTCTCTTTCGAGGAGCGGGCGGAGCTGATCCGCAGATCGCTCGGTGAGGCTCTGCCGCAGAAGGCAGGCGATATTTCCATCGTCGCTTTCGACAATCTGGTCGTCGATGCCGCCCGCGCCCATGGCGCCACCTTGCTGGTGCGTGGCCTGCGCGACGGCACCGATCTTGACTATGAAATGCAGATGGCCGGCATGAACAGGCAGATGGCGCCGGATATCCAGACGCTGTTTCTGCCCGCCGGCACAGCCTCGCGGCCTATAACCGCCACATTGGTGCGGCAGATCGCATCCATGGGCGGCGATGTCAGCGCCTTCGTGCCGTCGGCGGTTCTGGAAGCGCTGAACGGCAAACTCAAAAATAAGGCCAGCGGCAACAGCTGAGCCGAAATCCAATCCCGAACGGAGCATCCATGAAACTCTTTCATATTGCATTGGCAGGATTCCTGAGCCTTGCCGCCTTCGCAGGCAGCGCGTTCTCGGCCGCAGCCGCAGATCTTTTGACCATCCAGCTCAAGGACGGCCCGGTGGTTATCCAGCTGATGCCGGAAGTTGCTCCGAAGCACGTCGCGCAGATCGAAGCGCTGGCGAAGAAGGGCGCTTACGACAACGTCGTGTTCCATCGCGTCATCGATGGCTTCATGGCTCAGACGGGCGACGTTCAGTATGGTAACGCCTCTAAGGGCTTTGATCCGAACAAGGCCGGCACCGGCGGTTCCGATCTGCCGAACCTTCCGGCCGAATTCTCCAAGGTTCCGTTCACGCGCGGCGTTGTCGGTATGGCGCGTGCCCAAGACCCGAACTCCGCCAACTCGCAGTTCTTCATCATGTTCGCCGACGGCGCTTTCCTGAACGGCCAGTACACGGTCGTCGGCAAGGTCATCTCGGGCATGGAGCTCGTCGACAAGATCAAACGTGGCGAAGGCCAGAACGGCGAAGTGAGCAATCCAGACAAGATGGTCAAGGTTACCGTCACAAAGAAATAATTCCAAAGCAAACAGAGAGAACAAGGAAACGAACATGGCTGAGATCAAGGATCCAGAAAACACCCTCATCCTGGAAACCACCAAGGGCCAGGTTGTCATTCAGCTTCTGCCGCAGGTCGCTCCGGAGCATGTTGCCCGCATCAAGGAATTGGCGCGCGAAAAGGCTTATGACAACGTTGTTTTCCATCGCGTCATCGACGGGTTCATGGCTCAGACCGGTGATGTCGAGCATGGCAAGGTTGGCGGCAACACCGCCCGCGCCGGCACCGGCGGCTCGTCCAAGCCTGACCTGAAGGCTGAGTTCTCCGCAACTCCGCACGTTCGCGGTACGTGCTCGATGGCTCGTTCGCAGAACCCGAACTCGGCCAACTCGCAGTTCTTCATCTGCTTCACCGATGCACCTTGGCTGAACAAGCAGTACTCCGTTTGGGGTCAGGTCATCTCAGGCATGGAATTTGTTGACCAGATCAAGCGCGGCGAGCCGGTAAAGGATCCGGATTCGATCGTCTCCGCGCGGGTTGCCGCCGACGTCTGATCGTGATTATTCCTGAAACCCGCCTCTTGCGCCTTTGGCGTGAGGGGCGGGTTTCGCTTTGCCTGGATGAGCTGCCTGGACCAATTGAATGCGTGTTGACCTTTTCGATTTCGATCTGCCGGAGGAGCGTATCGCGCTCAGGCCTGCCGAGCCGCGCGACAGCGCGCGTCTGCTTGTCGTCGATCCGAACAATGGCTCGCATACGCTGAGCGACTATCAGATACGGGATCTGCCATCCTTCCTGCGCCCAGGCGACGCTGTGGTCTTCAACGATACCAAGGTGATCCCGGCACAGCTGGAAGGCATTCGTCACCGCGAAGGTGCGCCCGGCCAGCAGGTCTCAGCGACCTTGCATATGCGCGCGGCGCCCGATCGCTGGAAGGCGTTTGCCAAGCCCGGCAAGCGTATCAAGATCGGCGATCGCATCCAGTTCGGTCACGGCGAAAATGTCTGCGCGCTCGGTTCGCTCGACGCCACTGTCGAGGAAAAGGGCGAGGGCGGCGAGATTACCCTGCGGTTCGATCTATCCGGTCCCGCTCTCGATGAGGCGATTGCCAGCGTTGGGCATATTCCGCTGCCACCTTACATCGCGGCGAAGCGCCCCGAAGACGAGCGTGATCGCGCCGACTATCAGACGATTTATGCGCGTGAAGAGGGCGCGGTCGCAGCGCCCACCGCCGGCCTGCACTTCACGCCATCCTTATTTGCCGCGCTCGATGCCATGGGCGTCGAGCGGCATTTTGTGACGCTGCATGTCGGCGCCGGCACCTTCCTGCCGGTCAAGGCCGACGATACCGATGACCACAAGATGCATTTCGAGATCGGCTATGTCGATGCCGCCACCGCCGAGAAGCTCAACGCCGTCAAGGCGAGGGGTGGGCGCATCGTCTGCGTCGGCACCACCTCGCTGCGACTGATCGAAAGCGCCGCCGCTGACGACGGCATCATCCAGCCCTGGCAAGGCGCTACCGGCATTTTCATTACGCCCGGCTACCGCTTCAAGGCCGTTGATATGCTGATGACCAATTTCCACTTGCCGCGCTCGACCCTGTTCATGCTCGTATCGGCCTTTGCCGGCCTCGATACGATGCGCGCGGCCTATACCCATGCTATCGAGACGGGCTATCGCTTCTATTCCTATGGCGATGGCAGCCTGCTCCACCGGAAAGACTAGGACGAAATGAGCGAGAGCTTTCAGTTTCAATTGAAGAAGACCGATGGCGGCGCCCGCCTCGGCGAAGTTTCCATGCCGCGCGGGACCATCCGCACGCCGGCCTTCATGCCCGTCGGCACGGTCGGCACGGTCAAGGCGATGTATCTCGACCAGGTGCGCGAGACGGGCGCCGACATCATCCTCGGCAATACTTATCACCTGATGCTGCGCCCGACGGCCGAGCGCGTCGCCCGCCTCGGCGGTCTGCATCAGTTGATCCGCTGGCCGCATCCGATCCTGACCGATTCCGGCGGCTTCCAGGTGATGTCGCTATCCGGTCTGCGTAAACTCGATGAGCAGGGCGTCACCTTCAAATCGCATGTCGACGGCAGCTTGCATCACATGTCGCCGGAGCGATCGATCGAGATCCAGGGATTGCTCGGCTCCGATATCCAGATGCAGCTCGACGAATGCGTCGCTCTGCCGGCAACGCCGAAAGAAATCGAGCGCGCCATGGAAATGTCGCTGCGTTGGGCGGAGCGTTGCAAGGTTGCCTTCGGCAACCAGCCCGGGAAGGCGATGTTCGGCATCGTCCAGGGTGGCGACGTGCCGGAGCTGCGCGTCCGCTCCGCACAGGCGTTGAGCGGTATGGACCTGAAGGGCTATGCGGTCGGCGGCCTTGCCGTCGGCGAGCCGCAGGAAGTCATGCTGCGCATGCTTGAGATCACCTTGCCGGAACTGCCGACGGAGAAGCCACGCTACCTGATGGGCGTCGGCACGCCCGACGACATCCTGAAGTCCGTCGCCCGCGGCATCGACATGTTCGATTGCGTGATGCCGACCCGTTCGGGTCGTCATGGATTGGCCTTTACGCGCCGCGGCAAGGTGAATATCCGCAATGCCCGCCACGCTGAAGACATGCGGCCGCTGGACGAACAGTCCAATTGCCCGGCTTCGCGCGATTATTCCCGCGCCTATCTGCATCACCTCGTCCGTGCTAACGAAGCGCTCGGCGGCATGCTGCTCTCCTGGCACAATCTTGCCTACTATCAGGAATTGATGCAGGGCATTCGCCAGGCGATCGCCGAAGGCCGCTTTGCCGATTTCATGGCCGAGACGCAGGAAAACTGGGCGAGGGGTGATCTCGAGCCCGTTTGATTCAGCGACGACGAGGATGCGCCACGCGATCTTGCTCCAGTGGCGGTTTCGCGCTAACAGAAGCGTGTCGAAAAAGGCAGGGTTGGTTTCGGTAGGCCCAACCCCTTCCGGTTTGGAAGTTCTGCTCCTAGCCATTGGCGATGAGAGCCCGCGACGCGGAACTTGACCATTGTGGTCGAGTGTCTCGCGTTGGCGTGGGCCGGGATCGACCGACATGTCTCCGCGGGAATGCCTTTTGGAGCTGTCATGAGACTGAACCACCTAGATCTGCATGTTCCCGATGTCGCCGCGACTCGGGAATTTTTTGTTTCGGTATTCGGCCTGACGGAGGTGGAAACGCGGGGCGCAAATGGCCTTGCCATCCTTCGCGACGACGCCGGACTTGAACTTGTCATCAGCCGGCCTGTCGAGAAATTCGGTGGTGCCGATAGCGTCTCCATCGGTCGCAACACCTATCACATCGGCTTCATGCAGCCGTCTCGAGAGGCGGTCGATCTTCTGTTCGAGCGAGCAAAGTCGAGCGGCTGCGAGATTTGGAAGCCACCGTCGGCCATACGTGGCAATTGGTCGTTTTATTGTTTCGCACCGGGGCGAATCCTCGTCGAAGTCGGCTGGCGCATGGACCTTGCGCTGTTGGTAAATCATTTATTATCGATTGATTGCTATCCTTAACGAACATCATTTTGAGCCGGCTGGAACGGGCTTGCCTTGGGCAATTTCCGTTTCCAGTCGTGTTTCAGAATGAGCTTGGCAACAATAAAGCATTGGGAAAAATAGCGAATCGGAATAAACGGTCCATCCGCCTTTGAAAAACGTCATTGGCAGATTTGATTGCGTGGCCGCTTGGAATTTTGAAAAAATCCGGCTAAAACGCATTCTCTTAATCGATAAGGGCTGTACTACCGAAAATAGGAGGCACTTGCCGTTGAGGGCGCAACGCAAATTCGGGGCATGTCTTTCGGGACTATTGGTTGTCGGTTTGGCCGCTACGAGCTGCACGACGACGCAGAAGACAACCCCCACCCCCAGCAATACCACCAAGCCCATTCGTGGCGCTAAAGTAACGTACAATTACACGACGAAGGACAAGGACTGTCTTGAACGTGCAATGTACTTCGAATCAGAGCGTTCCGACCCGAGCGGTTACATGGCTGTCGGTACGGTCGTAATGAACCGGCTGACCTCCGGTGCTTATCCGCCCACGATCTGCGGCGTCGTTGCCCAGGAAAAGCAGTTCGCTCCGGGCGTGATGACCAGGGAAGTCAAGGATCAGGCAAAGCCAGATCTCGAAGTTGCTGCCGCGAAGATCCTGCGCGGCGAACGGCATCCCCAGGTGAAGGACGCGATGTTCTTTCATACCGAAGGCCTGAGATTTCCATACGATAATATGCACTACGTCGCTTATGCCGGTGGCAACGCGTTCTATGAGAAGCGTGGTCGCGATGGCGAATTGCAGACGCCTGCACCGCTTCCGGCCTATGAGGTTGCGATGAATTACGTGCCTGCGCAGGGCGCGCCGCAATCTCCGTTCGTCCTGCCGGAAACGCAGCCTGCGTCCATGACGTCTGCCGTAGCGGCTTTCACGCCGGTCTCGAATCCGACGGTGACCATGCCGCAGAGTGCCATCGTCATCCCGACTGCGGTTCCGATCCCGACGCCCGCACCTACGGACATGGCAATTTCAGGACCGCTCTCGAGCGGCGAGACCACATACACGAATACGCCTATGCCGGCTTCGACAGTTGTGATTCCGCAGCCTCGGCCGGAATTCGAAGGCAACGCGCCCGCAGGAAATTCGCTTAGAGTTCGCGGTTAATAAGATCGGACTCATGCTTTATGACAGCGCGTCTCTTGTTTAGAGATGCGCTGTTTGCATTTTGTAGCCAGCGATCACTTAGAGCGGTTCCAGCAAAAGTGCGAAGCGGTTTTGCGTCCGGAACTGCGTAAAAACAAGAAGATAGAGCATTTTCGCGATTCGAAGAAAAGCGGAAATGCTTTAAATGCCCTCACTTGCCGTTTTTGCAAGAATCTGCACACCGTTGATCTTATAACTGCCGTCCGGCTGACGAGTTATCTGGTAGATCGCCGTCCAGTCCTTGTCATCGGTCCCTGTGATCAATACCTCCTGATAGACGACTGCGCCATTGTCGATCGCGCGACTTTTGCCGAAGGCATAGTTGCCGGGATGATAGACCGGCAGGTAGTTCTTCCTCACCATGGCGAAGAAGCTGTCCTTGTCGGGAAAGAGCGCCTTGATGCCAGGTGCGGCGAAGGAATAGGCCGTCGCCGCATCATCATGCAGGAAAGCTTCGATCTGCTGCTCAATAAGGCTCTGTGCCGTTTGCACCGGATCTTCCGCGTAAGCGACCGGTGCAGAGGCAACGCAGCAGAGAAAAACGGCGAAAGAAAAAGCGCGCATGTCGTCCCCAGCCATATGGAGAAAGCTTAGCGCGCTTTGATTGCAAGCAGAAGCGATTACTGCCAGCGGCGGAAGAGGGCGCTGGCGTTGACGCCGCCGAAACCGAAACCATTGGAGATTGCGTAGTCCATGGCCATCGGTCGCGCCGTGCCACCGACAATATCGATGCCCTCGGCCGCCGGATCCGGATCCTGCAGATTGCGCGTCGGCGGCGCGATCTGGTCCCGCAGCGCCATGATGGTGAAGATCGCTTCCATGCCGCCGGCCGCGCCGAGAAGGTGGCCAGTCGCCGCCTTCGTGCCACTGACGGCGATCGCGCCGTCGCGGCCGAAGACAGTCTTGATCGCTTCCATCTCGCCGCGGTCACCGACTTGGGTGGATGTTGCATGCGCATTCAGGTGCTTGACCTCGGCCGGCGAAATCCGTGCCTGGGCGAGGGCGGCGAGCATAGCGCGCCGCGCGCCGTCTCCATCTTCCGGCCCTGCCGTCATGTGATAGGCATCGGCGGCAGTGCCATAGCCGACAAGCTCGGCAAGCGGCGCGGCACCACGCGCAAGTGCATGCTCCAACGTCTCGATGACAAGCATGCCGGCGCCTTCACCCATGACGAAGCCGTCACGGCCACTGTCGAAGGGACGGGAGGCCTCCTCGGGACGATTGCTGAAGCCTGTCGAAAGCGCACGCGCCGCAGCAAAGCCGCCAAGGCTGACCTTGTCGATGCAGGCCTCCGCTCCGCCGCAGATGGCAACATCGGCCTCTCCGGACCGGATCAGCCGCGCCGCATCGCCGATTGCCTGCACGCTAGCCGCACAGGCGGTGACCGGTGCGCCGAGTGGCCCCTTGTATCCGTAACGAATACTCACCTGGCCGGCGGCGAGGTTGACGAGGAAGGAGGGGATGGTGAAGGGCGACAAACGCCGCACGCCCTTCGTTTCGGCTGTGCGCACAGCGTCGGCGATGGCGGGAAAGCCACCGACGCCCGATGCAATGATCGTGGCCGTCCGCTCCAGAGCGCCGACGTCAGTCGGTTGCCAGCCGGCCTGCAGGATCGCTTCCTCGGCGGCAGCCATGGCGAAGAGGATGAAGCGATCCATCTTCTTCTGGTCTTTGACGGGCACATAGCGATCGGCATCGAAGCCCGCCTCGGGATCTTCGGCGCTATCGGGAACGACGCCGCCGATCTTCGCCCCGAGATCGCCCACCATCTCCTCGGGCAACAGCCTCAGGCCTGAGCGCCCCTCGACAAGCCTCTTCCAGCTTGCATTGACACCTACGCCCAGGGGCGAAACCAGCCCCATGCCGGTGACGACGATACGATCCATCTTTTGCTCCTATTGTGTCAGGCGTCGAAGCCCAGAAACCATGCTTTCATCTGGGCGATGCGTTCGTGAACCGCGTCGTCGGCGGCCGGTCCCGGCACGAGGATCGTGTCTTCGGGCTGAAAGGCGCGGCCGGTGACGCGGTCGATGAGAAGCGGGTCGCGATCTTCACCGGTGCTAGCGTCGGCTAGCCGCACGGCGACTTCTTCGGCAGGCAAGTGCCGATTGCCCCAAGTGAAGAGCGCCATCAGCACAGGGAAGAAATCTCGGCCCTTGTCAGTCAAGACATATTCGTAGCGTGGCGGTCGCTCTTGATAGAGCCGTCGCTCAAACAGGCCTTCATCGGTCAGATGCTTGAGCCGGCGCGTCAGAATATTGGGTGCAATTCCAAGGCTTTTCTGGAATTCATCAAACCGCCTCAACCCCTGAAGGGCATCACGCAGGATCAAGATACTCCACCAGTCGCCGACACTTTCGAGCGCACGGGCGGCTGGGCATTTGAAACTGCTGAAGTTGGTTCTCTGCATGTGGAGGCAGATAGCACGAGTAACTATCATAATGCAAGTTACTAAACTGGCGCAGCATCTGTGGGGATTTGCATCAGGGTATCAGCAATAAAATGGAGCGAACCGGAATCCGTTTGCGATAATTTCAATCCAGGTGTTCAGCTTCTTATAGGATTGATATTCAGAGAGAATCCCACTGGCGTAGCGATATGATAACAACCCCATATTTCATCACGGAGCGGTTACACCTACGCGAAATTCTTACCTCCGACGTCTCGTTCATCGGAGAGTTGATCAGCCATGACGAGGTGCGGCGCTTTCTCGGCGGCCCTGTTCCGACTGTTCAGCGCGAAGCGGCGATATCTGATTATCTCTCGTTCGCCGAGGGGAAGTTGGTTTGGCTGGTGGAAACCAGAGGAGTGCGACATCGTCTTGGCTTGATTAGCATTTCACGCCACACAGACGGCGAGGATTATGAACTATCTTATCAGCTTCATCCTGAGGCGTGGGGCTTCGGTTATGCAACCGAAGCAGCAATGCGTGTCACCGAATTTGCTCTGAATGATCTACGGCTCAAGCGGCTGATAGCGGAAACCCAGTCTGCCAACACCGCGTCCCGCCGTCTGCTCGAAAGGCTAGGAATGAAGGAGTTACGACGATTGCAGCGGTTTGGAGCCGAACAAGTCATCTATACGAGCTAGTTGTTCATCGCAAAGAGGTTTCAATAGGGAGGTGGCTTGCGGGCACGCTGCTGTTTTGCTGCCTCGGTCCACCAGGCGAGGTCCTCGGCAAAGCGGGGAAACGCCTTCGCAAGGGCATCGCCTCCGTTCCCGATAGGTTTGCCGTCAGCGTCCAAGGCGGCCGAGATATTGGCGACTGCGAGGGTGCTTGAGATGACCACCATTCCCATCTCGGAAAGGGTGCCATGCCAGGAGACCGCCGCGTGGGCGCCGGAAAGGCGGCCGCCGGAATAGCTGGCAATGGCCGCCGGTCGCCAAAACCACTCCTCAAGGTAATGGTCGGCCAGGTTTTTCAGGCCGGGTTGCATGCCCCAATTATATTCGCCTGTGACGAAGACGAAGGCATCGGCAGTCCGAATTTTCTCGGCAAGCTGCTCCATGGCCGAGGGAGCGGAGCCTCTGGGATATTCCTTATACATCCGGTCCAGCATCGGCAGGCCAACTGTCTTGGCGTCGATGAGCTCCACATCGTTTCCGCGCTGACGCAGGCTGGTTACGAGATAATTCGCGAGACGGATGCCGAGGCGATCCGAGCGGTAGGAACCGTAGAGAACCAGAATACTGTCGGTCATTGTTGATTATGCCCCCACAGTTTTTTGTGACCTTACTCTAGGTCTGCGACTCCGCAGGCACTGAAGCAGACGCCTCTTCCTCCGGAATGTCGTCGAAGGACGCATAATTGAGGTTATAGAGCTTTGAGTAAAGCTTGCCGTTTGCCATCAGCTGATTGTGGTTGCCGCTTTCAAGCAGTTGACCGTTTTGTAGCACGATGATGCGATCGGCTTCGCGGATGGTAGCAAGCCGATGGGCAATGACGAGACCCGTGCGGCCTTCGAGCAGCTTCACCAATGCTTTCTGGATCAGCATTTCGGTGTAGCTGTCGATATTCGCCGTCGCTTCGTCGAGTACGAGGATCTTGGCATCGGCCACGAGAGCGCGGGCGAAGCTGACGAGCTGGCGCTGGCCAAGCGAAAGACCGCCGCCGCGCTCGCCGAGAACGGAATCGTAGCCATCCGGAAGGCGCATGATGAACTCATGCGCGCCGACTGCCTTGGCGGCCTCGATGACCTCTTCGCGCGTCGCTTCCGCCTTGTTATAGCGGATATTCTCCAGCACCGTGCCGGTGAAGAGGAACGGCTCCTGCAGCACCATGGCGATCTGGCGGCCGAGCGAATCCTGGGTGAGGGAGCGCACGTCGTGACCGCCGACCAGTACCTGGCCCTGCTGCACGTCATAGAAGCGATGGATAAGCGCCATCGAACTGGATTTGCCCGAGCCCGTCGGCCCGATCAGCGCCACCGTTTCTCCTGGATTGACCCTGAAGCTGACATTCTTCAGCACAGGGTGCTTTGGATCATAGCCGAAGATCACATCGCGAAATTCCACCGAGCCGTCCATGTCCGGCGACAGCTCGATCGCATCCGGCGCATCTTTGATGTCGACCGGAACGTCGAGCACTTCGGTCAACCGCTGGCCGGAGGCCATGGCGCGCTGCATGACCGAATATTGCATGGTGAGCGAGCGGATCGGATCGAAGAAGCGCTGGATGTAGAACAGGAAGGCGACCATGATGCCGACATCGAGCCTGTGGTTCAGAACCATCGAGCCGCCAACAATGATGACGATCGCCATCGCCATACCGGTTAGCGTATCGACGATCGGCACCATGATCTGCGCATAGCGTGCCGCCGTCAGATGCGACTGAAGATTCGTATGTGCCTTGTCGTCGAAAAGAGCGAAATTGACGGATTGCCGATGCATGCCCTGGACAGCGCGTACGCCATGGATGGCCTCCGCCAGCGCCCCATTGGTGACGGAGTTGGTCTCATGCGCGTTCATGAAGGCGACACGCGCCTTCGGCAGCCAGAACAGCCGCACGATGAAGAGGATCGGCATGACGGAAAGCGTAAGCAGGCCGAGCCGGAAATCGAGCGATAGCATGACGATGACGATGCCGAAAAGCAGGGCTATATCGCCGACGGAAAGCACTGAAGTTTCAAGGAATTCCTGCATCGAGTTCACGTCGCCCTGCAGGCGCGACATCAAGCGTCCGACTTCCGTCTTGTCCATGAAGGACAGAGAGACGCGCTGCAGATGCGCGAACATCGCCCGGCGTATGTCGAACAAGACTTCTTCGGCGACTTGGCCAACAAAGGTTTCCTGCACGTAGCTCGCCCCGTAATTGACGAGGATGGCTACAGCAAAAATCGCCAGGGACAGCCAGAGCGCGGAGTAATCGATGGCGCCGGGTGCCATCGCATTGTCGATCGCATGCCGGATCACGAGCGGGATAACGATCTGCGATCCCGTGAAAAGCAGAACGGCGACGACCGAAATATAGACCCGCCGGCGGTAGGGGCTGACGAAGGCCCAGATGCGGCGGATGATCTTGCTGTCGAAGACCTTGCCAAAGATCTCTTCTTCGACGCGGTGCGAGCCGACAACTGCGCGGGGAGGGCGGCGACCGTCGTCGCGCACATCGTTGCGCTCGGTTTCGGTGATTTCCGACATCGTCATACCTCCCTTTTTGCTCTTTCGAGCATGTCGCCCGACGTCCTGACGACATCGTCCTCCGGGCGAACCTGGAGATCGTAAAGCGCCTTGTAACGGCCAGCTGCGGCCAAAAGCTGCTCATGCGTGCCGCGCTCGACGATCTCGCCATCCTCGATGAAAAGGATCTGGTCCGCATGCATCAGCGAGCTCAGTCGATGGGCGACGATCAGGGTCACGCGGTCGCGGGCAAAACGCTTCATGGCGCTGCGGATGCGCTGCTCCGTGGCTGCGTCGATCGCGGCGGTGGAATCGTCGAAGACCATAACGGCGGGCTTCAGCATCAATGTGCGAGCGATCGTCAGACGCTGGCGCTGACCACCTGAAAGAGACACACCGCGCTCGCCGACGACCGTGGTGTAGCCGGCGGGTAGACCGAGAATATAATTGTGCAGCTGCGCCGACTCTGCGGCGCGCTCGATGCGGGTTTCCTTTGCCCAAGGATCGCCATAGGCAATGTTGTTCTCGATGCTTGTGGTGAACAGGAAGGAATCCTGCTGCACGACGGCAACGTTCTGTCGCAGCGATTGCAGTGTCGCCTTGCGGATATCCTGACCGTCAAGGGTGATTCCTCCGGCCGTGACATCGTAGAAGCGTGGAATGAGATGCGCGATGGTGGACTTGCCGCTACCGGGCGGGCCGACAATGCCGATCGTTTCACCGCGTCTTGCCTCGAAACAGATATTCTTGAGCACAGGGCGCTCCTCAGCGCCTGGATAGCTGAAGTCGACATTCTCGAACCGCAGCGTGCCATTGGTGACGACGAGCGGTTTGGCGTCCGGGGCATCCTTGATGGCGATATCGAGATCGAGCAGCGCAAACAGGCGCGAGCCGCAAGTCGATGCGCGGGCGAAGGCATTCACCATCAGGCCAAGCTGGCGCACCGGCATCTGCAGGATGGTCATGAAGGTCAGGAACGAGGCCAGCGTGCCGACGCTGATCTCACCCGCAATGACCTTGAGACCACCCAGCCAAAGCACGAGCCCCATAGACGCGAAAAAGGAGAAGTTCATGGCGCTGGTATTAACCACGCGGATGCCGACGCGCTTGTGGGCCAGCGAAAGCGCATTGTGGGAGGCACGATCGAACTTCAGGATTTCATGCGCCTGTGCGGCAAAAGCCCGGACGACACGAATGCCGCCGAGATTTTCCTCCATGACGCGCGTCAGTACCGAGAGCCGTTCCTGCAGTTCCAGCCATGTCGAACGCAGCCGCAGCTGCGTGACGGAGGAGCGCCAGGCGACGAAGGGCACGAAACTCAGGGCCAGGAGGCCGAGTGCCACATCCGTCGTAAGCAGCATATAGGCGCCGACACCGATCAGCATGGTGAGCAGCACCATGCGCACCAGCGCGGTGGAGAAATACATGCGCACGCCTTCGAGATCGAGCAGGCCGACGGTGATAAGATCACCGGAATGGACCTTATCGTGGAAGCTGAAGGAGAGCTGCTGGATCTTCTCGTAGCAGGCAAGCCGGAGCTCATAGCCCATATGGTGGCCGACGGATTCGCTGTAATAGTTCTGCACCATCGTGAACAGGCCGCGCAGAATGCTGACGACGAGCAGCAGCAAAGCGGTCTTCATCAAAGCATTTTCGGCGATCTGGCCAGCGGTGCCGCCAGCGACCGCTGTCTGTGTCTGATCGACCGCGCGACCGAGCAGGCGCGGGATTGTCAGCTGCAACGTTGCAGCTACGAATGTTGCTCCTATGGCGAAGCTCGTCTGCCATGGGTGGCGCAGCGTCATATGGGTGATCCGGACGATCGTCGACAGGCCTTGGCCCCAACCGACCGCATTGATATGCGCGCGCGAGGCCAATGGCTTCGCCGCGCTTCTTGATGAATCGCTGCTCACGCTTTTATCCAGGCATAATTGAACGAGGCGGGCCCGCTGACGGGTTCGTATCTCAGGGAAAGTATTGATAGGATGAATTTTGCCGATTCCATGGCGACGTTCAAGAGTCAATCGGTCACAAGTGCCACGCGAACGTTAGATTGCGTGTTCAAAAATTGCCGATGAGATGTCGGGATGGAGTTTGATGAGGCGTCCTTGGGGCACCATGCCAGAAAAGGAGAGCACCATGCGCAAGATTATCGCAGCGACATTTATCAGCCTCGACGGCGTCATGCAGGCACCTGGCGGTCCGGACGAGGATCCGACCGGCGGCTTCAAGTATGGCGGCTGGGTCTTCCCGCACTCTGACGAAGAAACGGGCAAGACGCTCTTCGAACTGTTCGAAAAGCCGTTCGATCTGCTGCTCGGCCGCAAGACATATGACATTTTCGCAGCCTATTGGCCCTATATCGACAATGACAACCCGATTGCCAATAAATTCAACAGCGTCACCAAATATGTCGCGACGCGCGGCGACGCCGAATTGAAATGGAACAAGAGCCGATCGCTCGGCAAGGATGTCGCTGCTGCAATCAAGGAACTGAAGGCGGGCGAGGGGCCGGATCTGCTGATCCAGGGCAGTGGCGATTTCATTCAGACCCTGCTCCGCCACGGGCTGATCGACGAATACCATCTGGTGATCTTTCCGCTGGTGCTGGGCGGCGGCAAGAAGCTGTTTGCCAGCGGGGCAGTGCCTTGCGCAATGAAGCTGCTGCGCAGCAAGATCTCTCCGACTGGCGTCATCTTCGCGACCTACGAACCCGATGGGCCGGTGAAGACGGGCTCCTTCGTTGGTCAGAATCCCTCTGAAGAGGAGATGGAGCGCCGCAGGCGGCTCGAATAGGCAGCCAAAGGCCGGCGGCGGGACACCGTCTAGATGTCCCGCCAAGGCTTACATCGCCTATTCCGATGTTTGAAAATCACGCAGCGCTTTCATGACTTCGCGAAGACCTCTTGTGAGATGCTTGTCCCGGCGCAACACCATGCCGAGTTGCCGAACGAGCCTCGGTTTGAGCGGCGAGGTAACCAGCTGGTCCGACCTATCCCGTCTCAGAGCCATGTCGGGAAGGATGGACCATCCGAGGCCGGCGGCGACCAGTTCCTTGATCGCCTCGACGCTGCCAAACTCCATGGCCGGCTCGGGGTGAACCCCACCGGCCTCAAACCATTCATTCGTGGCGCGACGCGTGTTACCGCCTTCGTAAAGCAGCATCGTCTTGGTTTTCATGAACTCTACATCCGGCCCGCCCTCCGGCATCGCGCTTCCCTTGGGGGCCACGGCCAAAAGCTCGTCCTCATGGAATGGCTCGACTTCCAGCGAACGGCCGGAGGCGGGCAGGGCAACGACCGCGAGATCCAGCGCATTGGCTTCGAGATCACGCAGGATCTCCTCGATATTGCCGACACGGACGATGATCTCGAGATCGGGCATGCGCTTCTTTGCCATGGCGATGGCGCGCGGCAGCAGATGAATCGAAGCGGTGCCGCCGCTGCCGATCCGCACGCGTCCGACCGATCCCTCCCGAAAAGGCGTCATCGCCTCCTCTGCGATCGAGCAGGCTTCGATGATGCGGCGGGCATGCGGAAGCAAATCAAGCCCGGCGGGCGAGGGCTGCGCCCGCCTGCCGACGCGCTCGATCAGCTTTACGCCGAGACGCTGCTCCAGCAGTTTCACCTGCAGGCTGACAGCCGGTTGTGTGAGCCCGACTTTATCGGCAGCGGCTGTAAAGCTTCCGAGATCGACAACACTGACAAAGGCGGCTAGCTGATCCAGGTTGAGCAAAAAAGAATTCCTTATGGTTTGTATAAATATCATAAGCTTCATTCATTGTCAGCGCCAGTGCATCCTGAGCCCATGTTCATATGAGCCTGAGGAGCAGGAAAATGACGACCGATATCGACAAACCGATACGAGCAGCGGCCGCCGTTGCAGGTAGAGGTCGGCGAAAGCGGGGATTGTGGCGAAAAGCGCTGGAGAAATTCCTGACCTATCTTGAAAAGCGCGAGACAAGATGGAGCCTGCGCGAGCTGACCGATGACCAGCTTCTAGACATCGGCATGACGCGCGCCGAAGCCAGGACCGAAGTCAATAAGTCGTGGTTCTGGGGATAGGGTGCTTGAAGGCGTTCAAACCATCGGCGCGGGTTTGAATAGCGGTATCTTGCAGCGACTGCCGGCGGAAAGCGGTTGAAAGCTTGGCATTTGGGCAAGGGCGGGCAAAATGGTCTGGGGAGTATTTTCCGATCGTCCTTTTTTCATCCCATTGTTCTTTTTTCCGCCACAGATTTGCCCGATCCATTCCGCTCGAAAGCAGGCCGCCGGTTTCCTCGGTGATCTGCTGTTTCGCCTGGAACATCAAAGTACGAGACCGCAAAATCCATGCTCAATACAAAATCCCTGCTCCTCGCCGCGACGATTTCGACCCTATCGCTTCTCGGCGCAGCTTCGGCAGCGGAGGCCGGGCAGGCGAGTTATCTCGTGGATGCGCATAGCGGTCAGGTGCTGGAAGCATCCAACGAGAACGAGCTGAATTATCCGGCCTCGCTCACCAAGATGATGACGCTTTATCTCGCCTTCGAAGCGCTGCATGACGGTCGCCTGAAATGGGATCAGAAGCTGACCATGTCGGAGAATGCCGAGAGCAAGGAGCCCTTCAAATTCGCGATCGGTGCAGGCCGCAAGGTCACGACGCGCGAGGCTGTTGAAGGCATCGTCGTCCTGTCGGCCAATGATGCGGCTGTCGCGATTGCCGAGCAGCTTGGTGGCTCGGAGGAGAGCTTCGGCAAGATCATGACCGCGAAGGCGCACCAGCTTGGTATGAGCAAGACCGTCTTCAAGAATCCGTCAGGTTTGCCGGATCCGGAACAGGTCACGACCGCACACGATATGGCAACGCTGGGTGTCGCGCTCATGCGCGACTTTCCCGAGGAGTTCAAACTTTTCTCGCTGCGCGGCATGAAGTTCCGCGGCATGAAGCTGCGGGGCCACAACAATCTGATGTATCGTTACGCAGGCGCCGACGGCATCAAGACCGGCTATACCGATGCCTCCGGCTACAATCTCGTGACGTCAGCCTCGAAAAACGGCCGCCGCGTCGTCGGCGTGGTCATGGGGGAGAAGACGGCGCAAATTCGCGATGACAAGATGGCGAGCCTTCTGGACACCTATCTGGCCCCCGTGGCATCAACGACCACGGTATTGACCGGCGCTCCCAAGCAAAGCTCGGCGAACTGATTTCTGCTTGATTTCAGCGTCCGGCCGACCATTGATCTTTGGGCGGCTGACGAGGGGTGGCTCGGTTTCCGAAGTCGCTCCGTGGGGAAGCTAACCTGCCGCATTACAGGGTGAGGCGGCGGGTTTCTTCGTGCAAAAGTGCGATGACCCTGACTGCCACCTTCACGCAAGGCTTTTTCATGGTTGATCAGTGAGAGGGCTCTCTGACGATGAATAGTCGAACAGTGATTGCCGAACTGGCGGACTGCCCTATGTCTACTGTTGCTCGTTCGCTGCGCTTGTCGTGATTTGGTAGAAATCAGCGCCGAACTGCGAATTCGCGTAGGCGGAGATATCTGGTTTCAGTTTGTATTCTCCGAAATGAAGGATCCATCATTGGCCGCGACCGGTCTGATGCTCCTGTAAAATCTCGCAAAGCAAATATTTCAGCGCATTAGGGTCAAGTTTGGAGGACCGGAATGACGTATGATGATGCACGTTTGACGCGTGAGCGTGACTTTCACAATGAACGCTTCGGTGCAGTGGAGGAGCGCAAGGAGGATTCGTTTTATTTCGCCGTTAGAGCTGCTGTGGTCACCTATTGGCGGCTGGTGAGGGCGGCTTGTCCCGAAAGGGATGTGCTCGAATACGGATGCTCGAACGGCATGAGCAGCATTGGTCTTGCGCACTCCGCCAAGCGGATCACCGGTATCGACATTTCTGATGTCGCTATTCAACAGGCTACGGATACGGCGGCTGGCCGTGGAATCAACAACGTGGCCTTCCAGGTCGACAATGCGGAAGACATGACGTTGCCCTCGGCGGGTTTTGACGTCGTCTTCGGCAGCGGCATCCTGCACCATCTGGTTCTGGAGAAATCGCTTAGCGAGATCCGGCGTGTGCTGCGACCCGGCGGCAAGGCTTTCTTCTTCGAGCCACTCGGCCACAACCCCGTGATCAATCTCTATCGCAACCGGACGCCCGCCGCCCGCACGGTTGACGAGCATCCGCTCTTGAAATCAGACTTCGACATCGTGCGCAAATATTTCTCGAAGTGCGATCTGGAATTCTTCGGGCTCGCTACGCTTGCCTCGATCCCGTTTCGCAGGAGCCCGTTCGGCACCGCGGTCCGAGGCACCGGCGAACAGATTGACAATCTTCTGCTCAAAATCCCTGGCGTCAGATGGCAGGCCTGGATCGTTGTCATGACCCTCGAGGCGTGAGGGGCAGGCCTGTTCAATCGCGCAAAAGAGCAGGCCATGCCGTGCTCAAGAAATCATAGCTGATGCTGTGTGTTTGTTGCATTTAAAAATGGAACCCACCCGGTTACGAATATGTCAAAGCTGATTAGAGACGCGACGTTGCCAGCCAGTTAGAAACGCGACACTGGCACTGATGATCAGCCCCCGATCCGACCGGCAGTCCGGGTTGCAAGGAGAAGCGGGGGCGAGTGAGAGATCGCCCCTTCTGCTTTAGCTTTAAGACCATGCATACCATCGCTTATTCCGCTGCCTCCATCCGAGCCAGGGCCTTCTGCCTTCTCGCAATGACTTCCGGATCGTTCATGAAATCCGTCCGCCGACCGGGCTTGCGACCGCGCTTCTGATAACCATTGCTCTTGCTGCCATCCGAGATCCCAAACATATGATCCGTCTGGGCAGTGCGGCGAGGGCCGCTCTTGCTGCGCTGCTGTTCCCGCCCAACCTGCAATTCGGCCACGATCGACAGCATGTCGTCCAGCCGCTTGTTCTCAACGACCGCCGAGCGATGCACCGATCGCAGCTTGTCGAAGGTTCTGTAGGGCAGGGTATAATTCTCATGCATGATCTCGAGGCGACCGTCCGGATAGTCACAGACGATGACCTTCTGTCCCGCCAATGGTCTGGAAATCTCGGTCGGATCGAGAATGAACAGCACCTTGTCATAGCGCAGCGTCAGGGCCTGCGACAGCGTGCGGACTTCCTTGTGGCACATGGCCCCATCAAGGTTCTCATGATCGGCCAGTGACCGATGCATATCTTTCGGATTGCGCGGCGGTTTGCCGAACCGCCTATTGAAATCTGCCATGAATTCCGGCGCATAAGCGTTGGCTGCCGCGATTGTGTCGATGCCACGCAGCCGCAATTCCTTCACCAACCGGTCCTGCAGCGTCTGGTTGGCCCGCTCCACCCGGCCTTTGGCCTGCGGGGTGTTGGCGCAGATGATGTCGATGTTCAGCTCATAGAGCGCCCGGCCGAATTGCGTCAGGCCGCTTGTCCGGTCTTTCTCCGACGCATGGGTCGAGTGGAAAACGCCATGCTTGTCGCTGTAGAACGCCAGCGGTTTGCCCCATTGCTGCAGATAGGCCTTCGTCGCATGCAGATAGTCGAACGTATTCTCCGATCCGGCAAAGCGCAGATGCAAAAGCTTGCCGGTGGCGTCATCGATATAGACGAGCAGGGCGCATTTGGGGCCACGGTTCTCGAACCACCAGTGATGTGAGCCATCGATCTGCACGAGCTCACCAAAGCAGTCGCGCCGGCCGCGTGGCTGGAAAACCCGCTTCTTGCGCTCGCGACGCGAGATCCAGATGCCGGCCTCGGTCATCCATTGCCGCAGCGTTTCCTTGGCCACCGAGATCCGGTGCAACTCGATCAGCTTCTCGCGTGCCAGCGTCGGACCGAAATCCAGATAGCGTTCGCGGATGAGATCCAGCGCCGCATTGCGAAACTCCTCGCTGTGGCGTCGATTGCTGGGTCGCGATCGCTTCTTCGAAACCAGGCCGGCCGCACCTGAATGGTCATAGGCCAGCAGCAGCCTGTGAACCTGACTTCGACTGAGCCCGAGCAGTTCGGCAGCCTGGACGACGCTCAGGCGCTGATCACGGATCTTCTGAATGACTTCGAGACGATGCAATTCTTTCTGCGACATGGTGATCGTAAAGGACATGACGACTCCGACCGCTCCTGGTCTCGACCAGGCTGAAGATCGTCATCCTTGCTCCCAATGTTGGCATTGACCAGAGCGTCGAGAGGCGAGACTGTCGCATCTCTAACTGGCCCAACTGTCGCATTACTAAATAGCCCCTACAAATAAACATCAGATAAGATAGATTATGGAACTAAATCAAATATGGCGGTTGGAAAGAGATAGCCATTTTCTGATTTTATTTCAGATGGTTGGCGAGATTTTCGAGAGTCGCTTTCAAGCCTTCGTCATGGTCTTTCTTGCTGATACCATATGGCACATTCTCGCAAACTATGGTGACCTTCGTACCGGATGGCACCTCCACAAAGGACCACGTAATGATCATCGTGCCAGCGAACGCCGGGTCGTCGGATTCGAAATCCACCGCCTGAACGATGCGCTTATCAGGAACGATTTCGAGGAACCGGCCGGAAACGATATCGGTGTGCTCTGAGGATTTTCCGGGTGTCGAATGATCCGCTGCATCATAGGACAGCGCCAGCCGATAATTGCCGCCTTGATGTGGCTTGAAGACGTGAACGTGCCCCGTCATGCCATTGGGCGGAAGCCAGGCGATCAATGCATCGGGATTGATGAATGCGTCGAAGATCGTGTGCGGCGTGGCGCGGATTATTCTGGAAGCAGTGTCGGTTCTTTTCGCGCCTGTTGCCTCGCTCATCACATCCTCCTCGTCGTGCGCATTGCAGCGCTTCGTACGGTTCGGCCGATTCAATGCCGACGGCGTTTGCCTCTTCAGCCTGCCTTGATGCGGATCACCTTGGCCGCAATCTTCTCGGCCAGCGTCGTTGGATTGCAGGAGAAAATGCTGTCCGGACGCCCGGCCGCGCACCAGACCTGATCATAAGCCAAAAGGCTCTCGTCCATAAAGACAGGCAGATCGACCAGATGGCCGATGGGTGCGACGCCGCCGATGGCAAAGCCGGTTTCGTCGCGAACGCGATCGATATCCGCGCGCTTCAGCCGAACGCCATAAGCCGTTGCAATATAAGCGGTGTCGGCATTGTGGGCGCCGGAAACAAGAAGCAGCGTCAGCGCCTGCGTATCGGCATTGACGAAAACCAGCGATTTCACGATCTGGCCGACGGCGCATCCTGCGGCCTTGGCAGCTTCTTCGGCGGTCCGCGTCGATTGCTCCATGCGCTTGATCGAGATGTCGAGCCCCAGCGTGCGCGCCGCAAGTTCGACGCGCTCCAGGCTGGAAAGCTTCCTGATATCTTCGCTCATAGCTCATCATCCTCCACGTCGAGTTCGATCTGCATCTGATCGTAGGCTGGCTCGACATGATCGGGCGTTTCAGCCAGTACGGTTTCATAATCGAGCGGCGTATGCATGTGGGTCAAGATGGCGTGTTTCGGCGCCAGGCGTTCGATCCATTCGAGCGATTGCTCCAACGACAGATGGCTTGGATGCGGCCGATACTGCAGGGCGTCGATGATCAGAATGTCGAGGTTTTGAACTCTTTCTATCGATTCCGGTGGGAAGTCACTGATATCGCTGCAATAAGCGAGTTTGCCGATACGGAAGCCCAACGAATGGATATCGCCGTGGACCTGCTTGTGCGGCCAGAAGCGGATCGGACCGCCTGCCCCATCGATCACGAAACTTTTCTCGAGATTTTCGATCAGCACCGGCCGCACGATCGGCGGATAGCTGCTGCCGGCAGGCGTTTCCAGGCAGTAGCGAAAGCCTTCGCGAATGCGATCCATCGTCGGCGGATCGGCATAGATCGGGATGCGCTCGTTCGAGATGTGGAAATAGCCGCGTAGATCATCGATGCCGTGAATATGGTCGGCATGGGCGTGGGTATAGAGAACGGCGTCGATGAAGCTGACGCCGGCATGGATCATCTGTTCGCGGAAATCCGGACCTGTATCGATGACGACGGTGGTAATGCCGCCATCCGGTGCGATCTGCTCGATGAGAAAGGCAGCGCGCGTGCGGCGGTTTTTTGCGTTTTTCGGATCGCAGGCGCCCCAATCGCCGGTAATACGCGGAACACCCGGCGACGATGAACAGCCCAAAATGGTGAAGCGTCGCCGGTATGTCACGACGTCAGACCCTCGTCATTTTGGAGAAGCAGCGGAAGGCGTTTTCGGTCGTGATGTCGGCGATCTCGTCCATACTGACCCCGATTGTATCGGCCAGCACTTCGGCAGTGTTGATGACATAGGACGGCTCGTTGCGTTTTCCCCGCCAGCGTTTCGGCGCGAGATATGGCGCATCCGTTTCGACCAGCAGACGATCATGTGGGACAGTCTTGGCGATCTCGCGCAGCTCTTCCGATTTCGGAAAGGTCAGGATGCCGGAAAAGGAAATATAGCCGCCGAGCTCGACGCCGGTCTGGGCAAGGGCAGGGCCGGCAGAAAAGCAATGGAGGATAAAGGGGAAAGCCCCCTTCCCTGTTTCCTCAGTCAGGATCGCGGCCATGTCTTCGTCGGCACTGCGGCTATGGATAACCAGCGGTAGCTGCGTTTCGCGCGCGGCCGCTATATGGCGCAGGAAACCGGTCTTCTGATCTTCCGGCTTTACGGTATCGTAGAAGTAATCGAGACCCGCCTCGCCGATCGCGACGATCTTCTCGTGCTGGTTTGCCAGCCTCACGAGATCTTCCGTCTGGATATCAAGCTCCTGATCGGCGCTGTTCGGATGGGTGCCGACCGAGCAGAAAACCGACGGATAACGCTCGGTAAGAGCAAGCAATCCGTCGAGCTTCCTGACCTTTGTCGAAATGGTGACCATCTGCTTGACGCCCATCTCGTGAGCGCGAGCGACGATCGCGTCGCGCTCCTCTTCGAAGTCGGCAAAATCCAGATGGCAGTGCGTGTCGATCAGCATGGAAACCCTTATTCGGCAGTCGGCGCGACATAGCGCGGGAAGACCGGCTTTGGGGCCTCCAGCGGCGTTCCGGCAACGAGGCGGCCGGCCTCGCCGAGGGCTGCGAAATCACGCTTGTCGGCTGGGATGGCGATGAGATCCAAGAGCTTACCCGAGGATTCCGGCATGAAGGGCTGCAGGAGAATGCCGATCTGACGCACGACATCAGCCGTGACATAGAGCACGGTTGCCATGCGCGCCGGATCGGTCTTCTTCAGCGCCCAGGGCTCCTGGCTCGCGAAATAGCGGTCGGTTTCGGAAACCACCGCAATGATGGAAGCGAGAGCGCGATGGATAAGCTGCTTGCCCATGTCTTCGCGGGTCGAGGCAAGCAACGCGTCGGCCTGAGCCAAAAGCGCCTTGTCTTCGTCGGTCAGCGGACCGCATTCAGGAATCTGGCCGTCGCAGTTCTTTACGATCATTGACAGCGAGCGGCTGGCGAGATTGCCAATACCATTGGCGAGGTCGGAATTGATGCGCGTGCCGATCGCTTCTTCGCTGTAGCTGCCGTCCTGGCCGAAGGAGACTTCACGCAGAAAGAAGTAGCGCACCTGGTCGAGGCCGAAATGGTTCACCAGATTGACCGGATCGACGACGTTGCCGAGCGACTTCGACATCTTCTCGCCCTTGTTGAGCAGGAAGCCGTGGGCATAGACCCGCTTCGGCAGCGGCAGCTTCGCTGACATCAGGAAGGCTGGCCAGTAGACGGCGTGGAAGCGAATGATGTCCTTGCCGATGATATGAAGATCGGCAGGCCAGTATTTCGCCCTCGGATTGTTCTTATCCTCGATGTAGCCGGTCGCCGTGATGTAGTTCGTCAGAGCGTCGACCCAGACATACATGACGTGCGACGGATCGTTAGGTACCTTGATACCCCAATCGAAAGTCGTGCGGGAAATCGACAGATCCTTCAGGCCGGACTTGACGAAGGAAATGACTTCGTTGCGGCGTTCGGCCGGACCAATGAAATCCGGGTTCTCTTCGTAAAGCTTCAGCAGCCGGTCCTGGTATTCGGAGAGCTTGAAGAAGTAGCTTGCCTCCTCCACCCACTCGACCGGCGTGCCTTGCGGCCCGTAGCGCACGCCATCGGCGCGCAGCTCGGTTTCGTTTTCCTGGTAATAGGCTTCGTCACGCACGGAATACCAGCCGGCATAGGAATCCTTGTAGATGTCACCGGCATCGGCCATCAGGTTCCAGATGTTCTGCGAGGTCTCGTGGTGGCGCGCCTGCGTCGTGCGGATGAAATCGTCATTCGACGCATTCAGCAGCTTGCCCATCGCCTGGAATTCATCGGAATTGCGATTGGCGAGCTGCTGCGGTTCCATGCCTTCTGCTCGCGCCGTCTGCTGCATCTTCTGGCCATGCTCGTCCGTACCCGTCAGAAAGAAGACATCGCGGCCATCGAGGCGCTGGAAACGTGCCAGCGCATCGGTGGCGATCAGCTCATAGGCATGGCCGATATGCGGCTTGCCGTTGGGATAGGCGATCGCGGTGGTGATGTAGAACGGAGTTTTTTCGGTCATGTGAGGCAGTGGCCCGCTTTTACTGTTACGTCGCTGTTATTCTTGCTCCGCTCGCTTTAGCGCATGTTTGCCATGAGCGAAACACCAAGTTTCGCGCGCGCAGCATTCGGAACTTCAGGATGGCGCTTTGCTTGACTCGACTCCGCCTCGCCTTTACCCCTTCGGGAGAGTGGAACGCAGGACAGACGTCGCCGTGGATTTCATCATTTTATGTATTGGTCTGCCAAACGGCTTCAAGAGGCCGTGAGTTTGAGTTTGATCGATTCCTTTCAGCCGCTTTATTCCTTCTCCGGCTTTTTCGTCGGCATGCTCGTGGGCATTACAGGGGTTGGCGGCGGTTCGCTGATGACCCCCCTGCTCGTACTTCTCTTCGGTGTCCATCCGGCAACGGCCGTTGGCACGGATCTGCTCTATGCCGCCATCACCAAGACGGCGGGAACGGCTGTGCACGGCATGCACGGACGCGTCAATTGGAAGGTTGTGAGCCTCTTGGCGTCAGGCAGCGTTCCGGCGGCGCTCGCCATGCTCTGGATCATGGCCGGCGTCAATCGCGAGAGCCCCGCCGTTGCTCATTCCATCACCCTGTCATTGGGCTGTCTTTTGCTTTTGACGGCGCTGATGCTGATTTTCCGTGGCCAGATCCTCGAGGCCATCCGCAAATGGCGCGGCGAGCGCGGAACGATATCGCCGCGCAACATTGCTCTGCTCACAGTCATCCTCGGCCTTATGCTCGGTATTCTCGTCACGATGACCTCGGTCGGCGCCGGCGCGCTCGGTGTCACCGTTCTGCTGGTGCTCTATCCGCAGACCGACGTACGCGAAATCGTCGGCTCCGACATCGTCCATGCCGTGCCGCTGACTTTGATCGGCGGCATGGGCTATTGGTTCATCGGCGAGATCAACTGGACGATGCTGTTCGCCCTGTTGGTGGGGTCAATTCCAGGTATCGTCGCCGGTAGCCTGCTCGCGCCTCGCCTGCATGAGCGGTCCGTGCGCATCATTCTTGCCGTGACGCTCACGATCGTTGCCTGGAAGCTGATCTTACCCTAGGTCGCCCTGAACATAATGCCGGATTGATAGCCGGTACGATCATGCAGCCGCCTTGGAACGGTTGCCGTAGCCAAAGGCGATTGATCAATTTATAAGGGGTAATGAACCTGATTTCGCCAAAAAATGGATGATCAAGGCCTTTCCCTGGATCGGATGCGGACATTCGTCCGGGTTGTAGAACGTGGTAGTTTGTCGGCTGCCGCGCGAGAGCTCGGCCTTGGTCAATCGACGGTAACCCGCCATATCAATGAGTTGGAGGCGGCCGTCGGAGTTCCTCTTCTCGGAAGGACCACACGCCGCGTCACGCTCACCGAGGAAGGGAGCCGCTACTATGCAAACTGCCTGCAGATTCTGCGGCTTGTCGAGCAGGCTACCGAAGAAGCAAGAAATGCGCGGCGGTCGCCGGCAGGTGCGGTTCGCCTGTCCTGCACTGCCGCTCTCGGCGTCATGCACGTCACGCGGATGATTTTCGATTTTCAAGACCGATATCCGGAGATCGGGATAGATCTTAATCTCACGGATGAGCGCATCGATCTTGCCCGGGAGGGGATTGATATCGCTTTGCGGCTGGGGCCGATCGCCGATGACGCCATGAAGCTCGTTTCCATCGGAAAAAGCCATCGAAGGCTCGTGGGTTCTCCCGATTATTTTCGCCGCAAGGGGCGGCCCACACGTCCCGCCGACCTCGCGCAACACGATAGCGTGGTAATGTCCAACATTGCCGGAAGCGATCAGCTTGTTCTGTTTGCTCCGGATGGGATGCGTCTGGTGGTTCCTGTGAGCGGAATGCTGCGGGTCGATCACGGCCTCGCTGCTCGAGCTGCTCTGGCCGCCGGCCGCGGCATCGGTCCCGCTCACCTCTGGCTGGTCCAGGATCTGCTCGATGCCGGTACGCTCGAAGTTCTGTTTGACGAGTGCGACCTTGAGGCGGTTCCCGTCAGCCTGCTCGTCGTGCCCGAACGAGCAGGCGTCGCTCGCGTGCGGTTATTGGTCGATTTTCTCGTCACCGAGTTAAAGAAGCTGCCGGGCATCGCTCCTAACTGAGAGACAGGCAATCGGCCTCAAAGTCCGAACGCTCGCTTTTCACCGCGCCAGCCGGTGGTTTGCAAAAATTGCTCCCAGTTCAATGTGTTTGGATCTAAGCGGCGGCTCCAGCCGAGATCATGTTCTCCGCTGAAATAGCCATATTCGACGGCATATTCGACCATCCCCAAAATCTCGCGAACGAGCAGCTCGTTGGCGGCGAATTCCGGAAAATACTGCAGGAGGCCGTCCCTGGAAAAGGCGTTCCGATATTCGGCTTTCAGACCCGTTACGCGCCGGAAGGTATCGACCATTTCACGCGGTGAAATGATGTCACCCACGATCGGGAGCGTCTTCCCGTTGTAGCGTTCACGGTGCGAGAAGATCTCCAGGACGACAGGACCGGTGGCCGTCAACGGATCGACGAAAGGTGCGGCGAGGTCTTCCGGCAGATAGATCGGCAATAGGAGCGTGTCGCCATCATACCGAGGAACATAATATTCGAGCAGGTTGGTGTAGAAGAACGCGAGCATGACGAAGGAGTGCGAGACCGGAAGTCCGCGTATATAATCGGCAACCTTTGCCTTGTCGGTGAAGTGCGGTGCATATTTCGTCCCGCCTGTGATCTTTTCGACATTCTCCAGCGTGCTGAAGACCACATGGCCGACCCCGGCCTCCACGGCAGCATCGGCCAATTGCCGGCCAAGCGGTGCCTCACTCGTGTCTGGCGGTGCGATGGGAGGCGTCATCAGGAAGGCGCCGGCAGCGCCCTCGAAAGCACCCACGAGTTCCTTTGTCCGGCCGAGTTCGAGCGGCGCCGCTACGATTTCCGCCCCTAGCGCCTGCAGCGCGCGAGCCGTGGGCGAATCTTTGGCTCGAGTAAGCGCGCGGACGCGGAAGCGTTGACTTTGAAGCAGCGTGGTCGCCACGCTCCGACCTTGCTTGCTCGTCGCACCGGCAATGGCAATCAACGGTTTGTCATGTAGTGTCATAGTTAGTCTCCAATCCAATTCGGCAGCCGAAGAGCCGCGGTACCTTCACACGAAACCGATCATTTCAGCTTGGATACGGTCTACCTCATGAAAGGTAGGGAGCAGGATTGCAGCGCACTACATGCTCACAATGGATTACATTATGCCATTTTTTGGATATATCGCTTTTGATAATCCGCATGCATCTCCCTCGCCGCAAAGCAGAGCGGGCAGCGAGTTTCGGAAAATCGCATGAAAGCTAGGCCGAAAGCTGCTGTTTGAGCTCGCCGAGGATGGTAATCAGCGTCTGCTTACGATCGAGATTATAGGCTTGCGACACGTTCAGCCGCTCGGTGGTCTCGGAATGCAGCCGTGCCAGCCTTTCGGCCGTCGAGATGGAGCCGTCAAGCGCGGCGGCGCGGGCTCGCTCGATGATATCGTCGCCGATATGCGACAGGAAGAAGCCGAAGATCGTGTCGCTGTCCTTGCCGGAAAGCGCGTCAGCGAGCCGATGCATTGCCTTGCGTGCCGCAGGTCCGTCTGCCGAAAGCACCTGGCGGTAAGCTTCGATGATCTCGCCGCCGCCATAGTTCAGCAGCTTGAGCGCCTCGCTGACGCTGCCTTTGGCCGCTGAAAGCACGTCGTTCCCCTGCCCCGCCGGCACGCCAAGATTTTCGAGCGCCTGGCGCAGAGGCTCGTTTTCGAGCGGCGCGAGCCTCAGAGGCAGACAGCGCGAGCGTATCGTCGGCAAAAGCCGGCCTGGCGCATGCGACAGCACGAGGAACAAAGCGCGCTTCGGCGGCTCCTCGAGGATTTTCAGGATGGCGTTGGCCGCGCTTCGGTTGAGATCGTCGGCGGGATCGATGATGACGATGCGCCAGTTGCCCGTGCCTGAGGTCTGCGAGAAGAATTTTCCGGCGCGGCGCACTTCGTCGACGGTGATCGCGGATTTCATCTTGCCGGTCTTGTCGTCGACCGGCCGGCTCAAATGCAGCAGATTATGCGATGCTCCGCCGGAAATTTGCCGGCTGACGACCGATGCCGGATCGGGATCGCCGATCGTCTCCGGCGCGGAAGCCGGATCGGGATTCGAGAGGACGTGATTGGCGAAACGGAAGGCAAGGGTCGCCTTACCGATGCCTTCGGGGCCTTCGATCAGCATGGCATGATGCCCCTTGCCGGAGCGATAGGATTGAGCGAGGAAGGCTTCGGCTTCTTGATGGCCGAACAGCTTCGTATTGTCCTGCGGAGGAATGGCGCCGTCGAGGACACCCGGTCGCTCGTCGCTCATTGCGCGGCTTCCGATCTGGCGACGATATTGGCAGCGCCGAGCCGCTTGTCGACGATCCCGGCAATTTCGGCGGCGATATCGTCTTCCGGCTTCAGGGCGTCGATGACGTGGCAACGCTCGGGCTCGCGGGCGGCGATATCCAGGAACGCCTCGCGGCGCTTCTCGTGGGTCTGCATCTCTTCCTTCTCGAAGCGATCGGGTGCGGCCACTGCGGAGGCGCGCTTGCGTGCGCGTTCCAGACCGACTTCGGCGGGAATGTCGAGAATCAGCGTGCAATGCGGAATGACGCCGTTGACGGCAACCCTCTGCAGAGCCTCGATATAGTCAGGCTCGAGATTGCCCGTCACACCCTGATAGACGCGCGAGGAATCCATGAACCGATCGCAAAGGACGATGGTGCCGCGCGAAAGCGCCGGACGAATGACGTCCTCGACATGATCGTTGCGGGCAGCAGCGAAGAGGATCGCCTCCATCCGTGTGCCGAAGGTTTCCGCAGCACCTGAAAGCAGGACGTGCCGTACCGCTTCCGCTCCTGGCGAGCCTCCGGGTTCACGCGTTACCAGAACCTCGTGGCCACGCTCGCGCAACCGCTCAGCCAGCCGGCGAATCTGGGTGGATTTGCCAGCCCCCTCGCCGCCTTCGAAGCTTACGAATAATCCGTTTGCATCAGCCAATGATCATGTCCTGCACTTTTCGCGTGCCATTCGTGCGGCGTGCGATACGCATTCTGTTTAACCCAAGACATGTCCAGGTGGAACCGTGCATGTCCCGGTCTCCGCCATTCTATATGGGGTGTGAACAGAGATTTCGCGAGCCTTGCGGCCCACTCACGTCGGCAAAGGCTTGTCCCACAGCCAGGAGAACAGCAGCGATTCCGTCAGTTCCATGAAGGCATCGAAAGCGCGACGACCCAATGTACCCCGCTCGACCGATTCCTTCGTATAGAGTGGCAGCTCTCGTAGCAGACGCGCGCCCAGAAAGACGCGGAGAGTTCCGGCTTCATAATCCGCAGCCACCGGCGCCGTCAGCGGCCAGCGATAGACGATGCGAGCAGATAGCCGGTCCGGCGTGTCCACGGGGACGTATATATCGACGGGTATCTTAGCCCGCAGGCCGACGGTCGATGCGGCGCCGCCATAGACACTGGCATCGCCTATCACTTCGCCATCGGCGAAGATACGCTGGCTCTTGAAATTGCTGAGCCCCCATTCGAGGACGCGTCGCGTCTCCTCGATGCGCTCCTTGTCGCTCTTCAACCCTCCGAGTGCCAGGAACAGCCGGCGGCCGTCACGCTGAATGGACGCTACGATCGAAAAGCCTTCCCCTTCGGCAAAGCCAAGCCCCAAACCATCCACGCCGATATTGAGCAGAAGCATCGGGTTCTTATTGCGCTGATAGATCTTGTTCCAGGTAAAGTCTGCCTGCCCGAAATACTTGTAGAGATCCGGGTGCTTTTCCTGCAGGTCCTGAGCCAGCATGACCATCTCTCGCGCGGAAACTTTGCCGCCGGCATTGGGATCGTTGGCATCCGGCAGGCCGGTGGAATTGGGGAAGGTGGACCGGGACATGCCGATCTCTCTTGCGCGTGCAGTCATGCGACGGGCGAATTCGCGTTCGCTGACAGACATGCCTTCCGCCAGAACGATGCAGGCGTCGTTTGCCTGCTGCACGGCAACACCCTGAATCAGATCGCCGACGCGGATGCGCGATTTCAGGGCTGCGAACATTGTCGATGCGCGCGAGGGAGCGCCGCCCGTTCGCCAGGCATTTTCCGAGACGGGATATTCGGTATCGAGATTGATCTCCCCTCGCCCGATCGCATCGAAAACGATATCCAGCGTCATCAGTTTCGCAAGCGACGCGGGCGAAATCAGTTGATCCTCGTTTTTGGCAAGCAGGATAGTACCGGTCGACGCCTCGATCATGAATGCCTGCGCGGCTTTCGTGTCGAAAGCACCTGGCGCAGCCGGCTGCGTGAAGGCCGTGACATTCGCGAACCCGAGGAGAAGAAGGAACAAAAGAATCAAGCGCTTTGGCATATCGTCCCCTTCATCCGACCACCGGCACGATTATTTTAGTGACGGGTTAAGATTCAGGCAATGACGCCGATCAATCGACCTGCGTCGTACCCTGATGCTGGCGGCGATAGGACGAGAGAATCGATTCCTGCGTGAGGCCATCGTTACGAACCATGACGGCATCGAAAGCGAGGTCGACATAAACTGTTTTGACCGGCGCATTCTGATAGGCGGCGACAGTCGAACCGATCGATTGACCGTCAATGCTCGCCAGTCGGGGCGTGAAATCCGGTCGCTCACGGGGAATCGGCCCGATTTGCGGCAGAACGATCATGACCGGTTCGGCGCTCTCGGCGGCAGGCAAGGCGCCGCCGTTCCAGGTCATCGGCGGCGGATTGTTGCGCTTGTCGCCATTGTATGCCGGCTTCGGCGCATCGGCGAAGGCCGTTGCCGAATAGGGCGACTGGCGTGGGACGGGTGCGATCGCCGGCGCGGCATCAAAGCTGCGCACCTGGCGGCTGGGGCGCGTCGGCGTAGGGGTATACGAATCCGGCAGCTGATCGGCAGTCATCCGGCCAGCAGAGGCCACCATCACACCGGTTGCGATCTGGCCACCCGGGTTGATGCCGGGCAGACGCGATCCCTTCGGGATGTAGGAAGCCATCAGATAGGGTTCGTCATGACCGTCCATGCGGGCACGGCCGACATATTGCACGCGTACGTCGCCGGTGCCGCTGTGCTGGAGGTCGAGCAGCTGTGCCGTCTTGTTCGAAAGGTCGATGATGCGGCCGGGATGGTACGGGCCGCGATCGTTCACGCGAACGATAATGGAGGAGCCGGTCTCGACATTGGTGACGCGGGCATAGCTCGGCAGCGGGAAAGTCGGATGGGCGGCGGTCAGCGACTGCTGGTCGTAGACTTCGCCGTTGGCGGTCAGGCGGCCGTGAAAAGCCGAGCCGTACCAAGAAGCGACGCCGACCTTGTTATAACCGAAATCTTCCTTGGGGTAATACCACTTGCCCTTCACCTGATAGGGATTGCCGACCATGAAGCGGCCGCCGCCCTTCGGCACCGGGCCGTTATTGACGACGCGAGGGCTCGCCTTCACGCCATATTCCTTCTCGGAGAAATATTCCTTGCCGTGCTGGCGCTTGCTGGGCGCTTTCTGCGTCGTTCCGCAGGCCGTGATGGTTGCGCACATCAGTGAGAGAGCAAACCAACGCATGGCCGTTGTGTATGTCACCGCACGATTTTCGAATGTCATCTGTCCCAAGCCGCTACTCATTACTTTGACGGAGGTCTGCTACCGGTAGTCCCTCGTTCCGGTATTCTGCTACGCTCCAATCACCTAACGGTGCTTTAATCATGATTGCAGTTTGTCCATTTTGCGATGCAAATTGATCGCACCGAACAATTTCCGAAGATCATGGTTAATGCTCAGTAAAGCAATGCCGGCTTCAAGTAGTCTCGATCAAAATTGTTTCGCTCCGGTAGTGGACTGCTTTCTGATCGCCACGCGTCGGTCCGGATTGCAACAGTTGCACTCGGTTTGGGATTGCGCTGGGATTTTGATGGACAGATTTGGAGCAGTTCTTTCAAGTGCTTGTATCAAGTCGCATCAGTAGTTCGTCGTGGTAGATATCGCCTACTCTCAGCGCTTCCTTATCGACGGCCCACGCCTCGAAGCCGAGGGATCCATAGAGGCGAATGGCAGCCACATTGGAGGATGCGACACTGAGCCGTATCGAGCGGCATGTTTGTCTCGCCTCATCGATCGCCGTGATCATCAAGGAACGCGACAGGCCGGTGCCACGTCCTTCCGGACGCACATACATGCCCCAGATCGTGGCGATATGGTGCATTTTCGCGCTCTTCGATCGTGCGACCGCGACGACGCCAAGCGGCGTTCCATCATGTGTAAAGCCGCCAAATACGGCACTGTTTTCAATCCTGTCACCAATCTGCGTCAGCGAATAGTCCAGCTCTTCTTCGTGCGATGCGCCAAATGCTTCCGGGTGACGGGCCAATCCTTCCAGGCGGATCTCCCTGAATATCGAAGCGTCGTCGCGATATAGACGGCGTATGCTGAAGCGCTGCATGCCCATCCTCTTTGTCGAAGCGCCTTAGTGGCGCGAAGAAGATGCGGATTTCGCATCTGCGTCCTCGCGACGTCAACCATCAATGCGACAGCGCCTCGATAATGTGCTTCAGCTTGTCCGGGTTGCGGGTGCAATAGATGGCAACGACCTTTTCCCGCTCGATCTGCAGCGCAGTGGTCTGCACGATGTTGCCGCCCTCTGTCGTCACGAAGCCTGGCAAGCCGTCGATGATCGCATAGCGGATCAGTTGCGAGGGCTGTGCCCGGAAGATTTGTGCCAGCTGCTCATGAAGCCGCATGGTGGCAGGAAGCCCGATATGTGGTCGCTGCGATGTCGGCACCTTGCCGCCGCCGTCGGCATGGACAATGACATCCTCCGAAAGCAGCGCTTGAAGAGAGGCCATGTCACCCGTTCTCGACGCCGTGAAGAAGGCCGTGGCAAGCTTGAGGCCTTCTTCCTTGCCGATGGCGAAGCGCGGCCGGGCCTCGGTGACATGCGCCCGCGCCCGGCTTGCAAGCTTGCGACAGGCGGCCGCTTCGCGACCAATTGCCGAGGAGATCTCATCGAAATTCATGCCGAATACGTCATGCAGGAGAAAGGCGGCCCGCTCCAAAGGCGAAAGACGCTCCAAGGCCAGCATCAGCGGCATGGTTATATCGTCAGCGGCATCGCCGTCCTCCGGATCGAAGATAGGCTCCGGCAGCCAGGAGCCCACATAGGATTCCCGGCGGCGGCGGGCCGATTTCAACTCGTTCAGGCAAAGCCGGCTAACGATAGTCCGCAGGAATGCCCCCGGTTCGCGGACCGAGGTGCGATCGGTTGCCAGCCAGCGCAGCCAGCTATCCTGCACGATATCCTCGGCATCGGCGACCGATCCGAGCATTCTATAGGCAAGCCTGACAAGGCGCGGACGCAGCTCGGAGAAGATCGGGTCGGGCGTAACCTCATTCATTGGCAGCAAACTCGCGCGCGAATGGATTGGCCCCGCGGCCACGGGCAAACTGCAGCGCCGTGAGCGCCACCCGACGGCCGAGATGGCGGGCTGTGGCGAGATCGGATGCGGGCGGCGCGGTCTCCGGCCCTTCGTCCGTATTCGCCTGCGCTGCCGCGCCAAGCCAGAAGCCGAGGCGGTTCATGTCTTCTTCCGTGCCCGTCGAGGAGCAATTGGCCGGCGGCAGATCGAGACCGACCCAATGCATTCCATGCTGGGCTGCGAAAATTACCATCTGCATCAGCGTCGAAAGCTTGTCACCGGATCGTGACCCCGAGGTAGTGAAACCAGCCGCGATCTTGTCCCTCCACAAATAGCCCCTCGCAAGAACGGTCTTCGACGTCGCTTCCTGGAATGCTTTGAATGGCGCGGAGACCGCTCCCATATAGGTCGGCGAGCCAAAGATGATGGCCTGCGCCGCATTGAGATCATCCCAATGGTGCTCCACCCTCTCCACGCTCACAACTATCGCCTCCGCGCCATCAACCTCTTCGACCCCTGCCCTGACGGCCTCGGCCTGCCGGCCGGTATGTCCGTAGCCGCTATGATACACGATTGCGATGCCCCGCCGGATCATTGTCATCTCCTTCGAATTTAGTGTTGCGAAGGACATGACAAGGCACCGGCGCGGATTGTGACGTGCCTGGATTTTACGAGAACGCAAAAATTGGGAAAGCCCTTTGGCGGAAGAGGTGGGATTCGAACCCACGGTACGGTTTCCCGCACGCCGGTTTTCAAGACCGGTTCCTTAAACCACTCGGACACTCTTCCAAGCAACTGAAAAGGCCTGAAAAATCTAAGCAGCGTTGATTTTTCGAAACCGGGTGTGGCTACCGGTTTTCTGCCCAATCACTCGACGGCTGGCTTTTTAGCAGCTTTGGTCGCCGCGTCAACTTGTTCCGCCTAGCTCCCTCGCATTCTCGAGGTCGGCTGGAATGGCAATTGAGGAATGTCGGTCGGTTCAGATGGCGCTGTGGGGAATTCATGTCGTCAGCGCGCTAAAAAATAAGGTGGCCCGGCCGCTGGAAAGGGCCGGCCACCTTCGCCAGGTCAGGGGTCAAATCTGACTGAAGCAAGCAATTAATAAGTCATACTTAGTTTTTGTCAATTGTCAGCACGTCGCACCAAGCACTTGATGTTCGGCGTCCTGTTGATGGCTTCGGCTATCCGGGATAGTTTCCTCCCATGACTTCAGACGATCATTCCCTCTCGCTCGGCACCAAGCCACTCGCCGGCCCTGCCCTCACCGCTTTTTTTAGTCGAGATGCCATCGTGGTCGCGTCGGAGTTAATCGGAATGCGTTTCACGGTTGCGGGGATAGGCGGTCGTATCGTTGAGACGGAAGCCTATAGGCCCGATGACGAGGCGTCCCATGCATATCGCGGGCCGACACCGCGCAATGCGGCCATGTTCGGACCGGCCGGCCATGTCTATGTCTACCGCTCCTACGGCATTCACTGGTGTTTGAATTTCGTTTGCACCAAGGGGAGCGCCGTGCTCATTCGGGCGATCGAGCCGGAAAACGGCATTGAAGACATGATCCGGCGGCGGGGATTGGCCGACATCGTCTCGCTTTGCAACGGGCCGGGAAAGCTTTCGCAGGCGCTTGCTATCGATATAAGCCTCGACGGTCGCTCGCTGGATGCGGCACCATTTTCGTTGTCTCGGGCGGAACCGGTGCCGATCGTCTCAGGCAAGCGCATCGGCATCACGAAGAATATCGATCCGCTCTGGCGCTTCGGTGCTGCTGGCTCGCGCTTCGTCAGCCGCCGTTTCCCGTAAGCCTGGTTAAAAAAGACCGCCGGGGTGGTGCCCGGCGGTCGTCTGGCCACGCAGTGAAACTGGAAAGGCTGCGTGGCAAGCTTTTCCGCTCTCCATCGAATCGCGAAACGCTTGTCCTATGATTTCTCAACGCATTCCGGACGGAAAACCGCTTCGCACTTTCCTGGAAACGCTCTATTCCATCGCGACACTGTGGTCGACCGCCGGTGGTGCCTTCGGCTTGCGCAGGAGCACCAGCAGCGGCATGGCGAAGATCGACATCAGCATCAGCAGCTTGAAGTCGTCGATATAGGCGATGATGGTCGCCTGCGTCGTGATCATGCCGTCGAGCGTCGCCCGGCCGACTGCCGTCATAGGGCTCACGCCCTGCGCGGCCGTGAGGTCGAAATAACGGTTGAATGGCGTGACATAGGCGGCGATGTTGGCATGGTTGACCTGTGTGTTCTCGGTAATCAGCATCGAGACGACCGAAATGCCAACGCTGGAGCCGATGTTGCGCGAGAGATTGTAAAGGCCAGTCCCCTCGCCGCGCATCTGCGCCGGCAGCGTCGCAAAGGCGATAGTGGTCAAGGGCACGAAGAGGAAGCCGAGGCCGGCACCCTGAACGAAGCCGACCGATATCAGCGTCCATTGTGAAACATCCGGCGTCCAGCCCGTCATGTCGTACATGGCCCAGGCCGTCAGCGCGAGGCCGATAAACAATAGCCAGCGTGTGTCGATCTTGCCGATCAGGCGCCCCACAAGGAACATGCAGAACATGGTGCCGAGGCCGCGCGGTCCCATGACGATGCCGGCAGTGACGACCGGATAGCCCATCAATGTCTGTAGATAGGGCGTCATCAGCGCCAGCGATGCCAGATAGGTCACGCCGACGATGAAGATGAACAGGATGCTGACGGCAAAGTTCTGGTCCATGAAAAGCCGCGGATTGACGAAGCTTCGCTCGGCCGTGAACATGTGCACCAGGAAGAGATAGAAGGCGCTGACGCAGACGAGCGCCTCGATGATGATCTCGGTCGAGTAAAACCAGTCGAGCTGCTCGCCGCGGTCGAGGAATAGCTGCAGGCCCGCAATCGCGATCGAGAGCATGCCGAAGCCGAACCAATCGAGCTTGGCGAGTGCATCGAGCTTGGTTTCCGTCACGTAGACGACGATGCCAAAGAAGGCGAGCGCGCCGATCGGTACGTTGATGTAGAACACCCAGCGCCAGCTGATATTGTCGGTCAGCCAGCCGCCGATGACGGGACCCAGCACCGGCCCGACCATGACCGAGACGCCGAACAACGCCATGGCGCGGCCGCGTTCCTCGACACTGTAGATATCGAGCAGAATGCCTTGCGACAGCGGTACGAGCGAGGCGCCGAACAGGCCCTGCAACAGGCGAAAACCAACGATCTGGATCAGCGATTCAGACAGGCCGCACAAAACGGAGGCGACGACGAAGCCGGCGATAGCGACCAGCAAGACCCGCTTGCGGCCGAATTTTGCCGAAAGGAAACCGGAAGGCGGCGTCATGATCGCCGCTGCAACGATATAGGATGTCAGGACCCAGTTGATCTGGTCGGCGCTGGCCGAAACGTCGCCCTGGATATGCGGCAGGGCGACGTTGGCGATGGTGGTGTCCAGCGCCTGCATGATGACAGACAGGATGACGCAGGCGGTGATCGCACCGCGGTTGGCGACTGGCGCCGATGGCGAGGCGGTGGTGGCGTTACTCATGATCCTGACCGCCTGGGCGGCCCAGCAGGTTGGTGATGAAATCAGGTAAGCCGCGGGCGTGGCCAGTGTCGACATCGGCGACGACGCTCATCCCGACGCGCAGCGGCGGCTTGCCCGCCGTATCGTCGATACTGATAATCATCGGCATACGCTGGACAACCTTGACCCAGTTGCCGGTCGTGTTCTGTGCCGGCAGAAGCGAGAAGCTGGAGCCGGATGCCGGCGCAATGCTGGCGACCGTACCCTTCCACGTCACACCCGGATAGGCATCGACAGAGATATCGACCTTCTGGCCGGATCGCACATAGGTCAGCTCGGTTTCCTTCGGGCTGGCATTGATCCACATATGCGTGGTCGAAACCAGCGAAAAACCAGGCTGGGACGAGGTTAGATAAGCGCCGACCTGCAGGGAGGGAACATTGGCGGTCACTCCGTCAAAGGGAGCTCTAACCACGGTATCGTCAAGTTCGCGCTGCGCATTGTCGACTGCGGCCTTGGCCTGCAGATAAAGCGGGTTCTGTTCCGCAGGCAGATCGGCAGCGCCTTCACCGCCCAACTGTGCAAGGGTCGCGGCGGCCGTGGCCTTTGCGACCAATACCTTCTGCTGTGCCGCTTCGAGATTGTGTCTGGCTTGGTCGAGAGCTGCCTTGGAAGCGACCGAATTGGTGATCAGGTTCTGCTGGCGGTCGAGTTCCGTCTGGTAATACGGAATATCGGCCTGCGCCTGTGCGATTTCCGCCAGGGATTGCTTGTAGCTCGCCTGCAGATTCAGGATCTGGTTTCTGGCATTGCCGAGCTGCGCCTTCGCGCCGTCCAGTGCGATCCGGAACGAATCAGGCTTCAGGCGGAAGAGCACCTGCCCTTTCTTCACCACTTCGTTTTCACGCACGTCGACCGATATCACCGTGCCGGAAACGTCGGTGGAAACACCAACCATATCGGCCTGGATATAGGCATTGTCCGTCGACATGATCTGCCCGCCGGTGACGTAGTAATAGCCGCCGACGACGAGCGCGACAGGCAGCAGTGCAAATAGCACCGGTCGCGTCAGCTTGCGGCGCTTGCGAGGCATTTCTGGGGGCGAGACCGGTGCCGCCGCTGCAGCCGCCGCCGGCTGTGGTGAGGGATTGGAGGACGGGGCCTCCGCCACCGGGGCCTCAGTCTGTTCAGCGGAATTTGCATTCGCGGGTACGCGGATTGAGGAAGAAGCTTCAGCCATGTTGTAACTCTTTGTCGACTGCCTTTGAACGGCAGGCGCTAATCAGGTTCGATTTCATAAGGATAAGCAATTCGTAGAGGCGTTCTTGATCCTCCTGCGCGGCTCCCTCGAGCGCTTCCCTGCGTGTCAGGTCGCCCATACCGCGCATCGTGTCCATCAATGGTCGGGCTTCGTCGCGCATGTAGAGCAGCCAGCTTCTTCGATCGTTTGGATGCTGCCGACGCTCCACCAGACCGCGTTCGCTGAGCTTATCGAGGATGCGAACCAAGGTGATCGGCTCGATTTCCAGCATTTCGGCCAGGCCAGCCTGGTGAATGCCTTCGTTGTTTGCGAGGTAGGCGAGCGTCTGCCATTGCGAACGTGTCAGGCCCAGATCTTTTGCGCGCTGCTCGAATCGCTTCCGAAGAAGCCGGGCAACGTCATGGAGAAGAAAGCCGAGAGTAGGTGTCGAACTCATCTATAAGAAGCCTGCTATTCATAAGCAACCTTATAATGATTGCTACGTATAGTAAGCGCGCATGCGATACAAGGGGTTATGTGATCAACAAATGGCGATGGCACAAGATGTCGCAGCCGCCGGTGGCGTTTTGAGCCAGGTATGAACGAAGCGCCAACAAAGGCCTCTAACGTTCAATAAAAAAAGCGCAGCTCACTCGGCTGCGCCTTCTGCAGTTTTGCAAATTGAGAGAGCCAGCCTGGCTAGCGGCGATTCAGCAGGCCGATGAGATAGCCGAGCCCGGCTGCCGCGACGACCATGAAAATCGGCTCCTCGCGAACGCGTTCGCGCAATTGCTCGGTAAGTTCCTGGGCTTCTTCCGTGACGACAGACTTCGCTCCCTGCCCTACGGCTGCCACGCTCTGCGAAAGCTTTGCCAAATCTTCCCGCAATGCTGCAACCTGGGCGGCAAGATCTTCCATTGCCGTTTCCGTCTGCGCCCGCGCCGAAGATGAGAGAGTGGAAGCTGATTTCGTGTCTGCCATCATGTACTCCTCATGTTTTCTCGTTGCTAAAACGCCGTCGCCTATCAAAGGTTCCGGCATAGCTGCGCCTCATCGGGCGATTTCCCCACTGGCTCTTCAATTCCGGTTCGGATTGTTCTAAGGAACTCCGATTGTTTCGCCGCGTGCGAAGACTTGATGATGACGAGGTTTGCTTTCCGATGTTCGACGTGCTGAGAAAAATCGCCCAGACCTGGCTTGCCAAGGGCCTGTTGCTTCTTCTTGCGGCAGCCTTTGGTGTATGGGGTGTCGAGCGGTCCCTCATCACCGGCGGCAGCAGCAATACGGTTGTCACGGTTGGCGATCAGCATATCGATACCAATGAATTCCGTCTCGCCTATCGTCGACAGATGCAGGCGATCAGTCAGCAGTTGCGCATGCAAATCACGCCGGAACAGGCGCGCGCCTTCGGTATCGGGCAGCAGACGGTGTCACAGCTGGTCGCCGGCGCTTCCCTCGATCAACTTGCCGCCGATATGGGGCTCGGTCTTTCGCAGGATCGGCTGGCCAAGCTGATCGGCGACGATCCTGCTTTCAAAGCAACGAATGGCGCTTTCGACCGCCAGAAATTCGACCTGCTGCTGCACAACAGCAACATATCGCCCGATGATTACATCAAGGAGCGCAGCAAGGTCGCGATCCGTGGCCAGATTGTCGAGGCCATATCGAACGGCTTTACCGCACCGACAGTCCTTGTCGATGCCGTCAAGCAATATCACAACGAGACCCGCAGCATCGATTACCTATTGCTGACCAACGCCAATATCGATCCCGTCAAGGCCCCGGCCGACGACGTGCTGCAGAAGTGGTTCGATGGCGTGAAGTCGAAATACCGCGCGCCGGAATATCGCAAGTTCGCTTTTGTGAAGTTGCAGGCCGAAGATATCGCCGACACTGCCAGCGTATCGGATGACGAAGTGCGTGCGCAGTTCGACAAGCGCAAGGATAGCTTCACCACGCCCGCAACCCGCACGATCGAGCAGCTGACCTTCGCCAACAAGGATCTCGCCAATGCCGCAGCCGATGCGCTGAAGACGGGGACCACCTTCGATCAGCTCGTCTCCGACCAGGGCAAGAAGCCTTCCGACGTGCTGCTCGGCACCTTCACCAAGGATCAGGTTCCGGATAAGACCGTTGCCGAAGCAGCCTTCGCCGTTTCCAAGGAAGGCGGCACCACTCCCGTTGTCGAAGGTTCGTTCGGCCCGGTGATCCTGCGCGTGACCAATGTGAAGAACGAAACGGCGAAGAATTTCGACGACGTTAAGGAAGATATTCGCAAGCAGATTGCGCTCAGCAACGCCGCAAACGAGATCACCAGCGTTCACGACAAGTTCGAAGACCTGCGCGGCTCCGGCGCATCGCTGCAGGATGCGGCATCGCAGCTTAAGCTTAAACTCGTCACCGTTGATTCGATCGATCAGAATGGCCTTGATCAGAATGGCAAAGAGATCAAGGACCTTCCGGCCCGCCAGCAGCTGCTTTCGGAAGTCTTCAAGGCCGATCAGGGCGGCAACCCCGCTCCTCTGACGGTCGGCAATGATGGCTATATCTGGTACGATGTGACGAACATCACGCCCGATCACGATCGTCCGCTTGCGGAAGTGCGCGAAAAAGCCGTTGCCGACTGGACTGCCGAACAGCAGAAGATTGCGCTCGCTGCCAAGGCAGTCGAGCTGAAGCAGGAAGCGCAGAAGGGCAAGTCGCTTGCCGATATCGCCGCGCCGCTTGGTATCGCTGTTGAAAGCAAGAGCGGCATCACCCGCTCGACGGACGATCCGGTTTTGGGTCGCGGCGGTATCGCTGCAGCTTTCTCCGGTCCAGTCGATACGGCCGGAAGCGCCGTCGGCGCCGATGACACCACGCAGATCCTGCTCAAGGTCACCGATGTCAACGACAATCCGACGACCGATGCGCTGAGCAACGACGATCAGCAGGTTGCCCAGATCGCCAACGCCGCCGGCGACGACATTCTCGATCAGATGGTCAGCCAGCTGCAGGGCAAATATACCGTCACGGTCAACCAGAGCCTCGCCGAACAGGCGATGTCCCGCTAGACTCGGTCGGGAGGATGGATAGTCGATGAGCGAATTGAAGCCTTTTCTCGCCAAGGTCGCCAATCGCGAGGCATTGACGCGGGATGAAGCCCGGCAGGCATTCGAAATCCTGATGTCGGGTGAGGCCACGCCGTCTCAGATCGGCGCATTCCTGATGGCTCTGCGCGTGCGCGGCGAAACCGTCGACGAAATCGTCGGCGCCGTGACCACGATGCGTGCCAAGATGCTGCCGGTGAAAGCCCCGACCGATGCCATCGATATCGTCGGAACAGGCGGCGACGGTGTCGGAACCTATAATATCTCGACGCTGGCCGCATTCATCGTCGCCGGCGCAGGCGTACCCGTGGCCAAGCATGGCAACCGCGCCCAGAGCTCCAAGGCCGGCACCGCCGATACGCAATCCGTGTTGGGCATCAAGCTCGATATCGGGCCGGAGACGATCGCCCGCTGCATTCGGGAAGCCGGCATCGGCTTCATGTTCGCGCAGCTGCATCATTCCTCCATGCGCCATGTCGGTCCCTCGCGCGTCGAACTCGGCACGCGGACGATCTTCAATCTGCTTGGGCCTTTGTCCAACCCTGCTGGCGCCCGTCGCCAGCTGCTGGGCGTCTTCGCGCCGCAATGGGTGCTGCCGTTGGCCGAGGTGCTGAAGGATCTCAATGCGGAAAGCGTCTGGGTCGTGCACGGCGACGGTCTGGACGAAATCACCACGACCGGCAAGACCTCCGTCGCAGCACTTGAGAATGGCAAGATCCGCACTTTTGAGCTGACACCGGCCGACTTCGGCCTGCAGCATGCCGACCTTGCCGATCTCAAGGGTGGCGACGGCGTTGCCAATGCTGCGGCCCTTCGTGCCGTGCTCGCCGGCGAAAAGAACGCTTATCGCGACATCGCCCTTGCCAATGCGGCGGCCTCGCTGGTCATTGCCGGCAAGGCGGAAACGCTTCATGATGGCATGAAGCTCGCGGCCCATTCGCTCGATAGCGGCGCCACCGCCGTTGCGTTGGAAAAGCTTATCGCCGTTTCCAACGAGGAAGAACAGGACTAGGACGTCATGACCGATATCCTTCAAAAGATCGAGGCCTACAAGCGCGAGGAAATCGCCGCTGCCAAGGCCAGGCTTTCCCTTGGCGACCTCAAGGCGATGCAGGCCGGACAGTCCGCGCCGCGTGGTTTCCATAAGGCGCTGCTCGCCAAAAAGGATGCCGGCGCTTTCGGCCTGATTGCCGAGATCAAGAAGGCAAGCCCATCCAAGGGCCTGATCCGCCCCGATTTCGACCCGCCTGCCCTCGCCAAGGCCTATGAAGCAGGCGGTGCCGCCTGCCTTTCGGTGTTGACCGATACGCCCAGCTTCCAGGGCGCTCCGGAATTCCTGACGGCTGCCCGCGCGGCCTGCTCGCTGCCGGCACTGCGCAAGGACTTCATGTTCGACACCTATCAGGTACAGGAAGCTCGTGCCTGGGGTGCCGATTGCATCCTCCTCATCATGGCCTCGCTTTCGGATGATGATGCCGAGCGTCTTCAGGACGAGGCATTCAGCCTCGGCATGGACGTGCTGGTCGAGGTGCACGACGCCGAAGAGATGGAGCGTGCGCTAAAACTCTCCTCCCCGCTGATCGGCATCAACAACCGCAATCTGCGCACTTTCGAAGTCAGCTTGACGGTCAGCGAGAACCTGGCACCCATGGTGCCAGAGGATCGGCTGCTGGTCGGCGAAAGCGGAGTCTTCACGCATGCCGATTGCAAGCGCCTCGAGGCCGTGGGTATCAGCACCTTCCTCGTCGGGGAGAGCCTGATGCGCAAGGATGATGTGACGGCGGCAACCAAACTGCTGCTGAACGGCGAAACCGGCATTCTGGCGGCTGAGTGAAATGAGCACCGAGAAGGCTGGTCTTACGCATATCGACGCTTCGGGCGAAGCGCATATGGTCGATGTCGGCGACAAGGCCGAGACGGCACGCAGCGCCACCGCGACCGGCTACGTCAGGATGAAGCCGGAGACCCTGATGCTGATCCGCGAGGGCAACGCCAAGAAGGGTGATGTCATCGGCACGGCGCGGCTTGCCGGCATCATGGCAGCGAAGCAGACCAGCAATCTCATTCCGCTCTGCCATCCCCTCATGTTGACGAAGGTTGCCGTTGACATCGTAGAGGATGCCGCCCTGCCCGGCCTGCGTGTCACCGCGACGGCAAAACTGACCGGCCGCACCGGCGTCGAGATGGAAGCATTGACGGCGGTTTCCGTCGCCTGCCTGACGATCTACGACATGGCCAAGGCCGCCGATCGCAGCATGGAAATCGGCGGTATCACTCTATTGGAGAAATCCGGCGGCAAATCGGGGGATTTCCGCCATCCGGGGGCCTGACATATGAGCCTATTGCCCGTTGCCGAAGCGCAGGCGCGCCTATTGGACAGTGCAGCGCCGATCCATCGTGTTGAAAGCGTTCCGCTCGATATGGCCGAAGGCCGGGTTCTGGCCAAAGATCTGACGGCCTGCCTGACACAGCCGCCTTTCGACGCTTCGGCGATGGATGGTTACGCGCTGCGCTTCGATGATGCGGCAATGCCGGGTTCGGAGCTGCAGGTCATCGGTGCCTCTGCCGCTGGCCACGCCTTCGATGGTAGCGTCGGCAAAGGCGAAGCGGTTCGCATTTTCACCGGTGCTCCCGTTCCCACGGGCGCCGATTCGGTTCTCCTGCAGGAAGACGCCATACGGCTAGACGGCGATCGTATCAAAACCAGCTACCCCTTGCGCAAGGGGCAGCACATACGCCCGCGCGGACAGGATTTCCTGGAAGGCGAAGCCGTGCTTCCCGCCGGTACCGTGATGGACTTTTCGCGCCTTACGGTCGCCGCGGCCATGAATCATCCGGCATTGGATGTCTATCGCCGGCCGCTTGTGGCGATTCTCGCGACCGGCGACGAACTCGTCGCGCCGGGCAATGAACCAGGGCCATCGCAAATCATTGCCTCGAACACCTTTGGCATTGCCGCACTCGCGCGCAATGCCGGCGCGCATGTGCTCGATCTCGGCATTGTCGCCGACGACAGCGACGAGATCACCGCTGCTATCGGTCGGGCGCAGGTGGCCAAAGCCGACATCATCGTCACGCTCGGCGGCGCCTCTGTCGGTGATCACGATCTGGTGCAGGCAACGATGATATCAGCCGGCATGAAGTTGGATTTCTGGCGCATCGCCATGCGCCCTGGCAAGCCACTGATGGTCGGCAGCCTTGGCGACATGCATGTCCTCGGCCTTCCCGGCAATCCCGTTTCCAGCCTTGTCTGTGGCCTGCTCTTTCTCGAGCCGTTGATAAGAAAGCTCGCATCCCTGCCCGTGATAAAGCGTGAAGGCATTGCGCGCGCCGCCGTGCCCTTTGCCGCCAACGATCAGCGACAGGATTATGTGCGCGCAACACTGACGAAAGCTGCCGACGGCGGCTGGCTCGCCGAGCCCTTTTCGAAGCAGGATTCGTCGATGATGAAAGTCTTTTCGCGCGCCGACTGCCTGGTCGTCCGCCCGCCCCATGCGCCGCAGCTTGATATAGGCTCGCCCACTCCAATCATGGTTCTGCGACCCGATCTGCTGGGCTGAAGTTACCCGAGGGAAGTGCTTGGCGCCGCTTTCCTGCTGGAAGCATTAAGATAACAAAAGCGGACAAGAAAAAGCCGGGAGGTTCGACCCACCCGGCTCGCAATCATCAGATCGATAGGCCAATCAATTACTTGACCGGCTTCTCATGGTGGCCGCCGAAGCCGGCGCGCATGGCGGAGAGAACCTTGTTGGCGTAATCGTCATTGCCACGCGAAGCAAAACGGCCGTAAAGCGCAGCGCTCAGCACCGGCGTCGGAACGCCTTCGTCGATCGCAGCCGAGATCGTCCAGCGCCCTTCGCCCGAGTCGGAAACGCGGCCGGCATATTGCGAAAGGGCTGCGTCGCCATGCAGCGCGTCGGCCGTGAGGTCGAGCAGCCAGGAGGTGATCACGCTGCCGCGACGCCAGACTTCGGAAATTTCAGCAATGTCGAGATCATACTGATAGTATTGCGGATGCGAGAGCGGCGCGGTTTCAGCGTCCTTCTCGGCGTCCTGCTTGCCGATATTGGCATGGCGCAGCACGTTCAGGCCTTCGGCATAGGCGGCCATTAGGCCATATTCGATGCCGTTATGGACCATCTTGACGAAGTGGCCGGCGCCGGATGGGCCGCAATGCAGATAGCCCTGCTCTGCCGTGCTCTTCTTGGCAGCCTCTTCCGAGCGCATGGCCGACGGAGCGACGTCACCGACGCCAGGGGCCAACGTTGCGAAGATCGGCGACAGATGCTGGACTGTATCCTTCTCGCCGCCGATCATCAGGCAATAGCCGCGCTCAAGGCCGAAAACACCGCCGCTGGTGCCGACGTCGACATAGTGGATGCCCTTCGGCTTCAGCTCTTCGGCACGGCGGATATCGTCGTGATAATAGGAATTGCCGCCATCGATGACGATGTCGCCCTCTTCCAGCAACGGGACGATCGCCGCCAGTTCCTGATCGACGATTGCCGCCGGCAACATCAGCCAGACGACGCGAGGCTTTACAAGTTTCGATACGAAATCCGCAAGAGACTTGCTGCCGGTGGCGCCGAGCTGTTCAAGCCCGGCGATGCTTTCCGGGCGCGCATCGAAAACAACGGCGCTGTGACCGCCTCGCATTAGGCGCTGCACCATGTTGTTGCCCATACGGCCAAGGCCAATCATTCCGATTTGCATGTTTCAGTCTCCTAGGACGGTTTCAATCGTTTGAATACTGCATAGAGATATTTCGCAATATTTTCCAATGAACAAATGACGGGAGAGCTATGCAGGAGCCATGGAGCGGAGAAAAATGCGTATGCTCACGCATCCGTGATCTCGCATGCCGAAGCCCCCCGCTTTTCTCCATGATCGCGCTTTGCCGGCTTGGAGGAAAGCTGTATTTTGCTTCCCGTTCGCATTGATAGATTTAGCATCGATCTCGAATTCCTTGCACAATTCTCTTTAAGATGGGCCTCACATAGGCGAAAAAGGGGGCATATGACTGCGTCTTTGAAACTGCCGCTGGTTCCAGCTTCGTTTTTCGGCATGGTTCTTGGCCTTTCTGGTCTCGCCAATGTGTGGCGCGTGGGTGCACGCATCTGGCGCCTGCCGGCTCTTATCGGTGAAGTGCTGACCTTTATTGCGCTAGCCGTCTGGCTGGTGCTGATCGTACTCTACGCTTTGAAATGGATGGTTGCGCGCGAGGAGGCCTTCAAGGAAGTGGCGCACCCTGTCCAGTGCTGCTTCATCGGCCTCGTCGGCGTCGCAACCATGCTGGTGGCCGGTGGCCTGCTGCCCTATTCGCGCATCGGTGCCGAAACCATATTCCTGATCGGCGCAGTCTACACACTGGCATTCTCCGTTTGGCGCACGGGTGGGCTCTGGCAGGGCGAACGCGATATTGCGACGACCACTGCCGTGCTCTACCTGCCAAGCGTCGCCGGCAGCTTCGTGACCGCCATCGTCGGCGCCGCACTCGGCTTTCCGCAATGGGCGCAGCTTTTCTTCGGCGCCGGCTTCTTCGCCTGGCTTGCCATCGAATCCGCGCTGCTGCATCGTCTGCTGACCGGACCGGCGTTGGCCGCGCCGCTGCGGCCGACCCTTGGAATTCAGCTGGCGCCGCCGGCCGTTGGTGCGCTAGCCTATATCAGCGTCACACAAGGCCCTCCCGATATGCTCGTCCATGCAATGATCGGCTACGGCTTGCTGCAGGCTCTGATCATGTTGCGCCTCCTGCCCTGGATCATGAAAGAAGGCTTTAGCCCCGCCTATTGGGCCTTCACCTTCGGTGCAACGGCACTGGCAACTGCCCCGATGCGCCTTATCGAACGCGGCGATGTCGGCCCTGTCACGCAACTTGCCCCCATTCTCTTCGTCGCCGCCAATATCGTCGTGGGTTTGATCGCGCTGGCGACGATCTGGCTGATTGCCAACCGCAAACTCGTCATCGGCTGGGTCGCGCTTGCCGACCGCGACGCTGGCACCGTTGGCCAGCGGTAGTCGAGCTCAATCTCACTTTTGGAGGGTGCTGTGCTTGATCATGTGACGATCGGGGTTCGCGATCTTGAGCGATCGAAGATCTTTTATGACACGATACTGCGCTCTATCGGCATAGAGCGTCTTTATGCCGAAGGCGAAAGATTTGCGGGTTACGGCATTGGACAGAAGGCTTTCTTCTGGATCGGTCAGCGCGATGCACCGCAAACAAGTGCACATATAGCCTTCACGGTCGAAAGCAGGAAAATCGTTGACGAATTTCACCGGGCGGCACTTGCTGCCCGCGGCATCGACAACGGCCCTCCGGGGCTTCGTCCTCACTATCACGCGAACTACTATGGCGCTTTCGTTCTCGATCCGGATGGCCACAACATCGAAGCGGTTTGTCACTTGCCGGCGACCTGAGTGGCGGGAGCTGCATTTCCTGTGAAGTCACTGTAAGGGTCGCCGACATAGCGCAGTACGACCGACTCGGCGCGAAGGCAATGCGGCTATCGAAACGATAAAAAATGGTCTGATTATGTGCCGTTCAAGAACGCAAGACTTGTTGGTCGTTAGCGATATCCATGGCTTTCCGGAAACTTTTGTCGAACTATTGGATGCCGGAGGCTTTAGGCACCGCGGCTTACAGCTTGCCAGCCTCAGCGGGCGCCCTGACCTGAGTGGAGACAATCTTCACGACCACCTTTTCAATAAAGGTGGTTTGCAACAAGCGCTTCGAGGACTTCTCGAACTTGATGGACGCATGTGCGTCGGCATCGGCTTCAGCGCAGGTGGGACTGCTCTATGGAATGCGGTCAAGGAGGGGCTGGAGCTCAAGGCTTTGATCTGCGTATCATCAACGAGACTGCGCTTGGAAACCTCCCCTTTGAATATACCGACTATGGTACTCTGGGGAGAGGCCGACCCATACCGGCCAACCGAAAGTTGGAACGACACTCTTCCGAGTTATTGGAAAGCCTACGCAGGAAAGCAGCACGATTTTTATCGGATTGACGCCGCTACGCCGAACTCTCCTTTGCGCACGGATATTGGAGCCTTCATCGAAAGCCTCTTTCCATAGCGCGTATCTGTGCTCCTTTGGGACCATATAGCCATCACCGCAGCCAGCGGACAAATCACCCTACCGGCGGGCCGACATAGCGCGCACGCGGGCGAATGAGCCTGCCGCTGGTGGCCTGTTCCATGGCATGCGCAAGCCAGCCGACCGTCCGTGCCAGCGCGAAAATGATCAGCGGTGCATCCTCCGGGAGATGATAGGCGTGGGTCATCGCCGTCAGTGCGAAATCAACATTGACGCGCTCACCGACCAATTGCTCGCCGACATCGCGAACCCTGGCGAAGAGCGGAGGCAGTGTGAAGCAGCCGAGCAATGCCTCGCCACGGATATCGACGTCGGGATAAAGCTGATGGCCGAAAGCCGGCAATGGCCGCCCTTCCGCCAGATAGCTGCGGACCGCCTCATCCACGCCCGTCGTGGCTGCCCGCGCGATCAGCGTGCGCACGCTCTGCCATGCGCCGCCATGCAGCGGACCCGTCAGCGTCGAAAGGCCGGATAGAGTGGCCGCAGATAATGTTGCGCCTGCCGATGCCGTGATCCGCGCGGTGAAGGTTGACGCGTTCAACTCATGATCTGCAAGCAGGACGAAGCTACGGCGGATCACATCCTCGGCATCCGGACGGTTCCAGGCAGTCGCGAGACGTCGATGCAGCGGCTGATCCCATGGGCCGGGAGCCAATGCTTCGGCCACCGTACCGAATACGCTTTCAGCTTCGCTTTGGAGGGCCGGAAGTGAACGTCCGAGTGACGGCAGATCGCCCGTTATGCGCTCGGCAAGCATGGAGAAAGCGCTATTCATGGAAGGCGGCTTCCGCCGCGCCTCGCCTTGCTCTAATCGCAACGGCCGCTTCATGTCCCAAAGCAGCAGCGCGATGTCTTCGAGGCTTGCGCTTTCGGCAAGCATCGCCACGTCCGTGCCGCGATAGAAAAGCCTGCCGTTCGAAACGGTCGATAGCGCCGATGGCAATACCGGATCGCCCCATTGAATGGCCTCGGCGGCCACCGCCTCGGTCTTGCGCCTTCCGGCATGGCGGGCGGCCAATCGCTTGACGTCATCGGCGAAATAAAGGCTGCGCCGCGTATCTGCGGGATCGGCTTTCGCACGAATGCGCCCGCGGCTGACATTGGCATAGAGCGTCTGTGATTTCGTTCCCAGCAGGTTCAGCGCCTGCTCTGCCGTCAGCCAGCTCATCGGTCCTCATATTGATCAATTGCGTCAAGATTGACGTCAATAGAAATAGATCCGATCTAATCGGATAGTCAAAGGAGAACCGTAATGAAAAGTGGTCTTGAAGATGTCATTGCCGCAGAAACCAAGCTGTCCGACGTTGACGGCGCTGCCGGTCGCCTGATCATCCGCGGCGTGTCGCTCGATGATCTGGTTGCAACCAGCCGCTTCGAGGATGTTGCGGCGCTGCTGCTGGATGGCCTGTTTGACGAACATATCGATGCAGCTTCCATCCGAACTCAACTCGGCGCGGCTCGCGTTGCGCTGTTCCCGCATGTCGAGGCTGCCGATGCCGCTCTACTCGCACTGCCGCCGGTGGACGCCGTGCGGGCCTTGCTGGCGCGCGTTGCTGACGGCGAGAATTTCGCCACCGCGATCCGCCTGATGGCGGCTCCGGCCGTCTTCCTGCCGGCCATCTTGCGATTGCAGAAAGGGCAAGCACCGATCAAGCCGGATGCATCCTTGTCCCAATCCGGTGATATCCTGCGCATGTTGACGGGCGGTGTACCGACGGCAGAGCAGACGGCGGGACTCGATGCCTATCTGGTGACGATTTCCGATCACGGCTTGAATGCGTCGACCTTCGCTTCCCGCGTCATCGCCTCGACCCAGGCCGGCCTGACCTCCTCGGTGCTTGCCGCAATTAGCGCCCTTAAAGGCCCTCTGCACGGCGGCGCCCCCGGCCCTGTCCTCGATATGTTTGACGGTGTCGGAAAGCCCGAAAATGCACGCGCCTGGCTGTCGCAGGCGCTCGATCGTGGCGAGCGGCTGATGGGCTTCGGCCATCGCATCTACCGCGTGCGTGACCCGCGCGCCGATGCGCTGAAGACGGCATTAAAGCCCATCTTCGCCACCGGCCAGGCAGATGCTGGACGGATCGCCTTGGCGGAAGCGATCGAGACGGCAGCGCTGGCGCTGTTGAAAGAGCGCAAGCCGGATCGGCCCTTGGACGTCAATGTCGAATATTACACCGCCCTGCTGCTCGATGCCCTCGGCTTCCCCCGCAGCTCCTTCACCGGCGTCTTCGCGATCGGCCGCACGGTCGGCTGGATCGCCCATGCCCGCGAGCAGACGCTTGACGGACGTTTGATCCGCCCGCAATCGCGCTATGTCGGTCCGCTGCCGAAGGCGGCATAGGCAGGCCTGCCAGAAGGCGGAACTTAGGCGGCCGCGGATTGGCGCGGTCGCATCATGCCCTCGCGGATATGGCGGGCAAGCTCCAGCGCCTGCGGCGTCGCGCCACTTTTCGGCAAATGCAGATTGATCGAAAAGACCGGCAATTCGGGCAGACCCTGCTCGACGGTAAGAATATCGAGATCAGCCGGAACGGTCGAAGCGAGCCAGGCGGTGATAGCCAGGTCCGTGCGCACAGTTGCCATGGTCGCCTCGATATTGCCGTTCTCAAAGACCGTCCGCCAGCGCAGACCATCCTTGCTGAGCGCCGCAAAGACGGACGATCGGAAGGCACAGGTATCGGCGACCATCGAGATCGGCAGCGGCACCTTGCGATGGGCGTTGCCGGCCTTCGCTCCGACCCAGACGAGCCGTTCCACAGCCAGACATTCCCCCTGCGAGGTGCCGTAAGGCTCCTCCGCCACGCAGAGGTCGATAGCTCCCTTCCCCAGCTCTTCCAGCAGTTCCGGTGACGATGCGCAGACCAGCGAAATCTCCACCTGCGGATGGCGCTCGGCATAGGATTTCAGCACGGGGGCCAGCGTTGCTCCAACGAGATCATAGGGAACGCCGAGCCGGACGCCGCCGCGAACCGTGCTTTCCGTCATGTCGTCCCAGATATCGTCATTCAAGACAAGCAGGCGGCGGGCATTGCCGCGCAGCCGTTCTCCGGCTTCCGTCAGCCGCAATCCGCGCCTGTCGCGCTCGAACAGGGCGCAGCCGAGCATGTCCTCCAACCGCTTGATCTGCTGGCTGACGGCGCCTTGCGTCATATGCAGCATATTGGCTGCAATCGTCATGCTCCCCTGGTCGGCAACAGTGGCGAAGGTTCTGATGAGGGCAATATCAAAGTTTCGGATCATGCGGGCATTATAATTGCTAATGCGTCGATCCTTCAATATTCGATTTCATGATGCTGGAGCGGCGCCTATGCCTTTTTCAATTAGAGAAAGGCTGGATATGACGATCGAACCCTTGCTGCCGCTGATACTCTTCGCATTGGTTTCCACCATAACGCCGGGCGGTGCGACCACGCTCGCGACAGCGTCCGGTGCGCATTTCGGTTTCCGCCGCTCGATACCTGTCATGGGCGGCTTTGCCTTCGGCCTGGGCTCCATGGCCGGTGCGGCGGCGGCTGGGCTGGGTGGCGTTTTGATGGCCTTGCCAATGTTGCAAATCGCCATGAAGACGCTGGGCTCGCTCTATTTGATCTGGCTCGCTATTCGAATCGGCAGAAGCGGCCGGCCGCACGAGGCCGGGCAGATGGTGAGGCCGACAGGCTTCCTTGCCGGCGTCTGGATGCTCTGGCACAATCCCAAGGGCTGGGCCATGACGATGGGGGCCGCCGCCTCCTTTGCCGCGCTGGCGGATAGTCCGGCCAGACTTGCATTCCTACTTGGCGTGACCTTCTGCCTTATCGCCGCTTTCTCTTTGGCAGTTTGGTGTGCTCTAGGGCAAATGCTCGGACACCTCTTGAAAACGCCTTGGCAATGGCGAGCGGTCAACATCTCTCTGGCTTGCCTCCTCGTGATTTCAATCGCTCCCATGTGGTACGAATAAGATCCGACGCGCTGAGATCTCGCGGATCACGGTCGACCGCGCCACAGCCATATGGTCAAAGAACCGGCGCGGCCACGCAGGCTTGTTTCGATCGGGCCGTTGAGGTGCCCCTCTTTGAAGGGAGCGCTGTCGCGACCCGCCGCAAGCAAGAGGTCGGCGCTGATGGCAGCCTCCGCATGGTGACCTGCGGCAACCTCCATCAAGCGACTGGCAACGTTAACCGTATCACCCGTCGCAGTGATCTGTTGACGATCGCCACGGCCGAGCCGCGAGGCGACGATGGTGCCGAAATGAGCGCCGATTTTGAAACCGATTCGCGAGGTTATTCCCTGCGGCAATGCCGAGAGCCAATCTCTCATCCGATGAGCCAGGCGAATGCAACAATGCGCTGCATTGGCAGGATCGGCAGGCTTTGGATGCGGCAGGCCGAAAAGGATCATCGCGCCGTCACCCATGAAGCTGGTAATGGCACCGCCGGATGCAGTCACTTCTTCGTCGACGAGATTGTAGAAGCCGTTCAGCAGTTCACGCACGGCGGTCGGGCCGATCGATTCGCTAAGGCCGGTGAAGCCATTGATATCGATGAAGACGACGGCCGCCTCCTGGTGTACCGGCTCTGCGAGAAGGCCGGGATCGCGCGCAAGATGCTCGGCCAGACCAGGCGCTTGGATGCGCTGCAGCAGCTGGCTTTGTTCGGCGAAGCGGGTGGCGCGTCTGCGGTCGAGCCAAAGCTGGATCGCGCCAAACAGCAGCGCCGGCGGGACAGTTGCCGCAATCGGAAGGGCGGCGCTTAGCCAAATTCCATGCTTGAAGGCGCTGACGTTGATGGCAAACCAAAGGAGGACGACGCCCAGCACCATGATCAGACCTATGGTGCTGCGTCGCCATGAAAGAAGGCTGACAACGGCAATCGGCAGCCCGACGGCGAAATAAAGGTCGATGAAACGAACGTTGCGGTCGCGTACCAGTCCATCCCCTGCGATCAGATGCGTAATGGAAGTGGAGATCACCTCGACACCGGGCAGAACGGGATCGAACGGCGTCGGAAAGACATCTCCTCCCCCTGTAACGGTCGCGCCGATAACGACGACATGGTCCCTAATCGTGGCTTCCGGCAACTGGCCGCTCAGCGCCGCGCTGGCGCTGACGGTGCGGATCGTTCCACGCGGACCGTAGAACGAGAGCGGCATGAGATAGCCGGCGTCGGTATGGATGGAGCGGTCGCCGATCTTGATATGGTCGGAAAGAACAGTCGTCTGCTCGCCGCTTGCGGCGGAAACCACGCGCAGCGAAAAGGATGGCTCGATCCGTTCGCCGCTGCGAAACAGCATCGGAACGAAACGCGGCGTGCCCGCCTTGTCGGTCTGCAGATTGACGATCCCATAGCTTGCGGCATCGGCGAACCGCTGCTGCGGTTCGAGGAATTGCAGCGCGCTGGGCACGCGGGCGAGAGGCTCGTTGCTGTTGTCGACAACGCGCTGGCGGCTTTCGGGAAAGATGCCGGCTGCAGCCAGCACGACGTTGGTCCGCTTGAGTGATTGCTCCAACGCCGTATCGCCGGCTTCGTCACCGGGATCGACCAGAAGCACGTCGAGGGCGATGGCTTTGGGTCCCATGGCGGCGATGGCATCAACGATCCTGGCAAGCGTGGCGCGTGGCAAGGGATAGCGCCCCGCCACTCGCGAGGTCTCATCGTCGATGGCGACGATCGTGACAAGATCGGGCGGCTGGCTACGGCCGCCGAGCGTATTGCGGAGATTTGTAAGGGTTGCTTCCGCGCCGTCGATGAAGGGAATGTCACCGCGCAGATGCGCAATGCCAAGACCCAGGCTCCAGGCGACAGTCAAGAGAAGCGCAATCAGCGTTTGCAGCGATGGTCTGCGCATGGCGTCGGGATCTCACTGGCCCAGGCGTGCCATCAAGGCGTTTATGCGCGGCTGTCCCCACGGATTGACACGCAAGGCAGAGCGGGTGCGATCCACATCGACACCTTGCCCCTGCCCGAGCGTCACCCCCTGCCCGGTCGATACCTTGTTAACCGCAACACGGCCGCGCAACACAAGCACGGATGTCTTGCCACGTTGCGCGTCAACAGCCCATCGCGTGCCGCGGACGGCAGCGATCGCCTGCGGCGTTACCACTTCGAACCCACCCTGAACACGGCTACTGTCCACATCGACCAAGGCCGCCTTGCTGTCGAGCACGATAGCATCCACCCGGCCATCCCGATTTCGGTCAGCAAGGTGGAAATGCGCGCCGCGCTCGACGGTGATGCTAAGCCCAGGCTGGCAATTCAAAGTCCGGCGTTCGGTGCTGACGGTCGGCCGCAGCGGGCAATTCGTGACAGTTTGCGCAAAAGCTGTGCCGGCGCCGATGACGAACAGGATGCCTGCCGTCAGTCCTAGGCTGCGAATACTGCTTGCATGGATCATGGTGGTGGCCCCTCATCGCATATAACTGGAGCCGCGGACGACGATGTCCAGTCAAAACATGATCGATCCCCGGGCGCAATGATGCGTCAAGAGCGATTGATCTGCAAGTTGTCGTAGCCTCCGGCTTTATAGAGCACCGTCGAAACCAGCCAGCTCAAAAGGAAAATGCCGACGACCGCGAAGCCGAAATTGGCAAGATTGTCGTTGAGTTCGCCCACGAAGCTCCAGAAACCTCCTTCGAGGCCGAGTTTGTCGGCGATGAGCCCCAAAGCCTCGATGCCGCCGATGAAGACGGCGACGACGACTGACGCCGCGGTGATGGTCAGATTGTACCAGAGCTTGCGCACCGGCTTGACGAAGGCCCAGCCATAGGCTCCCGTCATCAGCGTGCTGTCGAGAGTATCCATCAGCGACATGCCGGCGGTAAATAACGCCGGAAAGACGAGGATGGTCCAGAAGGACATGCCCTGCGCGGCTTGAGCCGCGGAAATGCCTAGAACCCCAATCTCTGTTGCTGTGTCAAAGCCGAGGCCGAAAAGGAAGCCGATCGGATACATGTGCCAGGAGCGGGTTACGACTTTGAACATGGGCCGGAAGATGCGCGCCATGAAGCCGCCACCGGCAAGCAGCGTGTCGAGATCCTCTTCCGCGATCCTCTCGCCCCTCTGCGCCTTTCTGAAGGCCGACCAAACACCTTTCAGTACGAAGAGATTGGCGATGCCGATCAGCAGGAGAAAAACCGCCGAAACCGTCGTGCCGATGACGCCGCCGATATCGTGGAAGGAATCGAGCTGGCTCTGCATGGCAGCTGCCGTCGCGGCAATCAGGATCGAGGCGATCACCACGATGGAGGAATGACCGAGCGAGAAGAAAAAGCCGACGGCATGGGGCTGCTTCTTTTCCTGAATGAGCTTGCGTACGACATTGTCGATGGCGGCGATGTGATCGGCATCGAAAGCGTGGCGTAGGCCGAACATATAGGCGAGAAGCGCAATGCCAAGCAAAGACGGGCGGTCTGCAAAAGCGACCCAGGCCCAAGCCCAAGCGGCAATATTGAAAGTAATCAACAGCGTGAAGGTGATGGCGATCTTCGCTTTCGGCCGCTCGACGCCATCATCAAATGGATTGAGGATCATACTTTTGTTCCCGTTATGCTTACTCGCACAGTGTCACGGAAAGGAAAGCGGCGCGACAGGTAAATGACGTAGATGCCGAAGTTTTTCGCAGTGTCGCAAAAACGGGCAGACCCGGCATATGCCAGCTCTGCCCTCGCGCTCAGCCCTTCGCGAACGGATAACCCTCATCGGCCCAGCCGGTCATGCCGCCGATCATGACCTTCACGCGTTTGCCGAGCGTGCCCAGACGCCAAGCCGCCTTGTCGGTGCCGTTGCAATGCGGCCCGGCGCAATAGACGACGAAGAGTGTATCGTCCGGCCATTCCGCCATCTTCCTCGCGGTCATCTTGCCATGCGGCAGGTTGAGCGCACCCGGGATATGCTTCTCTTGAAACATGGCAGGGCCGCGGACATCGAGCAGAACGAAATCGACATTGCCCGATGTCATGGACTGGTAGACGTCGGAGCAATCGGTTTCGAAGCCAAGCCTCTTGGCATAGTGCTCTGCGACGAAACTGGGATCTGCAGTAGGGATTTCACTGACGAGAGACATGGAACGCTCCTTCTTTGGTTCGGTGCATTCATGCCTGAGCGATCCCGTGGTTGAAATTGGCCGAAATGCCATATAACGTCAATATCATGCCAAACTCAAATAACCCCAATCTTCGCGGCCCACATGTCGTCACCCTCGTCTATGACGGGCTCTGCACCTTCGAATTCGGTGTCGCCTACGAAATTTTCGGCCTGCCGCGACCGGAGATGGGCGACGACTGGTACAGGTTTTCCGCCTGCGCGATCGAGGATGGCCCTCTGCGCGCCGCCGGCGGGCTGACGGTACAGGTCGATCATAGCCTCGAGGTCATTGCCGATGCCGATCTGATCGTCGTGCCCGGTTGGCGTGGAATAGGCACGGCAGTCCCTGCCCCGCTGATTGCCCAGCTTCAAGCGGCGAGCCGCCGCGGCGTCCGCATCATGTCGCTTTGCTCTGGTGTCGCGGTCCTCGCCGCCGCCGGATTGCTCACCGGTCGCAAGGCGACGACGCATTGGCGCTATGTCGAGTCCATCGCGGCGCGCTATCCAGATATATCAGTGGATGCCGATGTTCTCTATGTCGATGAGGATAAGGTGCTCACGGCCGCCGGCAGTGCCGCCGCGATCGATCTCTGCCTACATGTCGTACGTCGGGACTTCGGACCTGATGCCGCCAATAGCGTCGCCCGCCGTCTCGTGGTGCCGCCGCATCGCGAAGGCGGCCAGGCTCAATATATCGAGACGCCAGTTTTGAGGCAGCGCGAGGGTGCGCGTTTAGGCCCCTTGCTTGAATGGATGCGCGAGCGTTTGCAGGAAGATCAGCCCATTGCGACGCTTGCAGCGCGGGCCGGCATGAGCGTGCGGACTTTTCAGCGCCGTTTCGAGGCGACCACCGGCATGGCGCCGGGCGAATGGCTCCTCAGCGAGCGGCTGCGGCACGCCCGCGATCTCCTGGAGAAACAAACGGCTATTTCGCTTGACGATGTCGCGGCGGCAAGCGGATTTGGATCGCTAGCCACCATGCGCCATCATTTTCGGGAGAGGCTTGCGGTAAGCCCGAGCGACTACCGCAAGCGATTTGCAGTCCTCAAAGCAGTTCCTGGAAAAGTACCTAGCGTTTTTCCGTCCCGAACTGCGTAAAAGCAAAGATCTAGAGCGCTTCGGTGAAGCGCTCTATACCAGCCGGCTCTGTTCCGTCGCCGCTTCGATGAAGCTGGAGAACAGCGGATGCGGTTCCAGCGGACGGGATTTCAGTTCCGGGTGATACTGGACGCCGATGAACCACGGATGATCCGCATATTCGATCGTCTCAGGCAGCACGCCATCCGGTGACATGCCGGAGAAGGTCAGGCCGCAATCTTCCAGCTTATCCTTGTAGTCGATGTTGACTTCATAGCGGTGGCGATGGCGCTCAGAAATATCGGTGGAACCGTAGATTTCCGAAATCTTCGTGCCCTTCTTCAGGGCCGCCTTATAGGCACCGAGGCGCATCGTGCCGCCGAGATCGCCCGATGCGGTGCGCTTCTGCAGCTCGTTGCCCTTCAGCCATTCGGTCATCAGACCGACCACCGGCTCTTTGGTCGGGCCGAACTCGGTCGACGAGGCATGCTCGACGCCAGCCAGATTGCGGGCCGCTTCGATGACGGCCATCTGCATGCCGAAGCAGATGCCGAAATACGGCACCTTGCGTTCGCGCGCGAAACGGGCAGCCAGGATCTTGCCTTCGGAACCGCGCTCGCCGAAACCGCCAGGAACGAGAATGCCGTGAACCTTCTCGAGATACGGTGCCGGATCTTCCTTTTCGAAGACCTCGGACTCGATCCATTCCAGCTTGACCTTGACCCGGTTGGCAATGCCGCCGTGGTGCAGCGCTTCGATCAGCGACTTATAGGCATCCTTGAGGCCGGTATATTTGCCGACGATGGCGATGGTCACCTCGCCTTCCGGCGTGCGGATGCGATTGCAGACCTCTTCCCACTGTTCCAGACGCGGCTTCGGAGCCGGCTCGATGCCGAAGGCGGCCAGCACCTCGTTGTCGAGGCCTTCCCTGTGGTAAGCCATCGGCACGTCATAGATGTTCGCAACATCGAGCGCTTGAATGACGGCAGATTCCCGCACGTTGCAGAACAGCGAGAGTTTGCGGCGTTCGGCTTCGGGGATTTCCCGGTCGGCACGCACGAGCAAGATATCGGGATGGATGCCGAGGGCCTGCAGTTCCTTGACGGAATGCTGCGTCGGCTTGGTCTTCAATTCGCCAGCAGCCGGAATATACGGCATCAGCGTCAGATGAACGTAGACAGCCGTGCCGCGCGGCAGGTCGTTGCCGAGCTGGCGGATCGCTTCCATGAAAGGCATGGCTTCGATATCGCCGACCGTGCCGCCGATCTCGCAGATGACGAAATCATACTCGTCATTGCCTTCGGTGACGAAATCCTTGATCTCGTTAGTAACGTGCGGAATGACCTGAACGGTCGCGCCGAGATAGTCGCCACGGCGTTCCTTGTCGATGATGTTCTTATAGATGCGACCGGTGGTGATGTTATCGGTCTTGGTGGCCGAGCGGCCAGTGAAGCGCTCGTAGTGGCCGAGATCGAGGTCGGTTTCCGCTCCGTCGTCGGTGACGAAGACCTCGCCGTGCTGGGTCGGGCTCATGGTGCCCGGATCCACGTTCAGATAGGGGTCGAGTTTGCGCAGGCGGACTCGATAACCACGAGCCTGCAACAACGCTCCGAGAGCCGCAGCCGCAATTCCTTTTCCGAGGGAAGAAACCACGCCGCCAGTGATGAATACATATCGCGCCATGGGAGTCACCGGATACCTTTTCACAAATGATTCCGCTAGCCCTAAAATTCGTTTCCGGAATTTTGGCTACAGAACGCGGAATATGGACAAAACAAAACCGGCAGATCCGAGGACCTGCCGGGGATGATCTTTGGCGACCGGAATTACTTGCCGGTCGGGACGCCGCCGTTGTCGGCTGGCGCGGGAGTGGTCGTCGCCGGCGCGGTCTGTTGACCGGTCGCGGCCGGAGCCTGCTGCGCAGGTGCTGCCTGATTCGTCGTGGCCGGCGGGGTCGCCTGCGATTGCGGAGCAACGGCGCCACTATTTGGCACGCCGCTATTGTCGACCGGCTTCGGCTGGGTGGTTGCCGGAGCAGCACCCTTCTGGCCACCAAGCGAATCGAGGATACCGTTGCCCTGACCTGCCGTGCTCGGAATACGGTTGAGAACGTCGGTCGGGCGTGCCTCGAAGCGGGACAGCACGTTCATGCCGAGCGCAAGTGCGAAGAACAGCGCCGCAAGAATGGCCGTGGTGCGCGTCAGCGCATTGGCCGTACCGCGCGCAGACATGAAGCCCGATCCGCCGCCGATGCCAAGGCCGCCACCTTCGGAGCGCTGAATCAGCACCACGCCGATAAGGGCGACGACGATCATGAGATAGATGACAAGCAGTACGGTTTGCATAGATCCAGTCCTGCCCGGTGCGGGCATCAAAAATAAAAGCTCGCGGCTCTTTACATGAGGCTCTCGCCTATTCCAAGCCCTTTTAAGGCCGGAACTCCGGGCAAGTTGTTGCTTCAGGCGAACTGCCGTTCGAATGCGGCATAAATGGCAAGGAAGTCGGCGGCTTTCAAGCTCTGTCCGCCGACAAGCACGCCGTTGACATGGGGAATGTCGAGAAGACTGCGCGCATTCGCACCGCTGACGGATCCGCCGTAAAGAATTCGCATGTTTGCGCCCTCCTTGCCGAAGCGTTCGATAAGCTCCGCGCGCATGAAGGCATGGGCTTCCTCGACATCCTCGCTGGTCGGAACCACGCCGGTGCCGATTGCCCAGACTGGCTCGTAAGCAATTACGGTCGTTGCGGCGGTCGCACCATCGGGAACCGAGCCGATCAACTCCCGCTTCAAAACGTCGAGCGTCTGGCCGCTATTGCGCTCGTAGGCGGTCTCGCCGATGCAGATGATGGCAATCAGGCCGGCATCGTGCGCGGCTTGTGCCTTGGCTCGTACAAGCATGTCGCTTTCCGCGTGATTTCTGCGGCGCTCGGAATGGCCGACGATGACATGCGTGCCGAAGCAGTCGGCAATCATTTCGGCCGAGATGTCACCTGTATGAGCGCCGCTGACCTGCTGATGGCAATCCTGGGCGCCGATGGCGAGCGGGCTGTCGTCGCACAGCGCCGTTGCCACATAGAGCAGCGTCGCCGGGGGGCAGAGCAGCGTGTCGATTTTCTCCGACAGTGGCGTCTTGACGCCATCCGCGATCGCCTTGATCTGATCCAGGCTCGCGCGTGTGCCGTTCATCTTCCAGTTTCCGGCCAAAAGCGGCCGTATCGTCTTCGTCATTCCGGTTTCTCCCCCTATTTCATCCATCGGACTAACAAAAAGGCGGAGCAAAGGAAAGTTAGCGAACAAGGCCGAAACCTGTTCAAATCGTTTGAAAAAATGCTTATCCGGAAAATAAATCGAATTGTGCGATGTGTTTCACGATGCCTGTGGATCGACGAGCCAGTTTAGCACCTTGCGCCAATCGGTCATGCGCACCGGCGTTCCGTGATTTCCGGTTTCGAAAAGCGTAAAACGCGTGGGATAATGCGCCTTGTAAAGTTTCTCGAATAAGGCTTGCTGGTCAGCCGCGGCGTAGACCGGATCCTTGCTGCCATGGGCGAACCAGAGCGGCAGCTTTGCCTTGTAGAAAGCGCTCTTCGTGAAATCCGGATCGGTAACGCCACTCAGGATCGCCATGCCCTTCAGCCGCTTGACGCTTTCGGCATCGCGCGTGATGCCCCAGCAGATGAAGCTCCCCATGGAAGCACAGGTGAGTATGACGGGCTTGCCGCCGGATTGCTCGTAGGAATAGCGGATGAGCGCCGCGATATCGGCAACGCCATTGCTGTCGAAACCTCTGACGCTCGGCGCATAATAGGTGCCGCCGTTCTTGTAAGCCAGGTTCTTCAGCCGGTTGAAATTGCCGCCGAACGTATAGTCGTTGGAGCCAAGCCGGCGGTCGCCGCCTCGGCCGTGAATGAAGATCACGGTGAAAGCCTGCTTCGATGCGGGGCCTATGCGAGTGACATCGACCCTGCGATCGCCGATCTCGAGCGTTTCGTCTTCTTGCGCCTTCCAGCGCACGCCGGTATCGACATAAGCCGGTTTGACACGCTTTTCCGGAATCTGGTCGCGGCCATTGATATCCCGCAATTCCTGATAATCGATCGTCTGGAAGGCGCCGTTGTCGTGACTCTCAATGACCGTCTGGCTGGAAAACAGTTCGTCCTTGAACGGCTTCAGCATCTCGGCAGAGGTTCCCGAGGCGGTGGCGAGCAACAAAATGCCCGAGATTGCGGACAGAACGGGCAAATGAGCTGTGGACATTGGCATGCGGATACTTCCTCCGATCGGCCATCGGGCTTGCCATTCTTCACCCGGCAACGCAAATCTCTTTCATGAATCTGCCCCGTCGTGGGGCGCCATCGCTCTTGTGCGCTGTTTCTGGCAGAATCACGGTGATTCGCGAATAGCGGCGACAAATGCGATAATGAAGGGGTCTGGCCCCACCAGAACAAATCTGAGCAGCTTGAAATTCTATGGACAATAGCAACGATCTCTTCTCCGGACTCCCCCGCTCCCCGAAGCCGG